>NZ_CP116967.1:3323704-3938380 GCF_032050975.1 Candidatus Nitrospira allomarina | reverse complement strand
AGATTCAATGGCAAAGAGTGCTCCTGCCTTACATACCTGGCTCAGCCATCTTACATTCAAAATAGTCTGAAGCCCTTTCATTGGTATAAGGAACTGATTGTCCTGGGCGCCAGGCATTTACGGTTTCCTGATGCCTACGTTCGTTCCATCGAATCGATCGAATCGGTTGAAGATCCGGACGAGGAAAGACAGATCCAGCATCAAGGGTTAATCGAGCGAATTCAACAATACTCCAGCTCGTAACCCCAGGACATTCCTAAGCGAGTACGTTGATCTTTGAAAAGGATCTCAGTGATTTCGAAACAATTCAACTGCACCGCATTTTCGGTGGCTATGGCACCCCTTCCTAAGCCAGTCCCCCCTCTGGCCGACGCCTGCCGTCCGGCCCCATGATCGGACGCTCTTGTTCCTGACGGGCTTGTTCGAGCCTCGCGAGTTAGCCCGTCTCCCTGCTTCGCGTCCGATCAATCCAATGAGGCCGGACGGGGCGTCACAGGGTTTGGCCACTTTGACCGAATCCAAAGTAACTCGGCTGCCGGGCCGACACCCGGCATCTAACTCACACCTTCAAAATTATATAAGAAGCGGGTTCTGTATTTAGCAATAATCTGAACACTCTTCTGTTTTTGGAAGAAATTGAAGTAAACACTTGCGGTCAAGTCTTGCAATATCAGAGTGGATGGTACGCTTTGGGATGGGTGAGTGAAGCCAAAAGCGGATTGTGTGATTGCAAAAGCGTTCGCCGAACAGTTCACTCTGCTCGTTGACTAACTCTGGTGGTTGATGCGGTTTTGTTCGTCTTCGGTTTCTGTAGGCGACACAACTACTAAAGCATCTGCAACTGATGGAAGAATATTTGGTAAAGCAGAATATGTATATTTTCCAGATTTAGAAGATAAAAAAGTTTAATCCAGAAAGCCCGGTGGGAGCATACGCACCTTAGTCCAAGGTGATAAAGTTAAATGAGGTACCTTTAGCATTGAAGTTTTTATGACGCAACGTCGGATTAATTTCACTTTTTACCCAATCATATAATTAGGAGCACTATTATGAAAGTGTATGGCTACGGCACGAAATCGTCCGATGTAGAGCTAGCCCCGGTAACATTCGAACGAAATGATGCGCGAGAGGGCGAAGTTGAATTTAAAGTTTTATATTGCGGTGTTTGTCATTCTGATTTGCACCAGATGAAAAACGATTGGGATAATACACTATATCCGTGCGTACCAGGCCATGAAATTTTAGGAGTGGTGACGGGCGTTGGTGCGGGCGTCACTAAATTTGAAAAAGGCGATCTCATTGGTGTTGGCTGTATGGTCAATAGCTGTCAAGAATGCGACCCTTGCCAAAGAGACGCGGAAAATTATTGCCAAGGCCCTATAAGCTGCACACTCACTTATAACGGCCCCAAAGATCCGGATGGCACAAATTCTTACGGGGGCTATACAACCAGCATGGTTGTGCGCGAGGAATTTGGCCTTACGATCCCTGATAATTTGGATCCCAAATACGTCGGCCCTATTATGTGTGCCGGAATTACCGTTTATTCTCCGATGATTCATTGGAATTTGGAAGCAGGCCAAACCCTTGGCGTGGCCGGGATTGGTGGATTAGGCAATATGGCCATTAAACTTGGTAAAGCTCTTGGCGCTGAAGTTGTCGCTTTCACCCGAAGTGAAGATAAAAGAGACGAAATATTAACGATGGGTGCGGATAAAGTTGTCATCTCAAAAGATGAAGACGAGATGAAAGAAGCTGCGCAAAGCCTTAATCTTCTCATTAACACAATCCCAGTGCCGCACGATATTGCCCCGTATATTGATCTTATGAAGACGGATTCAACAATTGTTATTGTTGGTAATATGATCAAGTTCCCGGAGTTTTCACCGGGCCCTATGGTTTTCAATCGCATACAGCTGGCAGGGTCACTTATCGGCGGTATAAAAGAGACCCAAGAGGTTCTGGAGTTATGTGCAAAGCATGACATTAAACCAAGCATTAAAATGATTCGAATGGACGAAATCAATGATGTTATAAAAACATTAGAAAATGGAAATGATGCAGACTTTAGGCATGTCATTGATATGGAGTCTCTGCATAATAAAATAAAAGACATTAAGGATTCTGCAACTGAGCTCGATCGACCCACACGCGGTGAATTTGTAAATCGCAAATCAGCATAGCTTATAATCGAAGAGAAGTTAGAAACTATGGAACAGCCCCAAGAAAAATTAGTGGATATTCCGATCTAGGATAAATGAGTGAAGCCTAAAGCGAATTTTTTGCTTGCAGGGCCTGAGGTGCTTCGAGGATTCCGCCGTTTTCTGACCGATGCCTACCGTTCGGCCCCCTGATCGGATGCTCTTGTTCCTGACGGGCTTGTTCGAGCCTCGCGAGTTAGCCCGTCTCCCCCTTCTTCGCGTCCGAGCAATCTGATGAGGCCGGACGGGGCGTCACTGGGTTTGGCCACTTTGACCGAAACCAAAGTGGCTCGGCTGCCGGGCCGAAACCCGGCAACACAAAACATTACACTTACACTAAGACGACAGCTATGGCCAAAAATCGGTCATGGTTGCTATTCCAGCTCATTGTTTGCCGGTGTCTTGTGTGAAGAGGGAAAAACTCTACCTCCTCTCACCCCGCCTTACAAAGGCGGGGAATCTGCAGCGCAGCGAGTTAGCCCGGCTCCCCTTACTTCGCGTCCGAGCAATCTAATCTGAGGAAATTATTAGACACCAATCTATTAATGTACGAAGAGCAGGCCATCAGGAATTTATTAATAATTGGGCGCAGGCCGGGTGCCTATATTGTCACGGCTTACTCCCCAAATCTTAATTGGAGTAAAGACAAAATCCTTGGTCCTCCGCAATTCGTTGTTCTATCGTCTCCTCAACGGATAAATCGCTGCCAGCCGGCATATCGATCCTCAACCGGGCCGCAGCGTAAACTCAAGGCCATAAGCGCAAGTCCACTGACGACACTGCTCCAGAGCCAGGCTGACGTGCCGCCTGCTACAAGCCACGGCGCGAGTATGAGCCACACGCCGCAAAGCACGTTAAAATAGCGCACCAAGCGCGCCGGTTCGGCGAATGCTACCACGGCCAGGGTCACGACCAGCGCGCCAACGATGTGCGTACTGTCCGCCGCCATCCCGTTCAGACCGAGAACCGAGGGCATTGCCATGAGCCACATGCCCGCGAGCGCGCTCAGCAAGAGGTTCCATGGTGCGGAGAACACTTCAATGCCGTGAATGACTTCCTTGAGAGATGAGCGTACTTGTGTGGACGCTGGTTCTTCCTCCGCGTGGCCTTCCCCGAGCCACAAGGCCCGCCACACGCTTCCACCTTCGTTTCGCGTGCGGAGAAGAAATTGACTGGTGGCAATCACTTCATCTAACGCCGGCGGTACCATCAGGAGCATCACGACCGCCGCCACCAGACAAAGTGTACACCAGGCGCCGATGCTGACCGGCTGGAGAATCACGAGCACAATGCTGGTCACGCCCGGCGGAATAATAAACAGTCCGAACAGCAACACCATCCACGGCATCGTACGCCAGCGCCGACGTCCACCAATCAATCCGGCGAGGGCGTCCAACAGGTACGAGAGTGCACCTAGTCCCGCATCCGACACAGGAAACATTTTTGAGATGTCCGAGGTGAGCACTTGCCTTGTGCCATTACCAAAAATGGGATCCCACGGATGGGGGATATGCCCGAGTTGAAACGCCGCCAAATAACGCGAGAGAAAAAACCCGAGCATCGCCAGAAACACGATTCCCAATCGTTGCTCCCACCCGGACGGATTATAACTCCAGCCCGGGGGAATCCCGGAGCCGGACCATTCCCTCCAGGAATCCTTTTCTCTCTCATCTGAAGAAGGCAGGAGATGGGGAGCCAAGGTGGCCGGATCATTCATCCCTCCCCTCAGGCCTGTCCCTGTTCTTGAGTTGAGGGTGGGGGGAGAAAGCCCGAGCTGGGGAATGATGACGGAAAAGGCTATTATGAGGGCGCCGGTGATCAGGTCGTTATTGTAAACTGCGGCGTTCGGCGCCCAAAACAGCAGCGGGGCGCTCATCACCCAAAGTCCGACCGCACACCCGGCCCAAGCTGCCCACGCATGGCGAATTGCGAACGAGCTGAAGAGAATCACCCCCGCTCCACTTGCCAGATCGCTCCAGAATAGCGCGGGTTTTATCTGCCCGAGGGCGGGCGCAGAGCCAATCAGCCAAAGGCCGAGAAACATGTTTGCCACATGCGGCCACGTCAGCCGATCCGGTGACGGATTGTTCGCCTTCAGCTTATTTTCCTTATACCAGCCGGCCGGGTCCGCCTTGAGCGCAGCGGTCATCTTGGGTAACGTCTCGCGTAGGGAATTTTGCGGCTCCCACCCCAGAAGCTTGCGGGCGCGCCCGACATCGAGCGCGTAATGGTCATCTGCCAAATCGATCATCCATGGCTTGATGAACTGGCCTGGGCCGGGTAACAAGCCCTGAAGCCAGGCCCCGATCTTTGCGACCGACCTGGGAATGCGATAGGTCTTCCAGTCCTCGTTGTGTAGCTGACGGCTGATGGCCCGCTGGAGTTCGTCGTAGTTGAGGGTTTCCGGCTCGCCGATGAGCAGCGTGGTAACGGCCGGAAGTGATTTGCGACGTTCGACGACGAGCACCAGGGCCTCGATGAGGTCGTCAAGATGCACGAAGGATTGTCCGTGCGTGATGTCGCCGGGAAACACATGGGCGACCATCTTTCTCTCATAGATTCGCTTGATTTGATGTGAGATAGGGATCGAATGGCAGCGGTCGTCATACACACCGGCGATACGCAGGAAAACCACTGGCACGTCACCTCGTTCCCGCAAAATGAGTTGCTCCGTCTTGACCTTTGACTTCGGGTAATCCCATTTCGGTCCGAGGGGGGAATCTTCATTGATGGATTGACCGGGTTCGCATGGTGCATGCACAAGCATCGTGCTGGAAAATATAAACTGTTCGATTTTGAAGTCACGCAACCCACGCAACAGCCGCTCGGTGCCCCGTACGGTGACCTGTTCATAGAGCGGACTGGGATTTCCGGAGAAACTGTAGTAGGCGGCCAGATGAATGACCGAGGCGATGTGTGTGCAGCCAAGCCGACGCACTTTGTCAAGCGCGGCGCTCACGCTGGTATCCGAACTGAGGTCGCAGTCGATGATGTGCTCGGTGCTAGGCGGAGGATGAGGCGGGCCTTCCCGATCAAAGGCCATTTCCCAGTAGCTCTCCCCCACGCGATCAATGAAGGAACTGCCGATCAAACCGCTGCTGCCCGTGATGATGAGAGTGTTGGACGGGGTTTTTACCTCGTCAGCTTTTTCTCCCATCTCACCGGACACAATTTCTTTGCCCGGATGCATCTTATCCGTTCCACATTCCCCGTCAGAATAATTGATTAACTCTTTCAATTTTTAGGACAGGATGAAGGGATTGGGTACTGGCAAAAACCCTTAAAATTCATTTTAGTTGGCAAGGAGGCGAGACGGTACGCTTTTTTCCCCATTGTCCGACGCCTGCCGTCCGGCCCCATGATCGGGCGCTCTTGTTCTTGACGGGCTTGTTTGAGCCTCGCGAGTTAGCCCGTCTCCCTGCTTCGCGACCGATCAATCCAATGAGGCCGGACGGGGCCTCCATGGTTTTGGGTCCTTTTGCCTTCACAACAAAGGTTGCGCTCCTCGAGACGCATCAGGCAATACCTCGGCTGCCGGGCCGACACCCGGCATCTCCAGTGAGCCCCGAACAGAGCGGAAACTATTGGACAACAATAAAGGGTTTTTGCCGAGAACGGATCCTACCTTGTATTCTAAAGCCCATGAGAGGTTGTCTATTGTGGACTTTTATAAATAAGTGAAGGATGACCCTATGACTGATCAACAGAAACCACACCCTCGCGGCGACCAGACTCTCATTGGAAAACTGTCCGGGAAATCAATCACCATCCCCGACGTGAATGTTCCCCCGATGCCTGCTCTGGCGCCTCCCGGGGTCATTCACAATGGTACGAAAGCGTCGAACTTCGACGAGATCGACTCGTCCATCGGATATCCCGATGTGCGGAGTTTCAAAAGAAAGTTCGGGCTGATTATTCCCGCCACCAATACCAGCATGGAGCACGAACTGTGGAGCATCATCTTTAAGAACCAGGGACCGGACGGACTACGTGGGGTCGGTCTTCATACGGCCACCGTCATGACGCCGAAGCCGAGATTGGAAACTGAAGAAGATTTGCGGGCGTATAAGAAACAGTTTCTGGGCGGCCTGAGAGCAGCGGTGGATGTGGCATCGATGGCGGAGCCACAATATATGATCATGGGCATGAGCCTGGAGCATATCCTTGGAGGCATTGAAGCCATTCGAGCTCCGATGGAGGAGATTGAAGAATACTCCGGCCTGTCCTGGGCCACCTGGCATGATGCCGTTCACGCGGCTTTGAAGAAATATTCAGCGAAGCGGATCGGCATCCTGACGCCGTTCGACAAGAAAGGGAATGAGTCTGCGACACAGATGTTCGAAGAATTGGGGTACGAGGTGGTATCGAGCGTGGGGTTCTCCTGCGCGAACGCGCTGCATATCGCGCATGTTCCGGACCCGGCCAAGGAAAAGGCTATTCGGGAATTGTTAGCGACTGAGGAACATGCATTGGATGCGGTCGTCCAGTGTGGAACGAATATGAGCTTGATCAACGTCACGGAGAAATTGGAACCGGTGCTAGGGATTCCCATCCTGGGGATCAACACGGTGACTTTCTGGTACGCGCTACGGGAAAACGGGTTCGAAGGGCCCTTAGCGGGTGGGGGAAGGTTGTTGCAAGAGTTCTGATCCGGACTTCAGCCGCATGACAATTCCCTGCAGCCGACGAGCAATCTGAGTGTTTGTGCCAGTTCAGTTGGAAAGGAAGTGCCTCCGGTCCGCCCCTCAGTCACGGATTCTATGAGTTCTGTAAAAAAGTTGTTTCGACAATAGCATGGATGAAATTCGTGGCTGATCGTTCTTAATTTCCCCTCCTTTGTAAGGAGGGGCGGAGGGGAGGTAGCGTCTTCTCCTGGAAGTGGTGGCGGAAAACATCAATGCTTGTAGATATATCAGAGACTCTACCCCACCTAGCCTCCCCTTACAAAGGGGAGGAATCACGAGATAGCACCCTCTAGCAAAAAGTTCAGAGGGTAATGGGTGCATCCAGAAAACTCGGAGGAACCATAAAAAATTACACGGGACAATCCTTAGGAGCGAGTTATTTGAATAGCTCCAGAGGTGTCCACCCCCACATTATGAATGCTGCCTGTCGGCCTTCGAAGAGGGTAGAATGTCAGGATGGATGTGAAAGCGCTGCAGAACTGTATTGAGGGCAAAGTGACGGTGGCAACCGACGCCGGGTACGAAGATCTCAGGCGCTCGCTCATTTGGAATCAGCTGACGCCGATGCGCTATCCGCAGGTGGTCGTGCAGGTGGCGAATGAGGAAGATGTTGTTGAGGCTGTCCGGTTTGCCCGCAGGCAGAACATGAAAATTGCCGTGCGTGGCGGGGGACATAGTTGGGTGGGGTTCCCGCTGTGCAACGGGAGCCTGTTAATTGACCTTGGACGTCTTAACCGGGTTTCGATTGATCATCAGACTCGCACGGCGTCGATTCAGCCGGCGGTCACGGGGCAGGCACTCAACCAACAATTGGCTTCACACGGGCTGGCCTTTCCTGTCGGGCATTGCGCGACGGTTCCCATGAGCGGCTATTTGCTGAATGGCGGGCTGGGCTGGAACTGGAACACATGGGGGCCGGCCTGCTTTAGTGTTGAGGCCGCCAATGTCGTGCTGGCTGATGGCAGTCTCGTCGTTGCCGATCAGGAACAACATGCCGACCTGCTCTGGGCGATCCGCGGGGCAGGGCCTGGCTTCTTTGGCGTCGTCACACAATATTTTCTTAAGCTGTATCCGATGCCGCGTGCCATCACGACCAGCACCTATTATTACCCGTTGGAACGCATTGCAGAAGTCGGCGCATGGGCAGCGGGTATTGCTGGACAGTTGCCGCGAGAAGTAGAACTGGCGATTTTCTGCGCGCAGGCGCCACCCGCTTTCGCGGAGCGGTGTCGGTCGAGCAACGGCTTTATTTGTATTCTGAGCGCGACCGGGTTCTTCGACACACCTGATGACGCCGCCGCCTCCCACGGACTTCTGAAGAGCTGCCCCGTTTTATCCGAATGCCTGGGAAAGGACGTGAACCAGCCCGCCTCAATGGACGCCTTGCTCGACATGGGCGGCAGGTTCTGGCCGGAGCTGCATCGCTGCCTGGCCGATACGGTTTGGTCAAACTCCCCACCGGAGCAACAACTGGCGGCTCTGCGCGATGCCTTTCTGCAGGCGCCGTCACCGGAGTCTCTCGCGCTATGCGCATTTTCCACCGGAGTGAACGGCAGTGCGGCTTTGCGACCCGACGCGGCCTTCTCGATGACCGCCTCCACTTTATTACTGAACTATGCCATCTGGGAGCGGCCGGCGGATGACGATGTGAATGCCGACTGGCATCGAGCGACTCTCGCTTCGCTGGACCGGTTTGCCGTGGGACATTACGTGGGGGAGTCGGACATTGTCGAGAATCCGAGGCGTGCGGAAGGGTCATTTGCCCCTGCGATCTGGCAACGGCTTCAGGCCCTCCGACGTACCTACGACCCTGATGGGTTTTTTTCAAGGTCACGATAGAGGAAGCTGACCACCAGGGTTCTGTCGTAGTATCATCTCCCTGCCACGTAGTTGGGGTACAGGCTTTTCCACCCATTCATATGAGCGAATACATTACATTTCTTGAAGAGGTGTTCGAGCAGTTCGGCCCGATTCATCCGCGTCGGATGTTCGGCGGCTATGGCTTGTTCCACAAAGGATTGATGTTCGGGCTGGTTGCGGATGAAGTGTTGTATCTGAAAGCCGACAATGCTTTGGCCCCATTTTTTGAAGAACGGGAATTAGACCAGTTTCAATATGAAAAACACGGCAAGACATTTAAGATGTCGTACTTTATGGCTCCGGAGGAGATTTTTGAGGATCCTGCGGAGGCGAAAGGGTGGGCACTGCGATCGTATGAGGCGGCCGTGCGCGCAAAAAAGCCGGTAAAAAAAGTAAAGAAGAGAAACTGATTGTCATATGAACATCAGGACCGATAGAGCGGGAGAGATGATCGGCACGGTCTATATTGCCACAAGCGTCGATGGATTTATTGCCCGCGAGGATGGCGGGATCGACTGGCTTCCGGGAGTGGGAGAGGCAGGGACGGAGGATTACGGATATCACGAATTTATTGATTCCGTTGATGCCATTGTTATGGGGCGACACTCATATGAGATGGTATTATCCTTCGGTGCCTGGCCGTATGGGGGAAAGCCCGTGGTGGTTCTCAGCAGTGGAACGGTAGCTATTGGCAAGGATATCGCAAGCACGGTTGAGTCCATGCATGCACCACCGCATGAGGTGGTGCAACGGCTGGCCGGACGTGGATGGAGGCACCTCTATATTGACGGGGGCAAGACCGTTCATGGATTCCTTCGCGAAAATCTGATTCACCGGCTGATCATTACGACAGTTCCGATTCTTCTCGGGGCGGGCATTCCCCTGTTCGGGCGGCTTTCTCACGAGATCCACTTGCAGCATCTTGAGACACGCCCATTTGCGAATGGTTTGGTGCAGAGCCACTATAAAGTACGACGGCATGTCGCCGAACAGGAGACTGCTTCCGGGTGTGGTTGAAGTCAGCCACTTGGTCCATGGGCGATGAAGACTTTTGTTGTCTGCCAAGGTGTGTAACATGTCATTCAAATATCTGACTTACACTAAGGACGTCTTATGCCATATGTGAATATTCAAGTGACGAAGGGTGTGTCCAGAGAGCAGAAGGCGGAATTGGTGAAAGACGTCACGGATTCCCTGGTTCGCGTGTTGCGAAAAAATCCCGACCACATCCATGTGGTGATTCAAGAGATCAATGAGGAAGACTGGGGATTTTCCGGTCTGCTGACTGATGAATGGAAACAACAACAGGGCCGGTCGTCCTCGAGCGCATGACGACTGACCATTCGGGGGGTAATGAGAGCTATGAACCTTAGATTACGAAATGGTGGTCCTGCAGATGCTGAAACATGTGGCTCGATCTGCTTCGACGCGTTTACGGCTATTGCCAGACAGCATAATTTTCCTCCTGATTTTCCCGCCCCGGAGGTAGCCGTTCAATTATTTTCTCACCTGTTCTCGCGTCCTGATATCCATTCCGTTGTGGCCGAAATGGACGGTCGCGTCATTGGGAGCAATTTCCTCTGGGAGAATACTGTCATTGCCGGGGTCGGTCCGATCACCGTGGACCTGGCGGTCCAAAATGGAGCTGTGGGTAGACGTTTGATGGAGCATGTGTTGGAACGGGCGGGGGAGATTCGTTTTGCCGGCGTCCGGCTGGTGCAAGCGGCGTATCATAATCGCTCACTGTCTCTCTATACCAAGCTGGGCTTCAACGCCCGTGAACCGCTTTCGACAATTCAAGGACCGGTTCTTGGAATCGGGATCGCCGGCCATGCCGTCCGTCCGGCGGTCGAAGGGGATGTGGCGAATTGCAATCGGCTGTGTATTCAGGTCCATGGCCATGATCGGAAATCCGAGCTGCTGGACGCCATCAAACAACAGACCGCCACCGTGGTCGAATGCGAGGGCCGCATTACCGGTTATGCCACCGTGGTTGGTTTTTTCGGCCATGCGGTCGCCGAGGACAATGAAGATCTGAAGGCGCTCATCGGGGCGGCTCCTGCTTTTCCCGGACCGGGCTTCCTGCTCCCCACGCGCAATAGTGAGTTGCTTCGTTGGTGTTTGGAGAAAGGGCTGCGCGTGGTCCAGCCGATGACCCTGATGAGTATGGGGCTGTATAACGAACCAGACGGGGCTTTTCTCCCTTCTGTGGTGTATTAAAGGGGCTGTTGAAAAAAGCCGCCAGCGGCGTTCTCGCCATTTTCCCGTGCTCACGCACTGGAAGTACGCTCTGCGCGCAAAACAAAAGTTGTGCCCTTCGGGACACGGCAGGCAATTTGCGGGCTTGCTGGACGAACTTTTTTGAACCGCCCCAAGGCCTCTAATATGCAACGTGCCTGGGGGGCAATATGCCCGTGGAAATTAGTATTATTCAACACTCCCTTAAACCGCATATTGCCCCCCTGAGGTGACCTAAACATGCTTTCTGTCGTGTCGGAGTCCATGTGAACGAAATCAGCCTATTCGTCTCCCAGTATGGCGGAATCGTGCTGTTTGCCATCGTCTTCGCCGAGCAGGTCGGCCTTCCGATTCCGGCAGTTCCGGTCTTATTGGCGGCCGGTGCCCTGGCGGGTGCCGGGCAGATGGATCTCGGCGTCGCCATTCTTCTTTCTCTCGTCGCCTGTCTGGCCGGCGATGTGGTGTGGTACGAGGTGGGCCGGCGTCGAGGCCGGCAGGCCCTCAGTCTTCTCTGCCGTATTTCGTTGGAACCTGATTTTTGCGTGCGGCGGACCGAGAATTTTTTTACCCGTCACGGGATTCGCGCGCTGGTTCTCGCCAAGTTCCTGCCGGGCTTGAGCACCCTGGCGCCGGCGATGGCCGGTCTTTTTGGAATCAGATTCACTCGTTTCCTGGGCTATGACGGACTGGGTGCAGGGCTCTGGGCTTTGACATTCGTGTTGCCGGGGTATGTCTTCAGCAGCGAGATCGAAGCCATTGCCGCGCAGCATTCCCGCGCGGGCATGTATTTCCTGGTTGCACTGGGTATCGGCCTCGTGGCCTATATCGCCTTCAAGTTTGCCCACCGGCAATGGGTGTTGCGCGAGTTGCGAATGGCCCGCATGACCGTGGATGAGCTGAAAGGGATGATGGACAACGGCCAGGAGGTCTTTGTGTTGGACCTGCGCGGTCCGTTGGATCACGAGGCGGACCCCTACACCATTCCAGGAGCTCTCCGCATGACCCCGGATGAATTAGAACAGCGGCATGGCGATATCCCGCGACAGAGTGACGTTATTTTATTTTGTGCCTGCCCGAACGAGGCAACGGCTGCCATGATGGCGTTAATGTTGCGGAGGCGGGGCATCAGGAAAGTACGCCCCCTGGCTGGCGGCCTCGACGCCTGGCGCGAACGGAACTTTCCACTTGAAGCCACAGCGGCCCCCGCCGCCACTGATCTTGTTGCCGGGTGAGTCTGGTTGTTCTGATGGTTCGGACGTATGAAGGAGAGAAGGCTTCAGCGTGATGAATGGTTCTCTTTTTTCCATTAGTGCACCGCCATGAATGATGTGGACTAGAGGAAAACGATAGAACCGTCCCTGACTTTACCACAATGCTGTTGCCTAGCTGCCCTCGAACGGGGAACCGGCCGACTGCATCGAGATCGGATCCCCCTGGAGCAGACGTTCTCTTTGAATTGACCGGTTTTGTATATCTGCTCAACCGCAAACGCAGAACATTCCATTGATATGGTTCATCGAATTATCTCGGGCGGACAAACGGGTGTTGACCGGGCAGCCCTTGATTTCGCGCAGCAATTTGGAATCGAGTGCGGCGGATGGGTTCCGAAAGGGCGCATGGCGGAGGACGGCGTCATTTCCGCACGGTATCCGAACCTTGTCGAGACAGAATCCGAAGATCCGAACATACGGACTGAGTATAATGTGCGGGACTCCGACGCCACGATACTGATTACCCGTGGGGCACCGACCGGAGGTTCCGGATTTACATTTAAGGTCGCCATGCGTTTGGGCAAACCTGTTTTTCATGTGGATCTTATTCGAGAATCGATAGACCAGGTCGTGCCACAGGTTTGCAGGTGGTTGCAAGATCTTCACCCGGCCGTCTTGAATGTGGCCGGCTCCAGAGCCAGTGAAGATCATGACATCAATAATCTCACCAAAGTGCTTTTGGAAAAAGCTATTCTCCCAGGGAACAGAAATCGCTAAGGGGGCACCGGCTGTATTTTGTGAATTGCGCGGATGACGGGCGGTGCCCGAATTTCTCGAAATGCCTTTCATTTCCCTTAATTCGCCGATCCGGATGAGGCAGGGAAATTTCCGGGTGGTCAGTCCGGGGTAAAAGGTCTTGCCTTTGTGATGGGTGACGAACCCATCTTCACCTTTTCCTTTCAAAAGTTCTCCGTTTTTCAGTTCCTTCTGCTCACGTGGCTAGAATTCTTTTGGAACAGCTTAGGCACATTTTGTGTTCCATTCTGTGACACTGGGATTGCCGGAAAAAGGAAATTTCCCTGGTCTTGTATGAAAACAATAGGTTTCAGCCATGGAAAACAAGGGAATTTTTCCACTGATGCCCTTTGGCATAGACCTTGAGTTACTTAAATTACGTCCATTTAATCCTTATGGGAAAAAGTTAGGAATCTGAATCATTTTTTGTCATCATTCAGTGGATCATCACCAGACTTGATCGGAGAGAAAATTATGAAAAACCGGCAGAATCACTTCATGGTGGCGTTGGTATTCCTGTTTATTTTTTTAACGGTCCTGGGAGGGTGTTCCAGTAGCAGGACGAAGGTCTCTCCCAATGTTCATTTCCAGGAAGTTGGTGAAGAACAGGCGGAGAAGGACATTGTGGCATGCGAAAAACTCGCCGATGACCACGTTTCTCAATCCAATGCCGGAGAACACGTTGCCGGGCAAACGGCCATTGGGGCAGCCATCGGGGCTGCCGGTGGTGCAGTGATAGGGCTCCTAACGGGTGATGCAGGAATTGGAGCAGCTTTTGGCGCTGCCGCTGGAGCGGCACAGGGGCTGGTACGAGGGCTTTTGGGAGCAGCTAGTTCCGAACCAAACCCCGCCTATCAAAATTTTGTGGACCGATGTCTCAAGGAGGCAGGATATGAACCAACCGGCTAAGCTTGACCAGCTAGAAGCCTTTGAAATGGTACTGTGTACTTCCCGCATTCACTGTTTCAGCACTAGGTGACGTGCTTGAGGTCTTTAACGCACCTGCGTCATCAATTCTGTGTCCATGATCCGGAAACCGCCATCTAAAATAGCTCTGAATAGATGTGCTTCACACTATTGGGCAATTAATATGGGATTAGAAGGCTCGTGCCTGGTTCAAGGGGGAACCCCGGGTCGTGTTCGTTGTTTAGACGATTGGTTAGGGGGTATTGGGTTGGATCTGCGGGTGCTCCTGTGCCAACGCGGTCTCTAAAAACAGGGCTTGTTCCAGTGACCGGAAAAATTTCTGATAGGGTTCGGGATCCTCGACCGCCCGCAAATAAAATTGGGCGCTTGCCCGCACGACCAATTGTTTTTCGTTTCGCGGTCGTACGGTGACGGTGAGCCGAACCACATCATTGCGGTGCCAGAACGGTGCCCATGAGAGATAGGCTTTACTGAACACGAGAAGACTTTGGTCGTCGTAAAGGTGGTAGAGAGGGTCATAGCCATATTCGGGTCGTTCAAGGGGCGCAAAATATTTGCCGGACACAATACCGAGTTCTTCATCAAGAACCTCCAACTGAAAATTCAGATCCTGCATCGTGGACAGGATGGCTCTGAGTATGGTTCGACGATCGGTCATATCGAATATCCGGCTTTGGGCCGCTCGTAATTTGACCTGACTGGCTTCAGACATCCAGATTTGTTCCCTCGCATCCCACTGATTTTCATGTCGCGATTCATAGGGGGAAATGCAGCCCCCAAGAAGCAGTCCCACACTGATGAGGCAACCGATCGGTAGGGCATGTGTAAGATGTTTCAGATAGCAGTGCATGGGGATATCTGCTCCGGCTTATTCTTTGGAAATAAACAGCGAACGCTCCAAGGTCGCGAAAAAGTTCTGGTAGACTTTGGGATCCTCAATTGGTTTGTTGTTATAGATGGCATTTGCCCGGATCATCATGTGTCCTTCGGTCTGGGGTCGCACGGTGACCGTTATCCCCAGGACATCAGTATAATTGGGTTCCGCAAATCGGGCCGCAGTGACGAGTCCCATGGGTTCATTGGCGCGCTCGATGATGAACCCAAGATCCTGTAGTGCGGCAACCACCCCTCGCATGGCTTGGGAAGGATCCGTGACCTCAAATGAACGTGATTGATAGCTGCGCAGTTTCATTTGCGCCGCGGTTGGAGCTAATAAATCCGGTCCGGGTTGTGGCGGTGCACATGCCTGAAGCCACAAGCTTCCGCTTAAAAGGAGTGCCATCCAGACAGCTTGCGTGTGTGTCATATGTCCTCGTTTAAATGGTGAACGCTTCCAAAAAGACGGCTTTGGAAAGTTTGAAGAAAAACTCCTGGTAGATCAGGGGATCCCGGATCATCTCCATTTTTTGCTCTCCCGGAGGAATATACTGCCGATCGGCTTGTCCGTCTCCCTGCCACACCACCCGGTAGAACATGATTCGCACCTCATGTTTTGTGCCCTCCTGGTTGATGGGACGGGCGATCAGGACGGCCGCGATTTTTTGATGGAGATCTACCGGCATCCTGAAGTTCCCTAAGGACAGGAGCCCCATAAAAAACCGGTTGAGGTCTTGCCCATATTCCCGGGCGCTTCGTTCCTTGGTGGCGCGCAGAAATCCCATTTGCCGGACGCTTTCCTCGATTTGAAGACCCAGATCCTGCAGGACGGCAGCCGACGCGGATAGGAGTTCTTGTTCATTGGACGTTTCAAAGACACGAATTTGCATCGCCCGGTTTTTCGGACTTTCAGGCGACAATTGCAGGAGCTCTGCGGGTTGGGTCGGCGTGGTACAACCGTTGCTGAGGGCCAAAAGAGCAAGAAGTGTCCCACCTGCCGCCCATCTCAACGGTTTTGGCATGGCGGGGCGTTTAGAATTGCGTCGAGTTGTATGCAAAGTCCCGCACCTTTTTTTCTTCGTCATACTTGATGATAATGGTGAGGGTTCGTTGGCGGGATGAGCTGGAACTGTCTTTAGAGTTTGCACCCAGAATAATGAGGGTCCCGTAGGAGGATGAACTCGTGTTCACCCGATCCGTGGAGACCTTATCGTAAATCCACACTTCCCGCCGTTTGTCATCTGTCGTGACAATATTGGGAGATCCCAAAATTTCGGCCACCTGTGCGGCACTCATTCCCGTTTTGATTTCCCCCTGGACTTTCCCGACCGTCAGACGCTCATCGGGAATTTCCGCCTTGCTGCCTCCACAACCCGATAATCCCAGTGCGAGGCACATCCCTATGATGATTGGCATGGTTTTCATGTGTGTGCTCCTTTTTCAATATTAGCCATATCTTTGCAAGAACATTTCTTCCAACATACCGGGCATCCCTTAAAACATTCTATAGGAAGACGACTGCCTTTTCGATCTCTAAAACTTACGGTTCTGATGAAGTCCAAACGCGCATCATCCTCCTGTTGATAGGTTGTCCTCTATTTTTTTCACCTTGTCGTCTGGCTGAACCAAAGCCGGAGGACGTTGAGAAACCAAATCGGCATAAAAGTCCTTGCCTTCATGATTGATGACGATAAAGGCAGGGAAGTCTTCCACTTCAATTTTCCACACCGCTTCCATCCCGAGATCTTCGAATTCCAGAACCTCCACTTTTTTAATGCTATGTTCGGCCAGTCGTGCGGCGGGGCCGCCGATGGATCCCAGATAAAACCCGCCATGTTTTCCGCAGGCCTCACGCACTTGTTTGGAGCGATTGCCTTTGGCCAGCATCACCATGCTGCCGCCGGCTTCTTGAAACTGATCCACATATGAATCCATGCGTCCGGCCGTGGTGGGGCCGAACGATCCCGACGCATGGCCTTGGGGTTTTTTGGCCGGTCCGGCGTAATAGACGACATGATCTTTCAGATATTGGGGCAATCCTTTTCCAGCATCTAATTGTTCCTTGAGGCGGGCATGCGCGATATCCCGTGCCACGACGATGGGACCGGTGAGGGAAAGACGTGTGGCCACCGGATGCTTGCGAAGCTCTGCCAGAATGTCTGCCATGGGTCGGTTGAGGTTAATTTTCACCACATGGCCATCCAGATCTTCGTCTGTCACCTCGGGGAGGTATTTCGCAGGGTTGGTTTCAAGTTGTTCCAGAAAAACCCCCTCCTTGGTGATTTTTCCGAGGACTTGTCGATCGGCGGAACAGGAGACACCCAATCCGACCGGGCAGGAGGCCCCGTGTCGTGGCAAGCGGATGACTCGTACGTCATGGGCGAAGTATTTTCCGCCGAATTGGGCGCCGATGCCGGTTTCGGCGCAGAGTTGAAGAATCTGCTTTTCCAGGTCGAGGTCGCGAAAGGCACGCCCCTGTGTGTTGCCTGAGGTAGGCAGATCATCCAGGTAATGACAACTGGCCAGTTTCACGGTCTTTAATGTGAATTCTGCGGATAGGCCGCCCACGACAAAGGCCAGATGATAGGGCGGGCAGGCCGAGGTGCCCAGAGTACGAATTTTTTCCGCCACAAACGCGAGCAGGGATTTGGGATTTAGGAGAGCTTTGGTCTCTTGATAGAGAAAGGTTTTGTTTGCGGAACCGCCGCCTTTGGCAATGAATAAAAAATGATATTCCGATCCCGGTTTGGCATAGAGGTCGATCTGTGCTGGAAGATTCGTGCCGGTATTTTTTTCGGTGTACATGTCGAGTGGCGCCATCTGTGAGTACCGCAGGTTGCGCATATCGTAGGCTTCGAAGATGCCGCGGGAGAGGGCTTCTGCATCATCGCCGGTGGTAAGCACCTGTTGCCCTTTATATCCCATGGCGATGGCCGTTCCGGTATCCTGGCAGCCTGGCAGCACGCGGGCCGAGGCGATGTTGGCGTTTTTGAGTAGTTCTAACGCGACAAACCGGTCATTGTCGGATGCCTCGGGGTCTTTCAGGATTTTGGCCAACTGCGCGAGGTGGCTTGGTCGCAACAAGTGGGCAATGTCATCCATGGCTTCTCTCGCCAGAAGTGTGAGGGCCTCGGGTTGGACCTTGAGGAGTTCCTGGCCGTCACAGGTCGTGGTCGAGACATAGTCCGACGTGAGTTTTCGATAGCTGGTCGTATCTGCCTGATGTTCAAATATTTCCTGGTACTGGAAATCGCCCATGTTTCTCATTCCCCTTTTTCGTCTATAACCTTAAAGAGCTGATGGTTGGTCCAAGTTACTATCCGGTCTGCTTGGCAACCTCCTGTTCATTTGAATTTCAATTGTGCGTTTTCTTTCATTGAAACTTCAAGTGAGTCTCGAGTTTTTGGTCTTCCGTACTTAAAAGACCCAACCGCGATCATGAAAGAGACATGTGAGGGTGACAGCCTTCAGTCCTCACGGGAGCGGGTTGTCTGCTCAGGTCCTTCCATTTTTCTTCGTATGTTTTTTTTAGGAAGGAAGGTGACTTCGTATGAATTTTCTTTTAATGTAGCAGACTGCTGAAAGTCCTCACGATCATAATGGAGTGTCGTTGCCCATGAAAGTCTTGATGTTCACCAATGAATTTCCCCCCTACACCTATGGAGGCGCCGGGGCGCATGTGGAGTATTTGAGTCGGGAATTATCACATCTTCTTCCCATCGAAGTCCGCTGTTTTGGTGATCAACGCCTGGATCAAGGCAATCTGAAGGTGCATGGGATTCCCTTAGGAGACACTCCGTTTACAGCTCCCAAGCCCTTGCATTCGGTCCTTGGCGCGGTGCAGCGCTGCTGGCAAATGAATGCCGAGGGGTTGGGCGCAGATCTGATTCATTGCCATACCTGGTATACCCATTTGGGCGGTATTATGGCCAAGCTCAATTACGGGATTCCGCTGGTCATCACCACGCATTCATTGGAGCCCCTTCGGCCATGGAAACGAGAGCAATTAGCCGGCGGGTATGATTTTTCTCTATGGGTTGAGAAAACTGCCCTGGAGATGGCTGATGCCATTATCGCCGTTTCCGAAGGAACCAAGAAAGACATTCTCAAGTTGTTTCAGGTTCCTGAAGAACGGATTCATGTCATTCATAACGGGATTGACCTTCAAGAATTTCGGAAAGTCCAAAGCCAGGAGGTGTTAACCCGATATGGGATTCCTGCCGGACAACCTTATGTGTTGTTTGTAGGGAGAATGACCCGGCAGAAGGGTATTACCTATTTGATTCAGGCTCTCTCTTATTTAGATGAGGAGTTTCCCGTAGTGTTGTGTGCCAGCTCTCCTGATACACCGGCCATGGCAGCGGAAATGAAAGAGGCGCTCGACCAGATTTCCGCCCATCGAAAGCATATTTATTGGATACCGGATATCCTGGACAAACCGAGTCTCATTGAATTGTATTCTCATGCCGGGGTTTTTTGTTGTCCGTCTATTTATGAACCATTCGGGATCATCAATTTAGAGGCCATGGCCTGTGAGGTGCCTGTGGTGGCTTCTGCCGTCGGCGGCATTCCTGAGGTTGTTGTGGAGGATGAGACGGGATTTTTGGTGCCGGTTGCCCAATTGGAAGAAGCTCCCTTTAGTCCGAAAGATCCTGAGCGGTTTGCACAGGACTTGGCCGATCGGTTGAATCAACTCATGCGGGATCCTGAATTACGGGCGCCCATGGGGCAAGCCGGGAGACGACGGGCGGAAGAATTTTTTGGCTGGGACAAAATTGCCAAACGCACGAAGGTGTTGTACGAAACCGTTCTTGGGGAGAGCTAGGGTGCGGGGCTGTGAGAGAGATCCATGTGGAGGAACATATGAACCGGGGCCTAGTGTTGGAAGTTGAGCAGGGATCCCAGGCGAATGGACATTCCACGGGCAGGTGTAAAGGACGCGAACCCGGGTTTTTTACCCGGGATCGTGGCCGGTTTGAAACATGGCCTCAAGTCGCTGTACTTCTTCTTTGCGGCGGTGACGCTCCTCCACCAGCATGGAGATGACGGAATTCCAAAAGGAGACTTCAGCCTGTGACCCGTCGCTTAACCGTTGGTCTCGCCATTCGGTCGCAAAACGGGTATACACTCGAATTTCGCAATCGTTAAAACTTCTGAGTGATTCAAGCAGTTCGTCTTCAGCATGCATAAGTCAACTGGCCTTCCTGAAGTTGGAGATGTACATAATGAATGTTGGTCACAGCGAGCATGAGAACGTGTATCGGCGGTTCTTGGCGTGTTCCTTAGGGTGAGATGAATTCTTGGGAGGAAATTTCTCGATGAAACATATGTCATTCAGTATGTGCGCCTGCTATCGGTGGATCGGGATTGGGGTATTGTGCGCCATGGTTTGGGGTTGCGGGGAAGATCCTCGACAATTATTTGAAACGGCTCAGTTTGAGGAGCAACAACATAATCGCGCCCATGCTCAAGAATTATACGAACAGATTATTCAGCAACATCCTGAGAGTGAATTTGCCGAAAAAGCCCGGAAGCGATTAGAGGCCTGGAAGACAGAGAATACGGAGGAGGGAACGTGATGGGTGTGAATCGTTCAGGAGTTGTGCTCCGGATCCACGCCGGTTCGATACATATATTCTAATCGCTTAATATCCTGGTCCCGCCGCAATCGTTCATCGATACATAGGTTTACGACGGCATTCCAAAATCCTGCTTCGGCCATGGCGCCGGCTTCCATCCGTTGATCGCGGAATTCGCCGGAAAAACAGGTATAGCGTTGTAAATCACTGTCGTCGAATTCCCGAAGAAAGTTCGGTAAATCTTCCGTATGAGGAATGGGTTCGTGGCGATGGCTCATGATGGAATCTCTTATGAAAAATATATCGGTGCGGGCCCCCGGAACTCTTGAGGTTTTTGGGGAGAATTTCTTCAGGAACCCGATGGGGCTTCTGCCATCGACGCATGCTACCCGGTGGAGTACGTGTTCATTGTGTACAATTCCTGAGCGTTAGTTTCTGCACGAAGAAAATTCCTCGTATCCATTACAACCTTGTGAAAGTCCCACAAAATGAGACAAGCCGATGGGGTTTACCGGACGTCCCGGAAAAAAGCAGGAGAAAATGTGGGGAGCCCAAATTCCACATGCAGGATAATCATGAGGACGCGAATAAAGCTCCGCCATATTCCCATTTTGACAAATTTCCGGGAATCGGTGATGACCGTCAAAGGCAAAAGTCTGGGAGTCGTTTTCGTCAGAAGAGTCTGTCCAAACACGACATCTTCAAGAACGGCCTGCAGAGGGAATCCTCCTAATTGGGTGAACAGGCCTTGTCTCACGAATAAGGCCTGATCCCCATAGACGATATGTGAATGTGTGCATCGGAGATTATCCAACCAGGAAATCATCCGTAACCGCCAATCATTTCCAGAGAAGCGATGGCGGAATCCTCCCGCCTGAGAGGAAAGGTCGGAAGCAAGATGGTGTAATTGCTGGAAGGCGCCGCGAGGGAGTTGAGTGTCTGCATGGAGAAACAGGAGCCAATCAGCGGCGGAAGGCTGCTGCTGAATCACCATTCGGGCGCCTGCATTCATTTGTGATGCGCGCCCTTTGGGGGCCATACACCAGGAAATTTGTGGATTCTGGCGGAGGATTTCAAGAGTACGGTCGGTACTTCCTCCATCCACGACGATGACCCGGTAGGGTGTTGATTGCGACAACACGGACTTGATGGTGTGCGGGAGGGCCTTCTCCTCGTTGTAGGTGGGAATAATGACCCAAATCATAAAACTTTTCTGTGCGCGCCGTTTACCGGGCCACGTAAAGACCATTCGGTAGGAAGGGGCCACCCTGAGGATGCTCTCGTAACCATTCCGGAAGGTCGCGTTGAAAGTCCTTCCAATATTCGTGAGGATCTTCTTGAATGCAATAAAAGGAGTCCTGTGCCGAAAACAGAAGGGTTTTTCCCAATTCCAAATATGCAGGGGCTAATTCCCTCAGGTGGTCAGTGGATGTATGACCCTCGTCCAACATTCTTTGCAATGTCCGAAGTCCAAAACCGTGATGGGCCTCTTCCTGTTGGAGGAGTATGTGGCGTAATTTTCGAAATGGGGCGCCTCGTTTGAGAAGACCCGTTTCCAGCCTTTGTAAAATGGCTTGGCCTAACCCCTCTAGAATAATTTGTTCCGCCAGAAGAGATTCCGCAAGGTCCCCACGTGTCAGGGCGGACATGATGAGCCGGCGGTACTGATTCATCTGGTGAGAAATGACAGGAGACTGCCGATCCCGTGGGGCCAGACAGCGGATCGCCCACTGAAAGATCACCGCATGTCGCCCCTCCTGCTTGGCCTGACCGGCAAGAAACCGCTGCAGACCTGGTTCCCTCACCAAGGTGGCCTGAGTTTTCGCACAATCGTGGGCCAATTGTTCGCCCAGGACCATAAATTGGAGTAATTGCGCCAGGTGCACATGCTCGCCGGATTTCACCAGCATACCGACATTTTCTCCAAACTCTTGCGCTCTGCGACACTTAGGCGGGCATGAGGGCCCTGCTTAGCGCGATCTCCTACCATCAGGAAACGCGTCTTCACTTAGGCAGTCTCCGAGGAGTATTGGATGTTACAAGCCCGCAAACAAAATTTCATGGAAATAGAAGGCCAAGGATGGAACGGGATGGGAATGGACCCAGATTTTTAAGAAGGGGAGAGAGGAGGGATTCCATTGAGGCTCCAGTCATAGTCAAAAAATTCAATGGTATACGAGTTCTGGCGGATATCGTTCGCGAGATACGGATCTGTTACGAATTGTGCAACATAGCCCAGCAGTGACCCTGAATGATTGATGAAATCCTCCGAAAACCAATCGAAGATTTTGGATAGATAGGCGATGCGGCGTTGTCGGTCGAACCGGTTGCGTGTGGGATCGTTAATAAACTGTCGGGCACTTGCCGTGAGTTGTTGGTCAAGGGACTCGGGAGCGTAGGCTGCCGATTGAAGTTTCGGACAGGATTGTGAGGCGCAGACTATAGCAAAATGTATACGGGGTTCCTTGAAGTCTGGAATCAAGAGGTGCTGTTCCAGGTCATACAAATTCAATAATTCCCCGCCCACCTGGTATGTCCGGCCGAGAAAAAACGTGTACCGTCCCGTCAGTGAGGTTGGAGTATACCCATCAATGATGCCTTTGATAGCAAAAGCATTATAGGCATTAATCCAAAAGGCCAGACGATGGTTGGGAGTCGGAAGTTGTTGGGGGGCGATATGTTGAAGAAGGTGAAGGTAACCAGTGAAGTGTGAATCGTGCGCGAATTGGGGATAGTCCACTACGCCGTTTTTCACATGAGCCATGAGTGCTTGATGAAAGTATTCATGGCTAAAAGCTTCCGGAGGAATGGGATGAGAAGGAGTAAACGTATGGGGAATAGTCGAGCACCCCATGGAAAGGACGAAGGAAATGATAAGAATGAAGGGCGCTTGCCCCGGGCTTGAAAATCGGGTGATCCATTCCATAACGTTGGCAGGGTCCTGTTCTTAGATAATTGAAACGATGACTTCTTGCAAGCCCGAGGCTCCGTCGGGAAATGGCGGATGTTCTTGCGCCGCTTGTTGTTCCCCTGTTCCATCAGTCGCTCGAGCGAAAATATGGAAATCACCCGGTTTTTGGGGTTCCCATGGATACTTCCACATGACCCATGAGTAGGGAGAAAGTGACGGGGCCAGGGTCGCGGCCGACCAGGATTCTCCTCCGTCGGTGCTGATGTCCACCCGACGAATCCCCCGGGATCCCGCAAAAGCAAAGCCCTGCATGATGAATGGTTTTTGGGCGGGCAGGGTATCTCCGGTTTGTGGATCCGTAATCCAGGACTTGGTTTTGACGATGGCCTCATCCGTCCAGTCTTTGCGTTGGTAATAGCCTTTGTAATCCGAGGATACCACCTCGATTCCCGTGAGCCACTGGACATGCTTCATGCCGTAATGCCCAGGTACGATCATTCTGGCTGGAAATCCATGTCCCAAAGGCAGGGACACCCCGTTCATGCGATAGGCAACCATGATGTCATCCATCATGGCCCGTTCGATGGTGAGACTGTCGGAGTATCCATCGGCGGCATGAAAGACCACGTCCTGGGTGTGTGATGTGACCCTGGCCTTGTCTAAGAGTGCCTTGAGCCGGACTCCCTGCCATTCAGCCGTGCCGATCGCTTCTCCCGCGACCCCATTACCGACACATTCCAATGTGACGATTTCTGTGATCGCCGGTTGGGCGAGCAGGTCCCGGTAGGTAAGGGTAAACGGGGATATGACCGTTCCTCGAATGGTCAGTGCCCATCGATCAGCAGGCACAAAGGGAGGAGTACGGTAAGAGGTGATATAAAATTCATCGTTTGAGGTGATAGGACTCGTGGTTCGTTTGGTGGAACCGAACAGTTGGCTCCACATGCCGGCCCTGGCCGGTTGGTTGGCCAAGAAAAAAGGAGCCACAACCAAGGTCCCGCTTAATTGCAGGAATCGTCGGCGGGACATCAATGGCTGGTCGAAGTTTCGCATATTGGAGATATGGTCAATTTTTAACTGAGGACGTTACAGCGAAGTCGTGCCGGAGAAAAGAGCAGGAAAATGATGGTTGTGTGTCATTTGTGTTTGAAGGCTGGAAGGAATAGATGAATATCTATCTCACGAGTTTAAGTAATAAGCTAACCATGAATGTGCTGACCATGATTGCGACGATTTTTATTCCATTGACGTTTATCGTAGGGATCTATGGGATGAACTTTGAAGTGATGTCGGAATTGGAATGGCCCTGGGGCTATCCGCTTGTGATGAGCCTCATGCTCGTTCTCGCGATCGGCATGCTGTGGGCTTTTCGAAAGAAGCATTGGATTTGAGGGGTAGGACGGGCGTCCTATACCCGAACGGTTTGGGAAAAGACATGAATGACAATCACCCCCGCGATGATCAACCCCATTCCAATGACTGCCGGCGTATCTGGAATTTCCCGAAAGGCGACTGCACCGACGAGCGCCAGGAGAACGATGCCAACACCTGACCAAATGGCATAAGCGATGCCGACCGTCATGCTTCTCAACACGAGGCTTAACAAAAAAAATGCCGCGAAATATCCAATGACGACTAACAGGCTTGGGCCTAATTTGGTGAAACCCTCGGCTGCCTTGAGTGAACTGGTTGCAATCACTTCTGCCACAATAGCCAAAAACAAATACAAATAGGTCATCCTCACAATCCTTTCAATGTCGGCAAGAGGCTCTTTCTCATCAACCGACCTAGCCGGCGAAATATTTACTGGCCGGGTAGCCTAACGAAAATACTGTTGAAACACTATATGGGACAATCCGTAGAGCGTAGTCAATCAGAAATGCGGAGGAAAAGTTCGAATCACCAGAAAAAACATGTTGCCCATAAAATGTCAATTGCGATAAGAAGATCTATAATACGCATCCCTGATGCTAGGTCTATCGATGAGGAGGAGTCATATGGAAATTCCTATGTATTCAAAGGTGTTCTCAATCCTGTGTATTGTTGCTCTGTCTGGAATGGGCATGCCCTTTCCGAATCAAGGCTTGGCAGAGTCCGTTCTCCTTCAGGAGGGATTAGGGAGCCATCATTTTCCGATCTCCTCCAATGGAGCGATGGTGCAGAGGTATTTCGATCAAGGTCTCATTCTGTCCTTTGGCTTTAATCATGCCGAAGCCGCCAGGTCTTTCCGGGAATCTCAAAAGCGCGATCCCGACTGCGCCATGTGTTATTGGGGTGAGGCGTTGGTACTCGGTCCGAATATCAATGCGCCGATGGATCCTTCTGTCGTTCCCCAGGCCTTCGCAGCCATGGAGAAGGCGGTCGCGCTGAGGGATCAGACCACGGAAAAAGAGGCCGCGCTCATCCAGGCGCTGGCGAAGCGCTACTCCAAAGAGGTGGTGGCCGATCGTTCCCCACTTGATGTGGCCTATGCCGAGGCGATGCGGACTGTCGCAGAGCAGTTTCCCGATGACCCGACCATTGGCGCGTTATTAGCTGAAGCGCTGATGGACCTGCATCCTTGGGATTTTTGGAGTAGGGGAGGAGAGCCTAAACCCTGGACACCGGAAATAGTCTCGACGCTGGAGTCCGTGTTAGACCAATCCGCCAGCCATCCGTTGGCCAATCATCTCTATATTCATATCATGGAAGCCTCATCCCATCCCGAGAAGGCTCTTCCCAGTGCTGAACGATTGCCAGCCCTTGTTCCTGGCTCAGGACACCTTGTCCATATGCCCGCTCATATCTATATTCGAGTCGGGCGGTATCGAGATGCGGTATTGGCCAATCAACATGCTGTTAAAGTTGATGCGCACTATTTGAACCATGCTCACGAGGAAAGTCTGTATACGGCGGCCTATGTTCCTCACAATTCACATTTCCTCTGGGCTGCGGCGATTAAGCTTGGGCAACAGCAGCTGGCGATGCAGGCGGCTCTTGAGACCGCGGCGTCCGTCAAGCCTGAGATGATGCGCGCTCCCGGCATCGGCGGCTCCATTCAACATTTTTGGACTATTCCCCTCTATACCAAAATTGCATTCGGGCAGTGGTCGAACATTCTCGCTGAGCCCGCGCCTCCAGGGGATTTACGGTATCCCACGGCTATTTGGCATTACGCCCGTGGATTAGCATGGGTGCGTGAGGGGAAACTGGAGGCTGCCCAACAGGAATCCACGAAACTTTCAGAGATTGCCCGTGACCCCGCTGTAGCCAAGCTGACAATTCTCGATCTGAATAATATCGCCGATATCCTGGCCATTGCGGAGGCTGTTCTGAAAGGAGAAATCGCGGCAGGGCATGAGAATTATGAGGAGGCGGTGCGGCAGTTGCAGCGCGCAGTCGAATTTGAAGACGGATTGAATTATACGGAACCGAAGGATTGGTACATTTCCTCGCGCCAGGTGTTGGGTGCGGTGCTCCTGGAGGCCGGAAAAGCTGGCGAAGCTGAGCGCATATTTCGAGAAGATCTCCGGGATCATCCTCAAAACGGGTGGGCGCTTTTCGGATTGGAACAGAGTTTACGTGCTCAGGGAAAAACCGATGAGGCGGAAACCGTCCTTCAGTCGTTTCGGCAGGTATGGAGCGATGCGGATGTGATCTTGACCTCTGCCCGGTTTTAAACCCTTCAGCAGGGGGTCGCGGTTAGCGTCGTTTGGGCAGTGGCGCCTTCTCCGAGTTTCAGTTATGTATTGTTGTTAGTATGTGCACTCTCCCCTGATTTGGGTTCTGCAGAGGAGGGTCGGTGACCTGTACGGGCTGTGTGGGCCGGCGGGTGGTTTTTCCGAACCGGAATCCGGCTTGAAGAAAGATTGTTCGTTGTAAGACTTGTGTTTTCCTTCTTGCCTCATGGGGCAAAGGCAAGAAAGGCTTCAGTCTTCATGGCTCCTCCGCGTTGTGCCGCATCTTGGAAGTTTTCTTTATCATCCTCCTCTGTTTATTTAAGTTTCTTCTGCCACACTCCGAAAACAGTTCAATAAGATCATTCGTAGCGGTAGCGGGGCATCAAGCACCGTGAGTTGTTGCTCCCTTGCAGGCTGTTGGTAGGGGATTTTTACATCGCTACATAACCTGGTCCACGGAGTACACTTTGAGTCGACGATCTATCGGCATTCCTTGTACGACTGTTCCAAAATCTACCCAGGGAAATGGTCTGTCCCGGCTCCAGGAAATTGCCGACCGACGATCAATTCCCGGGGTGTTGCTCTTTTCGGGATCCGGAGACGTGCTGTTTATGAATGCCGAAGCAGAAACGTTAAGCCGCCAAATCATGGGAGACGCGTATGATGCCGAGGCGCGAGGTGTGTGGCCTGCCGATGTCTTGGAGTTATGTGAATCCCTTCGGACACTCTTAAACAACCCCGAGAGCCAGTTGGTCGAGGGCCAGCATGAGTTGAGACGGGTGACAGGCGATGTGAAAACGCCCGTATTACTGAGGGGTTTCCCATTAGCGGCCCATACAGAAAAAGATGAAGCCTGTATGCTCATCATCATGGAGAAAATCGGACGTGAACGGCGGGTGGTGTCTAACCAGGCCAAGGAGCAGTATCGTCTGACCAGTCGGGAAGTAGAAATTGTGAAATATATCAGTGAGGGATGGACCAATAAGGAAATTGCCCGACATCTGGAGATTAGTGAACATACGGTAAAAGAACATGTTCGCCATCTTCTCAAGAAAACGAAAACCACGACCCGAACGGGCATTCTTGCCCAAATTTTCCAGGATACCTAACGCATCCAGGCGTCCGACCGGCTGCCCCTTCTCTCTTTTTCCCTTCGATCTTGCCATCATGCAATAATCCGTTTGACTGTCAATCTGCAGTGCCTGCCTATTTTTTCTATTGGTTCCTCGTGTCTGCTTAGAAGAATGGATCTTCCAGACGAGATTTCTTTTGAGGAAGCCCTTGATTGTGACTTTCAGGCCAAGGATAATCCTCTTGTCCCTGTTGGCAGCACTTCAAATGTTCAGAGGTTGCTCATTTCTCCCTCTCCTCACACTGTGCTCGATAAGCTCAAACTTGATGAACCAGGGTTGGTGCGGGCTCTTCAAGCTGGTGATGAGCAGGTGTTCGCGGCCGTGATGGATTGGTATTCCGGTTCGTTATTGCGGTTAGCCATGTCCTATGTCCCAAGCCGGGCTGTAGCCGAAGAAGTTGTGCAGGAAACCTGGATGGGGGTATTTGAAGGGATTCACCGGTTTGAGAGCCGGTCATCTTTTAAAACCTGGCTTTTCCGGATTTTGACGAATCGGGCCAAAACACGAGGAATACGAGAAAGTCGCTATGAGCCGTCCGGGTTGAGCACTTCTTCTCCGGATGCCGATGACGGGCCTTCCTTGGAAGATTCTCTTTTCGTGGCAGAAGGTTCCAGAATGGGTCATTGGAAAGATCCACCTCATAACTGGGAACCGGATACACCGGAACGGGTATTACTGTCAAAGGAATGCCGGGCAGCTATTGAAACCGCGATTGAAAACTTGCCGGCTACGCAGCGGCAGGTGATGACCTTGCGCGATATCGAGGGTGTCAGCTCTGAAGAAGTCTGTAACATCCTTGAGATCAGTGAGACCAATCAACGGGTGCTGTTACACCGGGCGCGCACCAGGGTGCGCCGGGAGCTTAATCCCTATGTTCAGGGAAAGAACATCTAAGGACAATGGATACAAATTTGAAACACAAACTTATGCGGTACATGGTGGGAAATTTTTCCTGCCAGGAAATCGCCCAACTCGTTACCGATTACCTGGATGGGTCGCTGACTCTTATGGAGCGGATTCGATTTCAAATGCATTTGGGTCTGTGCTTTGCCTGCCGTAATTATTTACGTCAAATGAAATACACCATTGCGACTCTACGTCAATTGCCTCCTGAGCCCGTCCCTCAACATGTGAAAGAGGAGCTTCTTGAGCGGTTTCGAGCCTGGAAGCAGCGTTCCCCTCAGTCTTCCGTCAACTCTGAAACCGATTAATGCATCGCAGTGAAGACCCGTGGCCCCCTTCTCTCTATCCATCCGATGTGGTAAACAGGACTTCAATTTTTCTGACCGTACTCGTTCACACGAACCCATCCGTCTTGATTAACCTAAAGGAGTGAACCATGGCCTTGAAAGATTCGACGATGCTTCCGTTGGGGACGCCCTTGCCTCACTTTGAACTACCGGATGTTCGGACAGGGCATATGGTGTCTCATGAAAGTTTCGTCGGGAAGCAGGCCATCCTGGTGATGTGTATTTGTCGACATTGCCCTTATGTCGTTCATGTGCAGGAGGAATTGGCCAAACTCGGTCGAGATTATCAAAAGAAAAATGTTGGCATTGTGGCGATCAGTAGTAATGATGTGAAACGTTATGCTCAGGATTCTCCCACAAGACTGAAGGAAATGGCGGAGGAATTGGATTTTCATTTTCCCTATTGTTATGACGAATCTCAGGAGGTGGCGAAGGCTTTGACAGCGGCCTGTACACCGGATTTTTTTGTGTTTAATGAAGAACGCAAACTGGTGTATCGGGGACAATTGGATGACAGCCGGCCGGGAAACGGGAAGCCCGTGACCGGGCGGGATTTACGAATGGCCCTGGACGCCGTTCTGGATAAAAAACCTGTTGCCGTGGTGCAAAAGCCTAGTGCAGGCTGTAGTATTAAATGGAAGGTTGGAAATGAACCGGATTATTGATACTCAATATGTGAGGAGGGATTGTTGATGCCTGAGCAGTAGAGTGCAACGATTTCCTTAAGTGGGTCGATTCAGAAATTTTTTCTCTCCTAATGTCTTCTCCCCCTCTTTTTCTCTCATTCCTTTCCGGATTTTTTAAACACAATATCCCCGTAATAGGCGACGGCCGACTCTTTGGTGTTATCCGTGTCGGTCATGATGGCAACTCCTGAGATGTTTGGGGGATCTTCTCCGAATGCTTTCTTGTAATCTTCATAAATATTGCGCTCCTCGGTTATCCATTGGTTCAATTTGGCACTTCCGCTTTGGGTGACGAACATGTAGACCCGGTCCGTATAAGGATTGGGAACAATCGTGCCGATGGGGCTTTTGCTTTCCCAAATATAATTGATGGCTCCAATGGGGGGATATTGGCCATAAATCAATTTGATGGTTTCAAATTTCGCCTTTTCAAAAAACCCGACCTGACTGCTGTCATACTGGAAGGTAATGTAGAGCCGTGCCGGATAATCATCTCCTGATTTTTGAGCGACATCCCCTTTCTGTAGGATATTTTCGACTTTCCATCGCCACGCAATGACCGGATATTCCTTTGGGTCGATCGAGATTTCCCGTGTCAGGCCGGAGGATGATTGACGACTGATGGCCTTGACCACCACCTGCTGTTCGTCTTTGACCAGGTCGTATTGAGTATGTTCTGGAATTTTTTCAAAAATCAGCGGTTTCCATCCTTGAGGAAATGGTTCGCCCGGTGTGGCAATGGAGAAGTTGCCGACGACGACTTGATCGGGACTTGCGGCGATGACCGCATTTGAATGGGTCAGGCTTAAGAGTCCGAAGACGACTGTGAGGACAGAGAAGAATGCGGGTCGAGGTGTGATAGGTGTCATGTCTGATTTCCAATACAGCCTGAGTGTGTTTAAATCATTTTTGGGCCGACTCCGTTCGCCCTGAGCAGTTCAAAGGCCACAACATACTAGGGTGAGGTGCTTGATGGGACATGACCTTACCGGGTCCATGCAAAGAGTTTGCGGAGAAACTGTTTTTTTCCTTCCGTCAGGGTGGTTTTTCGCCAGGCGTTCGCCGACTTTTTGACAACTTCCGCTTGGGTCGGGTAGGGGTGAATGGTGCCGGCGATGGTGTTGAGTCCCAGGCCTCCCTTCATGGCCAGAGTGTATTCACTAATCATATCGCCCGCATGGGCCGCTACGATGGTGGCTCCGACTATTGTATCGGTCCCTTTTTTTACATGGACTCTGGCAAAGCCTTGGTCTTCTCCATCGAGAATAGCCCGATCGACTTCGTTGAGGTGAAATGTGAAGGTGTCGATCGGAATGTTTTTGTCTTTCGCATCCTTTTCATACAGACCGACATGGGCAATTTCCGGCTGGGTATAGGTGGCCCAGGGAATCACCAGGTGTTCCGTGCTGCCATAGCCGAGGCCGAACGGATGAGGAAACAAGGCGTTCTGAATGACAATTTGCGCTTGCGCATCGGCCGTATGCGTGAACTTAAACGGAGAGCAGATATCTCCTGCCGCAAATATTTTGGAATTGCTGGTTTGAAGCCGGTGGTTGACCTTCACGCCGGTTTTGTCGTATTCGACCCCGACCCTCTCCAGCTCCAACCCTTCGATGTTCGGACTGCGGCCGACTCCAACCAGAATGTCATCAACTGGAATGTCATAATGTGTGCCATGCGAGTCCACCACGAGGTGTTTGGCGCCGTTCGCTGAGTGAATGTTCAAGTCTTTTCCGCAACAGAGCAGTTGCACGCCGTCCCGCAACATCGATTGCTCCACGATGTCGGCAGCGTCGCGATCTTCATTGGGAAGAATGCCGTGCATGGCTTCCACTAGAAACACCTGGCTGCCGAATCGGGCAAAAGATTGGGCCAGCTCGCAGCCAATCGGGCCGGCACCGATCACTCCCAGTCTCTCAGGAAGTTCCGTCAGGGAAAAGATGGTTTCGTTGGTGAGATACGATGTATTGGCCAAACCTGGAATTGGTGGTGCGGTGGCGCGGGCACCCGTGCAGATGACCGCTTTGGAAAATTGCAATGTGGTTCCATCCACATCAATGGTGCCCGAGCTGGTGAACCTGCCGTTCCCGATAAAGACATCCACTCCGAGTTTGGTATAGCGATGCGCTGAGTCGACATGACTGATCCGGGCACGCAGTTTACGCATGCGGGCCATGGCTGCACCAAAATCCTGTTTGATCTCACCGGAAATATGCACACCGAATTGTTCGGCCTCTCTGACGGCGTGCCAGGCTTTGGCCGCCCGTATGACGCCTTTGGAGGGCACACATCCTACGTTTAAGCAGTCGCCCCCCATCAGGTGCCGTTCAATCAACGCCACCTTGGCTCCGAGGGCTGACGCAATTGCAGCGGTGACTAATCCCGCTGTGCCAGCTCCGATGATGACGAGGTTATATCGTCCGGACGGGGTAGGATTGCGCCATTGGGGCGGATGCACATTGTTGACCAACTCCTGGTTATAGTGGTCCTGGGGAAGGACTAAACCGCTATGGGCTGGTGATTGTGGGGTGTTCATCTGAGGCCTCTAGTTTGGTAAGGGGTTCAGTCATTTACGATTTAGGGTTGATGATTCCACTGTGAGTCTTCTTCCATTTCTGATAGGCCACCGGCATGAGGGCTAACAAGCCCAGGAGCGTAAAGGCGAGTAAGACCGGTGGGCTGGCAATTTCGCTCAAGGAATTGATTGTGCCCAATTGGCGGCCCGCAAAGGCAAAAACAAAGCTGCCGGGAATAATGCCAATGGACGTCGCCAGGACATAAGTGCCGAGGTTGACACGGGTGAGGCCGGACACCAGGTTCACGAGGAAAAAAGGAAAGGCTGGAATGAGTCGAAGCGTCATGAGGTAATTAAACGCATTGTTGGCAAATCCTTCTTGGATGGTCCCGAGCCGGTCGCCAAATTTGCGCTCCACCCAATCGTGGAGCAAATAGCGGGCGGCCAAAAAGGCGAGCGTGGCTCCGGCGGTGGCTCCGATATTGACGAATAGCGTTCCCATCAGACTTCCAAATAGGAATCCTCCCGTCAACGTGAGGATGGCTCCGCCGGGAAGTGAGAAGGCTGTCTGGAGGATATAGATGAGAATAAATACCGCGGCTGCGATTTCATAATGTGAGGCGGTATAAGCTAGTAGGGTGTCTCGATTGGCCTTTAAGGCATCCAGAGAGAGATAGTGGCCCAGATCAAAATAGAAAAACGCACCGATGCCTGCCAGCAGAATACTCCCTATGAGAACCTTTCCCATCAATGGATTGGACGAGTCGGTTGGGGTGGCGGACGGATGGGACATGTGAGGCTCCATTATGCGGGTTTTCATGGCAATTCTCCAATAGTGGACCTTACGCCAGATTATCCAGCGGCGTCTTCGGCGATATTGAGCTGTAGTCGCGCTTCAGGGGCATTTGTTACGAGAAAGATTCGAATAGTGAAGAAAGCGATTCCTTTCTCTTTGTAACCACTGTTCGAGTCATCCCGACATAGGGCTTCTTTTAAGTGTGCATGGTCATCCTAGACGGAGGGTAATTTTCCGACGAGTTCCTCAGCAGGATAGGTGAGAATTTCAGCTAGGGTTGGATGGTAATGGGGAATGCGGAGAAGATCGTGGACTGTCCCATGAAAGTGCATGATGGCAATCAATTCATGAATAAGTTCTGAAGCCTCCGGTCCAACGATGTGTCCACCGAGAATCTCACCAGACTCAGGATGACAGAGCACTTTCACGTGTCCATACGTTTCGCCCAGACAGAGAGACTTTCCATGGTCGTTAAAGGGGTAAGAAGCGACAAGATAGGGGAGTTGACGGTCCAGGCATTCCCGCTCGGACAGTCCCACGCTGGCCAACTGGGGATCAGTAAAGACGACCTGGGTTTTGAGGCGGGAATCAAAATGTTTAGGAGGGAGATTGGGATGAACGGCATTCCATCCGGCGATTTCGCCCTCTTCGATGGCAATATGGACGATTTCATACCCGCCGTTGACATCTCCCACGGCAAAAATCTGTGGTTGAGATGTTCTCATGTCCTTGTTGACGAAAATGGCATTCGTTTGATGGGCGACTTGCGCTGCCTCCAAATTAAGGCCGTCGATATTTGGGCGGCGGCCGAGGGCCTGGAGGATTGTCGTAGCGCTGACTTGCTGTGGTTGGCCTTGATGCAGAAAGTGGACGGTCTTCGTTCCGCCGGAAGTGCTGATATGTTGGAGGCGTGTATTGGTGTAGACGGTCATTCCTTCAGCCCGAAGGTGTGCTTCAACTGGCCGAACCAGATCTTCGTCCGAGTCCGAGAGAATGTGGCCGCTTCGTTGAATCAGCGTGACGTTAACGCCAATGCGAGAAAAAAATTGAGCGAGTTCCAACGCGACCGGCCCTCCTCCCAGGACGATCATGGATTCAGGCATGGTATCAAGCTCTAATACCTCATCGCTGGTGAGGTATCCGGCTTCTTCTAATCCTGGAATGGGGATGTGTGAGATCACAGACCCCGTCGCGATGATATAGGCCTTTGCGGATAGCCGCTGGTGACCGGCCTGAATGATCGTTGGCGAAACAAAATGGGCATGTTCCTGGTAAAGGGTAAATCGCGGATGCTTGAGGGCTTGAATGCGATCTTCAGCAAATTCCTTGATTAACCGATTTTTTCGATCAATAATGGCTGCGAGGCTCACTTGAAGGTTCGTTGAGTGAAGCCCGAATTCCGGTGCACGGCGGATGAGTGCCGCGAGATCGGAGGAGCGGAGAATGGCTTTGGTGGGCATGCATCCTCTTAAGATGCAGAGGCCACCCAACGGACCCTGATCGACAATGCCGACATCGGCTCCTTGAGCTTGAGCGGTGCGAGCGGCCGCATAGCCTGCCGAGCCCCCTCCAATAATGATGAGGTCATGAGAATAGGTCATGTGAAAGCCTTGTTCTGATAGATGAATTGAGCAAATTTACATGGTCGAATTTCGGGTAGAAGTATGTAGCATGAACGGTCTCAAGGAGAAAAGGCAGTTGCCGGACGGTCTGTGTGCCGTGTCCTTCGGGATCGACTGGCATTATTTGTGGCTGTGTAGTGACTGTCTTTTTCCGCAGCCATGCGAGCTGGAAGATGGTGGAGCATGGAGGGGGGCCTTCCTACAGACCAGGTTTATTGGAGGACGTCGTTTGTCTCTGCCTGATCTCTTCGACTTTGGCGATGAGTGTTTCCACTTGATAGGGTTTTTGAATGAACGCTGCCATGTCCGGGTTGAGAAATCTTTTCATCGCTTCTTCCTCGGAATATCCACTGGACAAAATAACCGGAATGGTCGCATTAAGCCTTTGGATGTGTTCGAGGAATTGTCGCCCGTCCATGTTCGGCATCGTGAGGTCTAAGAGCACGACCATAATTTCGTGTTGATGTTGCTCGAAGACCTGAATGCCGATTTGTCCATCAGAGGCGACTAATGTTTGCAATCCCATTTCTTCAAAGATCATCGAACAGGCCACCCGAACGTCTTCTTCGTCATCAACCACCAACACCATGGATTGTTTGGGAAGTGAGGCCTCCTGAGTGGGAATTGAGAAGACCGGTCCTTTCTTTGTTGAAGGATGGGGCGTGGTGGCGGGAAACAGTAACGTAAATTCTGTACCGACATCTGGTTGACTTCGGACGGCAATGGTGGCGGCATGGGCCTGAGCGAGTCCAAGAAGGGCTGCGAGTCCAAGCCCGCGTCCAGGAAGTTTGGTCGAAAAAAACGGGTCAAATATTTTCGGGATTGTCTCCGAGGCCATTCCGCATCCAGTGTCCTGAATGGTCAGGGCAACGCTGCGGTTATCCGGGAGCTCTCCAATCACATACCAACTCTGAAAATTTTCTATTGTAGGTTCCCATTCAAATGTACGGATGGTAACGACGCCATCTCCTTCTCCATAGGCTTCTGATGCGTTTATCACAATATTCATGATGATTTGGCGCAATTGAGCTTGATCGGCTCGAATGGGCGGAAGAAAGGGGGCGAGATCGTATTCGAACGTTAGTCGTTTTGAAAGGGTTGCCCGGAGGAAAGGGGTCATGTCTTCGAGGAGTTTTGGAAGATTGATGACTTGAAAATTTAAGCGGGTTTGTCCGGCAAATGCCAACATTTGATTGGCCAATTCCCCACCCCGAAGACCGGCTTTTTCAATGAAGTCCAAGTGTTCCCGAGCTGGAGCGTCAGAAGGAAGAGCGCGAAGAGCCAGGCCGGAGCGGGCTACAATAGTCATCAGGAGATTATTGAAATCATGAGCGATTCCTCCGGCGAGCACTCCCAGACTTTCCAGTTTTTGTGAATACTGGCGTTCGATCTCATGACGGCGTCGTTCGTCTTCGGCCCTTCGCTGCTCTGTCACATCCCTCAGTGAGGCCAAATAGGCGGGTTCTTCATCCCACTCAATAGGGACAACTCGCATTTCTACAGGAGTCGGTTGACCGGATTCGCCCATGATGCCAATTTCCGTCGTCTGGTTTGCGGAGATCGGAAAACCAAAGGGGGATCCGTTGAGTTGTTCGGATGTCCTTTGGAAGAGATGCTCTGCTGCAGGATTGGAATACCGGATCAGTCCGTCATGTCCGACAACAAGGATTCCATCGCTGGATGATTGCAGAATGATGCTGGCCTGACGTTCAAGAGAGCGTATGCGAGGGATGGTGATGACCTGCTCGATCGCTTGTTCCATATGATGCCAGAGGAATTTTTCCGTTAGGGTGTTTTTGTTGAAATACTTTTGTGCGCCGGATCGAATGGCCTGATCTGCCATTTCGTCACTACCGTATCCGGTGAGAAAAATGATGGGAGTTTTCGACTGTGAGTGCGTTCCCCGTATTTTCGCCAGGAATTCTAATCCGGTCATATCCGGCAATTGGTCATTCAAAAGCAGACAGTGAGGCGGGGAGATCCTGCAGGCTTTCCATGCCTGGGTTCCTGTTTCCATTTCCTGAATGTCGAGGCGAAATGAGGTTTTGCGTCGGATCCATCGAGTATAGGTGGATCGGTCAATGGGGCTATCATCGACGATAAAAATCCGGAGAGTGGTGAGTTGAGGTTTTTCAACACGGCTTGGCATGGTTGACGGCAATCCCATGAATGTAAGTGAAGCAACTGAGATTGGGAGGGAATGCAAAGATGCATTCGTCAATCAATTGCAAGGCCCTCTATTACCGCGGGTTATTCAGTGGGGGTTCTTTGCCCAGTTTCGAGTGAATGCCTAACGTAAACCGGTATTGTTATAACTTTACCATGCCTTCAAATGGGTTATCGTTTTTAAAAGTTTTCACAATATAACTGTTGGCCACTGCCTAATTCTAGGCTTCGAAACCGGATTCGTTCGGTGAGAAGGGCCGCATGGTGACGATAATCATCCCCAGGAAAGCCATTCCGTCAGGGTGTTTGACGATTTTTTTCACAATGGTGAGTCCGGGACCATTCCCGGCTCCGAATTTTATATGGCCGTGCAATCGCTCAAACATTCGAAATAAGTTTTGCTGATTCGTCTGAATAATACTGATGGAATGATCCCAATAAGGATTGCCCCGGTCACGAAAAAATTGAGCGCTCCGTACGGGCGCCGAGCTGTGCCATGAGTATTAGAGGGCCTAGACCCCTCTCCTTATGTCGGCCTTCAATCAGGGCTGATAGGAAAATCTGCAAGAAGCAGTGGAATTCAGAATCAATTTGAAAGACAACAACCGATTGGGAAATTCAGAGTGAAGAGTGAGAATATCAGAGAAAGGATGACCGAAGTTTTAAGGATAAAGAGAGAAGGTGTGAGCCGACTGTCCTTATGACATGTGCACCATGTGCTGGGTGCTTTCATTAGCGGGGAGTGGCGGCGCAATCCAATACCCTTGCATCGCATCGCATCCATATTCTTCCAGGAAATCGACTTGTTCTTGTGATTCCACTCCTTCGGCAATGACTTGTAGCCCCAGGGCTTTGGCTAGAGAAATGACGGCCATGACAATAGCGGCATCGTTAGGACTGTGTGGAAGATTTTGAATGAGGCTTTGGTCAAGTTTGATGCCGTCTATGGGAAATGACTTCAGGTATCGAAGCGAAGCATAACCTGCTCCAAAATCATCAATGTACAAGTGGATGCCCATTGCCTTGAGTTCACGAAGCGTCTGGATGGTTCCTTCTGTCTCATGAATTAGAAACGTCTCTGTCAATTCCAGTTTGAGATTTTCCGGGTCTAGATGTGAATGCTTGAGGATATCTTGCATGAGTGCAGGGAGATTTCCCTGATGAATTTGTCTGGCTGAGAGGTTTACAGCGACATGAGGAGCCGGAAATCCCTGCTTTTCCCAGTATTTAGCTTGTTTGCTGGCTGTACGTAAAACCCACTCACCTATGGGAATGATCATGCCATTTTCCTCCGCTTGAGGAATGAACTGATTCGGCCCAATGAGGCCTTGGTAGGGGTGATGCCAACGCAATAAAGCTTCCATGCCAATGACTTGCTTGGTGCGAAGATTCATTTGTGGTTGATAGTGGAGGAGAAATTCCTCTTTGGCCAAAGCTCGACTGAGTTCCATCTCAAGCGTGGAGCCATCGAGGCCAGCTGTTTTCATGCCGGCGGTGTAAAATTGATGGGTATTTCCTCCCTGGGCTTTAGCTCGATACATTGCGGCATCGGCATGAGATAAAAGTTCCTGGGGATTGGCGCTATCCCAAGGGTAGATGGTGATTCCGAGACTTCCAGTCACATGCAGTTGGTGCTGTTTGATGATGACGGGTTGAGCCAGTAGGTGAAGAATACGTTGTGCAACAGAGGCCACGTCCTCAATCGACACAATTTGTTCCAAAAGGACGGCAAATTCATCTCCGCCCAATCGGACACCGGTGTCAATTTCTCTGATACATTTTTTGATGCGTGCGGCCACGGTTTTGAGTAAGGAATCCCCACAATCATGGCCGAGTGTGTCGTTGATGTCTTTGAAATGATCCAGATCTAAAAACATCAGAGCGATTGCCGTATCGTTCCGATGACAGCGAGCCACCGCACAATTTAATCGTTCATAAAAAAGACCTCGATTTGCGAGTCCTGTCAGATGGTCGTAATGAGCCAACTGGGTAATGCGTTGGGTGGCTCTCTGGCGTTCCATGGCATAGCGAACGGCCCGGCAAAGAGTCGAACTGCTGGTCTGGCCTTTGATTAAATAGTCCTGGACTCCACTTTTCACGGCTTGAATAGCCTGGTCTTCTTCCTCCACCCCGCTTAAAATCAGAACTGGGGCATCAGGGCAAAACTGCAGAAATTGAGGAATGGATTCAAATGATTTGCCGTCCGGGAGATGGGAGTCCAGAATAATGGCTTGAAACTGATTTTGTTGAATAAGATTGAGAGCGTCGCTGAGAGAACGACTATGCTTCAACGTAAATTGGTTTTGGAGGCCTTCTTTCAGCATATTTTTAATAACCAACGCTTCTTTTGGGTTATCTTCAACCAACAAAAGTGAAATCATGATTGCGGCGTTCTCCCCATTTCAGCTCGTTCCTGTGTTCAGAGACTTTTTAGATTCGGGAAAAGGGTTCTAAGTTATCTTGTCGGAGATAACAGTATTTTCTTGATAGTTTCTGCAAATTTTGTCCATTTTAGTAAGCTAATACCATCTATCGATTGCCTGAGCCTAAGAATCCAACAACTTAATAAAAACAGACATTTATTCATGATTGTAGGGGGAAAATTCGATAGATTTTTCAGATAAGGCAATAAGTACAATATGCTAGGGTTTTATGTTTTTTCACTTAGAAAATTTAACTTTACTTTATAGGGAAAATTTTTATATAGTGTTATCAAATTGCGCCTTGTATTTTTACCTTCTATTTTTTTGAACAATAGGTCTTTTTCCTGGTTTCGCCTCAAAGAGGATATGACGTACTTAAGTCTATAGGCTGAGTGCGATTCCTCTCTAAATCTTTATAAACGCTAGCACACCATTCTGCACTCTAATGTGGTCCATTAAGAAAAAGGACGAGAGAACAGCGATAGGTTTATCCTATTGATAGGATTACCCATTGGTTCAGGCTAAAAGTGGTATGATTTAGGTTAAGCTATTTAATTTTGAAGGAGCTATGTTAATGGGGAAGACAGCGTCATTGCCGGAGGTGATTCAACGATTAATTGAGATTGGCAAGCCCAAAGGGCATGTCACCATAAAAGACCTAACGCACATTCTCCCTGCCGATCAGATTACCTCTGATCAATTACATACGATTTTAAGTGAGTTGCATGAAGTCAATCTTCAAGTGATCGATCCTTCAAAACGGACGGCCTCGCAGTTGGCAGCTTTAAAAAAGAACGCGGGTCAAGAAGATTCAGATGATTCCGATGAGGAAGCGGATTCTTCCCTTGATATTGATTTGACCCCAGGTGAACCTACTCGTATCGATGATCCGGTCAGGTTATATTTGAAAGAAATGGGGCGAGTGCCATTGCTCACCCGTGAAGGCGAAATTGAACTTGCGAAACACATCGAAGAAGGCAAGCGTGAGTTGGCGTGTGCCGTCTACGGCATGCCGCTAAATATCCATTACCTGGAATCACTTCACGATCAATTAAAACTTGAGGAGATCCGTGTTCGAGATATTGTGCTCCTCCAAGAGACCCTGGAGGATGAGGAAGTTGAAGAAGAGGCCATGGCTAGTGAACAGGAAGATGAGGAACTCCGATTCCGAACGCTAGAGAGTCTGGCAACGGTTCGAAAGCTTGGGCGTGGATTGCTTTCCCTTTACACCCAAAATCGGGATGGGCAAACAACGAAAAATAGCAAGGCACAACTTGAGAAGCGCCGGATTGTTTTGGCCGATCAATTTGTGGATCAAATTGAAGCTCTTAATCTGCATCAGCGGGTTAAAGATCAGATGTTAAGACGTGTTAAAGACATTGGTCAGGAAATTCGATCAGTTGAAATGATGACTGCACGTCATACTAAAAGGCTTGGGCTTGCGGGGCAGGACGGTATTCAGGTGATTGGGAAAAAACCACGTGCTACCACAAAGGGAAGTTCCCTGAGGCGCAAGCAACAATTAACCCCGGAAGAAATTGAAAAATTAAAACAAGAAGTTGAAGCGGGGAAGGCTACCCTCTTGCGCCTTCAGAATGAGGTGCTGGGTATGCCGATGGAAGAATTTACGGCTGCTCTGACTATTCTTGAGACAGCTGAGGAAAAAGTGAAGCGGGGGAAGGCGCAATTGATCGAGGCTAATTTGCGCTTGGTGGTCAGTATTGCCCGAAAATATACGAATCGCGGATTGCAGTTTATCGATTTGATCCAAGAAGGCAATATCGGATTAATGCGGGCTGTCGATAAGTTTGAGTATCAGCGTGGATATAAATTTAGCACCTATGCAACGTGGTGGATCCGCCAGGGTGTAACACGTGCTATTGCTGATCAGGCCCGTACCATCCGTATTCCGGTACATATGATTGAGGCCAATACTAAACTAGCACGGACGGCAAGACAGTTAGTGCAACAATTAGGACGTGAACCTACTCCAGAGGAAATTGCCGAACGGATGGGCTTAACTCCTGAAAAGGTCCGCATGATGTTGGATATTTCCAAGGGAACCATTTCTCTTGAAACGCCGATCGGGGAAAAAGAGGATAGCCAGTTAGGGGATTTGATTGAAGATAAAAATGCAGTCTCTCCCATGGATGCGGCAAACCGGTATGATCTGCAACGTCAGATTGCGAATGCCTTGGGTGTGCTGACCCCTCGCGAAGAGACTGTGATCCGAAAGCGGTTTGGGATTGGTGATAGTACCGATCATACATTGGAAGAAATTGGCCAGGATTTTGACGTGACTCGTGAGCGGATTCGCCAGATTGAGGCCAAAGCTCTAAAGAAGCTTCGTCATCCGAGTTGCAGTCACAAACTTCGGAGTTTAGTAGATCATCTCTAATTTGAGTATATTTTAAATGGTAAGGCCCCGTCATGGATTATGACGGGGCCTTTTTTTTTGCCATATCCTTTATTCTCCATTCACTCATTTTGTGTTCCCCTTCTCGGTCCGGGTATGTAGATGGTATGCTTTTCCTAAGATGCGTATTTTAGTCGTGGAAGATGAACCAAAGGTGGCTTCCTTTATCCGGCGTGCGCTGGAGGAAGAAAGTTATGCGGTCGATGTATGCGCAGATGGACCAGGAGGGTTGGATTGGGCTCAGGCCGTCAATTATGACTTGATTGTTTTGGATTTAATGTTGCCGGGATTGCCTGGATTGGAAGTGCTTAAACGTGCTCGGGCTGCAGGTGTCAAAGCTCCGGTACTTATTTTAACGGCTCGTTCAGAAGTGGACCAACGGGTTAAGGGACTGGATGCGGGGGCTGACGATTATTTAACGAAACCCTTTGCAATCGAAGAATTGCTCGCCAGAGCTCGAGCGCTCCTTCGTCGAGCTGGAGGGGCACCAACCGGAATTCTTCAGGTGGATGATGTGATATTAAATCCTGTTACCCGGGAGGTGACTCGTGCGGGCCAGCGACTTGAGTTCACAACTAAAGAATATGCGCTCTTAGAATATTTAATGCGAAATGCGGGGCGGGTGTTAACGCGGTCCATGATTACGGAACATGTGTGGGATTTGGATTTTGATACGTTTACAAATGTGATTGATGTGTATATTAGCTACTTGCGAAATAAAATCGATAAAGGACGAGAACGAAGTTTAATTCAAACGGTTAGGGGGAGCGGATATATGATGAGGTCGGACGGGTGAAAACCACCTCGATTCGAGTTCGATTAACTTTGTGGTATGGATCTGCATTAGCTTTAATTCTGGTTCTTTTTGCCGTGGCTTTATATTTGGTGATGTCCCGCGCACTTCGGGAACAGGTAGATGCCTCGTTGGATGAGGCTGCCGCTGTGGCGATTCGAACGTTGGGAGAACATCGGTTTGGCCCGTTTTTGATTTTTGAAGATTTATCTCAGGACTTTCCTGAAATTGCGCTTTTGGATAAATTTTTTCAAATTTTTGGGCCGGCGGGGCAAGTGACGATTCAGTCGGCTAATATTCAAAGCCGAGAGATTCCATTGAGTCAGACATCTTTCCGTGCCTCTCTTGATGGAAAATCAACGTTTGAATCCGTCCAATTTGAAAAAGGGGTTCCACTGCGATTGTTGTCGGTTCCTATTCGTCAAGATGATCAATTGGTGAATATTTTACGTGTGGGGACATCTCTTTATCCTACAGAACGAATGTTGCATCGGCTCTTAGCCGGTCTCTATATCGCCTCTCCTTTGGCCTTACTTGTGTCTTTGGTCGGAGGGTGGTTTTTGGCAGGACGGGCGTTGCGCCCGGTTCATGCTATTACGCAAGCCGCCCAACGTATTGCGGCTGGGGATTGGACCCAACGAATTCAAACTCCCCATTCCAACGATGAAATCGGACAATTAGCCTCGACCTTTAATGACATGATTGGACGTTTGGAAGTGTCGTTCCGCCAAATCCGGCAGTTTAGTGCGGATGCGTCCCATGAACTTCGGACACCCTTAACCATTACAAAAGGGGAGACTGAGCTGGCGTTGCGGCGACCGCGGCAAGCAGAAGATTATCGGGCGGTGTTGGAGAGTAATTTGGAGGAGATTGACCGCATGAGCCGGATTGTGGATGAGCTCTTATTCCTGTCGCGAGCCGATCTTGGAGAAATTAAGCTTAAGATGTTCCCAGTCCAGTTGGACGATTTAGTGCGAGAAATCCAACAGCAGGCCTTGGTATTGGGCCAGGAACGGAATATTCACACGGTGCTCGAAGCCATTGAGCCCGTCGTTGTTCAGGGAGACGATCTGCGTTTGCGGGAATTACTTTTAAATTTGGTCGACAATGCCGTGAAATATTCTCAAGAAGGACAAACGGTGGAGATCTCTTTGAGTGTTGCCGGAAACAAGGGAAAACTAGTGGTTCGGGACCACGGTATTGGTCTTGCCCCTGAGGATCATGGCAGAATTTTTGATCGGTTCTACCGTACGGATGAAGCGCGTGCTCATGCGGCAAAAGGGACAGGACTGGGTTTGGCGATTTGTAAGTGGATTGTGGAAGTTCATCATGGGACCATTGAGGTTCAAAGTGTCGTTCATGGTGGTTCCTGTTTTACGGTTTTCCTGCCTTTGGCTCCCTCCCCGGCGAAAGTGAAAGACACAAACACTTCTCGCTCTATTAAAAAGTTTTAATTTTCCCCTAATTTCTCTTTCATCTCTGGGTGGTACATTTCCCTGTACTGAGCAAATCTGAAGGGAGACGACCCTTGACCAGGCATGACAAAAGTAAAATTTCCGTTGCCAGAAATTGAGTTCTTGGTTGCATTGAATGGCAACGTCCGGATCCATTTGCATCCTGGTTGATCTGCCTGCACAAATTCATGTAACGGCCAAGTCTTGTGGGCTCTAACCCTGTAATGTTCGGAGGGGGAATTCATGATCACACTTCAAACGGCTTCACAATTCACGGAAACACCAAAAAACCACACATCGTCTTTGCATAAGGGCCGATCTAAGAAGCGGACTCCAGTAAGGTATCGAAATTCCATAAACCAGATGGATATGGATCAGGAGGAGAGTTCAAAGTCCATTGCTGAACCCGGGTCGGTAAATTTAGAATCTATGTATTTTCGAGGGTTTCGCTCGCGCCCACTTTTGAATGCTCAGGAGGAATTAGCGCTTGCCACCCAATTGTACCAGGGAACGGCCGATCTTCGACTTTTGTTACAGCAAGCTCTAGAGCTTTCCCAAGGGCTGAGTCCACAGCCTGAGGTTAAGTCGCTTCAAGAAGAATTGACGAAATTCAAAGAGCTCAATGGGTATTCAGCTCCTGTGGTGGAAAACATCCTGGAGTGTTTGTCTAACATCGAGTCTCTCTCAGCGATGTATGGCAAAGCAGCCCAAAAGCTCAGTCGGCAGTTTGGAGAAATTCGTCGGTCGATTGATGAAGTCCGGGTAGATATCGAAGAACCCAAAGATGCCTTAGTGCAACGGAATCTTCGTTTGGTCGTAGATGTCGCGAAACGATACCTAGGGCGAGGGATGAATTTCCTAGACCTTGTGCAAGAAGGGAATATTGGACTGATGAAAGCGGCAGAACGCTTTGATTACACCCGTGGGTTTAAATTCAGTACCTATGCCACCTGGTGGATTCGCCAGGGTATTTCGCGAGCGGTTGCCGATCAAAGCCGGACCATTCGTGTGCCGGTTCATACAAATGAGGCATCCACCAAAATCGCCAAAACTGCACAGCGTCTTGCCCAGCAATTTAACCGAGAGCCTACCTTTGAAGAAATTGGACACCATCTGGAGATGACCGGCGATAGGGTGAAAGAAACGATTGAAGCGTTTCAGGAACCAATATCTCTAGATGCTCCATCCGTTGATGGAGAGACAGAATTAGGAGAATTAATTCCTGATCTGGCGTGCCAATCTCCGGACGAAGAAGTGTCCCGTAAATCAAATGCCCAATGGTTGAATCAGATTTTTCAGGTTTTGACTCCTCGCGAGCAACAAGTCATTCGTTTGCGCTTTGGAATTGGAGTGGATGAAGCTTGGACGTTAGAGCAGGTAGGGCGGTCCATGTCCGTGACTCGTGAACGGATTCGTCAAATCGAGGTTGTGGCCTTAAAAAAGCTCAAAGAGTCCCATGTCAAGGCCATGCTGGCTGAAATTCAGTGAGTTAGTTTGGTTGCGAAATTTAAATTATACAGGATACAGTGCCATGCTAACAGATTGACGTAGAGTTTCAAAAAGTGGAAGATTTTGAAAGGCAGGAATCTTAATAAGGTTCCTGCTTTTCTTTTTTCGAGTGAGGCTTCCTCCTTATGGGTTCTCGAGAGTATTTAACGTATTCCATCATTGCGCGGTGTCGTGGGAATATTCCCTGACCGAGACACAAAGAAAGAAAAACAGACTCATTTTTGACCGGAATCAGTATGCCAATTGTGATCAATTCCCATCTTTGCATTCCTGATTCTGATGTGCGATTTTCGGCTGCCCGAAGCGCAGGTCCTGGTGGTCAACATGTCAATAAGGTGAATAGTCGGGTCATTTTGGAGTTTGATGTCAAGCATACTACCGTTCTGAGTTCCTATCAAAAAGGAAGAATTGCCGAAATGGTTGGACAACGGATGAATCAAGACGGGGTTCTGAGGCTGCAGGCTCAACGACATCGCACCCAGTCGGCCAATCGGGCTGATTTATTGGAAAAGTTTGTGAAAATTCTGCAGGACGCCTTGCGTCCTGAAAAACCCCGGGTGGCAACCCGAGTGCCGTACCGAGTGCGTGAGAAGCGTTTGGAAGAGAAAAAACTTCGTACTCGCGTGAAGCGGGTACGACAAAACCCCAAAAATTTTGACGAAACGTAACAATCTGAAACTCTTACGATAAGGAAAATTCATGACAATGCGTCCCTCCCAGTCCAGTCCCTTGATGCCCACTCCACCCCGTGCTAAACGGGTCCCGCACCGGCTAGAACATCACGGTCACGTCCGAACCGACGAGTATTATTGGCTTAGAGATCGTGAGAATCCTGAAGTCTTGGCCTATTTACAGGCCGAAAATGAGTATGCCGCCACGTTGAGGAGCCATACCAGAGATTTGGAGCAGACCATATTTGAAGAAATTTGTGGCCGCATTCAACCAACGGATTTATCTGTTCCGTTTCGGCTTGGAGATTTTTGGTATTACATTCGATATGAAGAGGGAAAGGAATATGCCCTCTATTGCCGGAAAGAGAAATCCTTAACGAATCCCGAATCCATCATGGTCGATGGCAACGAATTGGCTCGGGGGCATGATTATTTTTCTTTGGGGAATTGGGCGGTAAGTCCCGGCCAAGATATTCTGGCCTATGCCATTGATACCCAAGGGCGGCGTATATTTACTATCGGATTTAAAAATCTGACAACGGGCGAGACAATTGATGAATGCATTTCTTCGGTGACTGGGAATATGGAGTGGGGAAATGACAATCGTACACTTTTTTATGCCAGACAGGACCCTGAAACATTGCGATCAAACCAGATCCTTCGTCATCGTGTGGGAACGAATCCGGAGCTGGACACGTTGGTCTATGAAGAAGCGGATGAGACCTTTTCGGTTTCTATCGAAAAAACAAAATCCAAACGGTACCTGATGATCGGATCGCATCAGTCCATCACGAGTGAGTACCGGTATGTAAATGCGGATCATCCGGAAGGCGAATTTCAAATTTTCCAGGCACGGAAACGCGGACATGAATACGATGTGGATCATCTTGGCGATCATTTCTTTATTCGCACCAATGATGAGGCCAAAAATTTTCGTTTGATGCGGACTGAAACAAATATGACGAATCTCACGCAGTGGCAAGAAGTTATTTCTCACCGCCCGGATGTATTTTTGGAAGGATTCGAGCTGTTTGAGAACTTCCTGGTGCTAGAAGAACGAAGACAGGGACTCATCCACCTTCGAATGATTCGGACTATGGATGGCTCTGAGCATGAATTGGATTTTGGAGAGCCGGCTTACCTGGCCACCTTGGGGGATAATTTGGAAGCCGATACTTCCTATCTACGGTATGGATATACCTCCATGACCACTCCCATGACCATCTATGACTATCACATGGAAACACGGGAAAAAATTCTTCTCAAACAAGAGCCGGTCCTCGGGAATTTTCACATTAGCCACTACCAGACGGAACGTCTTTTTGCTTCAACGCCAGATGGTATCTCCATTCCTATATCCCTGGTCTACCGAAAAGGTTTTGCCCCGAATGGCACGCATCCTCTGTTATTGTATGGCTATGGTTCTTATGGTGCGAGCATGGATGCAAGCTTTAGCTCCCCCCGTCTCAGTTTGCTGGATCGTGGCTTTGTCTATGCGCTAGCCCACATTCGAGGTGGGGAGGAGCTAGGCCGACAATGGTATGAAAACGGTAAGCTCTTATACAAGAAGAATACCTTCACGGATTTTATCGCCTGTGCCGAATTTCTTATTCAACAAGGGTACGCCGCACCTCAAAAATTATTCGCTCTGGGTGGAAGTGCTGGTGGTTTGTTGATGGGGGCAATTATGAATATGCGGCCTGAATTGTTTCATGGTGTGGTGGCCCAGGTTCCTTTTGTAGATGTGGTGACCACGATGTTAGATCCCAATATCCCACTGACGACCGGAGAATATGATGAATGGGGGGATCCCAACCAACAACAGTTTTATGAGTACATGCTTTCCTATTCGCCTTACGATAATCTTCAACCCCGGTCGTATCCTCACCTTTTGGTGACTTCAGGTTTGCACGACTCACAAGTACAATTTTGGGAGCCGACAAAATGGGTGGCGAAAATGCGGGCGCTGAAGACCGATCAACAACGCCTTTTGCTCAGAACTAATATGGATGCAGGTCATAGCGGAGCCTCCGGCCGGTTTAAACGTTATGAGGAAACCGCGATGATCTATGCCTTTTTATTGGATCTCGCCGGTTCCGTTGACCTGTGAGGTCCTCACCGTTTTTGAGAAATCGCATTAACCAGCACAATCCTCTGAAACCCCAGACAGCATTTCCTAAATAAGACAAAACGAGTGTCAGGAGCATCCCAGTGTTGATTTCTCTGCCCTGATGGAGAAAATCTCGATGTGAGGCTCTTGCCAGATGTCACAAGATTCTCTACATTCCTAGGCATGACCCCCAGACGATTTCGGGCCAAGGTTCTTCGCGTTCGGCATTTGACTCAGGATGTTCGAGAATTGATCTTGGAGTTAGTGGATAGCCCGACCTTAGAATTTCTCCCGGGTCAATCAATTGCTGTGACCATCCCTTATGGAGCGTCTGGCCTCTCCTACCTGAGATACTATTCGCTGGCTTCACTTCCCAGTTCCTCTCATCAGCTCGTATTACTCTTTAATGCCGGAGAAAAAGGAAAGGGCGCGACTTTTGCGTTGGAGCATTCGGTTGGTGAAGAACTTGACTGTTCCGGTCCTTTTGGTTCATTTCACCTTCATGAGGACCCTGAACGAGACCTGTTATTTATTGGGACGGGAACCGGCATTGCACCGTTATGGTCTATGTTGTCCAGTCTCTTTGAGCAATCTTGTCCTCAGTCCATGACCTTACTATGGGGACTTCGAAGTGAGTCGGATATCTACTATTTGGACGAGTTGCAAAAGTGGGCCGATTGCTTTAAAAATTTTTCCTTTACCCTGACTCTGTCTCAACCTGGTCATCATTGGAGGGGAAAAAGAGGGCGCGTGACGCATCTGCTCCAGGAGTTTCCGAATGTAGACCATCTGGCGGCGTATGTTTGTGGCAATCGAAAAATGGTTACGGAGGTCACCAGCCTTCTTCAGTGCAAGGGGATGTGTCCTGTCTATCGAGAACGCCATCATGACGGAAAATAGGGTGATGGCTGCCAATATCCATATTTGTCCTTTCACCCTTCCAAGCTGGGGCTTGGGTTCCTTATGGATGCCCGTACTTTAAACTCTAGGCAATGGTTTGGAATTGGTTGAACGATAGATGAAGTCCAAGATGAGATGAGTGTTATGGAACAGAAAAGTGAGCGCTTAGGCGAACCCGATGGGGTTGCGGGCGATCTTGGTATTTATCTGCACGTTCCTTTTTGTAAGAAACGATGTCATTTTTGTGCCTTTTATCTTGTCCTCCATGACCAGCAACGGGTGGATCAATTTCTAGAGGCCATTGAACGAGAGATCGCTCTGTATGCGAGCCAACCCGGAATGCGTGAGCGAACCGTGTCTACGGTCTATTTCGGAGGGGGGACGCCCACAGTCTTACATCCTGGACAGTTGGCAACAATCTTTTCCAGCATCAAATCTGGGTTTTCCCTCTCGGAACAGTGTGAAATTACCGTCGAAGCGACACCGGAATCTCTCACGGATCAGTATGCCGATTTTCTTCAGCAGGCGGGCGTGACCCGTGTGAGTATAGGAGTCCAATCCTTTGATCAACAGGAACGGACAATGTTGGGACTTTCAGGAATCATGGAGGAAGTCATATCCGGCATACAGATAGCGAAACAGGCTGGATTTGCCAATATCAATCTTGACCTCATCTACGGGATCCCTGGCCAAACAGTGCTGTCATGGGAAATGACTCTGACCCAGGCTCTGGAGCTGGATCCTTCTCATTTGTCCTTGTATGCGCTTTCACTTGAAAAAGGGACTCGATTTTACACGGAATTCCGGCGCGGGCTATTTGAAGTGATGGACCCGGATCATGAGGCGGGTTTTCTGCAGCAGGCTGAAACCCAACTGGAGCCACTGCAGTTGTCTCGATACGAACTTTCAAATTGGGCGAAGCCAGGGGGTGCCTGTCAACATAATCTTCGGTATTGGAGAGGATTGGAATATTTGGGATTAGGCCCGAGTGCCCAATCGTATGTCTCAGAAATCCGCTATGGCAATGTGCCCAGTATCGAACAGTATTCGAAGCGCCTGGGGGCCGGGCAGTTGCCCATTGCCAACAGAGAACGGTTGTCACGGGCTCAACAAGATAAAGAACGTATAGTGTTCGGGTTGCGTTTGCTTGAAGGCGTGCCAATTGATTGGATTCAACAGGCATCTCAAGACGAAGTATGGGCAACATCTTTTGAAGCATTGGTGAAAGAGGATTATCTTTTTCAGATGGACACAGGTGTGCAATTAACCCAAAAGGGACGGCGATTCGCTGATACGGTTGGAATGCGGCTATTGTAAAATGGAGTGGAAGAATCGAAATCTGAACTGAGTACTCGAGGTTCTTGAGCAAAAGTGCCTGCTATTAAGGCGTTTTGCTGAGAGGTGCGTAGATGGCGGATTTGGTCGGGTTATAAACAGATTTATGCAGAGATCTTCCACAGCTTTTGTGGATAAAATATCTTCTTGAATTTTTTTAAATCGCCATGAATTGGCCGTTTATTTGTATGTAGGGTTATTGGCAATTTGTGGCAAGAATAATGTTAAAGATGATAAAAAACAAATAGTTATGCCATTGTATGGTGAAATGGAATGCCATAGATCATTTTAGGAGTTTTATATGTTGGGGCTCAAAGGATGGTGTTTTCCACAGGATAATGGGGATAAAGGTAATCTGGTCGGGTTTTTCTGTGAAATGTCCCGGGAGGAATAAATAATAAGGCATGTTGCATGGGATGAAAAAATTGAGCAGTATGCTCTCATCATCGAATCCTGGATGGGTGCAAAAAATGCCTAAAAATGACGTTTTAGAATGGAATATTCAGCATTATTCTGGTGTGCCGTCGTTAATCCCATGAACCCAATTTCTCCTATCCCCCTCATTTCCGGATCAGAAAAATTGGGCCGATCCGTTTCAACACATCGTTTATCCAAAAGCCGCTTTCTTGCGGGCTTGCAATGTGCCAAGCGGTTGTATTTGGAAATCCATTCGCCAGAATTAGCCACACCGCCTACACCGGATCGCCGGGCCATTATGGATATGGGCACCGACGTTGGGGTCGTTGCCCGTCAATGTTTTCCTCATGGCGTTCTGGTTGAACACACACACCGTCAAATTCCTGCAGCGCTCCTTCGCACCAGTGAGCTCGTAAAGGATGAAGGCATCCCGTCCCTATTTGAAGGAGCGTTTGTCTGGCAAGGCATTTTGGTTCGGGTTGACATCTTAGAACGAATTGATGCCACGCGGTGGCGCTTGATTGAAGTGAAGGCGACATCGAAGGTGAAAGCCACGCATCTAGACGATCTGGCCATTCAAGCTGCAGTGCTGGAAGGCGCGGGCATTCAAGTCAGCGGGTGTTTTTTGATGCATCTGAATACTCAGTATTCATTTCTTGGCGGAGACCTGAATTTAGAAGAAATGTTTGTTTTGGAAAATAAGACCGAGGAAGTGGAGGCACGTCGGCCATTGATTCAGGCACAGCTTGAAGATATGTGGATGACATTGGAACAGCCGACGCCACCTGCCGTTGTCCCGGATAGCCATTGCCATCAGCCCTATGAATGCCCCTTTTGGAACCATTGTACGAAAGAGAAGTCTCAGCGTTGGGTGTTTCATCTGCCTGGCAGCTCGAAATTACAAACCCTCCTGCTGGAGGAGGGGATTGAAACCATTGATGAGATTCCCGACCATATTCAGTTGTCTGCAACTCAGCAACGAGTGAAGGATAATGTGGAATGGATCTCACCTCTACTTCGGCCCCGGCTGCAATCCGTCAGGTTTCCGGTTCATCATTTGGATTTTGAGACGTTTATGCCGGCGATCCCGGCCTTTCCCCATACTCGTCCGTATCGTCCGATTCCCTTTCAGTGGTCTAACCATATTGAATATCCTGATGGCACAATCGTTCATCATCATTATCTCTGCACAGATGGCCGGGACCCTCGCGAAGAAGTGGCCTTGAGTCTGTTGGAAAGCGTAGGAGATGCCGGAACCATTTGTGTCTATTCGGAGTATGAACGGTTTTTGCTTTTTGCACTGGGTGATGTGCTGCCTCAACTGAAGCCCGTCCTATCGAAGGTGGTTCGCCGGTTGTGGGATCTTCTTTCGGTCATCCAGGAACATTATTATCATCCGGACTTTCACGGATCCTACTCTATTAAAACCGTCCTGCCAGCTTTGGTGCCTGCCTTGGCTTACGATGATTTAACGATTCAAAATGGGGCGGTGGCTGCGGTCATGTACCAGAAAATGGTCTTTCATGAAACGGATTTAATGGAGCGTGCTCATATTGCCCAAGCCTTACATGAATATTGTGGCCGGGACACCTGGGCAATGGTTGAGCTGAGACGGGTTCTACTCGATCGTACAGGAGGTCGCTTAACTTAGAAAGTGCGTCAAATTCCGTTGACCCCTTCGTCCGTCGCTGCTAGAATTTCACGCATTCCGTCTTTCCCAGACTCCACCAGTCCAACGATGTCTGTGTCCTAGATATTCTGAATCCTCGCCAACGCCATTTATCTATGGAAAATACCTAGTGAATATTTTGGTATTACATGGGCCTAATCTGAATTTACTTGGAACTCGCGAGCCGGATCTCTATGGAACCATCACCTTGGATGAGGTGAATGCGTCACTGAAAAAATTGGGAATGGATTTAGGGGTCTCGGTCGAGAGCCGTCAATCCAATCTGGAAGGGGAATTGGTCACCTGGATCCAGGAGGCCAACACACAATTTGAGGGGTTGGTGTTTAATCCTGCTGCCTATACCCATACCAGTATTGCCCTGCGAGATGCTGTTGTGGGCGTGGGAATTCCTATGGTCGAAGTGCATCTATCGAATATCCATCGCCGGGAAAGTTTTCGTCGGCGGTCCTACCTTGCCCCGGTTTCGCTTGGGCAAATCTCGGGATTTGGACCACAAAGTTATCTGCTTGGACTGAGAGCGTTGGTTGATGCACTTCAGCGGACTATCCCAGCACACCGCTAACATTTCTGTTCACGTTTATTGTATGAGGAGTTTGATGCCGTGATTACGACTGCAGATTTTCGAAATGGGGCTCGCTTGGAACTTGATGGGCAACCCTATTATATTGTGGAATTTCAACATGTAAAACCCGGTAAAGGCGGAGCCTTTGTTCGAACAAAATTGAAGGGCTATAAAACAGGGAATGTTATTGATCGTACATTTCGTTCCGGAGAAAAATTCGACGAACCCAATCTTGAGGAATGCGACATGCAGTTTCTCTATAACGCTGGGGAAGAATATGCGTTTATGGATATTAGTAGTTTTGAGCAGTTTACCTATCTTAAAAACCAATTGGGCGAAAACGTCGATTTGCTCAAAGAAAATACCGTCGTCAAAATTTTACTGTATCATGATGAGCCGATCGCGGTAGAGTTGCCCGTGTTTATGGAGTTAAAAGTCGTGGAAACCGATCCCGGTATCCGGGGAGATACGGCATCCGGTGGGACTAAGTTGGCAACTGTCGAGACCGGGGCCTCGGTAAAAGTTCCTCTCTATCTGGAATCCGGAGAAGTTATTAAAATTGATACGCGGACGCGCACCTATGTAGAACGGGCACGGTAATCCGGAATTCCTGTTCTTCAGATATACACGAAATAGGAGATTATGGCTGATTCATCCAGAAGAGAAATCGAAGACCTTGTCGAAGTGTTAAACCGGTACCACCTGACCGAGTTGGAATTCGAAAAAAAAGGTGTGCGAATACGCATTAGGCGGGATCATGTGCCGGCTTCCTCCCAACAGGTAGACGTATCAAGGACCGTAGAGGCTGGTTCTTTCCAGGACCAACCGGTTCCTCTCCTCTCCTCCGAACCCGCACATTTCTTGACTGTGACCTCGCCCATTGTGGGAACCTTTTATCGTTCCCCCTCTCCTGATACGGATCCCTATGTCGAGGAAGGTGATATCGTCAAAAAAGGGCAGGTGCTCTGTATTGTCGAAGCCATGAAACTGATGAATGAAATTGAGGCAGAAACCGATGGAAAAGTTGTAAAAATTCTCGTAGAAAGCACGACTCCCGTTGAGTTCGGCCAACCACTCTATTTAATTGATCCATTGTCCGGGTCTTGAACTCTGGTTTTTTCTGAAGGGGAATGCGAAAAGTCCGTTTCTCTTGAAGAATAAGATGCTTCCCTCGAGTCTTTTTATCTAAGGATACGACGTGTTTAAAAAAATATTGATTGCCAATCGTGGAGAAATTGCCCTGCGGGTGAATCGAGCGTGCCGGGAGTTGGGCATTCGCACTGTTGCGATCCATTCCGACGTTGATGCCCAATCACTCCATGTCCGTTATGCAGACGAGCATGTATGCGTCGGACCTGCCGAAGGTGGACTGAGCTACCGGAATATCCCGAATGTATTGAGTGCCGCGGAGATTACCGGAGTGGATGCGATTCACCCAGGGTACGGGTTTTTGGCTGAAAATGCGCATTTTGCGGAAGTCTGCGAATCGATTGGGATTACCTTTATTGGGCCCACCTCAGAGCATATTGCCTTACTCAGCGATAAATCAAAAGCCCGGGCCCACATGAAGAAGCGGGGGATCCCTGTATTGCCCGGGAGCGATGGTGAAATTGACGATTCCAAAACGTGCGTCGCTATTGCCAAAAAGCTTGGGTTTCCGGTCATTGTGAAAGCCTCAGCCGGTGGCGGAGGGCGTGGCATGCGGGTGGTCTGGCATGAAGAAGAGTTGACCCAGGCGATCGAGTCCGCCCAATTAGAAGCGCAAACAGCCTTTGGTCACGGGGGCGTGTATCTCGAGCGTTTTTTTGAAGATCCACGACACATTGAATTTCAGATTATGGCGGATAACCATGGGCATGTTGTGCATTTTCATGAACGAGATTGTTCCATACAGCGGCGCTATCAAAAGGTGTTGGAGGAATCCCCCTCTCCAGCGTTGGACGACACGTTGCGACGAAAAATGGGACAGGTTGCTGTCGAAGCCATCAAATCCGTGAAATATCGAAACGCCGGAACTGTTGAATTTCTCATGGATCAAAGTGGAAAGTTTTATTTCATGGAAGTCAATACGCGAATTCAAGTTGAGCATCCGGTCACCGAAATGGTGACGGGAGTTGATCTGATTAAGGAGCAAATTCGCATTGCCGCCGGTGAGGAACTGTCCTACCGACAAAAGGATATTCAATTGACCGGACATGCCATCGAATGCCGAATCAATGCCGAATGTCCGGACCGATTTACCCCTAGCCCCGGACCCATCACAAAATTTTGTCCCCCAGGTGGACCAGGAATACGCGTCGATACGGCCATGGATACAACCGGTATTGTCCATCCCTATTATGACTCGATGATTGCGAAGCTTATTGCTTTTGGGCGAGATCGAAATGAAGCCATAGCTCGAACCAGACGCGCGTTGGATGAATTTGTAATTGACGGAATTAAAACCAGCATTCCTCTCCATCGACGGATTCTTGATCATCCTGATTTCCAGAAGGGTCCAGTGTCGACTCGATTTTTGGACCGGCTTGTTGCTTTACAGTCCCCATGACCGCAGTTCATACTCCGCGCATTTTTCCTCCTGATATTTTTTCACGATTCTATCTCATTGTGGATGACCACTGGGCCTCGAGATGTTCATTGCTGGAGGTCCTTCAACAGGCTGGCGAAGCTGGGGTCAAGTTGGTGCAATATCGCAATAAAACCGGATCGATGAAACAGGCCTATGAAGCGGCCCTTGCCCTTCGAAAGGTGGCGGCAGAAAGGGGCATGACGTTTATTGTGAATGATCGCTGTGATTTGGCGTTAGCTCTCGAGGCCGATGGTGTACACCTTGGTCAGGGCGACCTTCCCCTGCATCTTGCGCGGAAAGTCGTTGGACAGAAAATGTTGATTGGGGTTTCGACACACAGTCCTGAACAGGTGCGATTGGCTACTGAAGAAGGTGCGGATTATTTAGGGTTCGGCCCTATTTTTTCAACGAGAACCAAAGCGAATCATGAGCCGGTCGTTGGTATTCAAGGACTGGCTGGTGTTCGAAGCCTGACCGCTCTTCCCATCATTGCCATTGGTGGGATTGTTCCCGGTTCCGTTCCGGCACTCCAAGGCGCGGGGGCCAATGGCGTGGCGGTGGCTTCGGCCATACTCGATGCGGTTGATCGGCCTAGGGTCCTGGCGCAGTTTATGGCTGAGTTTCAATAATATGCCTGGCCAACCGTTGCATTTCAGGATGCTCGGCTAGGGTTTCCACTCCCATTCGCCAATCCCTCTGCATGGTTTTTTGAAACTCCAAGGGGCCAAATACCGGCACTTCCGACCATTCTTGAATCAGACGAATCGTGGAGGTGCGCTGCTGAATGAACCTCTCGGTTTGAGTTGTAGACAGGGGATCATTCAGGACGATTCCACACGGCTTAATCCCGGCACCCTTCAATGCTTCCAAAGTCAGGAGCATATGGTTCACGCTGCCCAGGCTTGTCCGGCCGACTACGAGAGCGGGAAGATTCAGAGTCGCGATCAGGTCTCGTATGGTGTGCGTTGGTGAGAGTGGAGTAAGTAAGCCTCCAGCCCCTTCCACGAGACACACCGGGTGCTGTTGTCTGAGGAGATGAAAGGCGGTGGCAATACGCGCAAGCTCAATGGTTGTTCCAGTCTCGCGCGCGCAAGTTAACGGTGCAATGGGCTGAGGAAAGGCATAGAGACAGATTGACGCGAAGGGAGGAGGAGGGGAGAGTAGACTTTGAAGACGGACTGTATCGGAAGTTTCTGTCTGTTGGGGATCGATACCGGTTTCGACCGGCTTCATGACACCCACTTGATACCCTTGTTTTTTCAACCCCAGAACCAGAGACGCCGTGATAGTTGTTTTTCCGACCCCGGTGTCGGTCGCGGTTATGAATATGGCGAGATGGTCAGGGTGAGTGCTCATGGTTACGGAAAGGTTGACGAATGGAAAGAATTACCAAGTCCGGCTGTCCAGATTCCATATTTGTCCAGACGTATCAGGCGATAGGGCCATGTGATAGATAGACGTGGCCACATTTTGTAGAGAAGGAGTTCTGTGGAGCGTGTGGTTGCGGAGCTCCATGGCCGCATGCCATCCCGGTTTTGATATGGGTGAGAGGTGCCAGCCTGGGAATACCATATTCACTCGAATATTGAAGGGCCCCCACTCCTTTGCCACTGTGTGCATCAATCCAACCAGTCCTGCCTTAGACGCCGCGTAGGCGGCTTGTCCTGCTACGCCTTGTTCACCAGAAAGAGAGCCTACCAAAATGACGGACCCATTATTTTGTTGTTCAAAGACGGGGGCCATGGCTTTAAGTACGGTATAGGCACCGGTCAGGTTGGTATGAAGAATCCTGGTCCAGTCCTCAGGGGAGGTTTTGACTAGGAGCTTCGAAGGGCCCATCCCCACGGCCCACACCATGACATTCAGAGAATGATGGGATTGGATGAATTCCTGAAGAATAGTCTGAATTTGCGAGCTGTTGGTGACGTCGGCTTGATACAGATAACTTTCCCCTCCGGCCTTCGTGATCACGGCGGCGGTTTCTTTTGCGACAGTTTGATGTTGATGGTAATGAAGACCTACTCTCCAACCCTGGCGTCCGAACACCCTCGCAATGGCTCCACCGATAATTCCGGATCCGCCAAACACCATGACGTTCGAACGGGTACTCACCTTGTCCTCAGGTGTTTGGCAAAAAGGTTCGTTCATATCTGGGCGCCCCCACGTGTCATTCCCGCCACATCATACAAAAAGTGTAGAAGCGAGATGAGGGGGTGGTATTGGACTGACTTGGGATCGTTCTGCATTGATTGCCATTGGGTCTCCTTGGTTTCTAGTACTGCATAGGGAAGAGAAATTGTCAATCATTGCACAGTCTGTCAAGCAAAATTGGGGGTTTTCACGATGAATGCGGCCTGGATAGGTTGATCTTGGTTGATGTCTTGCCGGTTTTAATGATCCTATGGTAGGTTCACATCACTTTCTGCCTATGAAAAATTCATTTACATCGCGTGGAATTTTGTCCACAACTGGAACCTTGGTTGTACTTGGCCTTTCCCTGGTGTTTCTCCCAGGCACGGTCTATTCCGCTGATTCCACGAAAATTGTAATAGATAACAGTCATGAGTATTTTCCTGATCAGGTAGGGAATGAATGGGTGTATCAGGGCACGATGATCGAAGGGGGCATGGTCCAGATTAAGAATGAGAATTCACGGTTTACGAATGTTTCAAAAGTTATAGGGACCGAAATCCTAGAAGGAGTGAAGGTCACCGTTTTCAACGATACCAATCCTGGGAATCAAGGGCCGTCGGATAGTTATTATTTCCGGGATGTTGCAGGGATCCGATATTATGGATCGAAACCCGGCACGACGTTGGAGCGCCAACTGGTGCCCTATCAAATCGTTCGATTTCCCTTAGAGGTACCCAGTTCTTTTGAGCAATTTCACCGGACCGGGTTGGATTTTGGCATGGATGTGGATCGTGATGGAGAAAAAGAAACGGTGGATATTGTGGCAACCGTGTCTGTTCAGGGGCAGGATACTGTGGTCGTACCGGCTGGCATATATCAGGAAGCCATTCGTCTTGAAGCCAAAATGATCATGAAGGTTCACTTGTCTGAGAGCGGGGAGTCGATTCAAGGAACGGATACGATGACAGCCTGGTTTGCTCGAGGAGTGGGATTGCTCAAATACATTGAACGCCAAACCATTCCTTCCATTCGTAGTCAGAATGAACGCATGGTCGAAGTGATTGAGGAATTAGAAAAGGTGACCGTGGCATCTGATGTCGCCTTATTGAGTCGGAGCGAAGCCACGGCGAAGCGTGTTTTCCGTAATCACCTTTTCCACCATGAATTGCTCAAGATACCCGCTTCCTCCGGCCTTCCGGCCGATTCCTGATAACCGATGCCCTCCAAAGGGTTGCCTGCTCACTAATGATCCGGTAATCGGTCGGTTAATATACAAATTCCCTACATCAAATGTGTCACGAGCCAGTTGAATATTGGCAGGACTGCGTGAGAATATCCCTCCAGTCAGGGCATAAGGGGAATCATTGGCTAATTCCAATGCCTCCGAAATTGTGGAAACCTTTAATACAACCATAACCGGGCCGAATATTTCTTCCTGAACGACCGGGTGGGAAGGTGGCAGATTTGCCAGTATCACCGGCCCTTGAAAATACCCAGGTCCCTCGAGTTGGCGATCAAGAATGCAGGTGCCTTCCGTTTTCCCAAGGTCCACAAAGTGCCGAACTCGTTCCAAGGCCCTTCGATCAATAAGCGGTCCCATACGGTTCCCAGGGTGTTCCGGTGGACCAATCGGAATGCTTAAAGCCGCCTGTTTAAGCCTTTCAAGAAATTGGGGAAACACCTCCTTTAAGATAAGAATTCTAGAACAGGCGGAGCATTTTTGTCCTTGGTAGCCTGTTGCACTGGCTAACGCTCCCACCACGGCTTCATCCAAATCGGCCGTTTCATCAACAATAATGGCATTTTTTCCGCCCATTTCGGCAATGACATGTTTGATATGTCTTTGCCCAGCCGACACGTGACTGGCCTCTTGAATAATATTCAATCCGACGGTTTGTGATCCTGTAAAGGCGATGAGGTGGACCTTGGGGTGTTTGACAAGGGCCTGTCCCACGTCAGGTCCACCGGGCAGAAACTGCAAGGCGCCTTCAGGTAACCCTGCTTCCCTGAGCAGCATGAAGAGGTGATACCCCATCATCGGTGAGCGCTCGGATGGTTTAAATAGAACAACATTTCCAGCGACTAAGGCCGCCGAAACAAGACCGGTGGGGATGGCTAACGAAAAATTCCACGGCGAAATCACCACGGCCAACCCTCGTGGTTGGAAAATCCGTTGATTGTGTTCTCCTGGCTCTGTTCCTAGCCGCTCCGGAATGCCCAGACGAATCATTTCCCGTCCATAAAATTCCAGGAAATCGATGGCTTCAGCGACGTCCGCATCGGCTTCCCGCCATGGCTTACCGGTTTCCAATATTTCCCAAGCGGCTAATTCAGACCTGCGTTGTCGCATCAGCTCGGCTGCATGAAATAAAATCCGCGCACGGGTGCGCGAAGGGATTTTTCCCCAGGTGCTCATATGGGCGTGGGCGCGCTGGACAATGGAATCAATTTGTTCAGGAGATAGAGTTGGAAATTTGGCAATAATTTGGTCAGGAAAACTGGGATTAGTCGAGATCAGTTCTGGCCCAAGCCAGGGCATGGGGGTCGGAAGGGGGTAGGAATGGATCTGTCCCAGGAGAGGGGCGATGTGTGCAAGGCCGAGAGAGAAATCTCGTTGTACGTTCTGTTGAGAAAAATCCGAATGTGGTTCGTTGACGAATCTGTCAGGATTGTTTTCATCAAGTAATGTGGCTTCCGACTGAATTTCCAGAGATATCGCCTCCTCTCCATTCCTGTCCCCGTTCGAGGGAGACAATAACAGATGATCAAGTGACTCGGCAGTTTCATATTGGCGTCGAATGAAGCTTTCATTGGAGGTATTTTCCAATAAGCGACGTACGAGATAGGCCATACCAGGGAGAAGTTCCCCAATGGGGGCGTAGACCCTAAGTCGAAATCCTTGTTCCACCACGGCATCACGTAGAGGCTCGGCCATGCCATACAACATCTGATATTCAAACGTTCCCGGCGGGAGATGAAGCGAGTCTCCCATCGCCCGGACCATGGCTAATGTTCGAATATTGTGCGAGCCAAAAGCCGGGCGAATGAAGGCTCGATGTTCCAGAATCCGGTGAGCAAGGTATTCGTAGTTCGCATCGGTGTCCGTTTTCTTTAGATAGACGGGGATGGGCCAACCTTGTTGTTGATAGCGAATAACTTCAGAGTCCCAGTAGGCGCCTTTGACGAGGCGAATACCAAATGGAGTATTTCGCTGTTTTCCCCATGCTAGAAGAGTATCGAACGTGTCGTTACTGTGTTTGAGGTAGGCTTGTATGGCAATGCTTGCATGCGGAAAGTGTTGGTAGGCCGGTTCAGAAAATACACGCATAAAGACCCCAAGAGTGATCGGCTCCAATTCGGCCTGCTCCATGTCAAACGTGAGAGAGGCCGGCAGGGCCTGTGCAAGGTCCAGGATCGAGCGTAGGCGGGGGGCAACGCCTGCATAACTGCCCTCAGGATCAATCGGATCTAATTGCGAATATAAGGCGGAGAGTTTGATGGAAAGATTGATTCTGGGAAGAGAGCCGAGATGATCGGTTTCTAATAGAGGTTGATGATTCCATTGTGGGATGACTTCATGTAATTGGGTCAACGTCTGAAGGCATCGCGTGTGATAATGATCAGCCTCCTCCTCACTGACCGTGGATTCTCCAAGCAAATCAAGCGAACACGCACTTCCTGCATGCCAAAGTTGTGTGAGCGTGGGGATAGCGTGGTTGACGGTTTCCCCTGCCATAAACGTGTAGGCCATTTTCAGAAACTGGCGCCGCAATATCCGTGTGCCCACTTGGGCTGTAAGCGAATTGTTTGAAAACCGACCAAGTGCCCACTTCAGGGGACCGGGGAGAGACGGTAGGTCTTGAAAGTATTCCTTCAGGATACGCACAAATTGTGCGTCCGTCTGAAGGGAGGGAAGGACGTCAATAAAGCGAAACAGCTGCACCTTGAACTGTTCATCACGGGTTCCCCAGTCTAAGAGAAGTGACGTCCACCAGCGGTGATCCCAAAATCCTGGAGTATGGTGGCGAGCATTTTTCGCTAATGTCTGTCCAATACGCCGAATGTCAGATTCTAATGAATCATGGGCGATCATCCTCTTTCCCTCCTAAAGATATTTTACACCTTTTCGGAGAATGCGGAAGAGAGATAAAGGTGAAACGAAACGGGAAGAAAGGCTAGGGTTGGCAGGTTGACAAACGTTTACCCGAAATACTGCCATGAGGGCCGAGGGAGTTTTTGAAGGTGCCTTCAAGATGGGAGTCATTGTTGCTGAGGAGCAAACTATCTTCCTGAACTCCTTGGGGAAAGGTCCATTTGAGATAGACCGTATCCCCGTGAATCTCAATGGCGGATGGGGCAATTTGAGACGGTGAGGATTGGTCAGGGGGCGAAAAGGTGACGGTCATTTTACGATCCCCATGGTTTTGATGGTTATGTACCACCCATCGCCAGGTTCCGCATAGCCGAGTACTGGCAGAATTGGTTTGTTCCTGTTGTTGCCACTGCTGAATTTTTTGCCAGGCCTCCCATGCTTTCCCATACGCCGTGGCCTCCAACTCGCTGGTTTTGGTGAGCAGGCTCATTCTAAACATCGGTAAGAGCCGGATTTCGATGTAGTGTTGGGTATAGGCATCTTGAATGGGAAGGAAGGGGTGGTGCGTATCGGCTGGGTGATTAGATGTTTGCCAATACTCGAGTAATCGATCCTCGATACCTTTTGGGCCGTGCTGTGTAAAAAGGCTTGTCCAGGATTCTGGGCTTTCATCCCAATCCTGATAAGTTTGGTCGTAATATGAAGCAAATTTGGCAAACTCTTCGTCAGGAGGGACGGGGTGGGAAGTCGTCATGTGAGACCAGGCTGATACTTGTCTATAGCCATCAAGTATGAATTTCAAGCCTTGAAGGGTGGAGTGGGTCATGATCCATTGCAGGTGCGCTTCACCCGGAAGGACGTCCGAAAGTGGTGGGATGCCTGTTGTTGGCTTTACAAGGATCTCTCGAAATAATTGCGCCTGGTTGGAGACTGCCAGAAATTTTAAGTAGCTAATAACGGCCTCGATGATCTCTGGTGGCAGGTTCAACTGCGTAGGTCTCGAATGTGAATTCCTGTAAATACGAGAGTCTCTAGCCCCTATGGTGGTTGTGGAATTGAAGAAGGCTAAGGCAGCGTCATCAGAGTCAAGCTGGAGAATTTGTGTACGGTATTCCTTAAGGAAGGACAAGGGGATCCCGGTTGATCCCTGATTGGCAAATGCGGGGGAAAGAGAACTGAAAATAAAAATGTGGGCGCCAATAAGCCAGAGAATCAACCATATAGTTCGATTGCCACGCCAAGCCATGAGATTTCTCAATGTAAGCGTTAGTGCTCGGTAGGGATGAATTGATGAAACGAGTCGGCCATGGTTTTCGAAAATCAAATTGATGCTTATATGGTTTTGTTGATGATCGCATTGATGAAGTCTATTGAGGTCTGCAAGGCTTCTTCCATATCTGATGCCCGGTAGCTAGGAGTGCTACTTTGCCAGAATTCATCAGAAGCTTCAGGATAAGATCGAACTTCGATCTTTTTCCCAGCTTCATTGGCCATTTGGCAAAACTGGTCACGTTCTTCTGCCGAATTGAGATCGCTTTGTCCTGGTGTCTGGAGTAAGAGAGGGCAATACAATCGTTGAGCCAATTGAAGATCGGTTGGCAAAGTCCCAGAGATTGCCACTGCGGCCTGGAGACGACGCCGATGCGCGGCAGTTTTTATTGCCAGGGTTCCCCCCATGCCAAACCCGATCACTGCATGGGCGTTTCGGGTGGTTCTTTCCAATAAGGAATCTTCTGTGAGGTTGGCGTTGAGAAATTCAAAGCTGGCGTTGATATCCTGCAAGGCTTGTTGTTCATTGACTCGCTCCATTAAGGCATTGGCCACTTCAGCATTGGCCGTCACCATCCCGCCCTGTCTCACATACAAATTGGGAACCAAGACGACGTACCCTTGACAGGAGAGGCCTTTCGCTAATTCCTGAATGTGGGACGTGAGTCCATAACGATCATGCAGGAGGACCATAGCCGGTAAGATTTTGTTGGCCTCTTGTGGGGCGAATTGAATGCCCTCCACCTGCGGGCCCTTAGGGGGTCGTGTATCGGCATAGGGATCTACCATGTGGTCTTTGTGCGTTTCAAATATTCCTGTACTATTGAATCGCACAAGGGTATATCCAATTTGTTCAATGTCATAGGGGGTGGTGCGTTGGGTCATCAGAATAGCCTTTGGATAAGAATGAACGAAGCAGCACAAAATGGGAATTTCTTTGAAAATTCAATGGGGAAAGTCAAAACACTATATCGATGGTTTCTTTGGCCTGTCAATCAAGCAGATGTTGATCGGGATAGAAAGGGGTAGGCGAAGGTTCTCTGTAGGTTCGTCTTTAGGGAAACGATTCAATTTGCGAATATTCTCTGATGAGAATGGGCAATCATGTCTAAAGTTTCTCCTTAACATCATGGCCGACTCAGAAATGAGGGGCTCATCTTTTTCGAGAAAGGCCATTAAATTCATTCACGAAAAAGATCAAAGGCTATTCTGCCATGTTTTAATTCTATAACCTGAACTCTTTTTGATGATTTTCCCAAACATCGGTTTGAACAAAATTCACGTGCATTTTTCCTTTTAAAAATTACTTTCTAATGCCTAGAAATGTTCATTAGGGAATATTGCCAATGTCATGTGGTTTAGTGTAAGATGCGGCCTGCAGTGGAATGTCAGAAAGTTTGATTTCGCGAAAAGGAAAGGAGTTGAGCATGGAACGGCGAGTCACTTCCCATACGGAAGAAGAAGAAATGAATCAACGCCGTCGCCTTCTCACGCTTGCACGGAAAGGAGATCAAAAGGCGGTTGAATCGTTATTCGAATTGTATCAAGTTCGTGTTTTTTCAGGTGACGCTTTGAAAAAAAAGAAACTCCCATCGTTCCCTTTGCCCACCCCAACAGGAACCTCAGGGAAAGGCACGGGCAAAGGCGTGAAGAAATTAGGAAAAAATTCTAGAGCTTCTCCAGGAGACATGACGCCTGCCCCCTTACCCCACAATTCAGTGCAAGAGTCAAAAATGAAGTCGGGATTGCCCATCAAGAAAATTGGAAAGGTCAAAGGGGCAAAGCCCACAGACAAGAAGCCCGTACAAACTGCCCCCAAAGTTGGAAAAAATAAAAAATCTGTTCCAGGCGGCAAATCCAAAAAAACATCTGCCTTGTCTGCGAGACCGGCCCGCGTGAAGAAAAAATAACTTGGGAAAGTAGACGATTCTGTCGTGTGGTGTCAGAATTCAGTAGCGAACTTCAACTCGCAAGCCACCCGCTGCCAGCTGCTTTCCAATTACATCAGCGTTTTTTATGTCACCCTGAAAGACAATAGCACTTCCGTGGTGATCAATCTGCCAGGCTAATTCAAAGGCTTTTTTGGGGGTCATCCCGGGAATCACTTGACAAAAAAGACTGACGACTTGTTGGTAGGTATGACAATCACAATTGTAGACAACGACTTCGGCTTCGAAATCTTTTCCGGTTCCTAGGTCGGTAGTTTCTAGGGTTTCGGGATCTTTGACGATCCCACACACAATAGGGTCGAGCATTCTCCATTGTAACAATGGAATAGAGGTCCCTCAAGTGAATATGGGGTTGGTCGTCAATTTGACGAAAGTCTGATCAGGTAAATTAAGTGATCAAGAGTTAGAGATAATCGACCTATGAGTGCCCTTACTTATCAAGCACCACACGGTAGTTGCCGAGAAAAATTACTGCAGAAGTGTATCAATTTGAAAGTCAGCGAGAAGATGTGCCAAATATGAACCCTTTAAGCAACATGAAGGAGTGTCCGTGGGTAAAACGATATTGGTAACCGGTGCTGCGGGATTTATTGGAAGCCATGCAGTGGAAGCATTGGTCAGACGGGGGGATCAAGTAATTGGTCTTGATAATCTCAATGATTACTATGATCCTGTCCGTAAAGAGAAAAACCTTCGAGAGGTAACCGAACATGCTAAAACCGGAAAATGGCCTGGCACGTTTCAGTTTCTTAAAGGAGATATTCGTGATCGAGAGTTGGTTGCCCATCTTTTTTCTGATCATCGTTTTGACGCTGTTGTCCATTTAGCGGCGATGGCGGGTGTTCGGGTGTCAATTGATGATCCTGTGCTGTATTACGATGTCAATGTGATGGGAACGATGGCTTTATTGGATGCGTGTGTGGGACGGATCGGTTCACAGGGCAAACATTCACCTTCTCCAACGTTTGTGTTTGCGTCAACATCTTCGGTGTATGGCAATACCAAGACCATTCCCTTTGTTCCGGAAGATTCCTGTGATAAACCGCTTGCCCCATATGCGGCAAGTAAACGAGCAAGTGAATTGCTAGGGTATACCTATCACCACTTGTATGGTTTGGATTGTACCGTCTTTCGATTTTTTACCGTCTATGGCCCGCGTGGCCGTCCCGATATGATGGCCTATAAAGTCTTAGATAATATATTCACCGGCTGTGAAGTCCCCCTCTATAACAATGGAAACATGCATCGAGATTGGACGTATGTCGAAGATATTGTCAGTGGGCTGGTTGCGGCGGTTGACCGTCCGATGGGGTATGAAATTTTGAATCTTGGACGAGGCGAGCCGGTGCTTCTTGTTGACTTTGTTAAAGGCATTGAACAATTAACAGGGCGCCAGGCACAGCTCGTTCCCGCACCTATGTTAGATGCCGATATCGCCTACACTTTTGCCGATATCTCAAAGACCCGCAGGCTATTGGGATATGACCCGCAAACCTCAGTGCCGGAGGGGGTCGGTAAATTCTGGGTCTGGTATCAATCGGAGATTTTACAGGATCCAAAGTCAAAGCTCTGACCCAGAATTTCTCATTCCAGCGATATTTCTTCTTAAACTTTCAATATATTTCCCTATTCCCCGGTTCCGCCAGACCGGGGAATTACTCTTTCTTTTCTTCTTTCAGATACAGCGAGGAACGGTTTGTTCCCGTTTCATTCATGTTGTTGAGGTGGAACGGATACGTGGTGCTCCCGCTACGGTGCTCAATAAGGCCTTATCCCGTATGTTATGAAGCATCCTTAACTTTCCTGCAAAGCAACCGATAAGGTTTTCACGTGTCTATTGCTGAAGAATGAACAAGATTTAAGCGGATTTTTCCAGAATTATTCCGTATAGGAGGATGAAGGACTAACCTTCCCCATACCTCATGATACCAACAGTCACCATTGCACCAGGAGGATCTCATGTGGGTTTGTCCAAATCGTAGCAACTTAATAGTCGTGGTTATGCTGGGTGTCCTTATGGCTTCGGGCTGTAGTAACCATTCGGTCCGAACTGGGGCCAACTCGGAAGGGGATGGGATGGTTTCAGGTGAAGATGGAAATGCATTCGATCCCAATAGAATTATGAGTCAAGCCAACGGCTCAGTTGAGGGAAGTGGTAAAAATGGTGGATTGGTCAATGGAGTCAGGGCTTCCCAGCATCCAAATGGTGTCTCTCAAGACAGAGTCAATGGGGCAGATCCAAATTCGAATCCAGAAACAATTCGGGGAGCGGAAAGAACAATGGCCCAGGGTGGTTCAAACTATGGGCACCAATACCCCGGTGTGGATGGATCTGGCCCTAATCATGGATCTGTGTCTGGATTTGAAAATGGAAGGGCGTCCAGTCAAAATCCCGATCCAGAAGCTTGGGCAAATGCCTATTTGGGAAACGGCAAGAATAGCCGGGATTTTTATGGTGATCCGTCGAAGTCCGCGGCTCTCAATGATGGCTCTGCCAAAGGAGGAGTGAATCCTGCAACCTGGGCTGAAACTTATAAGAAAGAACATGGCGGTCCTTCTCCGGAATATGTCGATCCTGACTCGAGCATTGCCAATGGCCAGGGCCAGCGAGGGGGAGCCTCAGTGGGAATTGGGAGAACCGATACGAATGGCTCGATATTTGAGTCGAATTTTAGTGGTTCCATGGGGATCCAACATGGCCAGGTGCAGGATATTTATTTTGCCTTCGACAGTTGGAATATTTCTAGCAGCGCCGCCAAGTATCTTGAAGAAGGAGCGCAATGGTTACAAGCGAATCCTGGAAAGGCTTTGACGATTGAGGGTCACTGCGACCAAAGGGGGACACAGGATTATAATCTGGTGCTTGGTCAAAAGCGGGCCGATGCGGCACGGGAGTATTTAGTGAATCTGGGTGTGCAACCGGACCGAATAAAGATTGTTTCATACGGCAAAGAGCGACCATTTTGTCAAAATGACAGTGAGGATTGTTTCCAGGAGAATCGGCGGAATCATATGGTTGTTCGAGTCAATTAAGGATTCGGCATTCATAGGACCCTTCTCAGTGGCCCCGAACAAGAGGATGCGAAACATTCGCATCCTCTTGTTTTTTGAGCTGTACGTCGGGCATCAAACCAAAAGAAAAAAGTGAAATGACTAGGAGATGCATAAGGTTATCCTCTACCGATGTTTCTGCCTGAAAATCTTGCACCGGTTTTTAAGGAGTGGTACAGTCTCGTCGCCAATCTGTGCGATGCCGGAGTGGCGGAATAGGCAGACGCAAGGGACTTAAAATCCCTCGGGCTTACAAGCTCGTACCGGTTCGACCCCGGTCTCCGGCACCAATTGAATCAACAGCTTGAAGGTCAGGCGCGCGGTAGCTGTAGCTGCTGAACCGGGTAAAACCAGCCATCGTCTCATGCCCGAATATGCGCAAGAGGGTCAAATGATGGATCTCCGCCCGTCACCCATCGGTGATGCCTGTATGCGGGAAATCATGAAATCGGAATGCTGGAATGCTAGCATTCTGACAAGCAGTCTTAAATGGCTCTCCGCTGCATGAATTAAATATCCAGCGTTAAAGTTTGTGGTCCGAAATCAGAGTGTTTAGGCTTGAAAGTCATTGGACCCTTGATCCGCTCGCGGCCAATTTTCTCCATCATAAAACCGTTTTTAGTCTTGACCTCTTGTTTGCCGCCAGTCCTGTGCGTGGTGAGAGTTTTCGAGTGCTTGAGCCTGGTTCCGGTTGTCCCCCCTACCAACTCCTTGACCTTTCATTTATCCACGATTGGAAATAGCACGTATCCCCCTTCATTTTTTGTAGTTCCATGAGTTGGTCCTTCTTTGTGTGTAGGTGTTCCAAAAGATCACTGTACCTACCTCTAGTCTTAACGAGTAATTGTTAGGCCCATCCGGAATAGATTGAATATAACTCTACGCATTAAAACTTCCCATTTTGGTGCTCCACAAATTAAGAGGTAGATTATATGCTCCAAGTCTGCGAAAAACTGAATCACCAATCCACCGTCATCATATTTACGGGACGGTTTGATCGACAATCAACCATTGGTATCGGGGACCTGATCCTCGGTACCAAAGACATGAGATGTCAACACATCATCCTGGATTTCATGGGCATCACCGGGATTGACTCGGTGGGTCTCGGGCTCCTGTACCTCTGGTACCATAAACTAAAACCCCAACACATTGGGCTCAGTATTGTGGGGCCTTCTCCTAACGTCCGAGCTGCACTGGAAGGCTGTCACCTTCCTGACTGCGTTCCGGTCTATGCCTCTGAGTACGAGGCGGTCCGACAGGAAATCTACGGTTAGAATGCCTTTGCTTTTTCCTTCAGGCATTGGCCTGATCCTCTGCGCTTTGATCCTCTAATCCGCAGCTCGAGAATTTACGGTAAGCAATCTCTGATTTTGTTTGAGGAAATATGTCGCCGCAGGGCTACCTCAGATAGGGTATGTATCGAATGTCCAGGGTTTTGTCTGTCATGAATCCTCATGGAAAATTTCACAATGGATGCAAGATGTGATAGCCACCGAAGATGAATATTTTCAGGGGGAGTGACGTTTGTGGGAGGTTTTGAGCAGGACAAAGTGCCGCTTCACCTTGGGTCGAAAATGATCGGATTGTATTATTTGCATGTCTCTGTTTCGGGTGTATACCCGTTATGTATTTTTTCATTTTTTCGCATCAGCGTTAATAAACTAGTCACCTTGCGGGCTTTCTTTCTTATCAAAAAGCCATTTGACTGAATCCTTTCCAATCAAATGTTTCCAAATTCCTGTAATTCGATTCCTTGGAGACAAAAAAGAACGGTTGAGGTTGTAGATCCTACCTTGAGGTTCTCCCCGAATCAATTAAGGGCAACAGCCAAGTCACGGTGGCAGTCAGAACACTTAGCCCCTTCTTTCGAGACCGCAACCAGACGAATGAAATGTGCACACCACATGCAGTAAAGATATCCTGGCCCATTGAATCGAAAAGGATAAGTGGGGGAGAGCTTCCCCCAATTGACCGCCTCTATTGGACACCAGGAGAGTGCATGAGACAGCATTGCTTACAAATCCTTTCTCAAAAATCGGTCTTGATGATCACCCCTCTAAGTTGAGAGATGTGTATTGCTATCCTCGGAACCAGTGAAGGGAGAAGACTCCTAAAAAGGCTATAACCGATTCGATCATCCATAATGTTGTCCAGTCCATAATGATGTCCTCCTTATTCCTCCATTTTTCTTCTTATTGTTTTTGGTTGTTGTAAATAGCAACCTTAATGCCACGAATTTCCGCGTATCCAGTTGGGCGGCCTTCAGGCTACTAACTAATTGTTTTATTAAAAGAAACAAGGAGGGTTGCGAAAGGGAAGTTTCGATCTAACCATGCAGACCGAAGTATCGGAATTAATACAGATCGTATCTTATTCACACAGGAAAGCTAGTTTGGTGGCGAGGACGAGATTCAGGATACCCTCCTCTCTCGGTCATCCAAAGAAGGAGAAAAAAATTAGATTTTAGGTGTGAGAAGAGGGCCAAAACGGATGAATTTGGAGAAGGGGAAGTGAATCTGAAATCATGCATTCCAGGCTGTTTGTAGGAGGTGAAGTAGATTGCCACTTTTTTGGGCTTCCCCTCAGGCTTCCCAGCTATTAGCGCGTTGACCCAGGCCCGTCGTCGCCATTCTTGTCGGTGGGTAACCCCATTATTCCACTGTAGTGTTACAGGTGGGGGCAGGAAACTGCAGTGTCCATTAGTTTTCCCATAGAACGTTTTTACCCATTGGGTAAGGTCTGCTTGGCGGTTGGTAGGAGGTCGAGAGTCTTGTGTCATGCCTTGTTTCATACACACCTGTTTTTTGAAGGAAATTTTGATATGAAAAATGCGGAGGCCGGAATAATCTCAAATGTGAGCGTGGCATATCTGTTGCTGATTATTTGGTTTGAAGGATAGCAAAGAAGGGGCTACTCAATACCAAAATGTGTCACGGACAATATAAGGAGGGACAGGTTCATGTTGGTACGAGCACGGTGGGAGAACGGAACGAGAATCTTGATGCTTTCTGGTCGGTTCGATAAATTTGGACGGGTCCCGGTGGAAACGGCGTTGGCGGCGGGAGAGGGACGACCTTGCCATCACGTCGTCATGGATTTTTCACGAGTATCCTCTATGGATAGTGCAGGCATTGGAAGACTATTGTTGCTCTATCATTCGCTTCGAAAGAAAGGCATGGCCTTGACGGTGATCAATCCGAAGCCCTCTGTTAGGGCACTTTTGGATTTGGCAGGCTTAGCCACCATTATTCCGATTATGCAGGAAAAGCCTGAAGTCCGATCGGTTGCCTGATCCTCTGGGAATGAGAACTGAATTTCTTTAAGTTGCAGCAGAGACAAACCGAAATGGAAATTATCAAACCGTGATGTCTACGATGCCTACCCAATCGACTCCCATTGACGATATGCATGTTATTACATTCGGGACATGCTTTGATGGGTCTGCGGAACCTGCTTTGGAGGCGGCTGTCTTACAAGTGCAGGAAATACAGGGCAAGCACATCATTCTGAATATGGAAGCTTTGACCACCCTGAATAGTCGTGCCTTAGGCAAATTATTTCTCACCTATCATCACCTCAATCGGAAACACATTCGACTCAGTATGGTCAATCCAAAGCCCGCAGTTCTTGAAATGTTAACATTTGTCAATTTTCCGAAGATCGTGCCTATCTATGATTCGGTTGATGCCGTGGTGGCTTTTGAGCAACGTCAGATTGAATCTTTAGCTCTTCCACAGCGACCGGGGTGAAAAAGGGTGTATTAGGGGCGAGAATATCTCGGATGAAATTTGGGAGGACGAGCCGATCAAAATTCTCCCAACCCCTCGAGCTCGGGCCTTTAAGGAAGGCACTCCATAACCAAAATCCGACAGTTCAAATGGCGGTTTGGCATTCACTGATGCATATGCCCCCCCTCAAATGCCTAAAGCGGATCTCCAGCCATCCCGACAGTCGCCATAGATTTTTCTAGCTCCTCCCTCCCCTACAAGAGGTTGCAGTTGGCATGGCAAGGCCGCTGGCCCCTGCATTGACTTCCATTTTCCTCCCTTCCTAGAATCGTCACCCTGGCGATTTGTCCATTCCTCCCGGAAGGGATCTCTGGCTCGTGAATGAAAGCGTCGTACTCGATAAGGTTATCAAAACTCATGGCCTCGTGAGGGCGGTGGATCATGTGTCATTGTCTATCCAAAGCGGAGAGTTCTTTTCTATATTGGGGCCGAGCGGGTCGGGGAAATCCACCATCCTTCGATTAATTGCCGGATTGGACCGGCCCGATCAAGGGGACATCGTTATTCAGCAACGTGTTGTCACCTTAGATCCTCCTCATAAGCGACCGGTAAATATGGTGTTTCAGCACTATGCGCTCTTCCCGCATCTGTCGGTGTTTGAGAATGTGGCTTTCGGTTTACACATGAAAGGGGAGCGTCAAGCCAATATTCAGACGGCGGTGAGTCACATGTTGGCTCTGGTACGACTGCAAGGAAAGGAAAAGCGCCTTCCAGGGCAATTGTCCGGAGGGGAGCAGCAACGGGTGGCGCTCGCACGAGCCCTAGTGAATCGTCCCGTGGTCCTGCTGTTGGATGAGCCCTTGGCTGCTTTGGACCAGCAGTTACGTCAGGAGATGCAAGGAGAGCTGAAGCGGTTACAAAGGGAGGTGAAAGCGACATTTATTTGCGTGACTCATCAACAGGATGAGGCCCTCATGCTGTCTGATCGAATTGCGGTCATGCAAGGTGGGAAGGTCTTGCAAGTGGGGACGCCGCAGGAGATCTATGATCGCCCCGTATCTTCGACGGTGGCTCAGTTTATCGGTCTTTCCAATGTCTTGTCTGGTACCATCGCATCCTGTGAGAGTGGATGGTGTCGGGTTGAACATGACGTCTTGGCATCCGTGAAGGTCACGTGTTCCCCGCATGATTCTCTGCAGGGGGCTGTCACGGTTATGGTTCGCCCAGAGCGCATACATGTGTCCTCTGACCTGTCCCCCAACGGATATGACAATAGGCTTCAAGCGATTGTGCACCAAGTCGCTTTTTCCGGAAATGAAGTGGTGTATCATGTTCGGCTTCGAGACGAGGCGATCTGGATGGCTCGGGTGCCAATCGCCGAAGCGCAGGCCAGACCATTGGCCGTTGGTCAGCCGGTGTATGTGCAATGGCGGGCTCAGGAGGGAATGGTCTTGCCCGCCCATCCGGCACCATGCTGAACAATCGTTCTGACCATTCTTCCGCTTTCCCTGTCAAGCTGTCCCTCCTATCGGCAAGTCTCTTTTTAGGCCTGTTCTTTTTTCTCCCGCTGATATTGGTCTTTGGTGTAAGTCTGGCGAGTCGGGGAATGTATGGGGGAATTACCTGGATCCCCACCTGGGAAAATTATCAACGTGTTTTTGATCCGCTGGTGGGAGTGATATTTTTCCGATCTCTTCTCTTGGCGGGATTGACGACTTTCATCTGTGCCGTGGTGGGGTTCCCCTTGGCGTATTGTCTGGCCAGGGCCTCCCGCCCCTGGCAACTCATATTACTGACTCTTGTGATGATTCCATTTTGGACGAATTTTTTGGTTCGGACCTATGCGTGGGTATTAATTCTTCGAGCGGACGGTATTGTGAATGGCCTGTTGATCAGGTTGGGATTGCTGGATGAGCCCCTTTCCCTATTATTCACCGATCTATCGGTATTCCTGGGACTGGTTTATGGTTATCTGCCCTTTATGGTGCTTCCTCTGGTGGTGGCCATAGAACGTATTTCTCCGCAATTGGAGGATGCGGCGTTTGACTTATATGCGTCCATGGTCGGGATGTTTCGACACGTGCTGCTTCCTCTCAGTACTCCGGGTTTTCTGGCCGGTGGGGTGTTGGTCTTTATTCCTTCCCTCGGGGCTTTTATTACGCCCTATCTATTGGGTGGAGGACAAAACATGATGCTGGGCACGTTCATCCAACAAGAATTCCTGGTTGCACGAGACTGGCCGTTTGGCTCCGCGCTTTCTTTCGGATTAATGGGAACGGTCCTTCTCCTCTGGTTTCTGTTGGGTCGTACGTCCGTTGAGAAGGATCCGTCATGAAACGGATGCCGTCCAGCTTCATTGTGATGAGCCTGCTGGTCATGGTGTTTTTATATTTGCCGGTGGTCATTCTAATCGGGCTATCCTTTAACGCCTCCACGATGGGAGTAGTGTGGAAAGGATTCACGTTTCAGTGGTATGAAAAGCTGGCGATGGACCAGGCGATTCTCGAGGCAACCGTCAATAGTGTGGTCATTGCATTGCTCTCAACCGGAATGGCCCTTATCCTTGGAGTGGGGACCGCCATTGGCCTGGAAACCCGTCAAGGACCGCAAAAGGCCTGGGTTAATATGATCCTCGTATTGCCCCTGGTCATACCGGAAATTTTATTGGGTGTGGCCTTATTGATGATGTTTGTCTTGTGTCAGGTTCACCTGGGGTTTGGTACTATTATTATCGGACATATGATCTTTAATCTCCCGTTGACCATCGTCATCGTCAGGGCACGACTTCGTAAGCTGGACCCTGCCTGGGAAGACGCGGCGCGTGATTTGGGTGCCACGTCATGGGATGTGCTCACCAGGATTACGCTTCCTTTGTTACGCCCGGCCATCTGGGGGGCAGCCCTATTAGGATTTACCGTATCGTTGGATGACTTTGTGGTGACATTTTTTGTGGCCGGTCCCGGTTCGACGACGTTACCACTTAAAGTGTTTTCGATGATCAGGACAGGGATGACCCCGGAGATTAATGCCTTGTCGGCGGTCTTGGTGGTGGTCTCCATGCTGTGCGTGGGGTTGTCCTGGTTCGTTCAACAGCGGTCCACACCGGCCTCGGCTGAATCTTCGTATTGATGAAAGTTTGCATGTGAAAACACTGATGCCTCTGTATGTCGTCATCTTGACCCTCCTGGTGTCCGGAGGATGTTCGGAATCTTCCACATCCCCGGAATCGCCATCTTCCCAGCACTCTACACTGTATTATTTCACGTGGTCCGATTATGTGGATGCGGGTGTAGTGGCCAAATTTGAAGCGACCCGAGGGGTTCGGGTGGTGATTGATACCTTTAGTAGCAATGAAGAGTTATTAGCAAAAGTGCAAAGCGGCATGACCGGGTATGATGTCGTGGTGCCATCTGATTTTATGGCGGGAATTATGGGACGGTTGGGATTACTGGCTGAGTTAGATCTGGCAAAAATTCCTCCTGTGCAGGATCTGGAGCCTCACCTGCGACAGCTCTCGTTTGATCCCACAAACCGGTTTGCCATTCCCTATTTATGGGGCACGGTTGGAATGGGGTATAATGCTGATGTCGTGACTGAACCGCCAACCAGTTGGGAGGCCTTATGGGATCCGAAATTTTCCGGTCGAATCAGTTTGCTGAACGATGAGCGGGAAGTCTTTGGGATGGCACTTCAGACGTTAGGCTACTCGCTCAATAGCGTCGATCCCCAGGCCATTCAACAAGCCAAACATAAGTTGATGAAGCAAAAGCCATTGGTCAAGGCTTATACGAGCGAACAATTCGACCAACTCCTCGTGGCCGGTGAAGTGGTATTAGCGCATGCCTGGGGCGGGCCGATTGCCAGGGCGATGCGTGAACACCCGTCAATCCGGTATGCCCTCCCCCAGGAAGGCGGAATGATGTGGACGGATTGTCTGGCGGTCTTGGCCAGCTCCCGTCAACAAGCGCTCGCGATGGACTTCATCAATTATCTGTTAGATGAGGAGGTGGCGCTTGCCACATCGCAGCGACTATTATTTGCCTCAGCCAATCGACATGTTCGGGATCGTCTGCCGGCAGACATTCGCACGAATACAGCTGTCTACCCGCCAAGTGATATGCTTGCCCGAATGGAGTGGTTGGAAGATGTACAGGAGGCCATTCGCTATTATGATCGAGCCTGGACAGAGCTGAAAGTGCACTAGCTTGGCTTGACCCTTTTGGCCATCTGCTACTAGACTATCTGATTGCTAAGTTTCATATACGCGGATTCACGAAAGGGATGTTCATGACGAAGCGAATCACCAATTGGTCACAGACAATATGTTGGATGGTTGGTGCCTTTTTTCTGTGTGGCACCCCGCTGTGGGCTCAGGAACCAGGAAGAAGTCCTTTCTCCGTCTATCTGACGCAAGTGCCCTATGAGGCTCCTCCCCCTCCAGAATCCACGGGGGTAGAGGCGACGGAATCCCCTGAAATCTTAACGCCCCAGGATCATGAGCGTCTGGAAGCGCTTATCCCCATGCTTGAAGGCCGGCAGGAATTTTGGGCCATGGGAGAGTTTGTCTTTTTTGGGAAACATTCGATCCCGTATTTGGTAAAAGCGCTTAAGGTGCCGGTGCCCAGAGTCCGGTTCAACGCGGTGGAAACCCTCTCTATGTTGAATGATCCCTCTGCGATTCCGGGCCTACTGGAGGTGGCCATGAATCCGGATGAAGAATCACGAATCCGGTCCCATGCCTTGCGTGTGGCAACACGATTGGACCCCAACCAAGTCATTCCGGCCATCGAGGTGATGGTGAAAGATCCCAATTCCACGATTCGAAACACGGCTGTCTTTGAATCACGGAGGGTGCCTCGAAAGGAAGTGCTGCCTGTGATTATTAGTGCCATTTCAGATCCGGAGCAATATGTGTCGATCACAGCGCGGGATTCTTTCTGGATTCTCACCAGATTCAGTGGCTCAATCCATGATTGGGAAGTTTCGACACCCGAAGACAGAAAGGAATGGGTAAAGGAATGGTGGGCTTGGTGGGAAGAGAATAAGGACCGATTGGGTGTGACACCGCCATCCGCAGAACCCCCTCGATCACCGGCAGAGCAGAATGTGAGTTAACACCGATCCTTCAAAGAGGGTAGTTTGGGCTCGTCGCCGGACGGTGGTCGAAGGAGTGCCATGTAGTATATGAGATTACAGACCTAGACGATCGCGAAAAGGAGTAAGGTGTATGGCAGTATTACCTATAGCAAAAATCGGCAACCCGGTTCTCAGGCAACAGGCAACGCCTGTGGACCCTGCATCAATCGGGAGCCGGCGGGTTCAGGCATTCCTTGATGATATGTTTGAGACGATGGTTCAGTATGAGGGAATCGGATTGGCAGCCCCGCAGGTCGCACATTCGGAACAGATTGTCGTCATGGAATGTGAGGGGAAGGATGGTTTTCCCAAGACCGTCCTCATTAATCCTAAAATTGTGTTTTATAGTCCCTCACAGAGTGAAATGTGGGAAGGATGTCTCAGTATTGATAATATGCGAGGGAAGGTAATCCGGCCGTCCATGATCCGTGTGCAGGCCTATGATAGACAAGGGGTACTCCAAGACTTCGAAGCCAACGGGCTCTATGCGGTGTGTATCCAACATGAAATGGACCACCTCATCGGGAAATTGTTCATTGATCGAATGACTGATATGTCGACCCTGACTCAACTGGAAGAGTTTGATGCCTATTGGCGTGAAGAATCCGCCCCGGTGATTTAATCCCTGCTTGATAGAGCTAACCGTCGAGCGTTTTCAGCTCCTCAATTCCACGAGTGTGTTTCCGTGATTCCTATCAGGATCACGCCATCTGTCGACGAAAAAGGTTTCTAAGCGTCCCGTGAAATCACTCCTCCGAGTTCTGTCGTACTTGGCCCCCTATCGGGGGCTCGTGTGCGTCACCTTCTTCTTTGCCGGGGTAACGACGGCATTGGAACTGCTCCCACCCTGGCTCATCAAAATCGTGATTGATGACGTCATCCCGGCAAAAAATATGGATGTTCTGACCTGGGTGCTGGTTGGATTATTCCTGGCCTATGGATTGAAGAATCTCTGCAATTCTCTCAGAATCCGGTTCAACAACACGCTTGAGCAACGGGTGGTGCATCGGCTTCGACAACAAGTGTTCGCGGCCCTGCAACGCTTGTCGTTGACTTATTATGAAAACCGATCGACGGGTGAAATCATGTCGCGTGTTGTGAACGATACGGAGCATGTGCAACGAATTTTTATTGACGGGCTTGAGGGCATGTTAACGGCTACGTTAACCCTGGTTGGCATTACCACTATTTTATTTATGCTGAACTGGAAAATGGCCGTTCTCGTGCTGCTGCCGATTCCAATTTTAATTATCGGGGGCGTAGGATTTACCCGCCGTGTCCATCGGTATTATCACGAAATACGTCAGCAGGCGGCTGAACTCAATGGCTATCTGCAGGATTCCTTGTCCGGGATTCGGGAAACCATGGGATTCAATCGACAACCCTACGAACAGACGCGTTTCCGTGATATGAGCCACAAGTACAGCCAGGCGAATCTGAAAGCGATGTATTTATGGTCGATTTATTCTCCGGGAATGATTTTCATCGGAAGCCTGGGAACCGTCTTGATTGTCTGGTATGGGGCGGGTGAGGTAGTAGCCGGTCGTCTTTCCACCGGTGAATTAGTGATGTTTTTATCTTACCTGGTATTGTTTTATACCCCGGTCAATCAAATCCATTCGGTGAATCATTTATTGCAGCATGCCTTGGCAGCCAGTGAACGGGTGTTCGATATCTTAGATGCAGAGCCGGCCGTGCCGGACCAGGGACACCTTCGTCCCGTTCAACCCCGGTTGTCGGGAAAAGTCGAATGGAAGGATATGGCATTTGCCTATCGGCGGGAGATGCCGGTCTATGAACATCTTTCACTGTCGGTGGAGGCGGGGGAGCATGTGGCTTTGGTCGGGCCGAGCGGAGTGGGAAAGAGTACGCTCATGAAACTGCTCTTCCGGTATTACGATGTAGGGGAGGGAGCGATTGAACTGGATGGATACGATATTCGTCATCTCCCGTTATTCTACCTTCGGGAACAAATCGGCTTTGTGCAGCAAGAGCCATTTTTATTCAATGGCACCGTGCGGGCCAATCTGGCCTATGGAGACTTGTCGGCATCGCACGACCAAATAGAAGCGGTGGCGCGCGTTGCGCAAGCGCATGAATTTATTCAAGCGCTTCCTGACGGGTATGACACCTGGATCGGGGAGCGCGGGGTGAAATTGTCCGTTGGGCAAAAACAGCGTATCGCCATTGCCAGGGTGCTGCTCAAAAATCCACCCATTGTGGTCATGGATGAAGCCACCTCCAATATTGACACCGAAACCGAAGTCGAGATTCGCATTGCGATGGATGAGTTGATGCGTGGGCGGACGACCTTTATCGTGGCCCATCGGTTGTCGACTCTGCAAACCGTTGATCGAATTGTGGTCCTGGAACATGGTCAGATCGTTGAAGAAGGCGATCATGCAACCTTACTGGCGAGAGGGGGATTGTATGCCGGTTTGTATGAAGCCCAATTTCATGTCTAACATGGCACCGCACAAAACTGACTTGCCCAAGCCTGTGGTCTGTCGGCCTATGCGTGCAGGCATGAACGAAGGGGCCGTGTGTATCCGAAGGACGGTTGAATAATTTTCGAATTTTTTCTTTTCATGACTAAATGAGTGACAGCACCCGGCAGCGGAAGCCATAAGTGAGGGGACAAAAAGTCGTGTCCAGCCCTGCCCTGAAGCCTCTCGAAGAAAAGGTCGCCGCCGTTTTGGGCGGGCGGAGGGTACGGAGGAGGACGTGAGCATGGCCAGAGGGCGAGAAGGCATCGATAGAAGTCCCTTCAAGGGTGCAACACGTGTTTTCCACACTCCCTCGGGAGGAACGACATGACCGTGAAATGTCCGATGTGTGGCAACGTGGAACAATGGGAAGGTAATGTCTTTCGACCCTTTTGTTCCAAGCGATGTCAATTGCTGGATTTGGAGGGATGGTTGAGTGAGCGCTATCGCATTCCCGATGCGGAAGACGATGGGTTGGATGAGACGAATCCTGAGGCAAGTTCAACCTCTTCCGACTAGACTGTATGTGGAGACCAACGTATGCCAAAAATGATCACGGCTAAACGTCATGAGGACGATACGGAAAAAGCCCAAGAGTTTGTCCGAACCAATATTCTGCTTCCTGCCAGTTTGTTGGGATTGATTTCGGTTGTCGTCGGAGTGATCGCCTTAGGCTTTCAATTCTGGGCAGGAACGTATGGATGGGAAACCTTTACCTACAGCTCGGCCCTCATTATCGCCGGGGTGCTTGTGGGGATCATTCAAACAAAATACCAACAGTATCTTTTGCGGGAGTTTCCCGGACATTTCGCCAGTCGCATGAAAGCCTATAGCCAACGGTCGGTCCGTAAGGCAAAGAAAGCCATCACGGAGCATGACATTGAGCATCGAGGTCGTGGATTGGTTCCGCTCTGGTACTTTCTGGGGATCGTAATGTTTTTTGCGCTTTCCGGATTAACCGTGGCCACGGGTTATATGGAGCCGGTCGCCGCGTTTGCCCTGCCCTGGGCAGGCTATTTTTGGGCAAAGTTGTTTTTTTGGAAAGGAGTGGTGTTGCTGCCAGCACGCAAAAAGAGATAAAGCCTTACGGCTGTTGGGTCATGGGTCCGCTCTGGGGGATTAGGGCTTTGAGGTTGAACGGCGTTTGACCGGTGGAGACATGGATGCAGATTGGTCCGGGAGAAGCGATTCAAGATGTTGGACCTGTTTCTGAAGAGCCCGGAGTTCCTTGCGTAATTCGGGGAGTTGGTATTGAAGAACCTGTGACCGTCGCCAGATGCCATGTTCGACCGCCGGCCGACCACCCACAATCTGACCGGATTTTACATTATTGGTTACCCCCGAACCCGCCGCAATTTTCACTTGATCACCGATGGTGACATGATCGACCAGGCCGGCCTGGCCACCCACCATGACGTGGCGCCCTAATGTAGTACTGCCCGCAATTCCTACCTGTGCGACGAGAATACAGTCTTCCCCGATCACCACGTTATGGGCGATCTGCACCTGGTTGTCGATTTTTGTGCCGCGCTTAATAACGGTACTTCCAAAGGTTGCCCGATCCACGGTCACATTGGCCCCGAGCTCAACATCATCTTCAATGATCACATGGCCCAATTGGGGGATTTTGTGGTGACGGCCTTCGTGTTGCACATAACCGAACCCATCGCTCCCGATGACAGTGCCGCTGTGTACAATGACGCGATTGCCGATGACACACTTGGTCAGTAGCGAGACATGGGGATACAGGATGCACTCGTCCCCGATAATAGCATCGTCGCCAACATGAACTCCGGCATGGATGGTGACACCGGACCCGATGAGCACACGGTCTCCAATTGTGACGAGGGCGCCAATTGAGACATCCGGACCAATGCGCACATCGAGTCCGGAGACAGCACTGGGATGAATGCCACGTGGTGGAAGAGGGGGGAGGAAAAATTTTTGAGCCAACGTCGTGACGGCGACCAGTGGATTCGGAACGATGAGTTGTGGTCGAGGGTCGTCGGGGATAGGCTCTGTGACAATTAAGGCTGCAGCCTGTGACTGACGCGCCGGTTTTTGGAAGGATGCCTTCAAGACAAAGGAGATATCTCCGGAAGAGGCTCCTTCGAGATGGGAGAGACCGGATATCAAAATGTCAGAGGATCCGTGAATGGTGGCATGAATGGCTTGGGCTAATTCCTGAAGGGGAATATTCACGGTTCGTGAGGAAGACGATATCGTCATGTGCGCGATTTTTTTGAAGTGGGACGGCTTTTGGGTTTTTTGCCAAGTGGAGTCGGGCGTGAATTCTTGGCCGACGGTGTGGCTTGAGGGCCGGAGAGGGCGCTCCCTTTACCATGTATTCGTTCATCCAGATAAAGGATGACTGCGCCGATGGTCGTTAAACGCCCGAAGTCCTCATCCGGTATTTGAAGATCAAAAGCCGATTCGACTTCATAGACTAATTCGATGGTTTGCAGAGAGTCCAACCCCAAATCATCACGAAGCGAATCTTCAGGATGTAGATCTTTCGGGTCGCGTTGAAGGTATTTACCGAGGGTGTGGTACACCTGCTGACTGAGTTGAGAGGATTTGTTGACGGAAGATTTCATGAAAACTTTTTTAAGACCAGAACCGCATTGTTACTTCCGAAACCGAAGGCATTCACCAACCCCACGCGAACGGATTTTTTTTGTACCTTAGTAGAAAGGCCCGGCAAGGCACAATGGGGATCCGGGTCATCATAGTTTACAGTGGGATGTATTATACCAGTTTGAATGGATAAGGCCGAGACTATTGTCCCGATCGCTCCGGCCGCTCCCAGTGTATGGCCAATGAGCGATTTGGTGGCATTGACCATGATGGTATTCAGGCGTTTTCCGAACACCGCCCGTAACCCTTTGACCTCGACATCGTCTCCGACCACGGTGGATGTCGCATGGGCATTCACATAGTCTACCTGTGAGGGCGAAACCCCGGCGTCTTTCAATGCCAAGGTAACGGTTCGCGCAATATCGGAGCCATCCTCTCTGGGAATCACCATATGATACGCTTCGCTGGTGGCGGCATATCCGGCCAGTTCCGCATATATTTTCGCTTTTCGACGGGTCGCATGGCGAAGGGATTCCAAGATCAGGGTGCCGGCCCCTTCCCCCATCACAAATCCGTCCCGCCCTTGATCAAATGGCCTGGAGGCCTGATCGGGGTGGTCATTATATTTGGTGGATAAGGCACGTAATGAGCAAAAGCCGGCAAATACCAACGGGGTAATGCTGGCGTCCGCTCCTGAGGCAATGACGACGTCTGCCTGGTTCAGGCGAATGGCCTGTAGGGCTTGTCCAATAGAATGAATGCTGGAGGAGCAGGCCGTAGAAATGGTGAGATTAGGGCCCCTTGCCCCAAAAGCCAACGCCAGAATGCCAGAGGCAGAGTTGAGCGTAATGGTCGGGATAAAGTTCGGATGCACCCGATGTGGCTTACGGGACTGATAGAGGGTGGTGAGTTCACGTTCCCCCATCATCATCCCGCCCATGCCCACACCGGCCATCACTCCCATCCGTTCAGCCGGTTCCTTCTCAAGGTCCAGTCCACTATCCTGAATGGCTTCCCGTGTGGCGGCAAGGGCAAATTGTGCATAGCGGTCCACACGCGATGAGAATTTATCTTCTGAAGGATCGGGAAGGCCAAAGTCGGAAACCTGCCCCCCAACCCTGGAGCGATAGGACTCCATGGGGAAATCCCCAAAAGATGAGATCGCTGTTATCCCCGTTTTACCCTGCAGGGCGGACTTCCAAAACGTAGGAACGCCAACCCCGATAGGGGAGACGATGCCAAGCCCGGTAATGACCACGCGCGCTGCCATAGCTTGCTCCAAAAAAGAAGTCTCTAACCTACCAGAACCATGGTGAAATAGGGAGGGGTCAGGAGGCTATAAATTGTGTATTTATGCTCTTTTTTCCTCATAAAGGCCTCCTCAGTTTAGGAGGTGGCGGAGGGAAGTATTACGGGATAAAGGGAGATTTGAGGAGAATGAAACCAGGAATTGCCTAAAACATGAGCAGGACCGGGGAGGGTAATGGGAATTGGTACGCGGAAACTCCTTGGACCGCTGGAGCGCTTCCTCTTTGGAAGGGAAATCCGGCAAGGCTTCATGGTCTCTCCTGCACCTACCGGACCCACGCAGGTGCGTGAATATTAGATTGACACGTCCATACTCCCCGCCTAACGTATTGTCAGGACCTGAGGCAGAGAAGAGTATTTCAACTTAATGGGGTTCATGAGAATATCAACCATTCGGTGGCTTGAAAGGGGTAGGGAGTGAGAATGAATAAAAAGGAACTTGTCGGCCAACTGCTTGCAGCGAAAAAGGCCTCAGGAAAGACGTACGACCAGTTAGCAGCAGCCCTCGGGCTGTGTAATGTCTATGTTGCCCAGTTATTCCGATTGCAGGCGCAACTCAAGAAGGATACCGAGATCAAGCTCGTCAAGCTGGTCCCGGGACTCACAGGAAATTTGCTTGAAGCGATGCGGGAGTTTCCCATGCGATCCTATGATCCGTCGGTCCTGCAGGAGCCACATATTTACCGCATGACTGAAGTGTGCGCCCATTATGGGGAGTCCATTCTGGACATCCTGCATGAGCAGTTCGGTGATGGGATTATGTCGGCGATTGATTTTAAGCTCACCGTCGAGAAGATTAAGGGTGACAAAGGAGAGGACCGTGTCGTCATGACCTGGAATGGAAAGTTTCTGCCACACATCGAACAGACTGCCTAACGGGGAGGGGCGTGATGCCCTAAAAACAGGGGGACAGGACAGGAGACCATGGTCAATTTTTGCCTATATAAATATAATGCAATGGTTTAGTTTTAACTTTAAGTTGTTTTGCCGGCGATTCTCTTTGAACGAAAAATAAAGTGCGGTACTCACGATTGAGACTCATGCAAATGAAATAATTCATTATAGCATTGAAATGTATATTCACCTTTATGGCAGCGGCAAATGACGATTTTAAAGAGTAGGTAGTTAAAGTTAAATGTAATGTATAGCTTTAATTTATATCTCAGGGAAAATGGGCCTGAGATGCACCCTATGTGTTTAAAGAATATGATGATGGAATAATGTATGTTTCAACGTAAACGCTGAGGGGTGGCTGAGGGAAATTAAATAATTTTGGTTCTTCTCCCCCATACAAACCCATAGGTCACCAGCGTAAAAAGGACGACGACGAAGCCCAGCCAAAATTGCATATCCGGGGTAAGGCCTTTTGGGTAAATGATGGGCAAGGCATAATGCTCAAGAAATCCTCCACTATAACCGGCCTCACCACTGGCCTGTCGGAGCCGGTTTTCCAGGGGCGTAAGAGGGCAGATCCACCCCCCAAATTCCAAGGCCGCCGCCCACAGTGCGGCAGGAAGATGAACCCAGGGGATCCACCGCCACCAAATCGCGAGAATCCCCCCGAACAATACAAAGGCAATGAAGGCAAAGTGGATGAGAAGGACCAATTCAGCAAGGACTTGCCAAAGCATGTTGAGGATCCCGATTGAGATGGTTTCGGGCGAATCTCAGATCCAAAATGGATCGAGAGGTCAGAACAAAACGCCTTCCTTGTTTCTGACGGGATGGTACCATCCTGATGTCCTCAAGAGGGAATAGGGCTCCCCCTGCAGAACAAAAAATGTAAAGGGTCTTCATGATTCGTGGAACGGGAGGAAAGCATAACCCCATCATGAGGGTGTAAAGTATCAATTGGAGGCCGGTCTGTCATTTCAGTGAAGTAATAGCAAAGGGAGGAAAAGGCAGTGAAACGCCATGGCGTATTTCTCGGAACCCCCCTCCATTCACAGGCATATCGGACAGCAGGCATGGGGCAAGAGCTCTTTTGTGATCCAGGATCCGTTCACCGCATTGGACCCCACGCCAGTAAGCGATCCTGGGCGAGTAGGCTTGGTGGGACGATCTTGGTATTCCTATGGATGGGAGCGGTCGTTCCGTTGGCCATGGGCAGCCATAAAGGCTCCGAAGAGCATCATGTGGTTTCGGATTCCGTAACCGAAAAATCTGTGGAGCATGATATTGCGGGTGCGCCGTTTCAGATTTATCTTTCCGGGGGAATCGGGACGGATGAACAAGGCGGCGCGAAACTAGCCAGAGCCGATGACGCGCTCCAGACGGTTATTGGGGCGTTCAATCACTTGATGGAACATCGGACTGACTACGCCAGATTTGATGAAGCGCTAAACAAAGGGGCGCTGCAGAAAGTCATTATTGAACCGAAGGTCGTGAATCGGGAGGGGAAAGAATTTTTATTGTTGGTGGCCCGCACCTCACAGCCCAATCAAGTCAATCTCCTCATTAGTGCGTCCGCACTGGAAGAAGAGGGCTATCTCAATCATCCGGAACAACTGGTGCCGGTGCTGGCCAGAGAATTTCAATGGGTGGTGAGCAAAAGCGACACGACCCCGAAACGTCAAGCGAAGCTGTTCCCCAGCGACCTTAAGCAGGCCCCGATCAAGACCAATCAAGAGATTGCGGCAATGTCAGGAGAGGACCGTGAACAATTGCTTCAAGCCTTGTTTCGTACCTATTTAACCACCACCGACCGGCATAATAGTTTGGAAGGGCAACCCTATTATGAAACCGGTTCCACCACCCGGATTCCTCCGGCGCAACCCGATTTCACCACCAAGTTGTATGACATTCGGGTACGCGAAGCCCTGCAAAAAATTGTGCGGGAACCGGACTTTCAGGAACAGACCCCGAAGGCGGTGAGGAGTCTGCTTAATGGCAAAATCTGGAACGTCGCCTTTGCGGACATTCATAATCGGGATTGGGCCACGCGAACCCGGGTGGTCCCCAAAGAGCAGTCCATCACCGCAGGCGAAGAGGACAAAACCATTCAACCGGCCACGGTGTTGATCAATATTCACCGATCGGCCTCGCCTGATGATCCTTTCTTTGAGGAGACGAAGGGGCTCCCCATGGGTGCCCTGCCGACTGAGATCTTGGCACGGGTCATCGCCCGGGAAATCCAGGACAATATTACGGAGAAGTCCATGCGCGGCCATGTAGCCCAGGATGAACTCTCCGCTCCTCAGTGAAAGGACGGTGGCCACTATCCCTTACATTCTACCCTTGTCCTCTTCGGAGCCTGGTTTTCGGCAGCAAAACCTCCAACTTATTCCGTTCCGCTAAAGTTCCGACGCTGTTGCTCCGATAGATCATCGGCCGTTGCTTCGTTTCGATCTGGTACCACCAAATAAAAAATGAATGCAGAGACTGCGACTGATTGAAGTCACTTGCAGCTTCGGTATATGAGTAAGGAAATCTCAGTAATGTTCATCATTCGAAGGAGTGGAGGTAGAAGAAAGAATAAGCCTGGCATTCATATGCCTGGCTTGTCGGAGTGAAAACTCTGTGATACCGTAAAACGTATCGTGTAAGACCTCTTCTTTCCGGGGCGACAGGCCCCCTCGAGATGGAAACAGGGACTTACACGATTTTTTTGTGCAAACCCTCCGTGGTCTTCTGAAGGCAGAAAAATCCCACAAGGATCCAGGAGTTGTGTGATAGAGCAGTAACGGTTGTCAGAGTGGGCTGGTATCTGAATATGTTGAATTGTGAGTGTAAATTATTTGTAGTTTTCTTGTGAAAAGAAAGAAGGAAAAGTGATGGGAAAAAAGATTGTGGCCAAAATTGGTGAGGGTATCAAGAATGCCTCAGACATTGGCTATCATATTGTGATTTTGTGCCTGAGTGCGGGGATTGCGTTGTCGCTCCCGACCGTGGCCAGAAGTTTTCTGACCTATTGGACAAGGGTGGAGAAGGAAAAAATGTCGATCGTGGCCTTGGAGATCGGCGTCGCGGCGTTACTCATTGTGGTGATGACCTATATCAGACGGAGTTGGCAGGACCGGAAGCTGGCCAAAATGGCCATTGATGCGGGCTTCGTGTCGTTTTTCCCCAAACGGGCGCGGCGGGCTGAGGATGGGATTCGCAAACTTAGGCAGACCCAGGGGCGTGGCCGGACCGTCCTGGTCATCGGGTCAAGTGGGTATGACACGTTGCGTGATCAGGTGGGAGACTTATCGACCATTCTGGATAAATGCCTGGGAGCCAACATCATGCTGGTGAATCCCTTTAGCCAGGGGGCCAGTGCACGGATCCGGGCGATTGCGGATCCGATGATGTCCATTGAGAAATATCGAGCGGGCGTCAGGCAAAGCATTGAGTTGCTCAAAAGGCTTCAGGGGGTCGGAAAATCCGTCAAACTGAAACTCTATTCGGATCCTCCGCTTCTAAAATTGGTCATCCTTGGAGACTACCTCTGGATGCAGCATTACCATACCGATCTGGATATTCAGGAGATGCCGGAATACGTGCTGCGGCACAACGCAAACGATCACGGACTGTACACGTTGTGTTATCAATATTTCATGCAGCGTTGGGAGCAGACCGACATACCGGAATACGATCTGGTTACCGATGAGCTGGTCTATCGGGATAAAAATGGCCGGGAAATCAGAAGGGAACAATTCTGGCCGGATGACATCCCGCAAAACCTAGAGCAGGGGAGAGAGAGCCCCGTGTTGGCCTCAACGTCACATACGCCCATGACCCGTCCGGCTCTGGAACATGCCATGTGTCGAACAGCGACTGAAGCTATACGATCGCACTTTTGATCGTCTGAATAGGATATTTCCCAGATACTCCCCACCAGGGCTCGGACAACAAGACTCGTTTCCCTTCGTTCGACATCGGTCGGCCGTCATCGGACCTGTGTGTCGTGGGGGCTCAGAAAGGCCCAGACTGGCGCGGGACATAGATGGTCGAAACTATACTTACCGTAAGCGAGAAATAGGTGCATGGGTAATGTAGTTTAGGCCGCACCCGCGGCAGGTTTCCGCGCGATAAGCGTGAGATACTCGTGGCCGTCGGTGCGGTACTCCACCGGGAAATGGCGAAAGCAAAAGTATTCCAAGCTTTCCACGATGAATCCGGCCTCCTCCGCACAACGGTGCAGGACGGCCTTCTCGAAGAGATGCACCAAGGGCGGCAGTCTCTCCGCCCAATCAGGTGGGGCGACGGTGCGAGGGTCAAAAATGCCCGGCCAGCGTTCCCCGCTACGCGCCCGCTTCTCATACTCCGGCCGCAATGTGCGGTAGAAACCCAAGCTAGGTGTCATCACGACCAGGTACAACGCCCCACCAGGTTCAAGCCAGCGCAGAACGCTCTGAAAGGCCAGATCGACGGTCGGTCCCTCGAAAAAATGCAGTACTTGTGCGGCAAGCACTCCGCTCAAGCTGCCGTCGCCGAGGCGGATCTCTTCGGGAAACCGCGCTGGAATCAGCACGAGTCGCTTGCGATCCAAGATGGACGCGGTAGATGCCAGCACGCTCAGCTGGGAGGCCGAGAGGTCGTTTGCGATCATCGTGCCTCCGGCGCGCAGGGCCGGCAGCGTGGCATTGCCGTAAGCGGCGCCGATTTCCAGCAGCGGACGACTGGCCCGGGCGGCCAGTTCGATAAACGCCTCCGCCGCGGGTGAGGGTTCTTCGGTCATGATCCCCATCGCGTTGTCGGTCGGGATCAACCCGTCCTCGATGGCTCTTGGCCAGCCTTCGTTCATTGTCCTGAGACCTCCAATATCATGAGAATTGTGGGCGCGCGCAGCCCCTGCACACAGCTGCGAGAAGTTCTAGAACCGCCGGCTAACACTGTGGAGGCGAATCCTCATAAGACCCGGATCTGCCAATATCTGTCCGTAAAACACTCAATCGAATTTTCTGAAAATAACGACATTCTTTCCTAGCCTCAAAGTCCAGCCTTCGAACTGGAAAAACAACACGCGAATTCTTCGTCAATTGTCGAAATTAGTCAAGTTGGATAACTCAGAAAAGTTTACTGAATCTGTCGAGAGTGGTGATGGCCGGGCCTTTTTTATAGAGGGGCTGTTGAAAAATGCCGCCAGCGGCGTTCTTGACATTTTCCCGTGCTCACATACTGGAAGTACGCTCTGCGCGCAAAACAACGGCGAGGCCTTTCAGGACCTATCAAGCAATTCGTGGCCTTGCTGGACGAACTTTTTTGAACCGTTCCGAGGCCTCTGATATGCCACGTGTCTGTGGGTCAATCTGCCCTTGGAAATTATTATTATTCAACACTTCCATAGAGAGCGAATCTCGGTGAACACTTTCCTCTTCTAATCCGACGCCTGCCGGCTGGCCCAAGTAGGGACGTTCTCATCCGCTGGCGGGCCTTGTTTGAGCGGAGCGAGTTGGTCCGCCCTCCTTGAGTTCGCGTCCCTACGCTTTAATAATGCCAGACGGGGCGTCAATGGTTTTGGGTCCTTTTGCCGAAACAAAAGGACCTCGCCTGCCGGGGCGAAACCCGGCAACATCGAACATCAACGTTGACATGAAAATAGGGTGCACACTCGCGATCTAAGAAACTATCCGCGCTCTTTCCCAGGCAGGCTCTAAAATAAATTCCCAATATACATCATCAAACTGTCTAGGTTCAGGCCTGTACCAACACCTCTTTGATCCCCTGCGGTAACGGTTCAAAGCGCAACAGTCACGAGCAGGAAAGTCGCCGGAATCGACGTGGAATCCTTACGCCCGCTTTTATTCTGACTATTGAACAAATCCTCCAGTTCCTGCTGCAGGTCAGCGGCTCGCCCGTTTTTTTCTGCGGCTTCAAATGCATTCATCGTTGGCCCGTAGTATTTCCTGAATTCCTCGACGAATGCTGAGGGTGCCATGGGATAGTTGAACGTAAACGTGTCGCGCGAAAAGGATATCCGCTCGGCCGGAACTCCCGCACCGGCAAATCGCTCGATCACCTGGCTCTCGACTCCCCAGGTCATCGGGCTGATGAAGCCTTCCGGTGGAGGCGGCGTGTAGCTGGAGCTGATTTTCAAAATCTGGGCCACCAAGGTCGGATCATTGGGAATCCAATTACCCATCACGATACGACCGCCCGGCCTGGTTACGCGCACTTTCTCCTTGGCCACCTTTAATGGATTCGGCGCAAACATCGCTCCAAAGATACTCACGACGAGGTCAAACGTTCGATCCGGCAACTGGTGCAGATTGGACGCATCGCCTTCCTGAAACGTGCAATTGGTGAGGCCATGTTCATTGGCCCGCTTGTTTCCCGCCTCAACCAGGTTCCTGGCAATATCGACGCCCAACACTTCTGCTCCAAGTTTTGCCGCCGGTAAGGCCGTCGTGCCATCCCCGCATCCGAGGTCCAGGACCTTAAGCCCTTGTTTAATTCCAAGTCGCTGGACGAGTGCCTCTCCGCTTTCTCGCATGGATTCGGCAATGCGGGTAAAGTCCCCTTTTTCCCAAAGTGCTTGATTTGGATTCATGGGTCCATTCCTCTCTATCAACTAAATGGTGCTTAGGTTCCCCGTGTTGGAATTACCAACTCTTAGTGCCCCATTTTCTTTCCGTTTGTGCAGAATAATTTTTGGGCAAATGACGAAATTAGTCAAGTTGGATAACCCCAAAAAAGTTACCTGACTGTGTTGAGAGTGGTGCTGCCCCGGCCGTTTCCATGAATCCTGATGAACATTTTTCTTCCTTGATCCGACGCCTGTCGGTTGGCCCACCGGAGGGACGCTCTTATCCGCTGGCGGGCCTTGTTTGAGCCAGGCGAGTTGGTCCGCCCTCCTAGGACTTGGCGTCCCTCCGCTCTCATGAGGCCAGACGGGGCGTCAATGGTTTTGACTACTTTGGCCGAAACCAAAGTAGTTCGCCTGCCGGGGCGAAACCCGGCAACATCAAACATCATGACGACACGAAGGTAAAGTTTTTTGCGATGTGTGTTTTTATTCCTCGTCCAGGCTCGGGCCAAATAGGTACGGTCCATAGACAAAAGCGAACAGCACATAGGCACTACTCCAGATAATCGCCGACATGCTAAGCACCAGAGATGTCGAGAGGTCGGTGGCCGGACCAAAAACCCGCAGCAGTGCACCCAGGTTCACCAAGCTGTAGATCATGACCGTCATGGTGCCTGCATGCCGTGGCCGTCCCGTATGCCCCAGGCTGGCGCGGGTCATGATCGCCAGGGTCATCGAACCCACGGCGCCGGTCGTGAGCACGTGCACCGCATCCTCCTGGCGCAATCCTAACCCCAGAATCGCCGCTCCCAGGATGAGCAGCGACATGGCCAGCCACCCATAACCCACGTGTAGAATGAACACTAACGGTTCACACCAGGTGATCCAGCCGTACCAGCGCAACAGACGAATCAGATTCATTAACCCGGCCAGAACCAGGAGCCAGCCGGTCACCATGCCCTCTGGCAGAACCGTCCAGGCGATTGCGGCGATGGCGGCAAGAAGGATCGACGCACCGTCGAAACGGGAAAAGGAGAGAGGTTGTTGGGGCATGCCGCGCTCGTTCAGATAATCAAGGGTAAAACTGGGGATGACGCGCCCACCGATCAGCGCTAATAGCAGGATGATGAGCGAGAGCGCCATGCGCTCGGGGAGATCCGTGGCCGCGTCGCTTAGAGCGCGGACGTGAAAAAGCAGATTGGCGATTGCATAGAGACTGATTAATATGCCGATTGGCGAACGATCCCACGCCTTCCCCATCGCAATTTCCCGCCAGACAATGATGGCCAGGGCGATGAGAAAGGCTCCGTCAACGATGGCGCAGATCAATGGCGGAGGCCAGGGTATGGCGATGACCAGGCGTCCTGCCAGCCACAATGCCCAAAGCATCATCAGCGGTAATCCTTTGATCGGAGGACGATCCGTCCAGTTAGGCATGGCTGTGAAAAGAAATCCCGCGATCACGGCTGGAAGGAAGCCGAAGATCATTTCATGCACATGCCATTCTCGCGGGACATAGAGGAAATGTGTGCGGTCTACCCCGGAAAGAATCATGGCCCAGATAGGAAGGGCTATGCCGGCAAAGACGGCGGCACTCAGGAAAAACGGTCGAAATCCATAGGAAAAAAATGCCAGTCGTTGAAGACCGGATGGTTTGTTCGTTGTGTTGATCATATAATCCTGAGTTTTGAAAAGTTGTTCGTCATGGGGATATGCGAATCCTGGGTCGCCTGAAATATTTTCGGCTTGTCGGGTAGCAGTGTAGGCGATTCGGTTGAGGGGGCAAAGGGGAGGGGATCAAGAAAGGGTATCTTTCAAACAGGGCGGTCTCACCGGGTGGTTACTCTGTGCCATTTTGGGGAATGATCGGTGGCCAGGTTGACCGTCATTGCGGCTCAGCTAGATCCTTCGCTTCACTCAGGATGACAATGTTCAACGGGATGTGTGTGACTTTGATTGTTCTCCCTGCTGACGTTAGGAGAATACATATTGACCAGTGCGAGCCATACCAGGTGGTCATCCTGAGCCAGCGGCGAAGGATCTGTGCCCAGGGTGACGAGTCCACGGCTAAGCCAGATTCTTCGTTTCACCTTGCCCTGAGCCTTGACGAATGGGACAGAATGACAAAATTTTCCTCAGAGGGACAAGATCCCTTGGGTCATTCTGCGCCCTTTTGGGGAATAGTCGGTGTCCAGGTCGAATGTCATCGTAACTCAGCTAGATACTTCGTTTCCCTCATCTCTGAAAGTGTTTTCAAGTGTTACGTCTATGCCGGCTCGTCGTCGGCCGAATTGCCTATGCGAAAAGGCAACGTTGCCGGGAATCGTCAATGGCCCCCAGCGGGAGCTTCATAGACACCCAAAAGTGAAACGTGGGGGGGAATTCTAGAGCGTATTGAATCTTTGCAACGGAGATCATTTTTCCTCACCGAGGCCTCTGAAGGTTCCTTTTCGACATGCGCTCAAGCTCGATTTTGGTAAGGGCTGAGTTGTGTTTGTCTGAAGCCAGTATCCACCGCGACTGGGTAAGTCGGATTATGCTCGCCCGAATCTTCTGACCACAACACCGGGTAGGTGGCGGTTTGAGTGAGTTGCGTTGGCGGGAGGAATGGTTTAGCCGTCCATATTCACAAAACGCTTACTCCAGCCCGCTAAATCTTTAATATGATGGAGAGGGTGAAGGTCCCGGACAGAATCAGGAATGATGGCAAACCCGTAATCGGTATGATCCCCTCCCCGGGCGCCAGGAAGTTGTGCGAATGTAAGTTCTCCCACCAGGGGAGAGTAGACCCGTTTAACGAATGGCCGGGCATTCCAGGTGATGACATAGTCGGGAAGCAGTCCACTCCGATCTCCCGAAAATATTTCCTGGGTATCAACGACTTCATCTACGAGGTGTACATTTGTATCCCGATCGCGCAATTCCAAGAAAACGTTCTTGAGAAAAGCAACATAGTGGGTATGTAATTTACTGTGCGGTGCCAACATTCCTTGTGATTCTCTGCCGATAAGATTGAGACGTAATTCCGTTCTAATATCTGTTCGCAAGGCGAATCCAGGGGTCAATGACCAATCTAATCCCCCAATAATTTCCTTTTCGACCACCCATTGTCTGACAAAATCCGGTGAGCTGGCACCGATGGCATATTGTAATCTTGATGGCACCACCTTACGTAGGTAGGGAACAAGGCCGTTCATTCGAAACCTTCGTTTAGGGGAAACCCCGCAATATTTCTCTAGAAAAATCTCGTTAATCCTTTTCATAAGCGGGCGGACTATATGGCCCTGGGCATAATCCCTCGTCATACCATGAGCGGAAAACACGACGATTGTGGTCTCCTCGTCTACATGACCAAAAATTCTTGCTAAGGCCCGATCGACGGCTTGGTAAATCTTTAATAACGGAGTGTCAGGGCCAAATGCCTTTTCATCTTCATTACTGAAAAACACATGTCCTCCACGGTGTGTTTCTGCAAACACGGCAACGAATAAATCCCATTCCACCTTTTGCATTAACTCTATAATCAAACGGCTTTTTAGCTCTGCACTGGCGATCAGTTGTTGTTGAATCGTCTTCAGTTCTCCGGACGTTTTTTGAATAGGGGTTTCTCGTCCAATAGGGCTGTTGCCCATATTCTGGATGATGGCTTTTACACGTTCCTGGCTACACCCAAGAGGATAGGTTTGCCCGTGTGTGGCCCAGTCGGTAATTTCTAGACCCTTGTTCAGGGCAACTGGAAAACTATAGGGAACATCGAGGATGACGACATGGTGGCCTGTATTTTCTATGTCCTGCCAAAACGGATGATAAAAAGACCAATCAGCTCCAATCCGGCGAAGCCCCATACGTTTTGCATCCCACACGAGGTGCTGGTACATCCCATGCACGCCTGGATCGGCTCCATTATAAAATGTCGGCCAGACGGAGCCACTCAAGGCCTTCGGGACATCAAGCTTGACCAGGTTTCCGGATTTCAATTTTTCCTGTAAACACGGTAAGGCAGAAGCTCGGGATTGAATATAGTCGAAATCACCGGCATCCAAACCCAGTAAGCACAAACGTGGCATGGTCAACCTAAAGATTTTTAATACACGGAGTTGATTACGATGCTGATTTCAAAACCTTGGTAATCAGGGCCTGCGCCTCTTCCTGGATCTGCTTGAGATGCGTGTCACCTCGAAAGCTCTCCGCATAAATTTTATAGACATCCTCTGTTCCAGAGGGGCGGGCGGCAAACCATCCGTTTTCCGTCATGACTTTCAGCCCCCCAAGGGCACTGCCGGTTCCCGGTGCCGAGGTCAGAATGCCGGTAATCTTTTCCCCTGCCAGTTCGGTCGCTTGAATCTGCTCTGGTGAAAGTATTTTGAGTATAGCCTTCTGCGCCGGTGTGGCCGGGGCATCGATGCGCTGGTAGACCGGGACGCCTAATTCCTTGGTGAGGTCCAGGTAGAGTTGGCTGGGATCGCGACCCGTTTTGGCCATCATTTCTGCTGCCAATAGATCCAGAATGATGCCGTCTTTATCGGTCGTCCACACGGTTCCGTCATGACGCAAAAAGGATGCGCCGGCACTCTCTTCTCCTCCAAAACCGACGGACCCGTCAAGCAGTCCATCTACAAACCATTTGAATCCGACCGGCACTTCAACGAGACGCCGACCAATCTTGGCGGCCACTCGATCGATCATGCTGCTACTCACCACCGTCTTTCCGACGGCGGCATCCTTCCGCCAGCCGGAGCGTTGGGTAAACAGATATGAAATAGACACCGCGAGATAGTGATTGGGATTCATCAGGCCCGCCGTGCGCGTAACGATTCCATGCCGATCATGGTCGGTATCGTTGGCGAAGGCAATGTCGAACCGGTCTTTCAAGGCAATCAGTCCGGCCATGGCGTAGGGTGAGGAACAGTCCATCCGAATCTTCCCATCCCAGTCCAGATTCATGAAGCGAAAGGTCGGATCCACGTCTTCATGCACGACCGTGACCGGGAATCCGTAACGCTCGGTGATGGGTCCCCAATAGTCCACCCCTGCTCCGCCGAGGGGATCCACTCCAATGGACAACTTCGCGTCGCGGATGGCCTCCATATCGATCACGGCGCCCAGATCGTCAACATATGCGCCGACATAATCATGCTTGTGTGTGGTTGAGGCGCGTCGTGCCTTCTCATACGAAACGCGCTGAACTCCGCGCAGGTCATCGGCCAGCAACGCGTTCGCCTGTTTCTCGATCCAGGTGGTCACGTCGGCATCAGCCGGCCCGCCATGGGGCGGGTTGTATTTGAAACCACCGTCTTCAGGCGGATTGTGCGAGGGCGTGATGACAATGCCATCGGCCAATCCCGTTTTTCGATCACGGTTGTAGGTCAGAATGGCATGGGAAATAACCGGTGTCGGGGTGTACCCGTTATCGCGGTCTACCATCACGACCACACCATTGGCGGCGAGTACTTCGAGCGTGCTTGCGAGGGCAGGTTCCGAAAGCGCGTGGGTATCCATGCCTAAAAAGAGAGGGCCGTCAATATGCTGTTGTTGACGATACAGGCAGATGGCTTGGGTGGTGGCCAGGATATGCGCTTCATTAAAGGAAAGCTTTAAGGAGGAGCCGCGGTGTCCCGATGTGCCGAAAGCGACCCGTTGTTCCGGTACCGACGGGTCAGGCCGTCCCGTGTAATAGGCGGTGATCAGCCGGGGGATGTTGGCGAGCATGGACGGTTGGGTGGGTTTTCCTGCAAGGGCACTGACCTTCATGGTGATCGCTCCGCGTTCAATATGGATGTATGTGTTATCTCCTGCTTTCAGCGAGGGAGGCCTACCTTACCGAGATTCATCAGAGGATTCAAAGCCTTCATTCTTTCCCATGCCAACCTGGCGGTGTCCAGGAATCGGGTGCAGACTTCGACTCCGTTTGGGATTGGTTCTGCAGGGATGAATCCTCACCGAAGGCCTGAAAATCTCAGACATCATGGCCGTCTTATCAACATCTTTAAAGAAATTCTGTGGATAAGAAAATCATTGACAGCGTATTCTTTTTGACGGACATCAATGGGCATCGGTATGGAGACGCATGTCAAGAAAAAAAGTCCTATTTCTACCTTTACTCCTACGCCAAAAAACCTACACCACTGCCTGTAGGGGCATAAAAAAATCTTTATACAATGCTTAAAACAGAGGCAATCTGCTCATTTCCTTTTTATTCCTTAGAAAAACACGCAATGCATGACAGTATTCACCAGGTTATACACAAAATTTGGGGATGAAAAATTTTTCTCATGGTCTGCATTTTGCCGACGCCAAAAATCAAAGCTTTTTATGTGATGGCTGTCATTGGCGAGAAGTCAAAGGGATGCTGGTGCAAATCATCTCAAAAGAATTCACATTCTTTTTCGTCTCCAACTTTTGCACCAACCCTCAATGTTTCCGATAGAAAATCATTGTTGATATCCCCGTTCTGATCATACCTAACATCCCGGTATCCCATGAGCGTTGTCATCCTGACCCATTCGGCAAAAGTCAGGGCAAGGTGGAAGAAAGGATCTTGCTGAGCCGTGCTATCGTCAATTTTGGCACAGATGCTTCGCCATGGGCTCAGCATGACAAGTTGGCGAGGGTCTTGCCGGGTGGGGGTGTTCGTCAAAAAATGTGTGAATGCCCCATTGAAAGTTTTACCCTGCACGGGGCACGCCTCATTTCTGTGAAGTGCCATGCCACAACGATTAACACCAGGCCTGTTTACACAATGCACCTCATTGGTAGAATAAGCGGTGCCTCGCAATTATTCCTCTTTCCCGTTCCTGACAGTTCAACGCACGACGTTTCACTGTTTATTTCCTGCAAACAATTCCGCCGCCTATGCCGTGTCAGAGGTGGGCGTGCCATTGCTGATGAGAATCTCTTCGAGCCCTTATCTCAGACCTTTCCGCTATTGGAGAAGGCCCCATGGACTTCTTTGAATCTTTCGTAGCAACCATAGCCGGATGGGTGTGGGGTCCGCCCATGTTGCTTCTGTTGGTCGGCACCGGGTTGTATCTGACCATACTGTTGAAGGGCTTGCAGTTTCGTGTCCTGCCGCATGCCCTGAAATTAATTTTTCACAAAGAACCGGGTGGCAATGGCGACATCAGCCATTTCGCGGCGCTCATGACGGCCTTATCAGCCACTGTGGGCATCGGAAATATTGTCGGCGTGGCCGCCGCGATCACGCTCGGCGGGCCCGGTGCCGTCTTTTGGATGTGGATGACCGGCCTGGTGGGCATGGCCACCAAATATGGCGAAGCTGTGCTGGCGGTGAAATACCGTGAGCAGGGGGCATACGGGATGCGTGGCGGGCCCATGTATTATCTAGCCAACGGTGCCGGGCTGCCCTGGTTAGGCTGGTTCTTTGCTTTGTTCACGGCCTGTGCGGCGTTTGGCATCGGCAACATGACGCAGGCCAATGCCGTGGCCGGCATTCTTGAGTCGACCTTTCAGGTCCAACCCTGGGTCACCGGCGTGGTGTTGATGGGAATGACCGGGCTTGTGATATTGGGCGGCATTACATCCATTGGCCGGTTTACCTCGGTGCTGGTGCCATTCATGATCGTGGGGTATGTCACGTCAGCCCTGGTCGTCCTGGCCCTGCATGTGACGGAGATTCCACAGGCTTTCGCGAGTATCCTCTATCACGCCTGGAACCCGATTGCGGCAGGAGGCGGGTTTGCCGGTGCCACGATGGCCGCCGCCATGCGCTATGGGTTAGCAAGAGGAGTGTTTTCGAATGAATCCGGTTTGGGCTCCGCGCCCATTGCCGCCGCCGCCGCACGGACAGACGATCCGGTCCGGCAGGCACTGGTCAGTATGACGCAGACCTTCATTGATACCCTGGTCGTCTGCAGTATGACGGCGTTGATTATCCTGACCGCGACTCCATGGACACACGGTGTTGATGCGGCTCAACTTACCAGCGCAAGTTTCGGGGAAACCCTGGGCCACACGGGAGAACTCATTGTCACCCTCTCCATTACCCTATTTGCCTATTCGACCTTGATCGGATGGAATTATTATGGGGAGAAAGCCATTGAGTATCTGATGGGGCCGGGGGCCATCGTGTATTACCGCGTGATCTTTGTGACGGTGGTCCTGGTCGGTGCCACGTCCAGATTGGAATTGGTTTGGAATGTGTCCGATGTCATGAACGGCATGATGGCCATTCCGAATCTCATCGGATTGCTGTTATTGGCAAAGATTATTAAACAGGAAACAACGCGCTACTTCAGCACCCAAAGCCCAACCGCAGGCTCCTTTCGATCTCCTACTCCCCCTCCAATGTAAAAGTCGGGAAGGGGAAACTGTAAACCCCCATCAAAGCACCCGATTAACAATTCAGGTACAGATTATTTGCTTTGCCCAACCCTGCCGAATATTTTCCATTGTTGAAAGATGGCACCCTGGCTCATTGGGACCGGGCATCAGGAGTGGACGAACCATTGTCCCAGTTTCAATAAGGCGTAGGGTGTCAGATAAAAAGACAACACGGAAATCACGACCCCTGATATGGCCCCGGACAATCCACTCATGAACACCCCGATCAAGGGGAGCAAAAACACGATAAGAATCATGGCCAGAGCGATACGTTTATGGTGTTCGTAGAAAGCCTGTCGCCGATCACTCTTCAGAGAATCGGAAAAGGATAAATCGGAAGGAAGCGCCATCCTCACAGTATAGACAAACAAGATGTTGATTGTGAATGCATTCCTCAATCTTGGATCCCATTCCTTACAAAGGATGACTTATTTCAAAGAGAAATGGAAGGGGAGGGAGAGGCGCTATTCTTCCCAATGCACCACCTCACGCAGACGAAAGAGACCCACCGCTCGCAAAGCATAGGCTGTCGGGAATTGCAGATCCTCAAGGCCTTTGAACAAAAGATAGGCCACCTCACGCGTTTTATACATTGGGCGGATGACATTCTCCTGATATAGATCAATAACAAAGATAGCGCGAGTGATAAATTCACAATATTACTAAAAGGAGAAGTCGTCCATGGCCACAAAGACTCTGAAAGCTCAGGCAGCACAAGTCACAGACATGCTTCGAAAAGACCACAAAAAAGTCAAAGGGCTTTTTAAAAAATTTGAAAAAACAAATAAGGCCCAAGAGAAACAAGAGATCGTCGACACGATATTGACGGAGCTGGAAATCCACGCGGAGTTGGAAGAGAAACTCATCTATCCGGCCATCCGCCCGAAAATGAATGACGGAGATCTTATGGATGAGGCGATCGAAGAGCACCATGTCGTGCATGCTGTTATCGGAGAACTCAAAAAGATGAAGCCCGCCGCCGAACGTTATGACGCCAAAGTTTCCGTACTCGGTGAATTGTGCAAACATCATATTAAAGAAGAAGAGGAAGAAATGTTGCCCAAAGCAGAAAAGCGGGATATCGACTGGGACCGTTTGTACGAGCAGGTCATGAAACGGAAAGATCAACTCCTGGAAAAGGCGGGGATGTCTCCCAACAACGGCTCACCCATGAATTCGAAGGCGAGGAAGAAGAAATAGGAAACGTCGCACACGGGCGCGATGAACCGGAGCCTCAAAGTTTTTTCTTGGGTTTTGTAGACGAGGTCTATTTCATGTTCGATGAGGCCACCAAAATCATATACTTCCGTTTGGCCGCCTGGAATCGGTCTACTTCCGGCTAGGGAACACCTTTGCCCAATGCGAACCGCTTAAGGCCGAGCCGGATCCTTCGGAAACATCAGAATGAAAACCTTTTAAAGGGCTCTTGTGTGTTTGACCGTCTAAGTGTGGGAAGGAGGAATGAGTGTGGTGGGATGGATAGTGACAACGATGGATTTGGAGGTCGGCGTGTTGCTTTTGTCTGCCACGCTGTCGATGGGGATGAGCACGTTGGCTTCGGGGAAATAGGTCGCCGTGCAGGTACGGGGGATAGGGTAGGGGACCACGACAAAATGTGGTGCTGTTCGTGTCTGGCCTTTGTGGTGACTGACGATATCCACCAGGTCTCCTTTCGCTAAGTAACGCTCCTCCATATCGCGCTCATTCATGAATACCACCCGTCGTCCGGCTTGAATGCCCCGGTATCGGTCATCCAATCCATAGATGGTTGTGTTGTATTGATCGTGACTGCGAATGGTCATCATGAGCAATTGATCCGGTTCAAGGTGTATGTCCGGCATCGGGTGGACGGTGAACTGCGCTTTGCCCGACCGAGTGGGAAATTGCCGGGCATCGCGGATCGGATTGGCGAGATAGAAACCGCCGGGTTTGTTAACCCGTTCTGTGTAGTGATCATGGCCGGGGACGACCTGACTGATGAGATGACGAATCTCATCGTAATCGTGAATCAGTACGTCCCAGTTGATGTGGTTCCCTGGCCCTTCTTTGTTGTTGAATGTAGCCTTCGCGAGGCTGGCGATAATATCGACTTCACTTTTGAGGAACTCGGATACCGGCTCGAGTCGTCCCTGTGAGGTCTGGACGACACCCATGGTGTTTTCCGTCGTAACATATTGCGGGATGTCATCTTGAAGATCCTTGTCGGTGCGTCCCAGGGCTGGCAGGATCAGGGCCTCGGTTCCGGTGACAAGGTGGGCCCGATTGAGTTTGGTGGAGATGTGGACCGTGAGGCGGCAGCGTGAAAGCGCCTGTGCGGTATAGGCTGTATCCGGCGTGGCCGAAAGAAAGTTGCCGCCGAGGGCGATGAAGACCTGGGCTTTTCCTGCATGCATGGCCTTGATGCCTCGCACCGCGTCATATCCTCTTTTAGTGGGTGGCTGAAAGTGACAGACCTTTTCGAGGCGATCCAGAAATTCAGGAGAGGGGTTTTCGGTGATGCCCATGGTGCGATCGCCCTGCACATTGCTATGCCCACGGACGGGGCAGGGGCCTGCGCCTGGTTTTCCGATGTTGCCCCGCAGCAGGAGAAAGTTGATGATTTCCTGCATGTTGGCCACGGCGTTTTTATGTTGGGTCATGCCCATGGCCCAGGTGCAGATGATACTGTTGGCTTGTGCAGCAATATCCGCCGCTTTTTGAATGTCCTCGCGTGTAATGCCGCTGCCTTCCTCAATTTTCTCCCATGACAGATTCAGGAGGACGGTGGCGAAGTGGTCGAAGCCTTCGGTGCAGTGTTGAATGAACGGCAGATCGAGGATGGAGCCCGGCTGCCTGGCTTCCCGCATGAGCAGTTCCTTCATGATGCCTTTGAGCAGCGGCACGTCGCCGTTGATTTTGACGGGGAGAAACAGTGTGGCGATTGGAGTTCCCTGGCCCAGCCAGCGGGTGACTTCCTGCGGATGGATGAACCGGGTCGTGCCCGCTTCGGGAAGCGGGTTGATGCTGACGATCTGGCAGCCTCGCCTGGCGGCCTTTTGTAGAGTGGCGAGCATACGCGGATGGTTGGTGCCGGGATTTTGTCCCAGGATAAAGATCGCGTCGGCCTTGTCGAAATCGTCGAGCGTGACGGTGGCTTTGCCGATGCCGATGACTTCTTTTAACGCCACGCTGCTGGACTCGTGACACATATTGGAGGAATCGGGCAGGTTGTTGGTGCCATAGAGTCGCGCGAAGAGTTGATAGAGGAAGGCGGCTTCGTTGCTGGTGCGCCCGGAGGTATAGAAGATGGCTTCGTTGGGATCGTCGAGGTCTTTGAGGTGCCCGGCGATGGTGTCAAACGCGTTGTCCCAGGAGATGGGATGATAATGTGTATCCTCAGCCCGTTTGATCATCGGACGGATGAGGCGTCCCTGCTGTCCTAACCAGTAATCCGATTGCCTGCCCAGTTGCTCAAGGGAATATCGTTGGAAAAATTCTTTGGTGATGACGTTGGTCGTGGCTTCATGGGCGACGGCTTTGACGCCGTTTTCACAAAACTCGGTGATGGCCCTGGCTCCATCCGGATCGGGCCAGCCGCAGCCCGGGCAATCAAATCCTTGCTTTTGATTAACCTTGAGGAGGGCCTGGCCACCTCGGATGAAACCCAGTTCGTGCGTGGTATGTTTGAGGGAAGTGAGAATGGCGGGGATGCCGCCGGCGCACGTGGAGGGCGCGTCAAGTTTAAGGTCGTGGCCATCTTCGATCGGGATGTTCCACGTCGGGGTTGACGGGGCTTCCGGTATGTCGCGTTGTTCGTCCACCTGTGTCCTCTGGTTGTGGAGCCTGGTGGGTTTGAATGCGTCCGGAGTCGTGATAGACCGTCATGCGTTGATGGTCTAAAAACCCCACCAGGGTCATGTTGAATTCTTGTGCCATCTGCACCGCGAGTGTGGAGGGTGCGCCCACGGCGGCGACCAACGGGATACCGCCCATGGCGGATTTCTGCATGAGTTCAAAACTGGCCCGACCGCTCACCAGCACCATATGGTGATGCAGGGGAAGATGGTTATTCATCAAGGCCCACCCAAGAACTTTATCCAGGGCATTGTGCCGTCCGACATCTTCCCGCAGACAGAGCAACGCGCCCTTTTCATCAAACAAAGCGGAAGCATGACAGCCCCCCGTTTCCTTAAAGAGCTGTTGCTGCCCGGCCATGCGTTCCGGCAGGCAGAATAACATATCTTGTGTGACGGAAGGGGAAGTCAGAATTTTAATGTTTTGGCCAAATGGATTGTTAATTTTGAGGGCCTCGATGGAAGTTTTGCCGCAGATGCCGCAACTGGAGGTGGTATAAAAATTCCGGTCCATCGTCGCGGTTTTTACCGGCACCGTGGAGTGCAGCTTGACCCGCATAATATTCTGAAAGTCCTGCCCTTCGACGAATGGTCCACATGAACGAATCTGTTTGATGTCGTTCCATTCAGTAATGATGCCCTCGGTAAACAAAAATCCCGCAGCCAGCTCCGGATCGTGTCCGGGAGTGCGCATGGTAATCGAAATGCTTTTCCGATGAGGCTGGCCGTCGGCCCAATACTCGAGTCGAATTTCAAGCGGTTCTTCAATCGCTAACCGGTCTGCTCCGGCGTGTGCAAGCGTGCGGGCGGAATCGGCGAAAAAGGTCGTGTCCTGCATCGAATAGAGTTTGGTGGCCATGCTCACAACCTTTGTATGGTTGAATGCCTAAGCGTCAGGGTTTCACTGGGATATTGTTATTATAGCCCCCTTCATTCTTCTATGCACGGCAGATTTCTTCGGAGTCGAAGAAGATCTGATGTGTAGAATTCCAGGCCTTGATTGCATGGTCTTCCCTATCGTCGACGATGTCATCCTGAGAAAATCGAAGGGCCTCGCCAGGCCATGAGGCACTCGTCTTCGGTAACCCTTCATCTCAAGTTGAGGTCTTTTTTGGCTATATTGTGCGGGTGCTTTACACTTCTTCTCTTTGGACGCCACATTTCCTGTTAGGATAGTGAATGCTCGAAAGGTGACACATGAAAATTCTTCTGACAGGAGCGACAGGATATGTGGGCGGGAGACTGCTAGCTCGGCTGGAGCAGCATGGCAGGAACGTACGGTGCCTTGCGCGACGGCCCGAGTTTTTGAAAGATGGGGTCGGTCCCGGCACGGAGGTCATTGCCGGTGATGTGCTTGACCCGGCCAGCTTGGCGACCGCTATGAGTGAAGTGGAAGTGGCCTATTACCTTGTGCATTCCATGGGGGCGTCCGGAGGTTTCGAGGAAGCTGACCGTATCGCAGCGCGGAATTTCGGCAAAGCCGCTTGGTCCGCCGGCCTGAATCGCCTCATTTATCTTGGGGGGCTTGGGGACGACAGTGAATCGTTATCTCCTCATCTGCGGAGCCGGCATGAAGTAGGGGAAATCCTTCGTCAATCCGGTGTGCCGGTCGTGGAATTGCGGGCGTCGATCGTGATCGGCTCTGGAAGTTTGTCATTTGAAATGATCCGTACTCTGGTTGAGCGGTTGCCGGTGATGCTGACGCCTCGCTGGGTTCATGTTCCCGCCCAACCCATCGCGATCAATGATGTGCTGGCCTATCTGATTGCCTCTCTTGATGTGCCACTTCTGGAAAGCCTGATTGTGGAAATCGGTGGGGACGATATTGTGTCGTATGGGGATTTGATGCGGGAATATGCTCACCAGCGCGGATTGCGGCGGATCATGATTCCGGTGCCTGTTCTCACGCCGCGACTGTCGAGCCTATGGCTTGGTCTTGTCACGCCGTTGTATGCGCGTGTCGGGCGTAAGCTCATCCAAAGCATTAAATATCCGACCGTGGTTCGCGACCATTCTGCGAGACGTTTGTATGCAATCGAACCCATCAGTGTGCGGGAAGCCATTGCGCACGCGTTACGCAATGAAGACCGGGAGCTTGCGGAATCGCGTTGGTCGGATGCGCTTTCTGCGTCAGGGAACGTGCGGCAATATGGGGGGGGGCGATTCGGCAATCGGCTGCATGATGTGCGCACGGTGCAGGTGCCTGTCTCCACCCCTGACGCGTTTCGCCCGATTCAACGGATCGGCGGGCGGACAGGCTGGTACTTTGCCGATTGGCTGTGGGCGCTCCGGGGCTGGTTGGATTTATTGGTGGGAGGGGTAGGCCTTCGTCGTGGTCGGCGGGATCCGGAAGCGTTGCGGGTGGGGGACGTGGTGGATTGGTGGCGGGTGGAGGCTATCGAGCCGGGGAGGCGTCTCCGGCTCTTTGCCGAAATGAAATTGCCCGGACGCGCCTGGCTCGAGTATCTGGTGGAACCTGGGGATGCCGGCTCGAGAATTACGCAGACAGCCAGCTTCGATCCCATTGGTCTGGGAGGTTTGGTGTATTGGTATGGGATTTGGCCGGTGCATGAACTGGTCTTTCGCGGAATGATAAGAGGAATCGCCCGCGCAGCGCGGCGATCGAAATGACTTTCACCAATGTTTTGCATGCCTCAGTCTGCAAGCCGTTTCGAGTTTTCCTCTCCTTCGGCTGGAAAGGTCACATCTGCAAAACATACATCCGCTTTTGGCGGACATGTCATGATGAGACTGGTAGGTTTTTCAGAATCCCGTCAATCGGTTGTGGTGAATTTTCGAGGAGGGGAGTTCGGACAGCAATGGTTTGTGGTGCAGGCTGCGCGAACGAGATTCTTTACGTTATCTCTGACCGTTAATTTCTCGTTGTTCAAATAGTCTTGGAGGAAGGTGGCGACAATTGAATTCCCGAGGTGAGAGTAATGCCCCCACTGGCCAACCGTGAGTCGATCTGTCGGCAGCGCAGAGTCAAAGGCAACCAATGCATCTAATATGTCTAGAACACGAAATCCTTTTATGTGTAATTGCTTCAACAGTGGTTCATACCGTTTCCCCTGGTGGCTGCGATGCCTACTGAAATCGCCCAGGTCAGGAAAGATGATAATGACAGGTAAGGATTCATGCTGGAGTGCCGCACAATAGAACTCCTCAAGTAGTCTTGTGGTGAGGCGGAAGCCTTCTGAATTGACGGCATAAGACCCTTCAGGTGTCACCACCGGATTGAGCTTTTCCTTCACACTCCGTGTGGCAATCTTTAGGAGGCGCATGAAAGGCAGCAGATCCATTGGTCCCGCCATATATTTTATCTGATAAAAATAATCATGGTTCCCGATTTCTCGGAGGACGGCCTCATCGTTTCTGACTAGACGCCAATAGTCGCTGGTGGTCCTTAAGGGATTGTTGAGGAGTACAAGGCTATCGTTTGCAAGGAGGAACCGTGGTTTGGTATAGAAATTCGTCGCATAGGAAGAGTGGTAGAACGGACGGAACACATTCAAATTGCGATAGATGTTTTCAGACATAAATCCAATGAGGACGATGTCAGATTTAAACGAAATTCCGTCCTCCATATACCGCATATACGCCTGATCCAACCCATACGCCCCGACGCCAAAATTCAGGACCTCAATGCGAGGATTCTGCTCTTCCAATTGATGCTCCCATGTATCCTCGTTCGCGACTTCCTCTCCGAATGTAAATGAGTCGCCGAATGCCGAGACTCTTACGACTTCCGGATTAATAACATGAGCAAAATCGTGATCTGCTCTGATCCCTTGAGAGTTAATTCTGACATCCTTCGAGTGAGAGTGCAGTTTGGGTGCCCAGCCCAAAACGGGGTGGTGGCCACTGAGAGGGACGCTGTCTTCAATGCGGTGTTGAATAAGTTGCTTTTGTTCCTGAGAAAGCCGGGAAGCCAGGGGTTGATAGCTCACTCCCTTGCCTTGGAGGAGCAACAAGCCGAGGTAGGAAATGCCTTCAACGCTGCCATACACCAAACACGCTAAAAGAATGTATAGCAATACAGACTTTTGTTTGATCATTATTTCATTGATCTATTCGGACTTCCATTTACCTTATTATAAAGAGTATTCCTCAAAATACCATGAGAAAATGTCCAATCCCCATATCCTCAGCGAGTATTCCGCCGAGTCATGACTGAACGTGAAGAGCAAGTCGGAACCTGGGCGATTGAATGCTTTCCAGGCTTTTTGGCGGGAGATGAAGCACGTTTGAAAATGGGATTGGGTTGTCGTTTTCGAAAGGGTTCCATTCGATCAGGAAGGAGGGAGAGATACTTTGCAGTGCGCCTAGGAAGAAGCTTTAGCGCATGACATAATGAGCATAGTTGTCCCGTCTTACCTGTACTTTCCGTCGTCCCGGCTCATGTTTGTTCTTGCTGGAAATGCCTAGGTACAATATGTTTTTTCCTTCCACTTCATCTGTGACGTCCACCGCTTGAGGACATGGGCGATTTTATGCCGCTGAATTCTTTCCATCCGGTTGTTCAAGAATGGTTTACGACGAAACTCGGGGCACCGACCGATGTACAAAGGGCCAGTTGGCCCGCCATTCATTCCGGACAGCATGCGTTGATTTCCGCACCCACCGGCTCAGGGAAAACGCTGGCGGCCTTTCTTACATGCATCGATCATTTACTGCGGCAGGCGATTGGCGGAGAATTGGAGGATGGCATCCAGGTCGTCTATGTGTCCCCCCTGCGGGCACTGAGTCATGACATTCACAAAAATTTAGAACTGCCATTGGCTGAGATTAGCGAGTTGGCTCTCTCTGCCGGATTTTTGGGACCGAGGATTCGGGTAGAGGTCCGAACCGGAGATACGCCTCCTGCGCAACGCCAGCAACAACTTAAGCACCCGCCTCACATTTTGGTGACCACACCGGAGTCGTTGTTTCTTCTGGTGACGGCCAAGCGAAGCAGGGAACTCCTGACCGGTGTGCATACGGTGATTGTTGATGAAATTCACGCCCTCGCACCCAACAAACGTGGGGCACATCTGGCGCTGTCTCTGGAGCGGTTGGATGCCGTGACCTCCCGGCGGTTGGTGCGCATCGGCCTGTCCGCTACACAGCGACCATTGGAGAGAGTCGCGCATTTTTTATTGGGTGAATCTGCCCATCGCGCGAAGGCTCAGCAGCCCTCGCTCTTTGACTCGTCCCATTGCCACATTGTGGATATCGGCCATCGTCGGCAGTTGGACCTGCAAGTGGAAGTCCCGAAAGATGAATTGGGTGCGATTGCCACGAATGCCATTTGGTCGGAGATCTATGATCGGATTGCCGACATCGCCGGGCCCCATCGTTCGACCCTGGTGTTTGTGAATACGCGCCGGCTGGCAGAACGTGTCGCGCATCATCTGGAAGAACGTTTAGGCGAGAACCAGGTGGCGTCCCATCATGGCAGTTTGTCACGCAAGCTCCGTTTGGATGCGGAAGAGCGATTAAAGACGGGTCGGATTAAGGTGATGGTGGCGACCGCGTCCTTAGAGTTGGGTATCGATATCGGTTGTATTGATGTGGTGTGTCAGATCGGATCGCCTCGCGCGATTGCCACCTGTCTTCAGCGGGTGGGGCGGGCAGGGCACCAGGTGGGGGCGGTTCCCCAGGGACGACTGTTTTGTACGACCCGGGATGAATTAGTCGAATGTGCTGCGGTGGTCCGGGCGATCCGGCAGGGTCAATTGGAAACCATTGAGATTCCCTCTGCCCCACTGGATATTTTGATTCAACAAATCATTGCAGAGGTCGCGGCGCAGGAATGGAATGCACGTGATCTCTTTGCATTGTGCCGGTCGGCCTATCCGTATCGGGAGTTAACGTGGGAGAGCTTTGAGTCCTTGTTGCAGGTGGTGGCCGAAGGATTTGTGCCGGGGCGCAGACGGCTGTATGCGTTAATGAGCTATGACCGTCATGAAGGCCGGCTTCGGCCGAAACGTGGAGGGCGATTGGCCGCGTTAACCTCCGGTGGAGCGATTCCTGAAACGGCGACCTATCAGGTCGTGGCGGAACCTGATGGAACCGTGGTGGGGACAGTAGACGAAGACTTCGCGATTGAGAGTCTGGCTGGAGATATTATGCTGCTGGGTACGACCTCCTGGCGTATTCGTGGAATTGAAACCGGGAAAGTTCGTGTGGAAGATGCACATGGTGCTCCGCCCAACATTCCTTTCTGGCGAGGGGAAGCGCCGTCCCGATCGCTGGAATTATCTCAGGCCGTGGCCGACGTGCGGGAGCAGATCTTTCAGTTGCTTAAACAGGGGGCCGTTCCCGGAGATGAGACCGCGCGGCTTTGGTTCTATGAAGCTTGCGGAGTTGATGCGGGGGGTGCCGATCAATTGCTGGCTTATGTAGCCGAAGGGACACAGATTCTCGGAGGTGTCCCGACGCAGACCTGTGTGATTGCGGAACGGTTTTTTGATGAAGCCGGGGGGATGCAACTGGTGTTGCATGCGCCGTTTGGTGGCAGGGTCAACCGCGCATGGGGGCTGGCGTTACGCAAACGATTTTGTGTGAATTTTGATTTTGAATTGCAGGCGGCGGCAACCGATGACGGGTTGGTGCTGTCGCTTGGTGAGCAGCATAGTTTTCCATTAGAAGCCATTTTTGGATTTGTGCATCCCAACACGGTGCGGGAAGTGCTCATCCAAGCCACGCTGGCGACTCCGCTTTTTCTCACACGCTGGCGATGGAATGTGACCCGTGCGTTGGCGCTGTTGCGATTTCAACACGGCAAGCGTGTGCCGGTGCATCTTCAGCGCATGCGGGCGGAAGATTTATTGGCGGCCGCGTTTCCGATGGCTGCCGCCTGTGGCGATAACCATGTTGGGGATATTCCGGTGCCGGATCATCAGTTAGTACAGGAAACGCTGCATGATTGCTTGACGGAGGCTATGGATCTGGAGGGCCTTCGCCAGGTGCTTGAGCGGATCGAGAATCAGGAGATTCAGGTGCGGGTGGTCGAATCACCTGTGCCTTCGATGTTTGCCCATGAGATTTTAAATGCCAATCCCTATGCATTCCTGGATGATGCGCCCCTGGAAGAACGACGCGCGCGTGCCGTGAATCTTCGCCGGACCTCGTCCTCTGCCTTTGACGGGAACATCGGGACATTGGATGCGGTAGCGATTGATGTGGTGGTTGAAGAAGCCTGGCCGGTCGTTCGTGATGCCGATGAACTGTTCGATGTGCTTCAGGTTCTGGGATGGTTGCCATTCGCCATGGGTGAGTCGTGGCATGAGATGGGTGATGCGTTACTGTCGTGTGGCCGTCTCCTGCTGTTGCGGGTGCCGGTTGAGGGACTTCCGGAAACGAAAGCCGTTAAGGGTTGGACCACCAGAGAACATCTGACGCGTCTTCAGGCCTTGTTCCCGGAGGCAAAGGTGGTGGCCGGTCTACAGGATACACGTGCCTTATCTGTGGGAGATGCATCGATCACGTCAGCATCTGCTGCACGCGATGTCGTGCAAGGCTGGATGCCGCACGTCGGTCCGGTGACTGCTGATGAATTGTCCCGGAGATTGAATGTGCCTGCGCGACTCGTGCAGCAGGCTCTCTTGCAATTGGAAGGAGAAGGTCAGGTCCTTCGAGGTCATTTTCGTCCTTCCTCCCAAATTGATTCTTTGACCGGCTCCCCGATGAGAGTAGAACAGAGTAATGGTAACCATGCAGTCGAAGAAGAATGGTGTGACCGGAGTCTTCTGGCTCGTATTCATCGGCGTACGGTCACGTCTTTGCGCCGGGAAATCGAGCCGGTCGCCGCATCGGATTTTATGCGGTTTCTCTTTCGATGGCAGCATCGAGCACCTGGGACAGAATTGCACGGAGAAGCCGGGCTACGTGAAGTGATTCACCAGTTGGCAGGATTTGAAGCGCCGGCTTCGGCGTGGGAATCTTCGCTTTTCACGACCCGCCTGGCCCACTACAAACCTGAATGGTTGGATCTTTTGTGTCTGCGGGGGGAAGTGGCCTGGGGACGCCTGACCCCTCCGGAAAGCAAAGCCACCCTCTTGCCTGTGGTAGGGACAGGACAGGGATCAGACGCCTTTACCTTAGATGCTGGTGCGGCCGTTCCGGCATTCCGGCCGCTGACTCCGACCAGGCTGGCTCCCATTAGTTTTTTGCGACGGCAGGATGTGAGTTGGATATTGAGTGTGGCCAAACCTGGAGCATCTGCAGGGCTGCTTGGAGGGGGGGTGCATCTGAGTGGCGTGGCACAAGCCGTTTGTGACTGTCTGGATCGTCGTGGTGCATGTTTTTTTGCGGATCTGACCGGTCGAACGGGACATCTGCCCGCGGAAGTGGAGCAGGCCTTGTGGGAACTGGTGGCCACAGGGTTGGTAACCGCTGACGGGTTTGATCCCATGCGGGCCCTGCTTGATCCTCGACGCCGGCGGGCCGAGGGCAAGGATCGCGCGCGACGGCCGGGGCACAGCGTCGGGCGTTGGGATCTGTTCCGGGGCGATCCTGGGGCACATGATGAGGAACCGCAAGTTCTTCCTCACCCGCATGAGCAATGGGCCAGGCAATTGGCGCATCGGTATGGGGTGGTCTTTCGGGATCTGCTCAAACGGGAATCATTGCCGGTGACCTGGCGGGAACTGTTGGTGCAATACCGAAAGCTGGAATGGCGGGGTGAGATGCGGGGTGGCCGGTTTGTGAATGGGTTTACGGGGGAACAGTTCGCATTGCCGGATGCGGTGGAATCGTTGCGGGCGGTACGCCGTGATATTCAAGCCGGGGCGCAAGAGATTCGACTATCGGCCGCCGATCCGTTAAATCTGGTCGGCATCATTTTGCCGGGCGAACGGATCTCCGCCCACACATCCAAACCGATTTTTTTCCGAAACGGTGTGCCGTCTGCCGACATCGTCTCCGTCGTGAGTCTGGCTTGATCGAGCAGGTTGTGACAGACCAGACAGGCGAGAAATTCAATCAGCGATCCATGCGATCCCGCTTCATGGCCCCTGGTCTGGTGCTGGCCCTCATTGGTGGTATTGCCCTCCTTTGGATTCCCGTTCCCTCTCATACCATTCTCCTGAAAGCCTTCTACGACTTTTGTCATTTTCCATTGTTTGGTGGCGTGGCCATCCTCCTGTTGTATCTGGCGCGACAGCTTGGTGAGTCCCGAGGTTGGTCTGTGGGTAGACAATATGGCACGGCTTTTATTGGAGCCGTGACTCTGGGTGTATTGACCGAAGGAGTGCAATCGTTCAGTTCCAGTCGTTTTGCGGAATGGTCAGACCTTTGGCGGGATGTTTCGGGAGCTGTGGCTGCCCTGGGATTTTCTGTCACGTACGATCCAAGATTTACCGGACGTGTTGCCACATGGCGGTTGGCTCCAAGAAAACACATGGTTCATGCCGGAGTCGGGTTGCTCGTGGTGATAGCCCTGAGTCCGGTGGCTGTCTGGACCTATGCTTATGGGGACCGGGCTACCAGATTCCCTTCACTCGTTCAGTTTTCTTCCGAATGGGAAATGATGTTTCTTAAAGGGAGGGACTGTGCCGTTCAGATCGTTCCTCCGCCCTCAGGCTGGAAGAAGTCACAGGTCGATACCGTGGGACACATGGTGTGTTACCCGGCACACTATCCGGGTATTCGCCTTGAGGAGCCCTATCCGGATTGGCGAGGCTATTCGCATTTCGGCGTTGAGGTGTACTCCGAATTGCCCGTCGCGCGATCGCTGAACATTCGAATTAATGATGCTCATCATACTCACGAATATGCGGATCGGTTTAATCAAGCCGTCATAATTTCGCCAGGCCTCAACCATATTCACATTCTCTTGGATGACATTCGCCACGCCCCGCTTGGACGGGAATTGGATCTTGGCGCGATCAGGAATGTGATGCTCTTTGCCATAGGCCCAAAGGAAGAATTTTCCCTGTACGTGGATAATATTCGACTAGAGTGAGGACCCAGTGCGAAGGGGGGATGGAGCCCCTCACCGCCATGGCGAGCATCCCATTCACTGGCTGGATCATGTGTAGCATTTGCGGTAGCCTCGAACACACCAATCCTGGGTGGTCGTTGACTAGAGTGAAGTGAGGGTCGGTTCTGTCATCGGAGCCTGCTAGACAAATGGACGCAGGTGAGTACAATAGATTCAGGTCCGAATGTTTCATGGCCTGGCAATGTCGTTAATCTGACAAGAACGGAACGGGGCGCATAAAAGTCCTGTCCGGCAAGCGATTCCCACCTGGAATCTCAACAAAAAAGGTGAATTCTCCATGGTATCTGACATTATGACATTTTCCTCCGCATTTGCTGTTCGCCGGATTCTCCTGGCTTTGGCTTGCTTGCAACTGGGGCTGGTTGGTTGCCACGTCACGTTGAATTCTTCTTATGATCCGGAGATGGATCGGACGGCAACATCGCTCCAAAAAAAAATGGATGGTTTTTTAACCAGACTTGAAACCCATGCTGGGGAATCGCAGGCTCTCTATTCGTGGGATCAGGTTTTTTATCAGAATTATCTTGTCGAGCTTCGCTCCCTACGATTGCGCGCACAGAGCGATCGCACGAATGAGTTTACGGCCAAGCAGTTGACGCTCATGATGGATAATTTTGAGCAACTCCGGTTGGCCCATGAAGCCGGGCCCCTTCCGATTCCCACGATACAGGCCACGCGAGACTTATTTAATCAAGGCTGGCAGGCGATTATCGCGCAAGAAATTGCCAAGCGGCGAGGAGTGGATCCCCAGTGATCGGATTCAGCGGCCGGGAGATTCTGCGGATTGGTCAGAAACATGAGTGGTGTGATTTGAAATGTTGAGTCATGTAACATGGTTTTTTGTAATGCTACGAAGCAATCTTGACCGGACTAAGGCCCTTCGCTAAGATCTGCATATGCCTAGACCACCATTTCCTACGGGTCCCCGACCAACGCCACGGATGGCTGGCGCTCGTTCACCGGCTCCTCCAGGCTCACCCAAGCAATTTGAATCGCTTCGAGCGTCGTTGCTGTTTTGTCCGAAATGTCAGACCGCGACGCCAGCCCGTGAACGCCTCCTTTTAGTGCTCCCTACCGGAAGTCTCTATGAATACCTCTGTGCCCATTGCGGGACTTCCACCGGTTCCAAAACCGATCAGGCTCAAAGCGAAGTTCGTCTCATCACTCCTTAAATTCCGGTTTGCATTGTTTTTTTCGGGGTTTTTGTGCGACTGCTCTGTCCCTCCCGTCTTTCCATTTCGTTCTTCGGTGGCGCTACCATTCTACCTCTGTCATCCTGAGGGAACCGAAGGATCTCTCTAGGCCTTGAGGCTGTTCGGTTTGGAACCAGATTCTTCGCCGTGGCTCAGAATGACAATGTGAAATCAGATGGCTTACCAGGAAATTTTAGCATGATGATAAAGGTAGATTTTTTGCAACTGGCGGTAAGCATTTTTGAGAGTGTGCAGCCCTCTATTTTGGGGCTTGTGGATTTGTGGCATGACCAGGTGGGACAGGGAGCCCCTCCTGGGCCATGATCCGGAGTGCATTGGTGGTCGGGCAGGGTCCCGGTCGTAGTCGATAATCGAAATGCAACGTGCCTGCTTCAACGGTTTCCTGAAAGTGGGCATTCCGGATATGCCCGTTTCCACTGGCCAATCCTGTGAGTTCCAAATCATGGGTTGAAATCATACCCAGTCCACGGCTTTGTTGAAGGGCCTGCACAAAGGCTTCGCTTCCGGCCAGCCGTTCGCGGTTATTAGTGCCCCGATAGATTTCATCAATGAGAAAGAGGACCGGGTGAGGATTGGTGCTTTCCACTGCCTCCAGAATTACTTTCAGGCGTTTGACCTCGGCGTAAAAATACGACAAGCCTTCATCCAGGGCATCCGTGACTCGTATGCAACAAAAGAGACGCATCCAGGTCCAGGAAAAAATTTTAGCGCACACCGGGCCACCCGCCTGAGCCAGACACAAATTGATACCGACCGTTCGGAGAAAGGTGCTTTTTCCAGACATGTTTGAGCCGGTCACCAGAAGGAGATGGCCTTCCCCTCGTAACTCCAAATCATTGGTAACGCGATGCGTGCGGGCAATAAGCGGATGGCCGAGGCTGCTTGCGGTCAATCCTTGTGTGTCCGGGGTGGTATTGGTGATTTCGAGTTGTGGCCAGAGGTAATCGGGATTTAAATAGGCATAACGCGCGAGGGCACCGGCGGCATCCATTGTCCCAATGGTATCCAGCCAGTCGGGAAGTGTCGTGCGAAGCCGGGAGATGAGGCGATTGAGTTTTCCGACAAACCACAGATCCCAGGGTACCAGGGCATTGAGGCCTAAATGCACTAGCGGATGGGCTTTGACGCTGAGCCCCTGACAGATCCTACTGAGCTGTTTCAAGCTCTGGGTCGGACGATTCTGTTGAGTCAAAATGGGCTGGCAGATCTGCCGCATGGTTAGTTGATGAAGGAATGGGGATCGTTCAAGTTCCCTAATCACGCTGACAAGTTTTTCTAGTTCCTCATGGAGGGTGAGCACCCGGCCGAAAAGCGGGTGGATGGATCCGGATAGGAGAAAATAGGTTCCGATATAAAAGACCAGGGGGAGCAGCCAAAAATTCGGGGCTCCCGTGAGGAGCGTCCAGAGTCCCAGCGCGATGGTGAGGCTTGTCAGCGCACAGGCTGCGAAGATAATCATTGGCAGATGCCTGATGGAGACGGGTGCTTCGAGCAAGGAAAGAATGCGGGTTCCATTCAGCCGATCGGAGCTAATGAGCCGGTTGGCTAAAAGACAGCGATCCCTCAAACGGGAGAGTGGAGTAAGTTCTTTCACCAATGTCTGCCTGGTTGTCCATGATAGACCGTCCGGTTCAGGAAGATTGGACTGGAAAAGCCAGGTGGCGACGCGGTGCTGACCTATGGAGGAAAAGGTGGTGTCGATCAGGTTCAGTAAGGAATGCGGACCCGTGAGGTCGAGGTCTATGGCGAACGGATGTCGCTCAGGGGCCCGGTGTTCGTAGGCGGATATGTGTGGCCAATCAAGTTGCAGTCGAGCCAGGCTGTCTTTTTTGATTTCCAACCAGAGCTGTAATCGATGCAATCGGGATTTCAATCGCTGGTGAAACCAGGATATAGTGAGAAATCCAATGAGGAAGAGGAGCAGGAGACCATTGCCGGTATGAAACCAGGCTTGTTGATACACACCGATCGTGATGGCGGCTCCCGCTAGGAATGTTCCCATTCTCCATCGGCTGAATTGCCGGCTGGCGACTTTGCCTTTCGCCTGCATCCGCTCGGTGCGGTGAATAAGGCGAAGAATCGCCTGTTCTCGTCTATCAGTGGTGGTGCGTTTCATAGGGCCTGCGGACATTAGCCGCTCTGCGTGATCCCGTCAATAACGTGGAATGTCGTGAGGTGCCTGGTGAACCAACCAGGCAGGCACGTTCTCATGGCACAGAGCCCTCAACGACCCCCTTGTTCCCTTATGGCTGGCGCCGATTTGAAGGGAGCCTTTGGTGACGTTCCGCTAAGGATTGGGTGGCAGGAGTCGCGTACTTTTAGAAACCGTTTGCCGATGGAATAGCTCTTATGGATGCGGCTGCCTTTGAAATCACCATTCCCATTTCCGTGGATGCCGCTGAGTTAGCAGGGATTCTCGATTGCCAGGAATTTCTTGGAGCCTGGGAAGCGGAGGGAGCCACCGTGCTGTATTGGAGTAAGAATGGAGCAGAGATTCTTCAGCAGGTCCGGGCGGCGTTCAGTGTGTTGGGTGTGGCTCTTCCGGAAGGAGCTCTGCGGTTTCATCCGGTGAAGGCTCAGGATTGGAATGCCAGATGGGCCGCGTCCGTTCAGCCCATTCGCATTGGCCGTCGCATTGGCATACGCCCGAGTTGGGCCACTATGGAGATGCCCGAGGATGGAGTGGAATTGATTATCGATCCCAAGCAGGCGTTCGGGACCGGGCATCATGCCACCACCCAAATGATTCTCGAATGGTTGGAAGGAGTCATGTGGCTTCCAGGCATGAGGGTGCTGGATGTGGGGACGGGGAGCGGGATCCTTGCGATGGCCGCCTTGCGCCTGGGAGCGACCAGTGCGCTGGGTATTGATGTGGATACGACGGCGCTCGACTGTGCCAGGGAATACGCGGTGGTGAATAACTTTCAAGAAGCATTGACGCTTTCCTCTTGCCAGTTGGCCGGGCTTCCGGCTCAATCTTTTGATGTCATTCTTGCCAACCTGGATCGCAGAACGATACTTCACGTCATCGATCAATTTGCCAGGATGCGGGGTCCGCACACGCAGTTGGTGGTATCCGGGCTGCTGGAGGAAGATGAATCTGAGATTGTCCGGCAGTCTGAAGGGTGCGGATGGCGTCCCCGCCATGTCAGGAGGCGGGATGGCTGGTTAGCCATTCAGTTTGGAGTCGCATCTCCCGACTCGCCTTCTTCGGGCTGAGACTCCAGGAATGCAATGAGGGCATGGTAGGTGAGTTGCCGGACTTCCGCTTTCGACCCGGTACCCTGATCAAGATTTTTTCTCAACCAGACGGTTTCCGAAATTTGCGTGGTTGCCTTATTGCACAGTGTCCACATCTGATGAAGGAACTCGATGGGAAGGCCAACCTGGACGCCTTCTGATTCAATACGGTCATCCAAAATAGCCAGAAGATCCGAAATTGCCTCGTCAGCCCGATAGGGTTGGGAAGCAAATCCGAAGCTGGCATGTGCGGCTTCCTCCTGTTTGGCTTGTTCGACCAAGTCATGCATGTATTCCTTGAGCAGACCAATGATACGTCCGGAAATTCGCATAGGGGTTGTGGGGGACTCTCTCTGGAATGGTTATTCAATTGAAAAGAAATATTTTGAGATATGGGAATTCCGGTTCAAATGATAATGGAGAGCCTATCGTTTAATCATCGAAGAGGGTATCGACGTCCGGCTTTACCACGCCGGGAGGAAGTCCCGGCTTCCAGTCTCCGTATTTTCCATCCGGACGATAGAAATATTGATGGTGCTGGCGCTTGATGATCCAATCCTCACCGTCGGCCCACAATTGTCGAATTTCTTCCTGCTCCATGTGTTCCGGCCTCCTGTTTTGTGAAGTCTACTAGGGGAGATGTGATTCTTATGAATGCGCTGACGCTATCTTAAATAAAACCGTTCTCTTCGGCAATTCACTTTATTGATCAAAGGAATGGGTTTGGAGAATTTCCTTTTAGGGGACTATGGATCAGGCTAGATCCAAAATTCATACTCAGAGAGGACAATCGACAATCATCACGTGAGAAAACCTTTTGACTTTCACCTTGGTGCCGGTCTGACATGATGTTGAAACAGGGAACAATGAAAATTGCCGTGATTGGCGGGGGGCCGGCCGGTCTGATGGCTGCTGAGGCGGCGATTGCCGAGGGCGCATGCGTGGACCTGTATGACGCCATGGCCTCCGTCGGTCGAAAATTTCTGCTAGCGGGGAAGGGTGGGCTCAACTTGACGCATTCTGAACCATTGGAGAGATTTCTTGCACGATATGGGACCAGGCAGGGACAATTCCAATCGTTACTCGCCGGATTTGGCCCGGATGCATTACGCGAGTGGGCTCATGAACTAGGTGTTGAGACGTTTATCGGAACATCCGGCCGAGTGTTTCCCAAGGACCTTAAGTCCGCACCTCTTTTGCGGGCGTGGCTGCGCCGTTTGCGACGGCACGGTATGGCGATTCACGTTCGGCATCGCTGGGTTGGATGGACCGAGACCGGATCCCTACGGTTTGCCACGCCGCAAGGCGATCGTGACGTTTCTGCTGATGCGGTGGTGTTGGCGTTGGGTGGTGGCAGTTGGTCCAGGTTCGGCTCAGATGGGGCGTGGGTGCCGTTGCTCGCCGGGCGTGGTGTTCACATTGAACCACTAAAGCCCGCGAATTGTGGGTTTGATGTTGCTTGGAGTCCGCACCTCCGCGATCGTTACGCCGGCCATCCCGTGAAGCCGGTTGCCGTTGCGGGAACCACTCACGAGGGTGTTGAGTTCCGGCAACAGGGCGAATTCGTTCTGACGGAGACCGGTCTTGAGGGAGGAGTGATTTATGCGATTTCGGCATGGTTACGCGACGAGATCGTGAAAACAGGCACGGCGCTTCTTCGATTGGATCTGGCGCCCGACCGTGATGTGTCGCGGCTCATTGCAGAGTTATCACGGCCGCGTGGTTCACGCTCGATGGCTAGCCACTTACAGCGCCGGGTTGGTATTTCAGGGGTAAAAGCCGGCCTTCTGAGGGAATGTGTGTCAAAACAAGATTTTGCCGACCCCGTGCTGCTCGGGTCGGCCATCAAATCGCTGCCCGTGCGTCTCGTCGCTCCCCGTCCGTTAGAGGAAGCGATTAGCACGGCTGGCGGAGTGACCTTCGAAGTCTTGGACCAGCGACTGATGATTCGTACCTTGCCGGGAGTATTTTGTGCCGGAGAGATGCTGGATTGGGAAGCCCCCACCGGTGGCTATCTTTTGACTGCCTGTTTTACCAGTGGCCATGCTGCGGGGGTTGGGGCTGCAAAATGGCTTCAATCGATGCGAAACTCCACTTTGAAAACCTCCTGACAACCGCTTAAACACTGCATGAGCTCTGCTCATAGACTTTTCTTCGTTGCCCAACTGTAAATGTCTCTCCTCTGTGTAAACGTAAGGCGAAAATTCTACTCCCAGGCGTTGGCATAAGCGGTTGACTTGGTATAAAATATTTTTTTGTTTTTGTCTGCATTTTCATTGGCTGGAATTCACCGGAGTAACGCACAAAGGACTCCTACAACATGACCGTTACTCATCGAATGCTTTATATTTTATTGGCCACTTTACTGTTTTCCTGGTGGGTGATCCCTGGAGTCTGGGCTGAAGAATCTTCTCAGGTTCTGACAAAACAGGCGATGGATGAATGCCATGAAGGGAGACGGGCAAAGGAGGAAACGGTTCGGGTTGAACATTTTGAGCGGGGGCGGAAGTTGGCTGAACAGGCTGTGGGGCTGGACGAACGTTCAGCCGATGCGCATTTTGCCCTGTTCTGTAATATCGGCGAGCGGATGCGCGCCAACGGAGAAGTGCTGTTCTCGGTGTTTGAATATGGACGGATGATGGAAGCTCTGGACAAAACCCTGGCGCTCAATCCTAATCATATGGATGCCCTTTCTTCTAAAGGGACGATCCTCATTGAAGTCCCCGGCTTATTTGGGGGAGATTCCGAAAAGGGCGAAGCGATGCTGCGGGAGGTGATTCAGCGGGATCCCCAATCCATTAATGCTCGCATGGTCGTTGCACGTTCGTGTGCCGAGCGGGGAGAGGATCAGGAGGCTTTCGATTTAGCGAAAAAGGCCCTCGAGCTTGCCAGGGCGGGGAACCGGCATGATCTTCTCCCTGAGGCTGAGAAAACATTTTCGGAAATTCAGACGAAACTGGCTTCCAAGTAAATCACGATTCGGGTTTCACCCGGTGGCCGGTTTGGATGAAATCCTACTTCACGCATTTCCGTTTTATTCTCCAAAATCTCCTCGTAATCTTCGATCCATAGTGCCGGCGGTGCTAGAGGCCACACAGCACAATTCCAGGCTTCCTATAATCAACTTATGAAGACGCGTGGGGGTGTATCCAACGATCGAGGACGAATGGCCACAAGTCATCCGCATTCAGGTCTTCCCGATTATCTGATCCCCGGGTTATCTATTCTCTTTGTTGGAATTAACCCGGGTCTGCGCTCTGCTGAGGTCGGGCATCATTTTGCCGGCCCTTCCAACCGGTTTTGGAAATTACTGTTTGACGCCAAGCTGATTCCCTTTCCCATGACTTATCAGGATGATTGGCAATTGCCCGAATTCGGATATGGACTTACCAATCTGATTGCCCGGCCGACTGCCGGGGTTCAGGATTTGGAAAAACGGGATTTTCTGGAAGGGCATCAGGCATTAGTGACAAAAATCACGATTTATCAACCTCGACTGGTGGCTTTGTTAGGAGTCAGTATGGCTCGCATGCTTCTCTCGTCCAATGAGGCGCCCAAGGCTGTCAAACGATTATCTGAACAACCTATTCAGGTTGGCCTGCAATCTCTTACCCTTGGGGATACGCCTGTTTGTGTGTTGCCAAACCCGAGTGGAAGAAATGCCCATTATTCCTATCAGCATATGAAAGCTTTGTTCGGTGGGTTGAAGGATTGGGGCCAATCCGCGTGAGCCCCATGGATGGCGGGCCAGTCGCCGACACAAACCGGTCGTTCGCATCCGGCAGAGAAGAACACGTTGATCTGGCGGATGAGATGATCAGAGATAAGTCTTAGCCGCCTGTGTTCTTGTTGAATATTATTGAGAGAGGGATTCGGTTCGAAGGATGAGTATGGTTACGCGCTATGCGGGCCATTCTGAAACGCGGGGGGTACGGATGAGTGCTGAAAGGTCGATTTTCATTGGACTTGTTTTTTTTGTAGGGCTTGGCTATTTCGCGGGGTGGGAAGAGGCTTCGGCCATGCCGATTTCCCAGGCCATTGAACAGGCGAAAGTGGCGACAGTCGGGATACTGCAGGCTGATCAAGTTGAGATTCCGGACAATGGCTATGGGCTCCCGGTCAGTATTCGCGGATCGGGCATCCACATTGGCGGTGGAGTGATTGTGACGGCACGCCATGCGGTAGAGCAAACCGAGGGAGGAAAAGTCATAATCCCGGACACCATTCATGTGGTGACGGACGACCTTTTTGAATTGCCGGCCACTCGTCAGGGAGCCAATGCATACCTGGATGTGGCCGTGTATCAACTGCAGGGTCCTGAATCGGATTGGCCCCAAGCGCATGTCATGTTTGCCGATGAAGATGTGACGTATGGCGATCAGGTCTTTACGGTCGGGTATCCACTGGGTTGGGGGCCGGCTATTAACTTTGGCACGACGGGAAATCCCAATACGTTTTTGCCGACGGTAAACAGTCGATTAATGCAGGTGGATATGTCCGTCTGTAGCGGCAATTCTGGCGGGGGGCTGTTGAATCAACATGGACAACTGGTAGGGCTTATGCATGCCATCATTCAAACGGAGATGCAGCATGACGATCGACGGTGTGCCCGATTGGCTTTTGTGCTCCCAGGCCCGTTGGTTCAACGGGTGGTGACCGCCGTTTTGGCTGGCAGGGTGCCCGGGTTTTCGGTGCTGGGGATTCAGCTACAGACATTGAGGATGGGAAGTCGTTGGGCGCTGGTCGTGGCCAAAGCCACCGGTCCCTCACGCCATGCGGGATTTCAAAAAGGCGATGTGTTGGTGGCTATTAATGATGTTCTGATTACCACACCGGCACAATTGAAAAATTATCTGATTGAGCGAACGGAACCTGGCCAAGTTGTCGAGCTCAAGGTTCAGCGTGGAGATTCTCAGGAGCTGCTCTCGGTTACGTTGGGTCGTTCCTGAGAGGGCATTCATATTGAGAATAAATGATCTCCGTTTGTTTGGCTTCTTGCAAAAAGCTAGCTTCTCTTTGTGAAGCTCCCATGGGTTCTTTGACGAGCCTCTTCACAGGGGAGTAGGGTTCGTTTTCCCAGGCAGATATTCCTCACCCCTTATTCTTTTTTTCATTTTGCTGAACTTTCCACTGAATTTGAGCGTGCATTCCTCATCCTGGGATGAGGCGCAAGATATTACGTAACGCCCGAAAAGTCATGAATCAGGTCGTAATCCTCAAGATTCCCTCTAAATGATCCGATATATCCACCAAAGCCAAAAAACATGGGGTAATCTACCTGCGAGCGGGTCAGGGAAAAAGAAGGATCAATTCCCAGCCATGATCATTAAAGAACGAAACATGAATGGCTTGCCGGTCGTGAGCCTTTCAGGAAAATTGGATATATTTTCAAAAAATGCCTTTAAGGAGACCGCAGAAAAATATACAGACTCGAATTCACAAGGGCTTATCCTGGATTTTCAAGGAGTGACCTTTTTGGATAGTGTGGGGTTAGGGGCTTTAGTGGTCCTTGCCAAGAAGTTCCTAAAACTCAAAGGACGGATGATTATCGTGAACCCTCAAGATCCGGTGAAGACCCTATTATCCGAAATGCATATGGAGAAAATCATCCCCATGTATACAACGGATTCGCAATTTTCAACATTTTCTGAGCTCTAGCCCTCCAATCTCTCCCTTCTTCTCCCTTTCCCAGTTGTCTGTTTTGGTAAGTGGTCCTATGGATTTCTCTGACGGGTCAGCCACCTATCCGATCTCTTCCAATTTTTGAGGAACAATGTGATGAATCACTTTCTATTCCGGGGTTATCACGCTCCACTGTTGGCGTTTGGGTCCGTCACGGAGTGTGATGAAGGGGTAGTCAACCGAGGGAGAATTCCAGTACAGTAGGAAAAAATTTTCTAAAGAGCACACAGTTTTTGTAACCGGATAGCTTCCTCCTCTCTAACCTGTTCAGGTTTGTCTCGTAAGTTCATTTTCACGACGGTTTATCTCTGACCTGTGACTCCTCCTCTTCATTCCTTTCAGTACGATGTGATTGTCGTGGGCATGGGGCCTGCGGGGGCTTCGACCGCATTTGAGTTGAGCCGATTGGGAATGTCCGTGTTGGCGTTTGAAAAGCAGGTTCATCCCCGGTACAAAGTCTGTGGCGGAGGGCTTTCCGCCAGAATTGAACAAATTCTTCCGGCGGATTTCAAAACGATTGTTGAGGGGACGGTGTATCGTGTGCAGTTTATTTACGGGGGAACGGATTCCTTTATTGTCGAATCTCCGCGACCCTTGGCTTATATGGTCATGCGTAAGACCTTCGATCAATGGTTGGTCGAGAAAGCCCGGCAGGTTGGAGTAGAGATCCGGGAGGAGGAGTCTGTCGTCGCCATTCAGAAATTGGAGGATGGAGTCGAAGTGGCCACCGGGAAAGGACGGTATCGCGGCCGGGTGGTCATCGGAGCCGATGGAGCGATGAGTGTGGTGGCTCAACAATGTTTCCCTGGGCGAAAGGTCGTAAATATTCCTGCCTTGGAAAGTGAATATCATGGAGACACACCTCATGCGTTTCAGTGCTCACAAACGGTATTAATCAGTTTACGCGCAGCGAAAAAAGGATACGGCTGGGTCTTTCCGAAAGAACAAGGCCTATCGCTGGGTGTGGGCGAATTTATTCGTTGCAGAAATCGTCCCAAACGCAGTTTTGAGGATTTTATCAATCATGAATCTGCTTTGGCCGGGCTTTCGATTCCTTCCCCCCTCGGACACCCTCTCCCAATTGCCCATCATCCGGCGTATCGCCCTGGACATGGGTGGGCTGGAAGCTTGGTGCGGCATCGAGCCGTGTTGGTTGGCGATGCCGGTCATTTGGTTGATCCGTTACTGGGAGAAGGGATTTATTATGCTGTTCGATCCGGACAACTGGCGGCAGTCAGTGTGGCCTCCACCATCAGGGATCCAAAGCATCGGTTGGAGGAATATGAAAGGCATGCGGAAGCTGAATTTGGATTGGAATTTCGAGTGGCTTTTCGATTAGGAGCCATCATTTATGGATTACCTCGATCTTGCCATTCGTGGGCGGGCCGGACTTTTCCCGACGCCTATCAACGGGTGCTTGGGCGCTATTGTGAACTTTTGCAGGGACGTGAAACGTACCAGACGCTTTGGGCCAAAATTCTCCAACGACTGAAACGTCCATTTGGGTGTTCATAGACAGGGAGGAGAATATGAGAATGGTGGAGAGGATAAAAAGTGATATGGGTCTGCGATCGGGAAAATGATATTCGATGTTGGCACCGACCAACCCCCTTCGGCATTCATGAAATTTGAATAGAAGAGTGCGTGAGGTCGTCCTTTAGCAAATAGATCCCGCAGCTTGGTTTCTGCCTCTGGAGACAGGTATGTTGGAAGGGGTTCTATTTTGCGTAAGTCCGGTCTGGCAGGAATGGGGGCGTTCCCCAGGTGGGAAGGGATAATATTTATGTCCGGTTTATGAAGGTCGGACTTTTAAGGAGTGTGATACGTATGTCAGCGCTGATTTATGGACAGAAGCTTACCAAAGCCTATGGGACCAAGCGTCTCTTTCAGGAACTTACCCTAGGTGTATCGGAAAAAGACCGGATCGGGATTATCGGGCCGAATGGATCGGGGAAAAGTACCCTCCTTCGAATTTTTGCCGGTCTTGAACAGCCGGATGAGGGAAGAGTCACTCGACGGCAGCATCTTCGCATTGCCTATATTCCCCAACAGGCTGATTTCGATTCAGAGTCGACGGTCGCCGAGGAAATTGAACGAGCGGCCTTGGCATCCGGCCTCCACGCGCATGATTGTGTGGCTCGGGTGCAGGAGACATTGGGACGCATGGGGTTTGCTCAAGGCGATCAGCTCGTGGGTCCTCTTTCAGGCGGATGGAAAAAACGGCTCGCTATTGCCTGTGGGTTTGTTCAGGCGCCGGATGTCATGCTGGTGGATGAGCCGACGAACCATCTCGATCTGGAAGGAATGCGTTGGTTGGAGCAGGTGATGTCCCAGGCTTCATGGCCGTGGGTCATGGTGAGTCATGATCGATGGTTTCTTGGACATGCCACCAATAAGATTGCTGAAATCAATCGGAGATATCCTGATGGGATTTTTCTCGTTCCGGGAAGCTATGAGGAGTTTCTGGTTAAGCGGGAAGAATTTCTGAATAGCCAAACTCAACAGGCTCAGGCGTTGGCCGGAAAAGTTCGTAGGGAAGAAGAGTGGCTTCGTCGAGGGCCCAAGGCTCGATCCACTAAAGCGAAATCTCGCATAGATTCCGCCCATGCGTTGCAGGCTGAATTAGCTGAAACCCAGGTGCGCTTGCGACAAGAGGAAACCTCCATCGATTTTGTCGGCTCGGGTCGTCGCACAAAACAGTTAATGGTTGTCCACCAGCTTCGAAAGACGTTCGGCCCCCGAACCATTATCCAAAAAATGGACTGGGTCATCTCACCGGGAACCGCCACAGGGGTCTTAGGTCATAATGGCTCGGGGAAGTCCACCCTGTTGAAATTACTTGCAAAGGAATTGGAGCCTGATCAGGGAAGCGTGACGTATGCGGATAAATTGCAAGTCGTATATTTTGATCAAAATCGTGATCAACTCGATCCAAAGATGACCCTGCGGCGGACGTTGTCCGATTCGGGGCATACCGTCATGTACCGGGGCCAGACGGTGCATCTGGCTGGGTGGGCCAAACGGTTTCAGTTTCAGCCTGAACAATTGGATCTCCCTATTGAGTTGCTTTCCGGTGGCGAACAAGCCCGGGCGGTCATTGCCAGGTTAATGCTGCAGTCCGCCGACGTGTTGATTGTGGATGAGCCTACGAACGACTTGGATATTCCGACGAGAGAAGTGTTGGAAGAAAGTTTAAAGGAATTTCCCGGAGCCTTGATCCTGGTGACCCATGATCGTTACATGATGGAGGAAGTGTGTACGGATTTTGTAGGATTGGACGGGCAGGGAGGATACGGGCAATTTGCGGATTATGGACAATGGGAATCCTGGCTTCGACGGCAACGGTCAGGCAAAGATCAAGCCGGCACTCAATCAAAGAATGTCCGTGCCACGCCTGACCGGCCAAAAGCAAAAAAACTGTCGTATCGTGATCAACAAGAGTATGACACGATAGAAAAACGGGTCCTTGATGCCGAGGCGGTACTCGAATTATGCCGTACGGAAACGGAAAATCCCAAAATTGCAGCGAATCATCACAAGCTGCAAGAAGCCTATGAAAATCTCAAGGCCGCCGAACAGGCGGTGGAACGTTTGTATACCCGATGGGCGGAACTTGAGGCCAAACAACAGGCATAGAGGACAATGGATATATGAGCACCTGTCAGGGTTGGTCTTTATCCGATCGTGAGTTGCCCGGTCGTGCGACAAAGGAAGTTATGACATTATGATTCTGTCGGCCCTCATCTTGAGACTAAGCGTAATTCTCTTGCTCTGTTGGTTGGGAGTAGCGTGGGCCGGCTATGAGGAAGGAGAGGAGGCATATCTGCAAGAGAATTTTTCCGCCGCTCTGTCTGAATGGCGACCGTTAGCGGAAGAGGGAAATACCGAGGCGCAGAATATGTTGGGCTATATGTACCGGTACGGGCAGGGAGTGCCACAGGATTTTGAGCAGGCTCGACTGTGGTACCGTCGGGCAGCCGATCTCGGGAATGCCAGGGCTCAGAATAATCTCGGGGCGATGTACCGCCAGGGTTTGGGGATCCCGCAGGATTTTCAAGAAGCCTTTCGATGGTTTCTGCGGGCTGCCGAACAGGGCAATGGTGGTGCCCAAAATCATGTTGGCCTCATGTACTATAAAGGAGAAGGGGTCCGGCAGGACCTGGTGCAAGCCTATATGTGGGCATATCTGGCTGCACAGCAGGGCATAGATCCGTCGATCCAAGCATTAGATCTACTCTCGCAGGAGATGACCGCTGCTCAGATCACCGAGGCAACAGGTCTTGCACGGAAATGGAAACCCAAAGGTGAAGAGGTTGCCCTTTAGATACCTGTCCAATGTCCCTGTATTAAGATGAGAGTTGGCCCTCCTTGTCCGTATGACGTGAGTGATCCCAATTGTTGAGAGGCAAGGACTCTGGAAGACGTGACGTGATTGGAAGATTAGGCGTTAATCCCGCAACTACAATCTCTCCCTGTATTTGACTCCCTCCCAGTGGAGTGCTACCCTGAATCACGGCACAAGCGATGGTGGTTCTCCTGCCTTTCCTGCCTTTTCATTCCTAGGAGGATTGATCTCGACGATCATTGCGTGAGGGGAGTATGGCCTTCATTCCTCCTCGCTTTCCGTACCGTTCGTAAAGGACGGTGTGTGTTCTTTGTCATGATTTGCATGGTTCTTTAGACAGAAGGAGGCTTCTTATGAAGCTGACAATGAAGTGGGGTGGCAAGGTTAGAAATAGAAAAACATTCAAACCTGAGCCGAAAATTCGTTGGGATCTCCTTGGCCTCGCTGATCCTTCTAAAGAAAAAATTCCTATGCCGATTGATGAGGTTCGCCGACAAGTTCTGATGATGTCCAGTCCCGGGTTCGATCAGGATAGCGCGACTCGCCTTGATGTGGTGCCTCAAAAAGTATCCCGTTCTTCGACCTCAGGAAAGCCGCCCAAAGCACGCAGGGAGTCCACGTAGCGTAGGTATTATGCTGCTTGGCCGGACGAGAGTCGGCACTTGGATGCCCGTGAGGACCGGTGCCTCAAACAAGATAGTCTGGCAATGAGGCAGAGCCTAGAAAAGCTTTTCAGCTTTTCAAATGATGGAGCCGGAGGCGTGATACCCTAATCGAAAGGAGGAAGATAAATGGGACGACCGACAAAAGTGACCCAGGCCAAACGAAATCGTGAGATGGTCAAAAGAATGAAGCAACAGGATAAAGAAGCCCGACGTGAGCAACGCAAGTCGGAAAGCGAAGAACCTCCTCGAGTGCTTGATGGGGAAGATCCCGATTTAGTTGGGATACGGCCAGGCCCGCAACCACCGCAATACTAGTGAGTCCCACAATTTCTCAGTAATCGTTTGGTACAAATACCAGTTTTCTTCTTGGGATGCTTTTCCCGATTCAAGCCTGTTTGTCAAGGATGGCACTATTACTTGAAATAGTTGCCTTCCTCTTCGTTCCTGCCACCTCTGGTCCTCTCTGTGTGGCATAAACTGGCATATCGGTACACCAGTCTTATTTTAACCCACATGGTAGTTGCCTTATTTCTAAAAAGGGGTTCTTGAACCGAATTTTGGGTACAAGGAACGAGAAGAAGGGCCGGAATCCATCCAGACTGTCTTTATTGGATGGCCCCATTGCCCGTACCTCCGGTTCCCGTCAATTTGAGGGAAGCATGCGACTACCAGAAATTTATGTAGAGTGTTGGACCACTTCATGCTCCAAGGCATATTGTACTCGAGCCAACTCTTCCTGGAGAGCAGATAATTTGTGCCGGACCGTCTCAAACGATTCATGACAATCGTGTTGCTCCAATGCCAAAGCCAACTCGGCCAATTTTTGCACCCCGACGTTTCGGCAAATTCCCTTGAGCCCATGGGCCGCTAGCGTTAAATCTTCCCAATTTTCTGTCGTGACAGCCTCTTGAACCTGCGAGGCGCATTCCAATGCTTCGCGAATAAAATTTTTCAGGATTTTGCACACAAATTCGTTCCCCCCCAACGTACGCCATTCGGCCAACCGCTCAGCATCCAATGGTTGGGATGTGTCGGACCCGGTTTTGAGAGGATCGGAATTCGTGAGGGGCTTTCGAAGGAGTACGCCGTCGTCAATATGATGGAGTGGGACAGCCGTTCGTTCCTCCCGTGGTAACCAGCGTCGGAGCATGTCCCGGAGTTTATCCGGTTTAATGGGTTTGGTTAAGTAATCATCCATGCCGGCGGCAAGACACTTCTCCCGATCCCCGGACATGGCGTTGGCCGTCACCGCAATTATCGGGGTATGACGTTGTTCTCCTTCCCAGGCTCGAATCGCTTTGGTGGTCGCATATCCATCCATATCCGGCATCTGACAATCCATTAGGATGAGGGCAAAGGGCCGTTTCTGAATAGTTTCAATCGCAGCCTTACCGTTGGGTACCACTTCCACCTCGTGCCCAAGTTTGTGTAATAAGAGTGAAGCCAATTCCTGATTTACCGTATGATCATCTGCCACAAGGATGGTACTCGGCTGCTGATTCCTGGATTTGTCTTTGAGAGAATGCAGAGTAACCAAAGTATCTTGATTCGCCTTTTCTGTGGGTTGTTCGGGGACCATCACAGCCACTAAGCTTTGTTTCAGTTGTGTCTTCCGGACCGGTTTGGTCAGGTACGCCTGAAATCCCGCACGTTGCGCCTCCTTGGCATCACCGCGCCTTCCGAGAGAGGTTAAGAGGAGGCAGCGAACATTCTGAATCCTGGGGTCCGCCTTGATGGCTCTGACTAATTCCAGTCCGTCCATATTAGGCATATGCATATCGAGAATGGCCAGATCAAATGGTTTGTCTCGGGCCACACCGGCTCGTAGCACCGCTAAGGCTTCCATACCGGAAGAAGCAGAAGTCGCTCGCATTCCCCAATCTTCCGCATACTGGGCTAAGAGGTGCCGGTTGGTATCATTGTCATCCACGCAACATACTCGAAGCCCTTCCAGAATGTTTTGATCAGTATCAACGTGAGACGGCAGGTCTTGCCAGTATTTTTGGAGACGGAGCGTAAACCAGAAGACACTTCCTTGTCCTAATTGACTTTCCACTCCTATGGTTCCGCCGGATAACTCCACAATGCGTTTACAAATAGCCAGTCCCAGTCCTGTTCCCCCGTATTTCCTGGTCGTCGAGCTATCAGCTTGGCTAAAGGATTCAAATATTTTCTTCTGAGCTTCCGGGGAAATTCCCACCCCGGTATCGGAAACCTGAACGCGAATATGGATGTCGTGCTCTCCGTCTTCCAGGCGCAGAATCTGTACGCCAATCTCACCATGTTCGGTGAATTTGATGGCATTGCTTAGAAGGTTGAGTAAAACTTGACGAAATCGTCCGGGGTCCCCCATGACGGTGGCATGGACATCGGGGAAGACCCATCCCACCAATTCCAGCCCTTTTTTCAGAGCTCGTTCCCCGACCAGTTCCAACGTCTCTTCCACGGCCTGACGAAGATCAAAAGGAATGCTTTCAAATTCAAGTTTTCCGGCTTCGATTTTTGAAAAATCCAAAATGTCGTTCAGGATTGTGAGAAGGGATTCTCCCGAATTCCTGACGGTGGTGGCATAGTATCGCTGATCCTTTGCCAACTCGGTGTCCAGTAATAAATCAGTCATGCCAATAATTCCATTCATCGGGGTACGGATTTCGTGGCTCATGGTAGCGAGAAACTCACTTTTTGCCTGGTTGGCTGCTTTGGCGTCTTCGGCCAAGTGAAGCGCCTCGTCTTTGGCCTGACTGAGCTCCTGGGTCCGTTGAGTAACTTTTTCTTCCAAGGATTGTTGATACGATTCCACTTCGCGCCGGTACTGGCGCAACCAATCAAACATTTGAGTGAATGACACGGCCAAATCATGAATTTCATCCTTCGTGTCGATTGTGAACTCAATCGGCTGGTCGAGATTGCCTGCGGTGATATCCCTTGCAACGTTGGCAAGTTTTTTGACAGGTGCGGTTATTTTCCGAACCAATAAAATCGTAATGAAACTGGCTAAGAGGACGAACGACAAGGTGTACCAGGCGAGTGACTGGAGGAAGGTGGCTCGTTGCGCCTCTAGTCTTTTGAGACTGAATCCAAATTGTACAAAGCCAATGACGTTCGCCTGAGGTGGGGCGACTGCGGTTGCGGAAAATAAATCATCAGTTCGGGGTTGGGTGACAACCGGGGCCAGAAATTCCAAATAGGTTTGACCGTCACCGTGATTGACCGCATTATAGGAGCGGATGAAAGCCGGGAATGCGGTTTTTTCCTGAAGGTCGATCACGGGTATTTGGATAGTTTCATGGATGGATTTGGATAGAAGAATGTTGGTCTGAGCATTACGCAACGCCACATAGGCGATGTCCGGATTCGTGTCCAGTTGAGCAAGGACCTGGCGGAGAGCCTCCTGATTTTCGGTATACATCGCATATTCTCCAGCCTGAGCGACCATTGCGGCGATGGCCATTCCATGATGATGTAAGGCCTCCATTTGATGATTCTGTTGGACGAGAGCCACAATGAGCCCGATCCCTAAGGCCATAATGGTTATCAAGGAGAGAATCAGGGTATTGAATTTGGAGACGAGGTTAATCCGTATATTTTTCATTCTATCTCCTGGTCGATTACTCAAACACGGGATGAGCACCCCTTAGCACTGCATCTGAAAGGTTTAAGTGCATGTGGTTGATGGAATTGAGGTTGAGGGCATACAACACTTTTCGAGGCGATTGAGGTTTCAGAGAATGAATATCCACCCCCTTGAGGACTTGTTCTGCGAGTTCTCCACATTGAATGCCAATATCGACGTAATCCCGATCCAACGCGTACACGGCTCCCGCTTTGACCCAAGACGTGGAAAGGCCGACAAATGGAATTCGATTCCGGAAGGAAAACAATAAAATACCTTTGGCTGTTTCCGGGGAAAACACGACAGAATCCGTGAGACCCCACAGGAGGTCGGCGTTGCCAGGCAGACTGTCCAGGGCATCGGGCAGGTCCCGTGGTGTCTCGACCTTTTTGGGATAGAAGGTCATGCCGGAGTCTTCAATAATCCGACGGGCCTGTTCAATGGTTCCGGTGTTTTCCCGGGAATTAAACAACGCCCCGATGGTTTTTTTATGAGGCAACAGCTTTTGGATCCAAGAAATATGTGTTTGCAGAGGAAATTCCAACACAATTCCTGTCGCATTCTCTCCCTTTGTGAGTTCGGCTTCATTCATGATCATTCCGGCAATGATCGGAATGTTCTTCACCTCACGAATGACCGCTTCTGTCGCAGGGGACCCGAGGGTCAGGATCATCGAAGGATTTGTCGTCTTCAGTGCTTGCAGGATCCCCTCTGTTTCCTGGACAGGTCCTTCAAAGTTTCGAATATCATATTCCACGGCGATTCCCTGTTTGTCTAAATACTGCTGAAAACCCTTCCGCACATCCTGGTAGGTACCGCTTTGCTGAGTCATAAGGATGCTGATTCGGGGTTCTGCTTGGCCGGGGATAACTGAGCAAAGAAGAAGCACAGCTGTGAATAGGATCAAGTGAAAGGGGATCCGCCAGGAAGATCTCATCGACTGTCTCTCGCTGTCATGCCAAATTCCAAAGTCATGCTGGTTCGGTGCCTACGCCTATTCCGGGGAATATATGATTCCGGCGATGCCCCATTGGAGCCGGAGCGCCATCATACTGAACTGTGGTGGCCTAAACCCCCTTGTATATTTTCCTTTCAGCGGAGAGACTGAGAAGACAGGCAATACGGACATGGATATTTCCTACATTTACGCCACCGGGCCCGCAGCAGCAGAGGATAAATTCCAAATGATTGCGGCCTTTTTTTTCTGTGAATGAGGCCGGGGCATCTTCACCCCTTTCGGATTGGGAGGGGTTCTTCTTTATATTTTTCAGGGAGTTGGGATGTGAAGAAACAACCATGAAAGAGGAGAGTGGGAAAAGATTGAACTCACTGGCCAATAATGTGGGACAACATGCATCAGAGATCTGAGAGTAATAACCCTTTTAATCACTCAAATTAGCAGAATTGACAAGGATGAGCAGAGATTCAAGCATCTCTATAATCCAAACAATGGTATGCGGGGAATAAAAGTGGCGATCGACAATCTCGCTTGTGGTCCTGTGATAGGCGGGGTGCGTATGGCTGCGGATGTGTACACGCGCGAAGTCTTTCATCTGGCGAGAGCGATGACCTTCCTGTCCAGTGCATAACGATAGGCATCTCTGGTGGCACCCGCGGCAACGGATGAACGGGGAGAGTCGGGCTGGTGGTAACCGACCGGATGGCCTCATGTATTCCACATGATGTGGCGGGATACTCATCAGCATCGAATCCTTGACGTAACTGATATGATTAACATAGTACGCAAAGATCATTGATCCCCAAGATTTGGCAGGGTTTCATGTGATACACATAGGCAACCTTCACCCCCTCAAGACACAAGGGAACAGGGACGCTGGAAGTGATGAAACGTATTCTCCTGGTCGATGACCATCAGATGGCTCGAGAAGCCCTAAAGGAATTCCTCGAGGCACAAGGGTATAACATTGAAGAAGCGGAAAACGGGGCGGTAGGGTTAGCCCTGATCCAGCAAGGGCGGTCCTTCGATCTGGTGATTTCCGATAATCAAATGCCCGTGATGACGGGGCTGGAATTCGTCCAACGACTGGCACAGCAATCTTATATTTCCACCCATCCCTTGATCCTATATTCCGGCCAGCTGACTATGGAATTAGAACAACAGGTTCGTGCCTTAGGGGTCTATGCGGTTCTCCAAAAACCCTACAATTTGCAGGATCTGCTCGTTATCGTTCGTCAGGCCATTTCAGGTTCTGACGCTTGAATCCAAGGGAGCGATCCCATGTACCAAGGCAATAACGACCGGCAGGAGTTGAGCGGCTCGTCCATGGGCCGATTGCCTTAAACTGGTCACCATGGCTTTTTCAAGCTTCCTGATCTCCCTGCGCTTTTCCGCAGCATCGCTAATATAGGCGCTACTGATGCCGCTCCTCCCCAGGACGATGGCCATCCGAGGCAGACACCGATGACCACAGGCAATTTGACTTCGTCGCTCACATAGAATCCCACTAACAAACCCAGCCTCAAGAGTGCGCCGTCGAATCCATTGACGACAAAGTACCGGCGTGCGATGAAATGGGAACGTGTGGGTGGAAAAAAACGTCTTGGGTGCGCAGGATTGTTATGCTGGACGGCTATGATTCAAGAGGTCTCTTGATTGGGTTCATCTGGTATGATGGGTTGCCGGTCAGATCCTCCACCCAAATTGATCAATCGGCATATGATAGAATATGATGATGAAACTAAAAAATCTCATATGGTGTTTGGTGCTCGCTCTAGGGAGTGCGGGGGGATGCGCCTCCTCACCCGTGGAAATACCGGAAATTCTTCAGAAACAGGTTGATCCCACACTCACGTTTTCGGATGTGGTTCAACATCCTGGGGCCTATCTGGGAAAGATGCTCGTGCTTGGAGGGGAGGTTCTGTCGGCCAAGCGTATTGAGGAAGGTACTCGGCTTGAGGTGTTGCAATTACCCTTGGATGAATATCAACGGCCCGTGCTAACTCGCACCGACTCACAAGGCCGGTTTATTGCCATGGAGAAAGCCTTTCTTGACCCGGCAATGTTCCCGGCGAATACTCAGATCACTCTCGTGGGAGAGGTAACGGGGACTGTTTCCGCCAAGCTTGATGAAATGGACTATCAGTTTCCCGAAGTGGTGATCAGGCACTTATATGTGTGGAAAGATCAGGCCTTGATTCAGAAAAGCAGATCTGGTCCCTGGTACAGCATCTTTGGTGGTGGTAGCACCGGAGGCCGGGTCGGTGGCGGGGTAGGGGTAGGTATCGGCTTTTAGTGTCGATTCGCTTTTTCCATCATAGCTTTTGTTCCTCATCACGCATTTGGTTAGGCGTGGGGATGAATTCTCATACGGGTACTCCAAGTTATTCAGGTTTTCTCTCACTTCTCCGCAGCACATCAGCTTTCTCTTTCAATAATTGAAAGTGTCTCACATCCGTCATATTCTGAGGTGTGATGGGGAATGTGGTTCTTTCCTTAGGCACGCCTGTGCCCCTAAGATATCAAGTGAATCTCCCTCCGGAGATTTCCACTAATTTACGACGGCAAGGCAGCCTCTGGCTTCGCATTTGCCAAAAAACAAAGGCGTGAAATGAACAACGAGCGGGAAGAAGTATCACCGTCTGTGAATTCCGAGGGGGAGGGGCAAGCCCAACGGATGTTTGGAACAGCCAGACGGGCTGCGGCTTTTCATCGGAATCAGATGACGAACGAATTAAACGACAAAATGCAGTCGTTTATTGCCAGACAGGAGATGGTGTTTCTTTCGACCGCCAATGCCAACGGCGAATGTGATTGCTCGTATCGAGCAGGGACTGCCGGGTTCGTCAGAGTGCTCAATGCCAAAATGTTGGCCTATCCCGAATATCGCGGGAACGGGGTGATGGCGAGTGTCGGCAACATTCTTGAAAATCCCCGGATCGGCCTGCTGTTCATCGATTTTTTACAAAGTACGGTCGGTCTGCATGTGAATGGACAGGCACGTGTGATGACCAATGAAGAAGTGGTTGCCATACCAGTAATTCCCCAGTCCCTGGTTAACGCTTCGCACATGAAAGGGGGACAACATCCCGAATGTTGGGTGATGGTAGAAGTGGATGAAGCCTATATTCACTGTTCCAAGCATGTTCCTCTGATGAAAAAGGTTGAGAAGGAACTGCATTGGGGAACGGACGACGAATGCCATAAAGGCGGGGATTTTTTTCAGGTTCAATCTAACCAATCAAATGCCATTTCATCTGAAGAATAGAAAAAGTCCGTTTGGATGGCGAGGGCTTAAGGCTCACTTCAAGGAAGCATATGGACCTGTTTGGACCGTGAAGAGAAAGGCACGAAACCCCACTTGAGAAATAATCAGGCGAGAAGGGTGTTATGTGGTCATGGTAGATCAGGCTTGGGACCAATGCCTGTTCTTAAACTCCCGTCTAGATAAATTGCCCTTTTTGTCAGGGCACAGATGACCTGCTTTTCTCGTATTATGGAAGGGTCGCAGAGGACTGCTTTAATTCATCTTGCAGAGCCGCTTGCACCCGCTCGAATTCAGATTGCAGTGATACGAAGATGGCTTGAGCTTTTTCAAGATTTTGGGTCTGTCCTATTTGCTCAAGTTGAAAGGCTAGTTCGGCAAGTGGCTTGGCGCCAATGGTTCGTGAGCAACCTTTGAACGCATGCGCCACCTTGCTGAGGGAATCACCCTCGTTTTTCTGTATCGCCAGATTGATTCGATCCATGTGTGAAACTGAATCCTGACAAAATTGCTCGATAACGGAAATGAAAAATACGGGATCCTCATCTCCGCCCAATCGGCGGAGGTCCGCGAGAATCGTCGAATCCAAGGGTGGAGAAAGGTCCGGTGCGGATGTTCCGGATCGAGGTGAAACCTCTCGATTGTCTGGTTGATGAGGTCCTGCTTCATCCTCATGGTGTCTCGTTGAAGAAGCTTGGAAGAGCCATTTCTCCAAAATACGTCTCAGATCTTCTAATTTCACCGGTTTGGATAAAAAATCATTCATGCCGGCTTCCAAACATTTTTCCCGATCCCCAACCATGGCGGTGGCCGTCATGGCAATGATGGGCAGGTGTGGGGTGATACGTGCACGTTTTCGTATTTCTCTGGTGGCCTCAAATCCGTCCATTTCCGGCATTTGACAGTCCATGAATACACCGGCATAGGCGGTCCGTGTGATGGCTTCAACCGCCTCACGTCCATTCGCTGCAATATCCACCTGGTATCCGAGTGTGGTCAGCATGCGAACGCCGACTTGTTGGTTGACGAGATTATCATCGACCAGGAGGAGTCGCTGTCCGGAGCCTTTATTCATCTCATTCGTGGGCGTTTGAATCATGCTGGGGGAAGGGGCCACGTCAGACCTTCTCATGACATTTAAGAGACATTGATGCAATTGCTTGTAGCGAACCGGTTTGTTGACAAAGGCCGAAAAGTGCCTTTGAGTGAGGCTGTGGGTATTTTCGACCCGGTTAATCAAAGGATTGAGCAAGATCAAACGCATGGATGCCAATTGCGGATCCGCTTTGATGGCTTTTGCCAGTTCGAGACCATCCATGCCAGGCATGTTCATATCGATGAGAGCAAGGTGACAGGGTTCTTCATTCAAGGCGCATTCCCGGATTAAGGCCAGGGCCTTCTCGCCATTTTCGGCTTGGATACCTTGCATGCCCCAATAGCGTGTATATAGTTGAAGGAGCATTCGATTTGTGGCGTTATCATCGATGAGAACAATACGCACACCCTCAAGTTCGCGAGGCAAAACCTTATCAGGTATCCGGTGAGACTGTTGGCTGCCTAATCGGATGGTGAACCAGAAGCAGCTTCCTTGACCTAATTCGCTATGGACTCCGATCGTTCCTCCCATGAGTTCGGCCAGCATTTTGGTTATGGAGAGGCCCAATCCTGTTCCTCCGTATTTCCGGGTTGTGGAGCTGTCTTCCTGGCTAAAGGCCTGAAACAGTCGATTCTGGCCTTCAGGGGATATCCCAATACCCGTGTCGGTAATCATGAATCGTAAGAGGCCGGTTCCAGAGGTGTCCTCTTCGGGTACAACCTGAACCACAATTTCACCCTGAGCGGTGAACTTAATTGCATTGCCAATGAGGTTCATCAAGATCTGGCGAAGTCGTACGGGATCACCTTGGACGGTGGTGGGAATTTCCGGATTGATCAAGCTAATCAATTCTATCCCCTTTTCCTGAGCCTTAAGGCCTAACAGATCAACTACGGCATCCACCGTCTCTCGAAAGTCAAAGTCTATCGTCTCAAGTGTCAGCTTGCCGGCTTCAATTTTTGAGAAATCGAGAATGTCATTGATGATCGTGAGGAGCGCATCACCCGAATCCTTGATCGTGAGGAGACAGTCTTGCTGGTCTTCGCTGAGATGTGTGCCGAGCAAAATATCCGATATGCCGATGATGCCATTTAACGGCGTTCGGATTTCATGACTCATCATGGCCAGGAAATCGGCTTTCGTTTTCGTCGCGGCCTCGGCTTCAGCTTTGGCATGAATCAAGATGGCCTCTCCTCGTTTGCGTTCCACCACACGGCCAAGTTGTGCTCCAACATATCCCATGACTTCTAATAATTTGGCATCCGGCTCCATCGTTTCCGTCGAAAAAAACTCCAACACGCCTACCACCTGTTTCCCGATGAGAATTGGAAATCCAAATCCAGCCCTCACGCCAATATCTTTTGCTACTTGAGCTCTGGGGAAATTGGGATCTTGTGTCACATCCCGAATCCACCCTGGTTTTCCACTGGCCAACACCCGACCGGGAAGACCCACGCCGGTTTCAAAAACGGTGTGTTCGGTTATGGAACGAAAGGTCTCAAAGCAGTCCGGGTGTTTCAAATGCCAGATGGTCGTGGGAAGGAGAGTGTGGCTGGTGTCTTCAGATAGAAGGTACAAGTGACCGACAGGCCATCCGGTATTCTGACAGATCAAATTCATCGTGATTTGCATCGCATCTTCAATTGTCGAGGATTCGTTTGTGGCCTTTGCGATTTCCTGAAAGAGGGTATCAAGTCTGGCCCCATAGGCTAGGGCGGCATCCATTTCTTGCCGTCGTCGCTGCTCCCTATTGATCGTGTCTAGTACCCGGTTATATTCCTCCGCGATCTGGCCAACCTCCGTGTGAGGCTCTGAGAGGACATGACGGGTAAAGTCATGACTGTTTCGTTGCTCTTCCATTTGGACAAGGAGATCCAGAATGGGCGTGCCGGCGCCATGTTCTGTCATGTTGAGCCCGATTTGTTCCTCTTCGGCTGTGACACGCAGGGAAACCCATTGATTGATCAGCCAGAGAATGGCGAAGCCCATACCAAATGCCCAAAAGAAACAGACGGTGCTTCCTAGGATTTGTATGCCCGCTTGTTCCCAGACGGTGAGCCCTGTGCCCCAGGAGTCCGGAGAACTCAAGAAGGGAAAGACAACGGTGCCCCACACCCCTACGCAGGCATGAACGGGTACGACGCCAATTGCGTCGTCAATGTGCAAACGTTCAAGAATGATGGTTGCACCGACACAGATAATCCCGGCTCCGACGCCTATGAGGATCGTGCCTTCAGGCGACATGATATTGGCGGAAGCGGTAATGCTGACCAGACCGGCCAGGACACCGTTTAGGGCATGACCGACATCGGGCCGTTTCAGGTAATACCAGCTTATGCCAAGAGTTGTCAGAGCACCGGTGGCTCCGGCAAGAGTTGTATTTACCAGAATCTGTGAGGCTTTCTGGGTAAACTCGAGACTACTCCCCCCATTAAAACCGTACCATCCGAACCACAGCAGCAAGACTCCAAGTGTGGCTAATGGCAGATTCTGTCCCTGGATAGGCACGGCCTTGTTGGAAAAGCGACCATGGCGGGGTCCGATGATCATGACGGCCGCCAACGCCACCCAACCTCCTGTGGAATGGACGACGGTTGAGCCCGCAAAGTCAATAAATCCGAGTTGGTTCAACCATCCGGTATTCTGCCCTGTGGCTAATCCTCCCCACATCCAATGGCCAACAATGGGATAAATGAGTAGAGACACAATGAGGCTGGTGACCAAATACCCTGTAAATCGCATCCGCTCGGCAACGGCACCTGAGACGAGGGTTGTGGCGGTTCCACAAAATACCATCTGAAAGAAAAAAAACGCCCACAACCATCCCTGCTCGTGGGCATTAAAAAGAAACCCCTCTGTGCCGATGAGGCCGGCTGTCGTTGGTCCGTGCATCAAGGCGAATCCTGCCACCCAAAAGGCAAGAGATGAGGTACAAAAGTCCACCAGGTTTTTGATCGCGACGTTGATGCTATTTTTGGCTCGAACACGACCTGTTTCCAGGCAGGTAAATCCCCCTTGCATGAGCATGACGAGGGCCGCACAGATCAGTAGCCATAAAACATCAATGTGTGAAGCATTCTCAGACATTAGATTGCTAACCCATCATGGGAACGATCCGGTGGCAATGGTGAGAAAAGATGTGCTGGGGGGACAGTATGATTTCATATAAACAGTGCAGGATATCCCCTCAAGTTACTGAGTGAGGTAAAGCGTACATGTGGAATATCCCATAAAAAGATACTCCCCGGTGTGCCGGGAGAGTTTTGCTGATTAAAAAAAGGCATGCCTGTGCGTTGCGAAAGATTGCCTTTCATTTTTTCGGCATTTCCACGTTTGAAATGAAGGACTTTCCGCAGAACTCCGGTTCAATTGCGTGAAAAGTATTCATTTACTCACTGCGGGTGAGAATCCTATACTTTGGCGTGCGAGAAAAATCCTGAGGGGTCAGGAGGGGAGATCGGTGAGTCAGGGCATTCCTCAAAAAATGTGACGGGCAAAGGGAAGATGACATGAATGACGCCTCAGGATTGGTGATGGGACAGGGGGGTAGGAGTGGTCGAAAAGAAGATTTCATCCATAGGATATTCAAATCAGGCGGAAGTGCAATGATGAACAGATTCGGGATGCATGTCATGCTTGTGGGGTTGGTGAATGGAGTGTGCCTATTGTGTCTTCCGCTGTCTGCCTTTCCCACGGTCGGCTGGGAAACGGGGGATATGGTGCTGGATTTCGGACTGAATCTGGAATCCGGAGACCGGACGGTCTTGGTAGATAAAGTTGAAGTCGGAGAACCCTTTTTTGTTGAACTGACCTGGAAACTTAATCCGCAAAATTGTCGTTTGGATGTACAAAATTCTGAGGGGGATGGTCCACCTTCCACCACCCTCGTCGTGGATGACGGCCTATTCAACGGAGGTGTTTCACATGCAGTCTTTCTACAGGTAGATGAAGTGGTGGTCACCGCTCAGGAAGGCCATCGGTGTGAAATTCTCCCGTCCCACAATGAGTTTTTGGTTATAGCCCGGGCTCCCCGGGCTCCTGTCGCTTCCGAAAGCGGTTGGGCCAACGCTCCGATTGGCGCAGTGGTGGTGCTGTTCCGGGCCACGACATTTTATTTGCCTCACGATGTGACGATTATGCCGGGCCACAAGGTCATGTGGATTTATGCCGATGGAGCGCAAGAACCCCACAGTGTCACAAGTGGTGGCTGTCAGGTAAACGACTGCTCTGGTGGTGGGAAGCAGTTCAACAGTGGATTAAACCTTAATAAACCCGGTCAGCGGTTTGAGCATGTGTTTAAGCATCCCGGTACATTTCCCTACCATTGCGACCTTCATTTAGGATCTATGCAGGGCACCGTGATTGTTAAAGACGCTCTCCCGATCCCTTAGCCAATCCTCCTGCCTTTCTGTCTGCACGACGGAAAGCCGCCTTTGATCCGACTCAATGGAAAACGGTTTTTTCCACGGGCTGATAATGTCACAGATGAATCCTGGCGCGGGCGCGTAGGAATGCTTTTGGGGTCGGCGTTGATTTTCCAGCATTTTCCGCTGAGCAATGGCTTTTCTTCACCGTATTGAGGTTCCGGGCTAACAGAGGGGTGGAATCTTCATAATGAGCGGGCCATGGCCTTCTCATCAAGCGTCTGGAGCGGGTATGGCGATATTTGGGATTTGCTCATTTCAAACGGCATACATCAGAAGATGAGTGGTGTATAATTGAAGCTTTGCCGATCGGCCTCTGGAATGGAAACACCCGTAAAGTTGTTCAAGTCGGGATGTCTGGTCGACAGGTTCCTGTGCTTTGAAGAACACCTATATGTCTCATCAGAACCACTACCAGGTGCATCGAGTAAGGCGTTGTCCATCACGACCGGGAATGCCCTGGTGCCAGAGGTCGTGCCTGTTTGTTGATTGCTCAGGGTCCTATACGATGATAGGGGAACGATGTCCGTAGAACCCTTTGGTGTTTTGGAACACCTGAAAGTCCTCTCTCCGAACCATGTCTACTTCCTGGCTTCCAAGGCCTTTGTTCTTCGCGGATATGAGTATTACGCCCAAGGAAGGCTCGAGTCGTATAGCTGGGACCGGACGCAGTCTATCTTGTCGGCTACGGTGCGAGGGGCGACCCAATATCTGGTTCGGTTCATCGTGCACAACGGGCAGCTGACCTTTTCCTGCACCTGTCCGGTGTGGACGCCGGAGTCGCATTGTAAGCATGTCATTTGTGCTCTCCTGACGACGGTCAATCTCCTTCTTCCCGATACCTTTCGGATGCCCTCATCCAATTCCACCCAACGAGCCCTACTCCTGCGGCAACTCATGGAACGCGCCGGGAGTCCTTTGGCCTCAAAACCATCCGCTCCGGCCCCTCCTCCACGGTTTGAGATTACTCTCTGCAACCACCATGGCGTGTCATCCATTCGCATTACCAACCATGGGAACATTTGCCAATCTTTTGCCGGGATGCCAACCGAGTTAGCCGTGCTGCTTCGGGCCACGCAGGATCCCGCATGGTCCGTTCAGGAAGGGTTACGGGATTTCCTGAAGCACCACGGCCAACACCATGCCCTGTTTTACGAGAATGCGGACGGACGATTTCCTTTGGAATGGGCACCGGATGCGCTGTATACCACCAAGACCGAACTGGACATTCTCGGTTCGCACGTTTCGATTGCCGCCTGTTGTTTACGCTACGGAGAGGTGCAACCAAACTCGTACGCCTGTCTGGGGTTTGCGGCTGATTTGAATGCCAAAAAACTCGGGCCCCTCGAACATGAAGGTGGATGGGCCGTATACGATCTGCTGTATGAGAACAGTCAGCGGGAACAGGTCATTGAACCCGCGGACCCGCTGAGCCGACCGTTGGCCCTGCCCGCGACATCTCAACATCGCGAAGGCTGGCTTTCATCGGAACGTCCCACCGGCATGGCAAGACCAACCTTTTCCATTCCGGTCGAACAATTTATCACCTTACAACTGGATATTCCCCTTCATGAACAAGACCGAATCCTTCGGTCGGTGTTACTTAAGTGTGCCGGGCAGGAGGTGTCACTCTCTGATCACCACCATTCCGGAAAGGCACCCACCTACCACTATCGCCTTACGTTCATTCCTGAGGCCATTCCGTTAGATGTCTCGGTGTTGGATTTGAGGACAGGAATCCTCCGCGCGGAATGTTGGCTCGGGGAAAGCCAGGGGCGCCCCAGTGTACCTATTTTCAGGATATTTCCATTTCTTGAACGAGCCAAAACCGTCTCGAGCGGAATAAAGGCGAAGAAACGCCGTACGCTCCTCTATGACACCTTTTTCCAATTAATCGGTCATCAGAAGCCAACGGATGTCAGGAAACTGGTAAAGGCCTGCATTGCCCAGGATGAATTCCGTCCATTCAAACTGAAGGCGGAGGCCGAACAGATCCTGCAGCGATTTTCCTCGCCCGCACTAGAGCCCAGTGTACGGCTGGTAGTTCACGACGGACACTGGTGTGTGGTGATGAACGATTGGGCGAAAGAAGCCTTGCTCTATGCCATTCCGTACACGCTGTGGGGACCTTCGCTTTTTGAGGGAATGGTGGAGCATGATGAAATGAGTCTCCCGCTCACAAATCTCTATCCTCTGCTTCCCGAGCTTCATGCAAAATTGCAGGAAGTCGGCATCGGGCTATTCTATCAAGACCAACCCATCACCACGTCGCAGTGGGATTGCTCGATCGATGCGCGACGGGCATCAAGCATTGATTGGTTTGAACTTCGACCGGAACTGTTGTGTGACGGGGTGCGGATCGAAGCGAAAGATATCGAAAAAATTCTTGAACGTGGTGGCATGATGGAGGCGGACGGCATCATTCGGATTGTGGACCAGAACACACAGGCTATTTTGCGCGCGTTTGCCTTTCTTTCCAATAAGCCCAGTATGGACCACCGGGAACAAAAGGCTGTCGTTCGTGTCCCGAAACTGCAAATCCTGGATTGGGTGGCCTTAAGAAAAAGGGGGGTGACCGTCATTCTCCCTCCGGCGGATGAAGCCTTGATCAACCGGTTGTTGCATTTTGAGCAGATTGAAGCTATTCCGCTTCCTCAAGTCGTGGATGCGACGGTTCGTCCGTATCAACAAGAGGGGTATCGATGGCTGGGGTTTCTCTATCAACATCGCCTGGGTGCGTGCCTGGCGGATGACATGGGATTAGGGAAGACGTTGCAGGCCATTTGTTTATTCGCGGGGATTAAGGAAGGCCTCATCACCGCACCGGAACCGATTCAAGGTCCACACCTCGTCGTGCTTCCTCCCAGTCTCTTATTTAATTGGGAAAATGAAATTTCCAGATTTTATCCCTCACTGACGATACAGTCGTATACCGGGAAGGAACGCACCTCCTCATTTGCGGGAGCCGATGTGGTCCTCACGACCTACGGCCTGATCCGACGGGATATTGCGATCCTCGAACAGATCCCATTCAATGTCATTCTGTTCGATGAAGCCCAGGCGGTCAAAAACATTGTGGCCAGAACCACCGGTGCCGCAAGACGTCTCAAGGGATATTTTAAATGCGTGATGACCGGAACACCTTTGGAAAATCATGTGGGAGAATATTATGCCCTGATGGATTTGTGCGTGCCGGGTCTTCTGGGAGACTATGAAGAGATCAGGGGGAAAATGAAAGCGCCTTCACCGGCGTTGTTAGAGACCATCATGCAGCGGAGTAGACCGTTTGTGTTGCGCCGGACCAAAAGTCAAATCCTCAAAGAACTGCCACCAAAAATTGAGACAGATCTGTATCTGGAATTGACAGATCGCCAAAAAAGTTTATATCAACAGACGGTCACCAAAATTCGTTCGACCATTGCTGCGGCCTATCGAAGCCAAACACCCGCGCAGGCCCGGATCATCGCGCTGACGGCGATTCTCAAGCTCCGACAGATCTGCCTGTCACCGCAATTGCTCAGCCCCGCGCATACCGAACTTTCCCCGAAGCTTGAATGCCTCCTTGATCGGCTCAAGGAACTTCTTGATGAAGGGCATAGTGCGCTCGTCTTCTCCCAATTTACGTCGTTTCTGGATATCGTCGAACAGGCCTTCGATGCGCATGAGATTCCACATGTCCGATTGGATGGCTCCACACCGACGCCCACCCGGAAAAAACTGGTTCAGAAATTCCAGGAGGGAGCGAACCCGTCTATCTTTTTATTGAGTCTCAAAGCCGGTGGGCAGGGGCTGAATCTCACCAAAGCGTCCTATGTATTTCACCTTGACCCCTGGTGGAATCCCGCTGTAGAAAACCAAGCGTCTGACCGCGCGCATCGCATCGGACAAACGCAGAACGTGTCTATCATGCGGTTACTCATGCGACATACTATAGAAGAGAAAATGATGGAATTGAAGCAGAAGAAATTAGATCTCTATCACGCGGTCCTGGAAGGGGCGACCCCTCATGGCGGCGCAGCGTCTCTCTCACAAAAAGATTTTGATTTTCTTTTGGAATGAACCGTCGTTGACCACGGGCCTACATGTTTCTGACCTTATTTGTCACCACGCTGCTCGTCGCCTTGTCCGTCATGGTTCATTATGAAGTCGTCTACCGGATTTTCATCTTCATGCCCTCTCGATCAAAACGACCAAGGTTGGGTGTCATTTGGGGGATCTTATCTGCGCTTCTCGCGCATATCGTAGAAATTTTAATTTTTGCGGCGGGGTACTATGGTTTAATAAACGCCAAAGAATATGGGACGTTCGTTGGGGCGGTAACTCCCGGATTTGAAGATTGTGTCTATTACTCTTTTGTCACCTATACGACTTTAGGGTTTGGCGATCTTATTCCAACCGGCCCGCTTCGCTTTCTCACTGGAATAGAATCACTGACGGGGTTGGTACTGATTACCTGGACGGCGTCCTGCATCTATCTCCAAATGGAAAATCTTCACCGGAAACATTCCAAGTTGGAGTGAGGCCTACCGGGTTTACATTTGAGGGGGACGTTACTGCTGCTGATCTGGTCTTACCAGCTGAACCAAAATGAAACGATGGTGTCCCCTTATCTCACCTTCCTTGTTGCACGGGGTTAGCCGGAAAATTAAAGTTGATAGCCGTGCGATATCGGCTTTCAATGCTGTAATTTCGACAAGACACGATCCCGCCTCAAAGCCAAACGAACCATCCCATGTTCCTCCTTTCAGTTTTCTAGGATAGCGATAGCGCTGGCCCAAAGGGTTGTCCTTTTAGCACGCTTCGATTGAATTTTTTATTTTCCCTACATTTTCTGGACCATAAATTTGGCTCAGATCGACTTCCTCAGTGCAGATTAAGGATGTAAAACGGAATTGCTTCCCAGGATACAATTCATAATATCGTTTGCTAAGACCTTAAATGTTGTGGGTTTTTAAGATCCTCCTCTGGGTTATGTTCAAGAATTGCACCTTTCAAAAACATTCAATAGCGTGAAACATAAGGTGCAGCATGACAGGCCCAGGTCATAGCTGGCTTTCCTTGAAGATCGTTTCAAGGTGGTCCCAAGGCGTGAAGCAGAATCGAGATAGGCGTCTGAGAATGAAAGTAATTCCAGCGCATAGCTATCGGAACCAAAATCAGATTCGCAATGCATCTGGTATTTCATGTACCACGGGTCCTTGTAATAAACTTGCCCGATGCTTATTTAGGTCGTGAGCAATTTATAATGTCGTGGTTCGCAATCGGAGGGCATTGGTAATGACCGAAACCGAGCTAAATGTCATCGCCGCAGCGGCAATCATCGGACTCAAGAGGATGCCGAATGCCGGATAGAGAATACCCGCGGCAATCGGCACTCCGACGGCATTATAGAAAAAGGCAAAGAAGAGATTTTGCCGGATGTTGCGCATGGTCGCCTGACTAAGTTTGCGCGCTCGGGCTATACCCCGCAGGTCACCCTTGACCAACGTGATCCCCGCACTTTCCATGGCCACATCCGTGCCGGTTCCCATGGCGATGCCGACATGAGCCTGGGCGAGAGCCGGTGCGTCATTGATGCCGTCTCCGGCCATGGCCACGGTTTTCCCTTCTGCCTGTAGTTGCTTCACGATTTGGCTCTTTTGCTCGGGCAACACTTCCGCTTTCACCTCATCAATGTCGAGCTTCTTCGCAACCGCCTGTGCGGTCTGTTGATGGTCACCGGAGACCATGACTACCTGAATCCCTTCTTCATGTAACAGGCGAATGGCTTCCGACGTTGATGATTTAATCGGGTCGGCGACTCCGATGAGGCCGGCGATCTGGTTCTCGATGGCCACGAACATGACGGTTTGGCCATCACGGCGCAGGTCCTCGGCCTTGTCTGCCAACGGCCCGAAGGTCTCGGGCTTTACGTGAAACTCTTCTTCCAAAAACTTCCGTGTTCCGAGTGCCATATTCCGGTCCTGGACAGTACCGGTCACGCCTTTGCCGGTTTTCGACTGAAAGTCCTGAGTCTTCCATAACTCCAGCCCTTTGTCTTTCGCCCCGTTCACAATGGCGGAGGCCAGAGGATGTTCGCTGTTGCGTTCCAGGCTGGCGACCAATCGGAGCAGGTCCTCTTCCGGCATATCGGTGTGAGAAACGACTGACATCAGTTTGGGCTTGCCTTCTGTGAGGGTTCCCGTTTTATCGACGACAAGGGTATCCACTTTCTCCAATTGCTCCAGGGCTTCAGCATTCTTCATTAGGACGCCGGCTGTGGCTCCTCGTCCGGTTCCCACCATAATGGACATGGGGGTGGCGAGGCCCAATGCGCATGGACAGGCAATAATGAGAACGGCGACGGCATTGACCAGGGCATGAGCCATGCGCGGTTCCGGACCGAAAAACGCCCAGATCAAGAAAGTCAGCGCCGCTATCCCTACAACAATTGGCACAAAATAGCCGGCTACCAGGTCGGCCATCCGTTGAATGGGCGCCCGACTGCGTTGGGCCTCGCTCACCATGCGAACAATTTGCGCCAGGACGGTATCCCGGCCTACTCGTTCAACTCGCATCACCAATGTCCCTGTGCCATTGACGGTTCCCCCGGTAACCTGAGCTTCTGCTCTTTTTTCCACCGGTATGGATTCTCCGGTAATCATGGATTCATCGACAGCACTTTGACCCTCAAGAATAACTCCGTCGATCGGAATTTTTTCTCCCGGGCGGATCCGAAGCTTGTCTCCCGGATGCACGGAATCCAGTGGGACGTCTTCCTCCTCGCCATTCTCGAGAATTCGCCTGGCGGTTTTTGGTGCAAGGCCAAGCAGGGCTTTAATGGCGCTGCCTGTCTGGCTGCGTGCCCGTAATTCCAGGACCTGGCCCAATAACACAAGGACGGTGATCACGGCCGCGGCTTCAAAATACACGGCGACCTCACCACCCTCTCCTCTGAATGAGGCAGGAAATATTTGAGGCGCAATCGTCGCCACGGTGCTATAGACATAGGCCGTGCCGGTTCCCAATGCAATCAGTGTAAACATGTTCAGACTGCGATTCACGAGCGAAGCCCATGCGCGTTGAAAGAACGGCCATCCACACCATAAGACCACGGGCGTGGCTAATGCCCACTGTACCCAGGACAGGACCGAAGGTGGCAGGATATTCTGAAGGGGTTGGCCGGGAATCATTTCGGACATGGCCAAAATAAATACCGGAAACGCCAACACGAGACCGATCCAGAACCGTCGCGTCATGTCTTTAAGTTCGGGATTGTCTTCTTCTTCAAGTGTAATTTCCCTCGGTTCAAGCGCCATGCCACATTTGGGACAGGAGCCGGGCTGGTCCTGTACCACTTCAGGATGCATGGGACAGACATATTCCGTCCTGGTTGCCGGTGCAACGGCCATATCCGGCTCCAATGCCATGCCGCATTTCGGACAAGCAGCCGGTTTTGAAGATTCCACCCCCGGACACATCGGGCAAATATATGTGGTGCCCGGCTTCGCATTTTCGGTATCCATCGACTGCTGGTGTTTTCCGGTGAGATAGCCATCCGGATCATGGCTGAACTTGTCCTGGCAACGCGGATTGCAGAAGTAATACATGGCTCCCGCATGCTCGAATTTTCCGGCAGCGGTAAGCGGATCAACCATCATGCCGCAGACAGGGTCTTTCACCTGCGCGACCTTGGCCATGCTTAATTCCCGTCGCCGGGGCTTATCCTTGGGAGTATGAGATTCTTGTGCCATTGTTATTGTCCTTATTATCAACAAAAGAGAGTATGAAGGTGAACTGGCCTGAGAGAGACGTCCCCAGTGGCATAAGATATAACCCTTCGGTTCGGTTGGCGCTAAAAGATGAACTCGTTGTTTCAGTATAGTGAAATCCCGTTGTCATGGGGAAGCCGACCCAAAGTTTGAATCACGGCATTCGGCAACAGTTTTCTCACCCGCCATCGTGCCATGGCATTCCCTATCTCCATAGACGAATATAGTGTTAACATGGATTAAGCTGACAGGAGCGTGGGTCTAAAGCTATAGCAATCCGCAGCCAAACGGCTTGAGGCCTGTGCGGGGCTTAATCAACTTCGAGCAAGCTCCAAACCTTTGGCCTTGAATTCCAGCAAAAAGCGGTACTCATCCACTGTCCGTTTTAACCCGAATCTCAATCCCAGCCAAAACAATGTAGAAATTAGCCACCAACAGGTCACTGGCTGACGTGCTGAAAGCACGGAGCATGACATTTTGCCAAACCCAGGTTTAAGGCCGTTACTGCGCGGACGATCCAACGTTCGAGCGAGGAGAATGTCATCGTCATTAATATTTTCGGAAAAAATTTCGGACATTTATTACCTGCACGGAATGTGTTGCGTGACGCAGGGGATACAGAGTTGCTGCGCTCGGAGCTGTTCAGCATCGAGCAATTGAAACGTCATGCGGTCACGCTCGCTGGACAGCATCCAATCGATCCGCACCCTGGCCCGGACAGGTTATTACCACGGCTGGCGGACAATGAGCGTGTGCTGCTGGCGGCGTATGACCTTGTGACAGCCGCCGTGACGCCCGGACAACGTATCGTCCCGGCAGAGGCATGGTTGCTTGATAATTTTTATCTTATTGAGCAGCAGATCGTTCTGGCACGTCGGCATCTGCCGCGAGGGTACAGCCGGCAGTTGCCGCGACTGGCTGATGGCCCGTCAGCCGGTTTTCCCAGAATCTATGACCTGGCGTTGGAGTTGATCTCTCATATGGATGGTCGTGTCGACAGCGACAATGCCACCCATTTCGTCGCCGCCTACCAGACCGTTGAACCGTTACAACTGGGTGAATTGTGGGCATTCCCGATTATGCTGCAGTTGGCGCTATTGGAAAACCTTCGTCGCGTGGGGTTGCGTATTGCCCGTCGGCGCGAGGAGCGCGACGCGGCGATCAGTTGGGCCGACCGCATGCACGCGACGGCTGAAGAGAAACCGAAACAGCTTGTTCAGTTGCTCGCCGAGTTCGCCAATGCCGATGTGCCGTTGACCGCACCCTTTGTGGAGGAATTTTACGCAAGACTTCAGGCTCAGGGGCCGGCTATGGCGTTCATTCAAACCTGGGTCGAACATAAACTACTTGAACAAGGGGTGACGGCCACGCAGTTGTCGGAGGCGGCAGGCCGAACGGCCGCGACCAATCAGATCTCCATTGCCAACAGTATCGGGAGTCTGCGTTTCATTGGCGCAACGGACTGGAAGAATTACGTCGAGTCGCTCAGTGTCGTCGAACAGACCTTGTGTGAAGACCCGACGGGAATGTACACCAACCAGGATTTCGCCACCCGCGACCGGTATCGGCATGTCATCGAAGATGTGGCGAGAGAAAGTTCGTGCAGTGAATGGGCTGTAGCACGCCACGCCATTGTGCTTGCGCAGACGGCTGCAGCGCGAATGGGTTCTAACGACCGTGCCTCCCATATCGGATACTATCTGATCGATCACGGACGCGACCTACTGGAGCGTGGGGTGAACTGCCGTGTGTCGTGGAAATTACGGTTCAGCCGGGCCAGTCGGCCTTTCCGCCTGATCCTGTACCTCGGACCCATCCTGTTGCTCACGGCCCTTGCGACATCGGCGGTGCTGTTCTCTTTCGAGGGGTTCGGGCCGGGTGATTGGCGGTTCTGGTTTTTGGGCATAACCGGAATGATGGGTATCTCGGCGCTGGCCGTCTCGGTGGTGAATCTGGTCGTCACGCTGACCCTGGCGCCCCGGGCGTTACCACGCTTGGATTTCTCAAGGGGTATTCCCAACGCTCACCGCACGATGGTCGTGGTTCCCACCTTGCTGAGCAGGTCGCACGAGATTGATGATCTTCTGGAAGCCTTGGAAATCCGGTATCTGGGGAACCGCGATCCCCATTTGTTTTTTGCCTTGCTGACGGATTTTCGAGACGCGCCTGAGCGTATGCTGCCGAATGATGACGCATTGCTCGTCCGGGCTTCCGCAGGCATCCAGGCGCTCAATGAGACCTACCGCGAGGACCGCCCCTGCATCTTCTATCTGTTTCACCGACCTCGGGTGTGGAATTCATACGAACAGGTGTGGATGGGATATGAGCGCAAACGCGGCAAGCTGGAGCAGTTCAATGCCGTGTTGCGGGGAGAGGCGCAAACGGCATTCTCGGAAATGGTCGGTGATCCATCGCTCCTCAGCTCAATCAAGTATGTCATCACGTTGGATACCGATACGCAATTACCCCGTGACACGGCACGCACCTTAATCGGCAACATGGCTCATCCTCTCAATCGGCCGGTATACGATCCGGACAAGGGGCGTATCGTCGAAGGTTACGCCATTCTTCAACCACGCACGTCAATCAGCCTGATCAGTGCCGGGCAGTCACGGTTTACGAAACTGTTCGCCGGTGAATCAGGCGTCGATCCCTATACGCGCGAGGTCTCGGATGTGTATCAGGATATTTTCGGGGAAGGGTCGTTTATCGGCAAAGGCATTTATGATGTGGATGCGTTTCGTCAGGCTGTCGATGGACGTTTTCCTGAGAACCTCATTCTCAGTCACGACTTGTTGGAAAGCGGGTATGCGCGTTCAGCACTGGTCACCGATGTCGATATCATTGAAGAGCATCCGGCCAGTTATGCCATAGAGGCGAGCCGGCGACATCGGTGGATACGCGGGGACTGGCAGCTTGCCGGCTGGCTGCTCCCGCATGTGCCCGGACTGCCGGGATCAAATGGATCGAATCCGAAGCGGCTCCCAAACCCGCTGAAAGCCTTGTCGGTGTGGAAAATATTTGACAACCTTCGACGCAGCCTCGTGTCCCCGTCATTGCTGGCCTTGCTGATAGGTGGATGGCTGTTTGGTCCGGGATCGGCATGGGTCTGGACCCTGCTGGTCGCGGGGGTGGTGTTTTTGCCCATCGTGCTCGGCGCCATGATCGATCTCATACGAAAACCGGAAGAACGGGATTGGCTGGTGCACCTCATCCTCAAAAGCAAATCTACCGGCCATCCGTTCATACTCGCGTTGCTTACGGTGATCCTGTTGCCCTATGAGACGCTGATTAACCTGAATGCGATTCTGCGCTCGGGTGTGCGGATGCTGTTCACCCGACGCGGATTGTTACTCTGGCATATGCGATCCTATGTCAGTCGTAATGCGTGCCGGACACTGCCTGATTTTTTTATGGAGATGTGGATCGGGCCTGCTCTGGCGGTAATGCTGACCTTCGCATTAGTGATCAGCCGGCCGGAAGAGTGGCTTTTTTGTGCACCGGTCTTGTTGCTTTGGCTGGGGTCCCCGGTCGTCGGCTGGTGGATCAGTGTGCCCCTTGCGGTCCCCGTGCCGGACTTGACCGTTGAGCAACGGGCATTCTTGCGGGGGGCAGCCCGGCGAACGTGGCGGTTTTTCGCGAAGTTCGTCAGTCCAGAGGACAATTGGCTGCCACCCGATAATTTCCAGGAACATCCTGCTTCGGGCATCGCCTCCCGCACCTCCCCGACCAACATCGGCATGTCGCTTCTGGCGAACTTGTCTGCGTACGATTTCGGATACCTGTCCGCCGGAGAATTTCTGCGACGGACGGATCACACCTTGGCGACGATGGAAAAGCTGGAACGCTACCGCGGCCATTTCTATAACTGGTACGACACACGCACGCTAAAACCGCTTCGTCCCCTCTACGTCTCGTCGGTGGACAGCGGAAACCTGGCCGGCAGCTTGCTCACCTTACAAGCGGGATTGGCCGAGTTGAAAGATCAGCCGGTGCTGTCCTCGTGCCCGTTTCGGGGGTTGCAGGACACCCTGCAGGTCCTTGCCGAACACGTGCCTTCGATACCAGCCCCGGACCTTGCGAAACAAATCAAGGTTCTTCAAGACAAACTCGACACACTCACTCTAAACGGGGAGCCACAGACATTGGCGGCTGCCGATCGACTGCTGGGAGAAATTCACCACACCGCGGAGGAACTGGTGGCCTGGCTCCCGGCGGATAGCGATATCGACGGCGAACTGTATCAGTGGGCGCAGGCATTCGATCAGCAATCCTGCGCACTGCGGGATGACCTGAGAAGGTTGGTGCCCGAGCCACGGCATTTCACCAACATTCCGACCTTGGCGGTCTTGGCCAGAGAGAGAGTCGTGGGCACGGAAGGGCTGTCGTTAGCCGGTGTGGACCTAACCCCGCATACGGGTGCGGTGGAGCGGATCAGAATCATCGACGATTTGGTGAATCGCTGTCGCGAATTGGCGGTGATGGATTTTGAATTTCTCTATGATGCGTCCTGTGGTTTGTTGAACATCGGATACGATGTGGGGGAACGGCGCCGTGATCCGTCCTGTTACGATCTGCTGGCATCCGAAGCACGCCTGGCAAGTTTTCTCCTTATCGCGCAGGGACAGCTCCCGCAAAAGCATTGGTTTTCACTCGGTCGCCAGTTGACCAGTTATGGCGGCGCCGTGAGTTTGATTTCGTGGAGCGGCTCGATGTTCGAGTATCTCATGCCGCAACTGATCATGCCGAGCTACCAGAATACCTTGTTGGAGCAGACCTGCAAGGCGGTCGTGTCGCGCCAGATCGAATATGGTCGACAACGTGCGGTGCCCTGGGGTATTTCCGAGTCCTGCTATAACGCCACCGATATGCACCACGTCTATCAATACCGGGCGTTCGGCGTCCCCGGACTGGGCTTTAAGCGCGGGCTGGGAGACGACCTGGTCATCGCGCCTTACGCCAGCGCGCTGGCGCTCACCGTGATGCCGCGAGAAGCCTGTCATAACTTACAGACCATGGCTACCAATGGGTTCTGTGGAGTCTACGGATTCTACGAGGCGGTGGATTTCACGCCCTCACGCGTGCCTCGAGGGAAAAATCACGCCATCGTGCGCACATTCATGGCGCATCATCAAGGCATGAGCCTGTTGGCCTTTGCGCATGTCCTGCTCAATCGGCCGATGCAGCGCCGTTTCATGGCTGCCCCCCACGTACGGGCGACGGAATTGTTGCTGCAGGAGCGTGTGCCGAAGAAGGGAGCGACGTTGCATCCGCATGCGGCTGAAGTGAGCGCCGCCGCGCGGCCTCCCGCTGCGGAAGGCGGTGCCATCATGCGCGTGTTTATCGACCCGAACACGCCCATACCTGAAGTGCATCTGATGTCCAATGGCAGGTACCACCTCATGGCGACTCATGCCGGGGGCGGCTACAGTCGCTGGCGTGACCTGGCCGTAACCCGTTGGCGCGAGGACGTCACGTCCGATTGTTGGGGCACATTCATTTACTTGCGTGACCGCGACTCTGGACGGTACTGGTCAACGGCGCATCAACCGACATTGCGCAAGGCCGATCACTATGAAGCAATTTTTGTGCAGGGGCGCGCCGAATATCGGCGGCGCGACCAGGGGATTGAAGCGCACACTGAGATCAGCGTGTCACCTGAAGACGATGTTGAAATCCGGCGCGTCACGCTCACCAACCTGTCGAGTCGTACCCGTCACATCGAGGTGACGAGCTACGCGGAGGTCGTATTGGCGCCATTGAATGCCGACCTGGCCCATCGATCATTCAGCAACCTGTTCGTGCAAACTGAAATCCTACCGGACCGTCAGGCGATCCTTTGCCGGCGGCGTGCCCGCACGCCGGGGGAGGCGGTGCCGTGGATGTTTCACCTGTTGGCCGCGCCCGGGGCTGTAGCCGACGAGCCCTCATACGAGACGGATCGCTCCAAATTCATCGGGCGGGGCCGAACGGCGGCCAACCCTGTGGTGTTGGAGAGCGATGATCGTTCGTCGACGTTGTCGAATTCGGATGGTTCGGTGCTCGATCCTATCGTGGCCATTCGCCGCACCATCGCTGTGTCGTCCGATGAATCGTCGATCGTGCAGATTATCTCCGGTGTCGCCGACACCCGGGAGGCCGCGTTGGCGTTGCTTGAAAAATATTGTGACCGGCACTTCGTTGAGCGTGCCTTTGAAATGGCCTGGTTCCAAAGTCAGGAGGTGCTGCGTCATCTCAACGCCACCGAGGCGGAGGCTCAGGTCTATGGTCGTCTGGCCACCTCAGTCATTTTCGCCAATGGCTTGCACCGTGCTGCACCGAGCGTCATTGCCCGCAACCAGCTTGGACAGTCGGGGCTTTGGCGCTTTGTCGTCTCGGGTGATCTGCCAATCGTTCTGCTCCGTATCGGCGACCGGAACCGGATTGATCTGGTTAAACAGGTGCTGCAAGCCCATGCCTATTGGCGCATGAAAGGTTTGACTGCGGATTTGGTCATCGTCAATGAGGATTTCTCGGGCTATCGGGCGGTTCTCCAAGACCAGATCATGGGGCTGATCAATGCGGGTCCCGAAGCGCAAATTCTTGACAGACCGGGTGGGGTCTTCGTGCGACGTGCCGAAGAACTGTCGGAGGAGGATCGGGTCTTGTTCCAGACGGTCGCCCGGGTCGTGCTGACCGATACTGCCGAAACCTTACTCGAGCAGGTGGAGCGCCTCGTCCCGGTCGTGCGTGTGCCGGACCGTTTAGAGTCATTGCGGCAACCGGCAGTCATACCGGCCCAGCCCCTGGCGGCCCGTGATCGAATTTTCTGTAACGGTCTGGGTGGCTTCACGCCTGATGGGCGCGAATATGTCGTCACTCTCGAACCCGGTCAGCACACACCGGCGCCCTGGGCGAATGTCATCGCCAGCCCGCACATTGGCACGGTCGTCAGCGAGAGCGGGAGCGCGTATACCTGGGTGGAAAACGCGCACGAGTTCCGTCTGACTACCTGGCATAATGACCCGCTGAGCGACAGTAGCGGTGAGGCGCTTTACATCCGGGACGAGGAAACCGGTGCGTTCTGGTCGCCGACGCCATTGCCCGCATCCGGTCGATCGGGCTATGTGTGTCGGCACGGGTTCGGGTACAGCGTGTTCGAGCATCACGAAGCCGGCATTGCCTCGGAACTGTTCACCTATGTCGCCATGGATGCACCGGTAAAGTTTGTGGTGATCAAGTTGCGCAACGATTCGAAGGGGCCGCGTCGATTGTCGTTGACCGGGTATTGGGAGCTGGTGCTCGGTGAGTGGCGCCACACCAATATGATGCACATTGTGACCGAAACCGATCCACACAGCGGAGCCCTGTTTGCGCGCAATCCGTATGGCCGCGAATGTACCAACCGAATTGTCTTTGTGCAGGTTAACGAGCGCGAGCGCACGGTGACCGGAAACCGTACAGAGTTCATTGGCCGCAATGGCTCCCTGGCCAGCCCGGCTGCGATGCGCCTCAAGCGCTTATCCGGCAAAACCGGTGCGGCTCTGGACCCCTGCGCGGCCATACAGACCTCGATCGAACTGGCCGAGGGGCAGGAGCGTGAGATCGTGTTCGTTTTTGGCGCGGCCCGCAACACGGATGAGGCGCACTATTTTATCGAACGATTTAGTGGGCCGGTTGGGGCACGATGGGCTTTGGAAGCGGTGTGGAACCACTGGAACCGTACGTTGGGAGCGGTGCATGTGGAGACGCCGGATCGAGCGTTGGACGTGTTGGCCAACGGTTGGTTGCTCTACCAGACGTTGTCCTGCAGGCTCTGGGGCCGTAGCGGGTATTATCAATCGGGTGGGGCTTACGGGTTCCGTGATCAATTGCAGGACACCTTGGCGCTTATTCATGCCACGCCATGGCTCGCCCGAGAGCAGTTACTTCGTTGTGCCGAGCGTCAGTTCCGCAAGGGTGACGTACAACATTGGTGGCATCCACCCAATGGGCAAGGTGTACGCACGCATTTCTCCGATGATTATCTGTGGCTTCCGTATGCCGCCTGCCGGTATGTTCTGGCCACTGGCGATACGGGAGTCCTCGACGAGTCTGTCCATTTCCTCGAAGGGCGTGAGTTGAATCCGGAAGAGGAGGCCTACTACGACCAGCCGCAACGTTCGACTGAAGTGGCCAGTCTTTATGAACATTGCGTGCGGTCAATCACACACGGATTACGTTTCGGCGAACATCAATTACCTCTCATGGGGTGCGGCGATTGGAACGACGGGATGAATCTTGTCGGTCGTGATGGCAAGGGTGAGAGTGTGTGGCTGGCGTGGTTCCTCTATGAAAACCTTCAGCTGTTTTCCGGCCTGGCCCGTCGTCGAGGGGATGAGGCATTTGCCGACATGTGCACCGGGCGGGCTTCGCGGCTGCGCGACAGCATTGAGGCCAATGCCTGGGACGGCGAATGGTATCGGCGGGCGTATTTCGATGATGGCACTCCCTTGGGCTCCTCCGAGAATGCCGAATGCCAGATTGATTCGATCAGCCAGAGTTGGGCGGTCATTTCGGGCGGCGGCGAACCCAATCGAGCCCGTCAGGCGATGGCGGCGGTGGACACACGTCTGGTGCGACGCGAGGCGCAGCTCATTCAACTGCTCACTCCGCCATTCGACACTTCAGACCTTGAGCCCGGTTATATTAAAGGCTATGTGCCCGGCGTTCGCGAAAATGGTGGCCAATACACTCACGCCGCCATTTGGACGACGATGGCGTTTGCCATGTTGGGTAACAGAGAGCGGGCGTGGGAATTGTTCAACATGCTCAATCCCATCAATCACGGGAGTCTACCGGATGCTAGTGAACGGTATAAGGTTGAGCCCTATGTCATGTGCGCGGATATTTACGGTGCTCCGCCACACACCAGCCGGGGAGGGTGGACGTGGTACACCGGAGCGGCAGGCTGGATGTACCGGCTAACCGTGGAAACACTCCTGGGCTTGCAACTGGAAGTCGACTATCTGCTTATTGCCCCCTGTATCCCGGCCCATTGGGAGTGGTACAACATTCACTATCGCTTTCGAGAGACCGTTTATCACATCACCTTCAAGCGCGTGGGGAAAAAGCCGGAACATGTGAGCCGTATTTCGATGGACGGTGTCGAGATTGATGGAATAGGCATAGATGCGACAGGGCGACCTCTGGGCAGGATACACATGGTGGACGACCGCAGGGATCACTTCGTTGAGGTGGATTTGAGCTAAGGGGAGGGATCTCGGCTCTCCTGCTCGTTTTGAAAATTCTCACTCCCAAACACAGAGTGCTGGAAGGTCTGTTGCGTCGGGCCCGGGGCGCGGGCTATTTAGTCGCTTGGAGGTCTCTGTGGATTTGTGCAAGTTTTTCAGCCGTATCGGCTGCGTCCGAATAATCATCAGCTAAATCTTTTCCATGCATGATTATGGTTAATTTGTCTTCATGAAATTCTTTTGAATCGTAATCACCAACTTCCCCAACCATCGCACGCAATTCCTCTGCGCGCTGTCGAAGAGCGGCGGCTTCCTGTTCGTACCATTTTGCCAAGGCAACATGATCATGCTGTTTAACTAATTGGGCGGGTGGACCATATTTTTCGACCAATTGGGCAGGGGGGCCGGACCCACATCCGGTCATCATAGTGATCGTGGTAATTGTGATAAAGATTATCGATGTGAAGCCGTGTGCCATGTTTCGGCTCCTTTGAATTTTTTATTTACACAGTGCTGAAATTGAATTCTATGAGGGTTCCGATTCACCAAGTATATGCCAACCCCATATTTTTTTTGTGGTCATTTCAATTTTCCCATCTGCCCGACGGTATGATTTAATCATGGCATATTTGATTTTTGAACGGCCAGTATAAGTCAATAATGATGGATACGCTTTGTTCTCAGGTCAGAACTTTATGAATGCGCGTGGAATGTGTGGCATCTATCATTCGGCCACGGAAAAGGCAGAAGGATAATCCTCGTCGGGAGACAAATCCAGTTGTGGGGGCTATGAATGAGCTGACGATTGCTAAATGGATAAAGGGAAAAGACCGTGCAGATTCAACCTATTGTCCTCTAGTTGAACAATCATTGGCCATGTTTCCGGTACTGGCCTTTTGCGATGGCTTCAAAAATGGCGCCCGGAGGAATGTGTTCATCGCTATGCATGACGAGATCATAGAATTCATCCGGCAAGACCCGCATGACCGTCATTAAACCTTTGACGCCTTCGTGCCATTTTTTGACGCATCCCGCGAGTTTCCCGCCGGGCGTTGATTTGTTGCATGGCTTCCTGACTCATCTCCATACTCTGCATTTTTTGTGGATAGCCGGGTACGCCAAACGCCGGACTTTCCAGGACGGGTTTTGCCGGAGGTCGGTTAGGAAGAGAATGCAGATATTTCGACACCTCTTCTTCCCCGCGTATGCGCGGGCCCACCTGGCGCACCATGTGATTCATCATATGGTGCACCATGTGACAATGAAAGATCCAATCTCCCGGATTGAACGCCACAAATTCAAAATCCTGCGCCATCGCCACGCCCACCAGGGTGGTGTTTCTTGGGATCCAGGCAGTGGGAGGAATGCGTCCGCCTTCGGTGCCTGTCAACCAAAATGTGTGGCCATGGATATGAATCGGGTGATGTTGCATTGGGCTGAAATCGATCAATCGGATGCGGACCCGTTCACCATGCTTACAAACGAGGGGAGTGGTATAAGGGCCGCTGCGTCCATTGATGGTATGCCAGTTCCAGTCCATGCGCATGGAATCCGCCGTTGTCGAATTGGGTGGAATAAAAAAATTCTGAAAAATAAGTCCGAAATCACGATCCACCGGAGGATCGTAGGCCACGCGGGGATGAATGATAAAAAATCCCACCATACCGAAAGCTTCCTGCATGGCCACATGACTATGATAAAAAAATGTGCCGGTCTGGTGCAGATCGTATTCGTAAACATACGTCCCGCCAGCTGGAATCAGATGTTGAGTGACACCGGGGACCCCGTCAAATTCCACCGGGAGTTCCAATCCATGCCAATGAACTGAAGTGGGTTCCGGCAGTTCATTATGGACGATGATGCGAACTCGCTCCCCTTGAAAGGCTTCCATGGTGGGCCCGGGCATGCTATCGTTAAAGCCCCAGACATGCATGAATTTCCCGGGAAGAAATTCCCGGCTTACCGGTGTGCATCGCAGCTCGAATTCCTTTACACCATTCACCATCTTCCAGGAAAGTTTTTCCAGGTCTGGAGTTTCGAGTGGGACGGGTTCGAGCCCGGATTTTCGCAATCCAGGAACAAGTTTTCCCAGATATTCATCGGAGTCCGGAGGCCCTCCGAAACTGGGACGATAGCGTGAATAACGGGAAAACTTTTTATTGGAATTTTTGGCTGTCTGGGTTTGGTCTGTGCGGGACCGGGAGGGATCGAGTGGCTCACCTTGACCCAATTGAGCCGACAAGGTTCCTGCGGCCAGTGCAGCTCCGGTTGCCAAAATCTGTCGTCGTGTCACGCCATCGCTCATTGTACAATCTCCATAGAGAAAAAAGCGTCTTGGGGAAATTGATGCTTATCTGGGTTTGGGATTCGCATCAAGGTGCCCAGGCGGTGTCACACCCTGCGGTGCCTGAAGGCCGTCAATGAGCAGCAGTCCTTCAATGGTCACTCTGGCGGTTCGCCAGGCAATTAACTGATTGATATATTCCAATCGAAGCATGAAGAAATCCCGTTGAGCTTGCAGCACCTCCGGCCAGGTTTCACGGTCGGATTGATAACTCTGTAATTGAACGCGATACCGTGCCTCTGATTCGGGCAACAGAAAATCCCGATAACTCGTAATATGTTGAAGGGCGGTGAGATACTGTTGAAACTGTTCGGCTAAACTTCGGCGCAATCGAAGCTCCGTAAGTGTGACTTGGGCCTCTTGTCGGCGGAGATCGGCCCGGGCCTGTTGTATCGTTCCCTGGTTCCAATCAAAAATGGGAATTTTGATAAACGCTTGAATGCCATAGACCGTCTGTGTTTCGACATAATTCCGGCCGGCCGAACCTCTAAGGGTTATGTTGGGGATAGGTTCCGCCTGTTCCCGCTGAACCATAATTTGATCCGATCGCACATTGGCATGCGCCAGGGCCAGTTCAGGGCTTTCCTGCAGTAACCTCTTGAGGGCCTCCTCGAATCGGATGGGAGGCAGATCTTCTGCCAGCATTCCTGAAACCGCTTGATTGGGAAGGGACGTCCCCACGAGAGCCATTAAGCGCTCCCTTTCCATTTGGAATTCATTTTCCGCCATGAGCACGGACAATTGTTGCTGTTGAAGTTGCACTCGGGCCTGGCGCAGATCAGCCTCATTGGCTTGGCCGACATTAAACATTTCCTTGACGGTCAAGAGCTGATCCTGCCAACTTTTGAGAAGCTCCCGTTGGATGTCTACCCGCTCCTGAAATCCCAAAAGGCGATAATATTGGATTACGATCCCGTTCATCACACGATATTCCTGCGCAAGGGCCTGATATTCAGCGGCGGAAGCTCGTGCTAAATATTTCTCACGACTCAATTCGAGTTTTCCCGCCGTGACAAATTCTTGTTGAATAAATCCTCCCTGAAATTCTCCAATGGTGTTCTTGACGTTGATCTGATCTCCTGAATAACCACCGACCGGATTTGGGTAGAGGCCCGCCTGAAGAGCCTTGGCCCGTTCTCCCTCGACCAGAACCCAGGCCTGTATCAAGGTAGGATTATTTTTCCGTGCGAGATTCTTGAGCCGCGGAAGTGAAAGGGTTCCGTCGTCATGCTCGTCATCCGCCTGGGTCTGACCTTCTGCCGGTACCGTGTGCAGGTGTTTCTCATTTTGGAGATCCGGAAATAAAGTTGGGATTCCCTTCTGAGGATACATGTTCGGTCTAGGCAGTTCATCCATCTGATTATCATGGAAAGGGATAGCACATCCGGAAAATCCCAATCCGAAAACCAGAATTGGCCACCCTAACCCGGCCATGGAGATCTTGATCATTTGTAAATCCTATAAAACACGTTGTGTCTTTTTTTAAAGAGTCTAGGATATTTTCTCCATGGTCGAACTGGATAACTTCGAAAATATGCCTAATTAAATATTCAATCGAATCTTCGATAGAATCAGGCAGATCACCCTTACCGGTTTTGGCCCATTCCAAGATACAGGTAAAAAATCAAATTCGGGAAATGGTCCAGTTTTTAAGAACTAGATTTTATGGAGGGAAGGGAGATCGACCTCATCGGGCATGCCTCCGGAGGCTTTGCCCGATGAGTAGTCAACGAAGTCTATCGCCCGGCGCCCACAGGTTGTTTTTTTGCTCCTGCACCCATTTTGCGACATTCTTCCGCGCATCGGCGACAGGCTTCCGCACAGCGTCGGCAATGCTCGTTGTCATGTTTCTCGCACTCCTTGGCACAGGCGTCACAAATTGTGGCGCAAATGTCGCAGAGTTCCGCACTGAATTGAGAATCTCGACTCATAAATGCCGTACAGGTCCAACAGAGATCTGCGCAGTCTATACAAAGCCTGGCACAGTCGGGCATGTCACCCAAGCATTGATTCCCGCATGATTCGCATTCCTGAGCACAGCGCACGCAGGCTTCTATACAAGATTGGTGTTGATGTGCCATGAATCACTCCTCCTTTCCTGAGGCTGCCGGTCACATCCTCATTGAAAAATAGAATAATGCCGATTCCTGTCTCCCACGATAACTGGACGACTTTCCCAAGAAAACTGTCGATAACCCTTGAATAGTGTGATGGCGAGGCTGTAGATGTTTTGTGCTATTGGAAAAGAAAAGCTCCGGCTACACAATCATTTGCAGGCGCATATTGCGGTATAACTATTCTTAAAACCAGAGCCTTACACCCACCACGAATCGTATCTGACTGGGATTTCCTCCTTCTTGCCGTACAAGCGAGGCGGTATCTCCAAAACTTTTGTCCAAGGAGATTCCCACGTAGGGGGCAAATTCCCGTCGGATTTCATAACGCAGCCGAAACCCCAATTCAAGGTTATTCAGTCCTGAACCCGTTGTGAACTTTCGTACACGTTGAATCGCGGCATTCGTCTCAAAGCGAGGCTGGAGGATCAGCCGTTGCGTAAGGGAGAGATCTTTGGTCGCGGTCAATCGTGCGGACAGGTCCCCATGTTGACTAATGAAGAAGGCGGGCTGAATTTCATAGTTATACGGGACGAGACCTTGTAGTCCGATCACCGCCAGTCCTCGCGTGACATTCCGTCCCCGATAGGATTGTGTTTCGACGCGCCCCCCTACTTGTAAATCGTAATACTGCTGAATGAAGCGTCCGAAGAGGAGTTGTGAATCAATGTCGTAGTTGGCCTTAAATGCCGTGTCCCGCTGGCCCTCGCTTTTGAACCAGATTCGATTGTAGTCACCGCCGTACCAGCCCTCGATGTCCCATCGGTAGTCGTCGTTACTTCCGTCCCCGCCAATGTTCGGCCGGTATTCCAGAACGTCGGCGAGAAAAAAACCGTGGCGCTGCTCATCCATGACAGGACTGGGCCAGTCCACTTCTTTGGATTCAGGTGATCCCGTGGCGGACATTTCTCGGAGTACCCCGGATCGGGTGTCAGTCTGGCCATCCGGCTGTATTGTATGGGGGTGGTAAGTGTGTTCATGCGCGGAGGTTGATTCGTCGGGGATGGATTGGGCAAAGATGCCTGACGAATGGAAATCCCAAATAAGGAGACTGATGACCGTGAGTGAGAGGAGGCATCGAACAGATATCCTCATGAATGCACCGAAGGTTCCACGCCAGAAACTTCAACGACGCGGAACATGCCCGCTTCCATATGCATGAGCAGATGGCAGTGAAACGCCCAACGTCCGGGAGCGTCCGCCGTGATGGCGACGGAGAGTCGCTCAGCCGGTTTCACGATGACGGTGTGTTTGCGTGGCAGGAAGGTCCCTGCCCCGTTCTCAAGGTGCATCCACATCCCGTGCAAGTGTAGGGGATGCTCCATCATCGTATCGTTGACGAAGGTGAAGCGCAGCCGTTCGCCGTGACGAAAGAAAATGGGCTCCTTGGCTTCCGAATATTTTTTGCCGTCGAATGACCACATGTAACGTTCCATGTGGCCCGTGAGGTGGAGCTCAATTTCGCGCCCAGGTTCCCGCTGGTCGGGATAGGGCGCAAGGCTTTTCAAATCGGTGTAAACCAGCACCCGTGTGCCGGTATTCTCCAGCCCAATGCCGGGCTCATCCAGCTGTTGACGCGAATATTCGGCGACAGATTGATTGCCGGTACCATGATGACCCGGAGCATGTTTGACTGGTGTATTGCCGGGAATTTCCGATTGGCGCGATTCATCCGGTGGAAAGTCTGACATGTCGTGCATGTCATGCAGGTGTTCTGTGGCGTGGTTTTTGGACTTGTCCATTTCCGGAGGCTCCATGTGTGCCCCGCCGTGCTGATCATGTTTGTTCATGTCCCCCATGTCCATACTGTCCATGTGCATGCCCATGGCAGCCATGGTCCGGAGAGGCCGCGGACGACGGTCGGGGAGTGGGGCGGTCATTCCAGCGCTCGGAGCCAGTGTGCCTCGTGCGTAGCCGCTTCGATCAAGTGTTTCGGCAAAAATTGTATAGGCCCGATCCTCGGCTGGTTGGACGATCACATCGTAGGTTTCGGCTGGTCCGATACGTAATTCATCCACCGCCACAGGCTGCACATTTTGTCCGTCCGCCTGAACGACGGTCATGGTGAGTCCCGGCAGGCGCACGTCATAAAAGGTCATGGCGGTGGCGGCGATGAAGCGCAATCGCACTCGTTCACCTGGACGAAAGAGCCCTGTCCAATTTTGGTCAGGTGCCATTCCATTCATTAAATAGGTATAGATATACCCGGTAACGTCCGCGAAGTCCGTGGGGTCCATTCGCATCCGGTCCCACATCAGATAGTTCTGCAGCGCAGGCCCCAATCCCATTCGTGACACATCGGAAAAGAACTCGGGGGCGGTGCGCTTCTGGAAATTATAGTAGTCACTTTGCTTTTTGAGATTGGCAAAGACCGACTCCGGCGACTCGAAGGTCCAATCCGAGAGCACCACCACATAATCCCGATCGTAGTGAAACGGATCCGGCTCGATCGGATCGATGATGAGCGGTCCGTAAACACCCGATTGTTCCTGGAAGCCGGAATGACTGTGATACCAATAGGTTCCGCTTTGTCGGATGGGGTAGCGATAGCGGAAGGTCGAGGCCGGCTTGATGCCGGCGAAACTGACGCCCGGCACACCGTCCATGTCCGGCGGAAGAAGCAATCCATGCCAGTGGATGGAGGTATCTTCCATTAACCGGTTCGTGACATTGAGTGTTACGTTGTCACCTTCCTTCAATCGAATTAAAGGACCGGGTAACGTGCCGTTGATGGTTTTGGCCATTCCGGTCAACTCTCCGATTTGAAACGGAGATTCGGCAATGCGTAAATCAATGGTCTTTCCATGTAGTTCTGAAGGATATCCCGCTTTTGCCTTGGTTGTGCCGGCCAGAACATAGGAAGGAAGGAGGCGACCCAAAGCCGCCGTTATTCCAAGCGCACCAAACCCTTTCAGTAACGAGCGCCGCGTCATTCGAGTGTCATGACTATCCTTGTTGCTGCTCATGCGTGATCTCTCATTATATCCGGGCATACCAAAGATGTTTGGCGCGGATCAATGCTGATGTCCAAAATGACCATCTGGTGCCGATGTTGGTGTGCTTGACTCAACCGTGCCATATTTTCTGAACGGGGGAGCATTCCAAATGACGGGATGCCCCGGAGCTAAATCGGCCGCTTCGATAAAATGGGGACGCGCGGCTGAAACGGGCCCTTTTTTGTAGAGGGCCATGCCCAGGTTGTAATGGGCTTCGGCCAATGTTGGCTGGGCTTGAACGGCTTCTTCGTACTTTATAATCGCAGAGGTCCACCGGTGTTCGGCAAACAGACGATTGCCATCCAGGAGCAGTTGCGCGACCAGAGGACTCGCTTGCTCGGGTGGCGGGAGAGGTTCGTTTTGCGGCGGTTGAGGTGCGGTGGCACAGGCCGTGATTGTCCATAGCGCTATAAGAACCAGGAGACGCCAGTTCAGGCGACAGCTTGCCTCTCGTATGTGAGTGAATGGTTGCATCATGAATTAAATTGCCTTCCTCTTGTGAAGTTGATATTCCACCTATGATGGAGCTTTTACAATCTGGTGTGTTGTCGACATGAACCCTTATCAGAAATTTTCAATGAATTAATTGTAATTGCCGCTGACGCCAGATGAAATAGATGACGGGGATGACCAACAGTGTGAGCACCGTCGCCGAGACCATTCCGCCGATCATCGGCGCCGCGATGCGTTTCATGACATCTGCGCCGGTTCCGTGGGACCACATGATGGGCAGCAGACCCAGGATGATGGCCGAGGCGGTCATGATTTTTGGGCGGACTCGTAAGACAGCACCGTCAATGATAGCGTCACGAAGGTCCGCCAAAGAGTGCATGCGATTCTCCCGTTGCCGGCGGGCACAGGCCTCGTCCAAAAACATCACCATGATCACGCCGGTTTCTGCGGCCACTCCTGCCAGGGCGATCAGTCCGACCCATACGGCAATGCTGAGAGGATAGTTCAGGAAATCCACATAACAGATGGCCCCGACCAACGAGAACGGCACCGATAGCAATACCAGCAGACATCGGGGGACGGACTGAAAGTTGAGATACAGGAGGAGGAATATGAGAAATAGCGTGAGGGGAATCACAATCTTGAGTTTTTCCTGTGCCCGCTCCAGATACTGATATTGACCGGCCCATTGTAATGTATACCCGGGTGGAAGGGTGACGTGCTTCTGAACCAGGTCTTTGGCTTTGTGGACATAGGTGCCGAGATCCCCGCCTGCAATATCGACAAATACCATACTCGCTAACGATCCATTTTCATCTCGCACTGAAGGCGGTCCCGTGGTGGTGGAGATGTGAGAAAGTTGCGCGAGAGGGATCTGTTCGCCGTGTGGCGTGCTGACAAGCACGCGCTTGAGCGCTTCCACATCCTGTCGCAGATCACGCGGGTATCGAACATTAATCGGATAGCGTTCTCGCCCTTCAACGGTCCATGCAATATTTTTCCCGCCAATAGCGGATTCAATGACATCCTGCACGTCTTCAACGGTGAGGCCATAACGGGCCGCGGCGGTGCGGTTCACGTGGATATCGACATAGTACCCTCCCGTGACCCGTTCGGCGTAGGCACTTCTGGTACCCTGAAGTGTGGAAAGCAGACTTTCAATGTGTAGCCCGATGCGTTCCAGTTCTTCTAATTTGGGCCCCAGAATTCGAACCCCTAAACTGCTGCGAATGCCCGTGGCAAGCATTTCGGTTCGAGTTTGAATCGGCATCCACCAAATATTTGCCATCCCTGGAAATTTCACCTTTTGGTCCATTTCGGCAATGAGCTTGTCCCACGTCATACCGGGTCGCCAATCTTTCTGAGGCTTCAGGGTCACGATGGTCTCGCCCATATGTAAGGGAGCCGGATCGGTTGCGGTGCGCGCCCGACCCATTTTGCCCATCACTTGATCTACTTCTGGAAATTCTTTTAACAATCGGTCTTGCGTTTGAAGGATGGTGGAGGCTTGTTTGATGGACATGCCCGGAATGCTTGTGGGCATATACAGAATCGTGCCTTCGTTCAGGGGGGGCATAAATTCAGAGCCTAACTGTTGGTAGACGGGAACGACGAGGATCATACCGAGAATGGCCAAGCCGACGATCAGCCAACGGACTTTCAGGACACCTTTCAAAAGAGGGGTATAGATCCATACAAGAAACCGGTTCAACGGGTTTCGTCCTTCAGCCATGATCCGGCCGCGAATGAACCATTTCATCAAGAGGGGAGCCAATCCGATGGACAGCAGCGCCGCAAAGAACATGGCGAATGTTTTGGTGTAGGCCAGCGGCTTGAACAGACGGCCTTCCTGCGCTTCTAATGTAAATATGGGTAGAAACGAGACGGTGATAATGAGCAAAGAAAAGAAGAGAGGCTTGCCGACTTCCCGGGCGGCTTGAATAATGACGTCATCCCGTGAGCCTGAACGTCCTCGGGATTCCCACTCCTCCAAGCGACGGTGCGCATTTTCCACCATGACAATGACTGCATCGACCATGGTTCCGATGGCGATGGCAATGCCCGAGAGTGACATGACGTTCGAGGAGACGCCCAAATAATACATCGCAATAAACGACAAGAGAATCGCCACCGGCAGTAAGAGGACGGGAACCAGCGCGGAGCGAAAGTGAAATAAAAAGAGGAGACTAATCACGCTCACGACAATGGTGATTTCAATGACTTTTTCTTTCAAGGTGTCGATGGCCCGAAGAATTAATTCCGAGCGATCATACACCGGAACGATACGGATGCCCTCGGGAATGGAGGGCGTGATGGTTGTTATTTTTTCTTTGACCCGTTGAATGACTTCAAGCGCATTTTCGCCATAACGCATCACCACTATTCCACCGACGGTTTCTCCTTTTCCATTCAATTCAGCAATGCCACGTCTGAGATCCGGACCGAACGTCACGGTCGCGACATCGTGGACGGTAATGGGCGTCCCCTTTCCGTCCGTTCCGATGGGAATGGTTCGAAGATCGTCAAGCGATTGGATGTATCCGCGGCCGCGTACCATATATTCCCGTTCACTGGCCTCAATGACCCGTCCTCCTACTTCATTGTTACTGCGTCGGACAGCCTGAATGACCTGGGGAAGGCCGATACCATATCCCTGTAGTTTCACCGGATCGACCTGGACTTGATACTGTTTCACGAACCCGCCGATGGTTGCCACTTCCGCCACGCCGGGCACACTTTGCAACCAATAGCGCAAATACCAATCTTGAAACGAGCGAAGATCGGCCAGGCTATGGTTTCCGCTTTCGTCCACAAGGGCATATTGAAAGACCCACCCGACCCCGGTCGCATCAGGCCCTAAGGTTGGAGAGATTCCTTCCGGCAGTTTTCCCACCAGCCCTTGCATGTATTCCACCACCCGGCTTCGGGCCCAATACATGTCGGTTCCGTCCTGAAACACAATGTAGACAAAGGACAAACCCAGAAACGATTGTCCTCGAACATATTTTATGCGTGGAGCGCCTAACATCGAGGTGACAATGGGATAGGTAATTTGATCCTCAATCAAATCCGGGCTTCGGCCAGGCCACTCCGTCAAGACGATCACTTGCACATCGGATAGATCGGGCAGGGCATCCAGTGGCGTGTGATAGACCGCCCAGATTCCCCAACCCATCAGAAAAAGGGTAAGGATTCCGACCAAAAATCCGTTTCGCGCACTCCAGCCAATGATTCGTTCAATCATGTTGGATCACTCACATTCCGGACATGCCCGGCATCGGCATGGTGAAGGTGAGTTGTACCTGAGCAGGGGAGACCGGTTTGCCCTGTTGATTGGATACGGTCACCTGAATACGATTTTCCCCTATGCGCGCGGGCGAGGGATTGGTCGAAAAGCTCAGCGTGAGGTCACCGGCGTTCTTTTTCCTCGTTCCCGCCGGTGTCTTGCTCGCCGGCGCCATTCCTGGTCCTGTCATGGCCTTGTCCGCACCCATGTCCATATCCATCTTGCCCATGTTCGCCTGCTCCATTTTGATTCCTCCCATCCCCAGCGCACCCATCATGTTCGAACTCGCCATGAGCTTGCTTTCCGAATCGAGGAGAAAGGTGCCGGAGGTGGCGATCCGCTCGTCCAAGGCCAGACCCTCGAGGATTTCATAGTAGCCGCCTACTTTCGGGCCGAGGGTGACTGGCCGTGGTTCAAACATGCCCTCTCCCCTGAGCACATAGACGACCTGTCGGGTACCGGAATCGAGCACCGCTTCTTCAGGAACCACAAGCTTGCTTCCGCGATTCACCTGAATCTGAACGGTCCCATACATGTCCGGTTTCAGTCGCAGCTTCGGGTTCTTGAACACCAGCCGAACGGTATTGGTTCGGGCCTCCTGGTTGAGGTAGGGATAGATAAAGGTGATTTCTCCTTGAAAGGTTTCTCCTGGATAGGCCGCCAGGGTCAGGATTCCCAGTTGTCCCACTTGGACGAAGGGCATTTCATACTCAAACACTTCCGCCTGCACCCACACGGTAGAAAGGTCGGCAATCGCATAGAGGGTCATCTCGGGTTTCACCAACGTACCTTTAAACACCTGCTTATCGATAACGTACCCGGCGACAGGGGAATAGATCGTGACATAGGTCTGCGACTTGCCACGGCGCGCTAACTCATCGATCTGCGCATCCGTTAATGTCCAATGTCGGAGACGTTCGCGCGCGGACTGGACCATTTGTGCCGTCTGATGTCGGGTTTCGAGAAGAGGGCTGTTCTGAATCTGCTGGTTGGCCTTCATCGCAAGCAGATATTCTTCCTGCGCTGACACGAGTTCCTGGCTGTAGAGGGTGAACAAGGGCTGACCTTTTTGAACAAGCTGGCCCGTGGAATCCACAAAGAGATCCTCCACCCAACCGGAAATGCGAAGATTGATATGGGTGAGACGTTGTTCGTCATAGTCCACTTTCCCCACGGCACGGATCACCGTCTGGAGCGGGCGCATGCTCACCAGAGCTGTGGTGACGCCAATCAATTGTTGCCGTGCCGGAGTCACCATGGCATAGCCCTGGCTGGATTCCCTCTCCATGGAGGAATGGCCGCTCATGATGTTCATGTCCTGCATGGGTTGTTCGGTCTGCCTCGCCTCGTTCGTGGTCATTCCCGTTGATTGGAAGAGGGGCCACCAGGTTTCTTTGAAAAAGAACAGGCTTGCCACAAGCATACAGAGCAATAATCCGAGGATGATCCAGTTTTTTCGTGATGTGTGCGTGAGCATCGTGCGTCTCCTTCTTACAAGTCCGCGCCGAGCACGCGTTCAAGTTGAGCGACTTGCTGTTCCCGGTTCACGAGCGCCCGTATATATTCAAGCCGAAAGGTGATGAGCGCGCGTTCCGCATCGATCAGATCCAAAAAATCCGTGCGATCCGTCCGATAGCCCGCATGGGCGGCCTGGAGCACCTGCTGTGCCTGCGGAAGGACGGTGGTGCGATAGAGTTCCAGAACCTCTTGCGTGGCCTGAATTTGCACCACCAGATCCTTAACCTGAAAGCGCGTGAGTGTGACAAGGGTTTGTTGCTTGGCTTGTGCGGATCTGACCTGCGCCGCCGCTTCCCGTACACCGGCGTCATACTTCGGTTTGGTCCAGAAGGCGAAGGGAATGTTCACCATCACATTCCCTCCGAATCCGTCGTCGGTTTGGTAATTTTGCCAGCGCTGGAGTTCCACCCGAAGGTGAGGGTAGTACTGCAATTTGGCCAGTTGCGTGGCCGACTGAAATCGCGTCACCGCCAGATCAGCTTCTTGAAGTTCCGGGCGAAGTCGAAGCGCGTGGGCCTGGAGTTCTTCAAGCGAGCGTGTCAGCGGTTGTGGATGTGGTGCCCGTGGGATTCCAAGCGGAGCATGGGGATCACGATTCAGAATGGTATTGAGATGAGCTTGAGCGGTTTCCCGTTGTTGGTTGAGGACGGGTAATTGTTGGGAAATTTTGGAAAGCTCAACTTGAGCTCGCAGGACGTCTACCTGTGTTCGGGAGCCCACTCCGTATTTGGCATTGGCAATATCAAAGAACTGCCTGAGCAATTTTTGCTGTTCATGATGGACCTCAATGGCTTTGTGGGCGAACAACAGCTCAAAAAAGGCCGTTTTGACCGCAGCGGTAATCTCGCGGACTTTAGCCGCCACGCGTTGTTCCGCCTGGTCGGCTTCGCGTATCGCCACTTCGGCTTTCTTTGAAAGCAACCCCGGGAAGGGAAACTGTTGGGCAACCCCGTAGATGACCGTTTGCGTTTTGGTGACATTCAGCGAGTCAGGCGTATTCCACAACTGAACCTTTAATTCCGGGTCGGCCAGGGCTCCCACCTGAGGGGCGCGCTCCTTCATGGCCAGGACCTGCTCGTGTGTCGCCGCGATCTCAGGATTCTGTTGAATGGCTTCCTGGATCAGTGGCACGAGTTCCAAGACCGCTTCAGTCGTGCCGGTTGGTTGAGCCGGGAGTGGACCTGCCGGACCAAGCCATACAATACTGAATGCCACTATCACCACGTATTTTGAAATAATCTGGTGCATGGTTGACTCCGCTTGTTATGTAGCGACCATGGACTTCTCCCCGGTTCTGCCTCGTACCCAAAGAAGCAGAAAGGAGAAAAGGTCCTGTCGAGCAGGCCTGAAAATGTCAGACCGGGATCAGTAAGGTCGTGAATTCAGGGAATTGGTGATGAACGAAGAAACGGGGAGGGGATCAAATACGAAAAACCGAGATGAGGAGGAGAAGGTCTTTTGGCACGGCCACATGGCCGGTACCGGGCGGAAAGATTAAATTTCTGGAGGAGGGAACATGGTCAGGAAGGAGCAGGGCCACTTCGCCAATGAAGGGGGCATGAGCCTGGTTGTTTGAAGGAGTGTCGAGACTCGACTGAACCGCGAGGGTTTTAAACCCGTCACAGAACTGAGTAACAGGCTCTTCCCCCGGCATGGTGCAATCACTCACCTGAGCCACTGGCATTTTGGCAAAGACCGGCACCACGCAGGCGTAGGCATTAAAGCTGAACGCGAGGAACAGACCAATCAGAAAGAGGGCTAACAATTTCGGGAACGATCTCATGAGAATTATCCTACTCCTAAAATTCTTCTCAGTAAATAGCATTTCCAGCAAGCAGTCGTGGGAATACTGGTCGGTCCTCCATGAACCAATGGGGAGAAAGGTCGTAACCACATATCTGATGCCTTCTTTCAAGAAAACGATGGCTGAAGTTTTCATTGAATCACCTTAAAAAGCAAATACGCGAAGATCTACTGACGGAACTTGGATTCGGGATCAGGGAAAGGGAAGGCTCTTCTGGATAACGACAGGACAGAACAGCTGATATGGGATGAGTGGGTTTCTGGTAAAGAAAGGGAATATTCTAAGGTCTAACCACTGTACTGTTTCGGATTGGTGGTTGGAAGAGATTAACTGAAATAATCGCTATCCGATGATCGTAAAGGCAGTTTCGGATCGGGTTCTGTTTTGATATCCCCTTCCGGCCAAAAGCGGACATTAGAGTACTAAGCGTATCGGGGTAAAAATGTGCATTGAGCTGCCTATCTAGAATATTTCATGATCTCAATTTTCATCGGATTGTTATGCAAATGGATTGTGCAACCTAAAACCTGTTGTTTCCATTGAAAGCCAAATTTGTTTGCAGATTTGCAGAAAGGTTCATTTTTGCAACCCATTCATTTCATAGGAACCGGTCTTGGTGGCACTACATCTTATCAAATGGTAATAACACGAGCATTGTTCAAACTCCTTAGGTTCTCTATACTGTGGATTATGTATTTACGAAGGTTGCCTCATAATGGGCTGTTCATCATTTGGCTTTCGCTCCTACTCTGTATATGGACCACCGCCGATCTGGTGGTCGACCTTGTATTTGAAGAACAGGAGGTGACAGCCAACACCCATGAGGCTGGGGAGGCGGACCCGGACGGTGTGGCCGAACATCTCCTCATGCCGTCGGAACGTGCAGGCGTTGTAGCCCAGAATACTGGTACAGCACCTCAGCCACCAGACCTCCAGGTTTTTTTCGTCGCGGTCCCTGTGTTGGGATTAACGACTCCGAGAGGCCATCCTCCGCCTCATCCCCCTCCCCGTAACAGGCCCGTTTCTTTTTCAATTCCTCTTCGCATTTAAACTCATCCAGTACCTCCAAGTTCTCGCTCGTCCAATTGGTCGATGCGCTCAACTTTGTTGTCTTAAGGAGGTCTGTAATGAGACATCTTTACCTCCGTTTCAAAAGTTTACCAAGCCTTGTTCAGTGGGTCCTGGCCTCGTGCCTCGTACTGGCGTTCAATGGTGTGGCACTGAATCATGGCGCTCTGGCTGCAACCGACAGAGTCGAGGACGAACTTTTCCGGATCGATGAGGTGGCCATTGAAGGAATCATTCATACCAAACCAGAAGTGATTACCCGGTTGCTCTCTCGGCCCATACCCGGCGAATTTTCTCGAGCCGAGATTGAAGAGTTTGAGCGACGGGTGCGGAATCTCAGCCTCTTTGATCTGGTACGAGTAACACACGAGGGTCAAATTTTACAGGTTGAGGTTCACGAAAAGATTACCCTTTCCCCAATCCTGGCCTTCACTAGCGGGAGCGACCTCAAAGATTTGACGGCCACGGTCGGGTTGGTGGAATACAACTTGTGGGGTACAGCCACACAGCTTGGGGGGCAGTTCCAATACAGTCAACGGGGCCCCAACATCGACGTGTGGCTTTCGCAACATCCCTTCGAACCCGATCGGTGGGCCCAAGAGGTCAAAGGTTTCTACAAAGCGAACCAAATCCGGTTTTCGGACTCGGATGCTAAATGGACCCGCAACCGCATCGGGGGTGAGTTTGAACTCATAGGGCCCTACCGATATAGCTCACCCCTACGGTATGAAGTGGTCACGAAATTTTACCGTGAAGTGATTAAAGACGAAAAAAAAATATCAGAAAACTCCCCAGACGGGAATTTTATTGGGGTGATTCCCGAGCTGATCTGGGACCAGTATCATTGGAATGATCTGATGCCAAAGGGATACCGACTTATTCTTGAGCTTCAGCTCGGATACTTTTTTGGAGGAAACGAACCACGTCATGAAGCCCTATTACACTATCTCCAAGGAATCCCGATGGGTACCAGTACCGTCTTGATGATCAATGGTGTGGCGGAAGCGGTCAACAACAGTAAAAATCCCAATCACAGCTTATTAATCGGAAGTATTGCCGGAGTTCGGGGGCTTGATGACAATCTCTTTCGCAATCGAGCCCAGGCCTACACCAACTTGGAACTCCGGCATGCCATTCCCCTCGCACCCCGCTGGGCGCTACAAGGCGTCCTGTTTACGGATTTCGGTACCTTTCAGTCATTTACCGACGAGGGGAAACTGCGCGATTGGCAAGAAGCTGTGAACGTGGGAACGGGGATTCGCGTCGTGCCAACATTCCTTGCCAATACGCTCTTGCGAGTCGATGTAGCCCATCTTTTCTCGCCAAGAGCGAATTCGCTGGTTCAATTCGGCATCACCCAGTATTTCTGATATTTTTTGGGGCTCTTACACAGGAAAGTTGTACCCAATTTTGTCTACTTTACTCAACGCGTACACTTTCGCAGCATTACGCGTACTACCTTATCCATTAGGTCATCAAGCACCACACCTAGGAGGACTCAAACATAGTGCGAGTTGGTCTTTGTAGCAACCAATACATAGGCTTCATCCATCACGTCAATTGCTTTTGGCTCATCGTAGCGAACTCACTCACTTAGCCGCTTAAATTATTGGTCTGCTTTGGGTCGTTTGCCGTCCGAGGATAGATTCTTTGATAATGTTTAAAGCTAATCGACAGAGTTTGGCCAGAAGCGAACATTTTTCTTATTTCATTCCAAGAATTTTGTTGGGATTTTTTACTACACACCCCTCATATGAACGCAATCTGGCCTTTTTGACTTGGAGATTATCGACAGGCGTCTGTAAGTATTGAGCGTCCGATACTCCGAGGATACCTGCTAAAATCCGACAGGTCAGGTTATGCATTTCAAAAAAAATATTACGTCCAGGCGCCACCCCGTGACTTCCAAAACCGAGAATTCCCTCAGTCCTTGATGTAATTGGTGACCCCAATCTGTAGCGTTTAGTCATCCAATGGTAAAATTTATTCTGCTTAACAAGCACTCATTTTAAAGAGAAACAGGCTGACCTTTTTTTGTGGGTGATCGACCAGCATTCAGATGTTCCCAGCATCTTCCAAAGTTTCATATAATTGATTGAAACTCCAATTACTCCGCAAATAGGATCTTTTGCATAAAAGTTCACGAAAATTTGAAACCTTTTTGTCGGGCGACTGATGCCAAGATTGTCCGAGTTCGGAGATGATTTCAATGAAAACCTTCAGATTACTTCTTGCAATTTTGGCCCTTGGAGCGTCCGTCTTCGGCCAGGATGTCATGGCACAAGAACTGCCATCCTTCACGACCGGTTTGGCGCAAACCGTCAATCCCGGCCTTTATGCGTGCAGTGATCCCAACGCGCGCATCAGTGCGGTCGGAAAGATCAAGGCCAAAGAGGGCACAGAGTGGATCGTGCCGGCCAAGACGCATTTCGAAACCGCGGCAAAAGCGGCGGATCTCTACAATCAAAGTAACGGGATCCGGTTGCACCGGTCGGCAGATCTCGACCTCCAGTCGGTTCCCGTGATTGATGCCGGTGGCAGCGATATTTTCACGGCATATATTTTTGCCGACAACTATTTTGAGTTTTATGTCAACGGCACACTCCTCGCGGTCGATGCGGTTCCTTTCACGCCCTTTAACAGTAGCGTCATTCGCTTCAAAGCGACCCGGCCGTTTTCTCTCGCTATGGTGGGCGTTGACTGGGAAGAAAATCTGGGTCTCGGCTCGGAGCAGAACAGGGGATATGCCTATCATCCAGGTGACGCCGGATTGGTGGCCGTGATTAAAGACGGGAGCGGCCAGACCGTGGCCGTCACCGACAATACGTGGCGCGCTCAAACATTTTACACTGCGCCACTCAATGACCGCTCTTGCCTGAAAGTACGTGGTCAGGTTCGAGACAGCTCTGCCTGTTCGATGGAAAGTGCTCGAGACGGGAGTTCATTCTCCGCGGCGCATTGGCAGGTTCCTGCCAGCTGGTTCGCACCGGGTTTCGATGATAGCGACTGGCCGCACGCAACCGTCTTCACCAACGACACCGTTGGCGTCAATAACAAACCGGCCTACATGAATTTTCGCAATGTATTCGATGACCCGATTGCCGACGCCGACTTCATCTGGTCATCGAATCTGATTCTCGACAACCTGGTGCTCATGCGAAAGGTCGTCGAATAACGATGCCACTGGGAAGTGTGTTGGTTTTTGAGGAAAACTGCAAGGACCCGCATGAGTCAAATAGCACCTCTCAATGGCAGAGAGCCATCAGTCCTTCCACCAGAGAGAGAGGTGCCAACAATTTTTTCACCAAGGAGCCTAGATAGGCTTCATTTTGCCAATTGGTAAATGAAGAACCCTAATTATTCAGGTGTGTCTACAGAGGAAGCGTGCTGACTCCCTGAGGCCCGGAGGTCGAGGTGAATTCTCGCCTCGGCAAGATCCAGGTGACTGAGAATTCCTACCGGCCTGGAGCGATCATCCAGCACCGGCGCCTGTTTCACATCTTTCATGTACAACACCCGTAAGGCTTCCCGTACAGTCTGCCCCTCACGGAGCGCGGCGACCTCATGCTTGGCGATCGTCTCGACGGACTCACCAAAATCCTGGCCGAGGGTCATGGCCCGATAGACATCCGTCTTTGTCAGAATGCCGGTCATTTTTCCTTCCGCATCCACGATGGGCAACAAGGTTTGCGAACAATTCCCAAAGGCCAGGATGGCCTCATTGATCGTGGCGGTTTCGGATAGACATGGTACGGACTTTTTCATTACGGCTTCGACCGGAGAGGAAAGCAGTTCCGTCGTCCACCGTGCTTCGCCCAGGACGTCTTCTTGTGATGGTCGTTGGGCCGTGTGACGAAGGATCTGACTGAGCGTTTGGAAACTCTCGACGAAGGATTTGAATTCTTTTGAATTAAACACCATGAGGGTCGCTCCCGTCTTGGCTGTGACCGTGACGCGCCGCACCACACCATATAAAAACGATCCCTCGCCAAAGTGATCCCCAGGGAGCACTTCGTCACGCCACAGCACTTTGCCGTCGCCATCGTATCGGGTGGCTTCCAGTGTGCCGTCTTCCACAATATAGAAAGCGGAGCCTCGTTCCCCCTGGCGGAAAATCACATCCCCCGGTTCCACATGTATGCGCGCAATTTTTTGTGTTTTTTTCAAATCCAGGTAATTGAGATCCGGCGGAAAAAAAAGCTCAAATGTCCAATCAACCACGACCCGAAGTTTGCGGTCGAGTCCGGGCAATTTTAGCAAATGAACTGTGCGTGTGACCCACCAGGCCAAAAACCCGCTGAATTGGAAACCAAAGATCGAACAGACCCCTTTATGATGGCCGATCGTGGCCATCTGGCCCAGCGTTTTGTATCGGAATGAACGAAGAGGTTTGCCGGAGGAAGATAAGGCGATGTTCTCGGCCGCATGCCGGCCGAGTTGTATGGCAAATTGGGCCGTTGGCGGACATTGATTCCCATAGCCGTCGGGATTGGCTGCTCCATCCCCAATGCCCCAGAGATGGGTATGTCCCTTGAGGCGTAGGAACTCGTTCGTCACCAGCCATCCGTTGGCATACTCCGCGGCCAAATCTTTGAGCACCGGATTCGGCGCATTACCAATGGTACAAATCGGGTTCCGGGATTCCAGGCGTGTGCCATCGTTCAACCGGATATATCCTGCGCTCACCGAAGATGCACGTTGGTTGAGCAACACCGTCATTCCTCGAGATTCAAGAAACCGTTGCGCAAAACGCCCGAGGTCTTCGCCCAGTTCAGGGAGTAAATGTGCGCCCGAGTGCACCAGAGTGACCCGCAGCTCAGACGGGTCAAACGACGGATAAAACCGTCTGGCGTCATGTAACAAATCAAGAATTTCACCAGCCGTTTCGACCCCGCTGTATCCACCACCGACGACCACGAAATGGAGGAGAGATCGCCGGATATCGGGGTTGGGTTCAAGATCTGCCTCCTCCAAGCGTTTAATAATATGTTCCCGTATTCCCAGCGCATCAGCCAGTGTCTTGAGAAATAACCCGTGCTCCATCATGCCCGGTATCGCGCGGAGATTGGTGCTACTTCCCAACGCGATGACCAGGTGTTCGGCCTCGACGGGTTCCAGGCTTATCCCCTCATCCGCATTGAATTCGACTCGTCGTTTTTCCAGATCAATGGTCGTGACTTCGGCGCGTTGCACAGTACAGCGGCGCAAGGCCAATCGAATGGGGTTCATAACATGGCGCGGCTCGATACCCGCCCCAATCACTTCCGAAAGAAAGGGTTGATAGACGAAATAGTTCTCAGCGCTGACCAGCAGCACGCGTTTGGCCGTGTCTTTCCCCCAAAGTTTTTCGAGTCGACGGGCGCACGCCAGGCCGGCAAATCCACCACCAAGAATGACGACCTCCCATTTTTTTTTCATACGGCTTATCGTCTTTTCTTTGTGTGATCAGGTGTGGCGATCACGTCAGTCTTGTGCAGGAACGATTCGCATCGCTAATTTTTTTGCGTTTGCCCAAAATGCTGCCGATTTTACCATGATTGTACGCCTCATCGCCCCTCAGGAGAACTGGGATTTTCCCTGGTCGGGCAAATGAAGGACCCTTGCTGAATCTCCCATCCGGGTCTGTCGGCAGGGAAGATCCTGTTTCAGCTTGCCGGGCCTTCGCCAAAACAGCTAGATTTTCCCATTGATGACCATGTTCATGAAACACGGCCACATGAACGCCCGTTCAAAGTGTGAGAGGACAGACAAAACTCTCGCCGTGGCTCCTCGCCTGCCGGTCTTCCCGCCGCCAGGCCAGGTGATTCAGGACCATCGCAACGTGAAGGAGATATGCCTTGGCAATTGAACTCAATCACACCATTGTCCCGGTGCACGACAAAGTGGCTTCGGCAAAATTCTATGCGAAAATTTTCGGACTCGTGTTCGATGAAGGAAAGGTCGAATATTTCGCGCCGCTACGGATCAATGAGAGGCTCACATTTGATTTCGATGATGATGTCGACAAATTCGACAGCCATCACTATGCATTCAAGGTCGGGGAAGAGGATTTCGACCGGATCTTTGGTCGCATTCAGGCCGAAGGCATTCCCTATGGGAGCGGGCCGAGGGCGCGGAAGGATATGACCATCAACCACCGGGGTGGCGGACGGGGAGTATACTTTTGCGATCAGAATGGACACATCCTTGAACTCCTTACGGTGGAGTAGGGACCGATCAATTGGCTTGATTGTTCAAGGAGGGATTGATGGGGAATGCTCGTACAGATGCGCTTGTGCTTTTCGGAGCCACAGGGGACCTCGCACAGAAGAAAATTTTCCCCGCGCTTCAGGCCATGATTCAGCATGGGAAGGTCGACGTTCCGATTATCGGTGTCGCCAGAGGCGGCAAGGACGTGGATTACCTCCGACAGCGAGCCCGAGACGGTCTGGAGAAATTCGGCGGTGGAGTCGATGAGGCCGCCTTTGCAAGACTTTCCGATTTGCTCAGATGTGTGGATGGGGATTATCAGGAGGAAGACACCTATGCCCGTTTACGTCAGATCCTGGGTACCGCCCAACGCCCCCTCTTCTATTTGGCCATTCCTCCGTCTCTGTTTCCAGCCGTGGTGGAAAGCTTAGGAAAGTCAGGCTGTGCCTCCGGTGCACGAGTCGTCGTGGAAAAACCATTCGGGCGCGATCTGGCTTCCGCCCAAGCTCTGAATGGGACCCTCCGTAGCGTCTTTGATGAATCGGCAATTTTCCGTATCGATCATTATCTCGGAAAGGAGTCGATTCAAAATCTCCTGTTTTTTCGTTTTGCCAATTCGTTTCTTGAACCCATCTGGAACCGGAACTACGTCGAAAGTGTGCAGATCACCATGGCGGAGAAATTCGGGGTAGACGGGCGTGGTAAGTTTTATGAGGAAACCGGTGCGATCCGGGATGTCGTGCAAAATCACTTGTTGCAAGTGGTGGCCAACCTGGCCATGGAGCCACCTGTCAGTTCCGGTGGGGAAGCTCTGCGCGATGAACGGGTTAAAGCGTTCAGGGGCATTCGGGCACTCACGGGGAATTCCCTGGTGCGGGGGCAGTTTCGGGGCTATCGTGAGGAAGCCGGGGTAAGGCCGGATTCGCAGGTCGAAACCTTTGCCTCGATGCAGCTTCACATCGATTCGTGGCGGTGGGAGGGCGTTCCCTTTTTCATTCGAACAGGGAAATGCCTTCCGGTGACGGCCACGGAAGTGTTGGTCAGACTTAAATATCCGCCTCATCAGCTCTTTGACGACAGTCGGTCAGATGCATCGAACCATATTCGTTTCCGGTTGGGGCCGGACCGGGTCGCGATTGCGATGGGCGCCCGAGCGAAGAAGCCGGGCGAACGGATGATTGGGGAAGACATTGAGCTCTATGTATGTCGCCAACAAGGCGACGAACAGGGGGCCTATGAACGCCTCATCGGTGATGCGATGGTGGGAGATGCCTCTTTGTTTGCCAGGGAGGACGGAGTCGAAGAGGCCTGGCGTATTGTGGATCCAGTTTTAAAGATGTCCACCCCTGTCTTTGAATATGCGGCAGGAACGTGGGGGCCCAATGAGGCCCAGGGCATCGTGGCGGATAGTGGTGGATGGCATAAACCAACGGAGGAAGATTGAACTGATCAACTTGCTCTGGATACGCCTTCAGTTATAGGTCTTCCTGCGGTTTACTAATAAAACAGCCGGTGCTACCCTCAAGGCTCCCTTCAAGCCTCTCACTTGAACGTGAGCGCTTATTATTTCTACTCTGGCATTCTTTATCTACCTTTGCAGGCAGGGGATGTGCCCTTATGAAAACCTTCATCATGGTTGCGGTCGCTGCAGTCACCATGGGCGTGACTCCAGTCTTCGCGGAGAACGCGAAACTTACTAACATGAAAAATCTGGTCGATCAGGTGAAGGCAGATAAAAAGTTGCTCATCGCCCACAATATGGATTTGACCGAAGAGGAATCCACGGAGTTTTGGCCGCTTTACGAGAATTATCAAAAAGATTTGGAGCCGTTAAACCGGAACCGAGCCGGCCTGATCGCCGAATATGCTGCAGCGTACACTGCCGGGGCCGTGTCCGAAGACCTGGCCAAAGAACTGGTCAACGAGACACTTAAAACGGAAGAGGCGGAAGTGAAGATGCGGCGGAACTATTCAGAAAAACTGGCCAGAGTCCTTCCACCGACGAAGATGGCTCGCTACCTGCAAATAGAGAACAAAATCCAGGCTGCGATAAAGTTTGACCTGGCGGCCGGCATCCCCTTGAAGGAGTGATGGGACATTCATGAATTCGTGTTCTTGTTTTTCCTACTCCCCTATGTGGTGAGACTTTCGGTTTGCCCTACTCAAATTGACTCAATCAGGTGCAACAACATGGTGGGGTTGGCCTGAACCAGCTTAACTCCTTGGCAGCCGTGGTTTGATACACCTCTTCCGAATGTGATTTCCTGTGCATGTGTCAACCTCTTTGGTTAGTACACGATGATACGGTCCGCAGACTGAAAAAGTTTGACCATCCGATTCAAGGCGATCGGGGTGACTTCAGATGCGACGTCATCAAGGTCGATATTATACAGGAGCATCATGGTTTGATTGCCATAGATGGTCACACCCATTTTTTTCAAGAACCCCAAGTATTCTCCATACTGATGAGGAATCTCTTCCAATGACGCGCCCATCTGATCAGCCAGATTGACTCGCTCCCGTTCCGGTAGCCTGGCACGATCGAGGGCGGTTGTGTCTGAATGCACCAGACGTCCGAACCATCCAAATCCCTTGGTGACGGAGGTGACGGCACTGGCATCCACTAGAATGGTGACCTGATGCCCGGCATTCATCATTGCCCAGGCCACGTTAGGGACGGCACAAATCTGGGCATCATCTTCCGATAAGGAAGTCTTCATATGGATCAGGATGTGTTGAGGCTGAATGGGCTCAGCCTCAACGGCCCTATTTCCTGTGAGAAGAGTCAAGACGACGACGTACAGACCTAACCTGAATTTCATATTTGTCATATGCAACCTCCTTTGAGATCTTTTCAAGGCGTGGGTTTACATATCCAAATGCTTTGTCTGCTGAGGGGGGCAAGACACCGTTCCATAGGAACAAAAGACGCAACAATCTCCTGCCTGGGGTTTGAGAATCGTCCCGCACTTCCGGCACTCATACCTCACCTGGCAGGAATCAAGGGACATTGTTTCGGGCTTGTGAAAACCGCATTGCGGACAGCGTATGACGGATTGTTGTTGTGTGCTTGCTCCCATTGGCAAATCTCCATTTTTTTCTGACGATTCCTACCATCCCACTCTTCATTCCACAAAGTGAGTCCAACTCATGGATATTTTCATACTTTATTAGACAGGTTTCCTCCTTCCTGATTCTCATGGTACAACCTGTAGCAACTACAGATGCAAGAACGTGTCTCAAGGAGCGAGGGAGCATGGATACCATTGGGGTCCTGTCCCAAAAAACCGGGTGCCACATCGAGACCATCCGCTATTACGAGCGTATTGGTTTGCTGGCGAAACCACCAAGATCCGAAGGCGGACACCGTCTCTATGGCAAGGACCAACTCAAGCGGTTGGTCTTTATCCGTCGCAGCCGGGAACTGGGGTTTTCGCTTGAGGAGATTCGCACGCTGTTCAGGCTGGTTGACGGCGAGCGGTACACGTGTCAGGAAGTGAAGGGGGTGACGGAGCAACATCTCAGGGATGTCAGTAAGAAAATCTCAGATCTGCGGAGACTTCAAAAGATACTTCGTTCGATTTCCTCCCAATGCGAAGGAGGGTTGGTTCCTGACTGCCCTATTATTGAATCGCTGTTTGAAGAAAAACGCCTATGAAAAAAGAGAGGGATGTAGTGCATAGTCCAAAGGGTTTGGGTGCGGTGTCGCATTCTCGGTGCATCCTGGGAAGCGTTTATGCAGGCATGGAGCACGTTCATATCCATACCCACACCGATCCCCACCATCAATATCAACACGAAAAGGAAGTGCTGGGGTCCCGCGCTCATTGGCATCGGCATCTACCGTTGCAACATGATCTTGGACTGATCCCATTTGTGGTCTTTTGATGCCTCTCATATAGTCATTTCCAAATTTCTTCTACCCCCAGAGATGTCAGGGTTTGCGTCTTATAAAGCGGCAATAGATAAACGGTTGTTTGTTGCCCCCCGGCGTCATATGAAGTTCTTCGAACGACTCAATAAAGACAAAGTTACTTCTGATGGCAAAGGTCAAAAATTCAGGAGAATACCGAACGACCGGTAATCCGCTGCATGTTGGTGGAGCCTCATAACCAAACGTTGCAATAATCACGTTGCCCTTTGCACTCACAGTCCTGTTCATGGTCTCGCAGTATTTTTCTCGATCTTCCGCCTCCGTCAGGAAATGGAACACGGCTCGATCGTGCCAGACATCATATGTCCTGGATGAACGAAAATCAGTGATATCGGCTTCGATCCAAGTCACGAGATCCGCACGATCGCCTAATCTGGCTTTCGCCCGCTCCAACGCAACGTCGGAAATATCGAGTACGGTGATGTGATTGAAATCTTGGTCGAGAAGGTGGTCTACCAGTGTCGAATCGCCTCCCCCCACATCGATGAGGCTTCCGGTTTTTTGAACCCCCGTGGCCTGAATCAGATTCAATGATAGGGTGGGGTGGGCCTGGTACCAGCCTAATTCCTCGATTGCTGTGGTTCGGTACACGTCTTCCCAATGTGTCTTTCTCTCTTGTTTCATGGCCAATTCTCTCTCGTGCGCGATCAAGATTTGCTCGACGTTATCCTCTACATGTCCCAGCCTGCATGAGAGAACAGGGGACAGTGCCGGCAAAACTACAAACACAGCTTTGTCGCCCTGTTTGATCTTCAAACATGGAATACATTCCGTATCCTAGCATCTCATTTTTACTAATTTAATCAAACTCCGATATGGGTGTGGAAGATTACCTTTCTATGATTTGGGCGCCTGGTCCTCGTGGGTAGGCTGGTCTACTTCCAGCCATGCCAGGAACAATTTATACCCCAAGGTTAAAACCACCGCTCCAATAAATAAGCCAATAATACCTGACAAGAGCAATCCCCCGATGGCACCCATGAAAATCACCACCATTGGGACATCCAGTCCGCGTCCTAAAAAGATCGGTTTGAGAATATTATCAAGCAGACTGACAAAAATTGACCATATCAGAAATAGGACAGATGTCAGGGTATCCTGTGTTGAAAACACGTAAATGACCACGGGAATCATGACGGGCCCGACGCCGATTTGCACGATGCCCAGGATAAGACACAAAAATGCCCAGAATCCTGCTGCAGGGATTCCCGCGATGAAGAATCCCAACCCTGCAAATAGCGACTGGATGAGGGCCACCCCCAATACGCCTCGCGCCACGCTCCGCACGGTCGCCTCTGCAAGGGTCGCAAGCTCCGCTCCCCGGTCTCCAGCCAGGCGTCTGCCAATACTATGCGCGAGCTGATGGCCGGACTTGGAGTAGGCCAGGAGCACTCCGGCGATCAATACCGCCACAAAAAATTGCAAGATTGCCAGACCTGTCCCTGTGACCATAGCCAGGAGCCAGCTTGCCAACATTCTGATCTGGGGTTCAAGTTGGACGAGAGCTCCCTCAATATTCACGGAAGCCAGGTTCCAGATATTGGCTAACGGTTTTCCAATTAACGGCCAAGTCTCAAGCCCCTGCGGGGGCGGGGGGACTGTGAGTGTCCCATCCCTCAAATGATTCACCACCATTTCCCCATTTTCAACCAGAAGTCCTCCTAGCAGGACTGCCGGCCAAACCAGAATCACCAACATACCGGCCGTTACCAATATTGCTGACACACGAGGAGAATCATGTAACAGATTTCGTAGAGACCCATACACCGGATAGATGGCTACGGGAATGATGAGACCCTAGACAATGGGGATGACAAAGGGGCGCAGGATGAGAAAACACCATCCAACCCAGAGAACGACCAGGCCGATCCGAATCGCAGCCTCCACTGCGTTTTTCGTAAATTCTTCATTTCGGGGGGGCGTCGAATGATTCGCCATATGAGTCTATTCCTTCTCCAGGTACTTTAAATAGTATGAGGTGGTAATCCCTAAAGGAAGTGCCAGTGATTGGTGAACACCAAGCTCGCCGGTGACGGGATTCAATTGGTGGCTCAATCCGGCATAAATTTTTGACAGCCGGTTTACCATCCCTTTATCAAGCCGGGATAGGGAAGTAAAATGGGTATAGGAATTTTTCCGGGGGGGACCAAAAGTCATCAGGGATTGGGGGTTCAATTAATTCCTATTCAAAATAAATTGATGAATGCGGATGATGTCTGTCAGTTCTGTGATATAGCTTGGCCTTTTTCTGAGTGTGGAGTGATGGCCGGAGCCAATACCAAGAAGTTCACGTAGGTCCCTTAAAACCCATTGTGTCTGTGGGGCGGCAGTTAGGTTATTGTGCCTCGCCCCGTTTTACCAGTTTTCCAGACGATTATAGTCCAACAATCCTGCTTCAATCGGAGACTCCTTTTGATAGGCAATCCGCAAGGCATCACTATGTTTCCAGAAATCTGGATCGCTTCGGCTGACACCAAAATGACCCACCAGGGCTTGATAATCCTCCTCACTGCTGAGGGTTTCCACGGCGCTGACAAAATCTTGTAATTGCGATGCCTCGACATGGTAAAGGGCGTTGGGATAGGCACCTAAAAATCCAGGCACCACGGTTAAGGTATCTTCTGCGGGAATCCGTCTTTCTTGTTCAAAGAACAGATGAGACACATTGCTTAAGCCATTGTTATGGATGAGGGTCACCACCTGATGACGCAAATCACCGGGTGCTGTTGATCCGCTGCCACTGATTGAGACGATGATATTTTGTGGTAACCAGGAAACGGCGACACCTTGAATGCGGGAGAGTTTTTTCAATTGTTGACGGACGTGCGTATTATCGATTTCCTCGATGGCATAAGAGGGGGATAACACCGGCTTGAGGTGTTGGCGTAACATCTCGACCAATTCGGATTTGGGGTGGGCGGTAGTAAAGTGAATGCCTGTTTGGCGATTTACGCGTTGGTTGTACACCTCACCAAAATTCTCAATTTCAGAACTGGCGTCTCGATACCAGAATTTCCATTCGTCTGCCCGCGTGCGTTCGGGGAGGAAGGTGAGAAAACCCAGCTCACCTTCCATCCGCAAAAAATCCATATAAAGCCGGGAGTTTAACTGGTGACCAATATTGCCATAAATGTCATATCCCGCGACCAGCAGGTAGTGAATGCGCTCAAGCAACGCATAGTCAAGGAGCACCAGTGTTTTGGGTTCATCGCCGACAAAGCCCTTGACGACCGTCGCATTATCTAAATGCCGAAACACCGTGAGGGCGGCATTGGCATTCCGGCCGTCCCCATCCCAAATGAGGTCGAGATTAATTTCTTCCGGTGTGGAGAGATGTTGTCGCAGATACTCAACTTTTCCTGCGAAATATTTCTTTTCCAATTTAGAATACTCCAACCAGTTTTTCAGGGCTCCAGCATTACTCTGCTGTTCTGTCGGCATCCGAAGATTCCGCTGTTCCTTTTCAAGAAATTTGGAATTCTGGGCTAGAGCCGGACTATCAGGATTGCCAAAAACAATCCAGAAGTGCTCGTTTATCACGTTGAGAGCGATTTGTCCTCGACACACGGGTCCTTTGATGAAATTCATAAGGGTAAACTCGGCTTCATCAAGCAGGAACTGATACCGGGACTTGACCGGGAGGCGTTCAAACGTTTCGAAGGGATTGGCAGAGGCCTCCGGGTCATAAGACGGAAGAGTGGGAACGTCGTATTCCGGTGCTAAAAAGAGCGTGTGATAACGCTCCATGCGCTGCGTGTTGAGCACATAGGGCATGTGGGTTTTGGCCAAAATGGTTGTCCGAACCGGCTCCAAACGATAATAGATGCGTGCCACCTTCGGATCATCGTAGGGACGACGCGTGGCAATGATGTCGATCGGGCTCCCTGGAGGGGTAGTCGATCGAACCAGGCGAAAAAATAATCCGGGGGTGTCATTTTCAAAATACAGATGGGCCAGGAATAAATGCTCGTACAGGTACCGACTCATTAATCGTTCTTTACGACTATTCCCATTGAAAAACGTTTCCCACTTTGAAATGTTGGCCAGAGGGCTTGCTCCCAATGGAGGTGAAGCTTCATAGCCTGCGCCTTCTTCCAACCACGTCCTCACTGTCCCGTATTCCCGGTCTGACAAACCCGGTAAGCCATAGGGCATCCCCCATAAGGGATTGGTCTCGGCAAAATCATTAAACTCTTCGAGCGTTGGACAATATTGGGCACGCTCAAGGGAAAAATCAAAATCGGCCGGTAGGGGACTGACCGTGGGAAGGGGGTGTTGTCGCTTAAGCTCCAACATTTTGGCCATCAAGCTCCCTTTAAGGTTGGCTTCTTTTGTCTGCACCCGTTCGTTTAATACCGGATAAAATTGTTTTTCCCGCCATTCAGATGAGGAATGCGCATCGACAAAAAGCCGCGTCGGTTCCATGGCCAGTATTCTTCCGGAATGATAAACCAGGTCCTTATTGGCACCGCGTTCGATCCCTTCCGGTGCACTGAGGTTGAGTTGGCAAGGAGCATCGTAACAGCCATGACACACGATACACCGGTTCTCGAGAATGGGCTTCACATCCTCCGCATATTTAACTGTTCGGACCTCGACCCCGGGTGTGGTGGTCAACCGGTTTTGGGGTGAGGACTTCCCGAATTGTTGATCGAGATGTAGCCCGACCAGGAGGGTACACCCGCCGCCGATGATCGTGAGAAGCAGGGTGAAAACTATTTGTGCGGATGGTCGCGTGTTCATCGTAGCTCCATAGAGGTGATCTTGTATTGCGAAAAACCATTTTTCAGTGTTTGATCGATTCCCACTATATCGAGGATAGGGTGAAAATTGCTAACCTCGCTCTATGACTATCCTCGCAAACCGTTTTCACGGTACATTCCTTGAAACCCTTTTAGCATTGGAGAGGCTCTATTATGTCTACCCAGGTACGATCCATGAGTCATTCTTCGCGGCTGTTCCGGATAATTCTTGGATGTGGCATGTTATGTCTGGCATTGGTCATTCCGACTTCGAGTTGGGCACAGAATGCTTCTGAAGAAGAGTTCCTGGTGGATAAAGCTCGTTTTACCCTGGAGAATTTTCTTGCGGATCCGGACATGCAGTGGTTCCGGGATTATATGAAGAACGCGCGCGGCATTTTACTTGTTCCCCAATTTATTAAAGGAGCCTTTTTTGTCGGCGGGTCGGGGGGAAGCGGTGTGTTGATCGCTCGTGATGAAAAAACCAATGAATGGAGCTATCCTGCCTTTTTTACCATGGGTGGTGCCAGTTTCGGATTCCAATTCGGCGGACAAGCTTCGGAAGTCGTGTTGTTGGTCATGACGCAAAAGGGCATCGATTCCCTGATGAGTACGACCTTGAAGTTGGGTGCCGATGCTTCCCTCGCGGTTGGACCAATCGGGAGAGGGGTTGAGGGATCGACGGCGCCAAATTTAAGTGTGGATCTTTTATCCTTTTCCAAGGCAAAGGGATTGTTTGCGGGCATTTCACTCGAAGGGGCAGTTGTCGCCGCACGGGATACGTTAAACACCAGTTATTATCAAACACCAACCAAAACGATCGATATATTGGTGCGGCGTAGTGTGAATAATCCCCAGGCCAATACTTTGCTCGAAGTGATCAGGAAGGCTACCAATGCAAACAATTGAGGTATTTTTCAAAAAAGCCGGGTTTGGAAGAAATATAACTATTTGCCGGGCTAGTGCCTGAACGCGTGCTCGAAATGCTTCGCCGATTTCATTCTGCATCCCTGATCCCTTTTTCCTTAAGACATTTAGACAGAGGAATGAAAGGAATTCATGAATGGTTGACATAACATCCTCCGATTGCCGCAGCGGAAAGCCGGGATTCAGGCAGGTTGACCGGCTTAAGAGACTCGGATTCTCAAGCGTACTTACGATCGTCCTCGTTGTTGCAGGGTGCGCGAAGACCGAACAGGCTGGAAACGTGCAGACTTCAGGATTTATCAGAGATTATTCCCTTCTCCAAGAGGGAGAAGAGGGGGAATCGCTTCTCGTGTACAAGAATCCTCAAGCTGATTTTTCCACTTATCGCACGTTATACGTGGACCCGGTTACCGTTTTATTGTCAAAGCAATCGTCGGTTCCCCAGGAACAATTACACAAACTGGGTGAAGATCTCCGTTCAAAGATGATCTGGGCACTCAAAGAAGATTTTCTTGTCGTTCCGAAATTAGTACCCGGAGCATTACGATTAGAGCTGGCTTTAACCGAAGCCGTGCCAGCCGATGTTGGTATGGATATTATTACCACTCTTGTCCCACCGGCTGGTGTGATATCGGCAGCCACGGGACTTGCCACGGGCACGCAGGCGTTTGTGGGACGGGCCACTGTTGAAGGAAAATTAACCGATGGAGACACCGGCACCCTGCTGGCGGCAGCCGTCGATCGTCGAATGGGAGGTCGAACGCTGGATGGCTCAATGGATTCATGGGATGATGTTCAGCAGGCCTTTGAGTACTGGGCAACCAGGTTATCCCAGCGGCTTCGTGATTGGCGGGCAACGAAAGAGGCCCTTCCTCGGTCTCCTTGAGGGAACGCACAGTTGAGTCCTTTTTTGTAATGGGATGGATCTGATTATTCTCCTCACACTTTCCCATTGTGACCTGTCTTTGGCCGATCCCTTATGGATACCCTTCCGTGCCTGATAGGCAGCTAATGAGGACCTGATTCAACTGGAAAATCTAAAGCACTGATTTTTCCGGATTTTTTGGACACGTCCTTAAATATGGATATATGTCGGCCCAGTTGATGCGCTGCCGGCGACAGAACTTTGCTTCCGGTGAATGGTTCAACGGAACCACAAAGGAATATCGGGAACAAGCTTCCACGTATAGTGCGAACTCCGCCGTCAATGGCGATGATGTGAAGGGACACTGACCATGGGCGCCGCCGTACAACTTCCCAACCATGAGCGCGCCGCGATTTTACCCATTCGCTCACTTGCAAACCAGGCTTTCTCGCGCGCCGCCGGCGCACCCCTGATTGAAGGCAACACCATCCGACTGCTCCAAGACGCGTGCGAGAATTATCCGGCGTGGCTCGAGGCAATCCGCGGGGCGAAACGGTACATTCACTTCGAAAACTACATCATTCGCGAAGATGATGCGGGTCGAATGTTTGCCGATGCGCTTGTCGGTAAAGCGCAGGAAGGCGTGCGCGTGCGTCTTATTTACGACTGGATGGGCGGATTCGGTAGAGCGTCGCGCGCTTTTTGGAATCGTTTGCGCGCGGGCGGCGTGGAAGTGCGTGGCTATAACCCGCCACGCTGGGACTCACCTTTTGGCTGGCTCAGTCGTGACCATCGCAAGACGATCTCGGTGGATGGCGAAGTGGGGTTTGTCACCGGCTTGTGCGTTGGGCAGATGTGGGTCGGTGTGCCTGAAAAGAAGATTGAACCGTGGCGCGATACCGGCGTGGAAGTGCGCGGACCGTCGGTGGCTGTCATTGAACAGGCGTTCGCAGAGGTCTGGGGGATGATGGGAGAGCCGATCCCTGAGCCCGACCTGGTCAAACCGGACGTGCACGCGCAGAAAGGCGAAACGGCCCTTCGCGTGGTGGCGAGCGTGCCGGCGACGGCGGGGATGTTTCGCGTCGATCTCCTGATGGCGGCCCTTGTGAAGAAACGGCTCTGGTTGGTCGATGCGTATTACGCCGGGACGACATCCTATGTGCAAGCCTTGCGTGCGGCAGCGAGCGACGGGGTTGACGTGCGCCTGCTTGTGCCGGACGCAACCGACATTCCGCTGCTTAGGCTCTTGTCCAGAGCGGGTTATCGTCCTTTGCTGGAAGCGGGTGTGCGAATCTTCGAGTGGAACGGGACGATGCTGCACGCGAAGACGGCCGTCGCTGACGGACATTGGGCGCGGGTCGGTTCGACGAATCTCAACCTCGCCAGTTGGCTAGGCAATTGCGAGATGGACGTCGTCGTTGAAGACGAACCTTTCGCGCGCCTCATGGAGCAGACGTATTTGCAGGACTTGGAGAATGCGACTGAGGTGATCTTAGATGCTCAGCGGAAAGTGCGCGCGCCGAAACAGCCGCGCCACCTGCATCCCATACTCTCCAGCGGCGGAGGAAGTGGCGGGCGTGCCGCTGCAGGCGCTCTCCGCCTCGCCAACACCGTGGGCGCGGCGTTCACGAACCGGCGTGTGCTCGAACCCCGCGAAGCGCGTATCACGGTGACGGCGGGGGTGATGCTACTGACGTTGGGGATTCTCTTCGCGTTCTTCCCGCGCTTGTTAGCCTATCCACTTGTCCTGGTCCTCACCTGGATCGCCGGCGCGCTTCTCTACAGAGGCTTCAAGCTGTACCGCGGCAAAGCTCAGTGAGAGAGTGGAAGGCGCCAACAAAGTGGATCGTCGTCGATCTGCTCAGAAGAGACCTCCAAGCGGGCGCGCCGAAAAGAAGCGTGATTCGGCTAGCAGGTAGGGCTCGATCTAAGGCCGGTGATGATCATCAAAATATTTACGGATTACAGGAGGAATCATGTTCGGAACCATTCGCAACATCGAAGGTGAACAGATCGACTACACCTTCCATCCGGGCGATACAAGTCGGAAGGTCATCGTTGTTCTCGGGCATGGGGTCACGGGCAATAAGGATCGCCCGTGTGTCGTCGCGCTGGCAGAAGGTCTGTCATACGACGAAATTCCGTCGCTCCGGCTGTCGTTCTCCGGCAACGGTAATTCGGAAGGTTGCTTCGAGGACTCCACGATCTCCAAGGAAGTGGCGGACCTGCGTAGCGTGCTCGACGCGCTCGACGGATGGAAGGTCCTGTATGTCGGCCACAGCATGGGCGGAGCCGTCGGCGTTCTGCTGGCCGGCCAAGACACACGCCTGGTAGGACTCGTTTCACTCGCCGGTATGGTCCATACGGAAGCATTCGCGCAGCGCGAGTTCGGCGACGTCACCCCGGGCGTGGGCTTCATGTGGGGCGACCCGGCGTGCCCGCTGTCCCAGACTTTCATCGACGATACCGCGGCCATCGGAACCGTCGTCACCTGTGCTCCGTCGATACGGGTCCCCTGGCTGCTTGTCCACGGAACTGAGGATGACCTTGTTCCCCTCCAGGACTCGCTCGACATTTTTGAAAGAGCCAATCAACCTAAGCAACTCGTCCAAATTGAAGGTGCAGACCATGTGTTCTCCGAGCACACCCCGGACATGATCAAGGTCGTACATGAATGGGTTCGAAAGCAGATCGGACGCGCGTAAACCGGTCGTATTTTGGATAAAGGAGTGGTAATAGCATGAGACCAGTGACCGTATCTACGGCGTCCCCCGCATTACCTGCGATCTGTGTGAGGAGGGCGAACTGGAAGTTTGGATGATTCTCGTTTGTGGGGCTTGCCCGGGATGGAAGCCCCGACAAAGTACTCAGGCGAAGATACGGCGAACAGGCAATTCCAGGTCGAAAAATGCCCTAGGGCTTTCTGCCGTTATTGTTCTTATCGGAAAGATACATGCCGACCAGCCATGCCACCAAGACGGCAACATAAAATTGTCCGACGATCGCCTCGAGATAGGAGAGAGTGCGGGCGATCGGCTTCATGGGGGTCACGTCGCCGTAGCCTAAGGTGGTAATGGTGACATAGCTGTAATACAGCAATTCTGAAAACTGGACTCCTACCGCCGTGGATGTCAGGCCGTGAAACGAGTTCGGGTTGGCGATGTTGATGATAAGATAAATCACCGACCAGTTGAGTCCGATCAGGAGATAAATGCAGATGGCGCCAATGATTTTATTCAGGGTGATGGGGCCTGAAAGGAGCAAATGTCGGGAAGCAATCCAGGTGCTGAACAGAGAGAACACAAATAGGATGGCCATGTTGACAAACTGAAGCTCAGGAATGTCTAAGAAATAGTCGATGGTGGCAGTCGCGATCCCACTGACGGTAAGAATTCCTCCTCCGACCATCAACCATTTTTTTTCACTCACATGGCTCCATATCCCCATTAGGAGCATGAGGCAAAGAGCGGGCTCAAGGAACAAACGCCGGGTCTCACTCGTGACCCCGGCTTCTCGTGCGATGGCAACCGAGAGCAACAGGAACAACAGACCTCCTAGCAAATACCCAAAGTTCATCCTTTTGATAGGCATCGGTGTCTTCTCCGAATGGCGAAAGAGGGAGGTTTCATGTGTATTGGCATATCTGTTTTTTGTGGCGCTCTAATGGTCGATAGGGGAAGAAAAGCGTACCTTCAGGTCAGAATTTTTTGACGTAGAAAGTTTGCCGGCAAAGGAGTCTTTCCACTTTGGCAGGAAAGGCCACAAAACCGACGCGATTGGTCCATTGGCAACAGTCCGGAATTTCGAGGGGATGGCTGGTCTCGAGAGTTCTTCATCGTTACACAGAGATTTGCGGGACATCTGTGAAAAGACTTTCTCCCGCCAATTGCTTCGCAGGGTCAATACACGCCGCGGGTGCGCAAAACCTCAACATCCGGTCCCAGGCATTTTGCAGAGTCTATCATAGGAAATAGGATAGGTCCCCCGATTGAGGATGCAAAACTCAAAGGGATGCTTCATAATACAGCCCGCCAGGATAATGGGGAGAGGATTTAGGAGCGTCCTCTAAGAGGTCGGCGTTTGGATGGACATTTCTTCCTGTGCTCTGTAACAGGATGAATACGGTCAAGTTGGTAGGTCGAATTTTTTGAGAAGGGTTGGTCCCCGGTCCGAATCGGTTGAGAGAGCCGCATGGCCTTGGGTGGAAAGGATTGATGAGATTTTTATATTTGTGGGAGACATTTCATGATGCTACGAGAAAAATCTGATTTTAGGAACAGACAAAGGTATGGGCTACAAAAAACATGGTCATTCGTTCTCACGATTCTCCTCGCCGCATGTGCGCAAAACCCAGCCTATCTCTATGAGATGGGTGAGAGACCGATACCCATAGGAATCGAAAAAGAAATCATCCCGCAGACCACCACTCAGGATGAGGTGTTAACCCTGCTTGGAGAGCCCGTCGCCCGCCTCAAAACCCAGACGCATGAGGGACATATTCACATCTGGACCTATTCGTATATGGATCTTCAGAGCACCTCACAGGACAAGGGGGAGTCGCTGACCATCACCTTTGATGATAAAACCCTTGTGGTCCAAAGTGTCACCAGAGGCCCGCTTTAACACAGGATTGGACAATCAGGAAGAACGCATTTAAGCCTGTTTTGATAGGGTAATGGCTTCCGGGGAATTTTTCTGTGGTGTACTTGTAGCCTTGCTTCTGAATGCTGAATCTACCTTGAACATGTAACATGGCTCGGAAAAGTCTCAAACGGATTATCGGGGAGCTATGGTTTTAGGCATGGTTCACCTTGCGGGGTGGGGACTGTCCGTTCTTTCTCTCTAGCAGGGTGGGGAAAAAGTCCGTCAGCGGCGTTCTTGCCTCTTGTCCGTGTTTCCGTACGGGCTTCTCCTTTCCAAAATCCGGGTTCATCTCCAACCCTTCGTTGAGTAAGGGCGATATGAGGACATTGGGGTTCTCGAGCGATCCCTTCATGTCCGGAACCGTATTTTGGTGAAAAGGCTTGGGGGTGTTTTTGGCTTATCCTGGTTAATCCTTCATTATATTATGGGAGGTTATCCAAGGCCGCAATCAAGCTTTAATAGTCCCATTCGTGCCGAATGCCTTGTGTTTGGTGGCCAGTTGCTGGTGAAAAATTTTCTCGAATGTGTTACAAGCATCAGCGACACGATGGGACATTCCATTGAGGACGCACAGTGGAGATGATGTGTTTCCAGCCGGATCGAACGGGAATGACATGGCCGCCCTCCATACCTTAATTGCCTGTCATGAATGCGATCTTCTTCATCGTATTCACCCGCTACAGTATGGTGAGCGGGCCAGGTGTTCGAGATGTGGCGCATCGTTGTATGCGAAAAAACGGGATAGTTTCGAACATACCATCATCCTGGCCTTGGCCAGTCTCATTTTCTTTACCCTGGCGAATGTTTTCCCGTTTATGACATTCGAGCTCAATGGCCGTGTTCAGGAGAGCCTTCTATCCACAGGGGTGAGGGAGTTCTTTGACCGGGAAATGTGGGCGTTAGGGGTTCTGGTGTTGTGTGCAAGTATCATTTTTCCAGCCCTGAAAATCCTCGGCATGTTATACGTTCTTGGGCCGCTGGAATTCAACAAGCGACCGTGGCACGCCGCGCTGGTCTTTCGGATAGTTGAGCACTGCCGGACCTGGGCCATGATGGACGTATATTTGCTGGGAGTGATCGTTGCCGTGGTGAAGTTGTCGGATTTGGCCAATCTGGTTCCCGGTGTGGCGATTTATTCATTTGTCGCCTTAATCCTGACCCTGGCTGCCGCCGACTCTGCACTGGACACCCATGCGGTTTGGGAAAAAATGGAGAAGATTGCGTGAGCGGCCCCACCGCAGCCCGGTCGGGGCTCATGAGTTGTCATGCCTGCCATCAACTCAGTCGAATATCCCCACTATTGAGTGAGGGGGAGGCCATCTGCCCTCGCTGCGAGGCCCATCTTCACCTGCGAAAACCCAATAGTATTTCGCGCACGTGGGCCCTATTGATTGCCGCCTATATTTTGTATATCCCGGCCAACCTGCTTCCGGTGATGACGGTGATTTCGTTTGGGAAAGGCGAAGCGGATACAATCCTGAGCGGGGTCAAGGAACTCATTCATGCCGGAATGATGCCGATTGCCTTGCTGGTATTTTTCGCCAGCATTACCGTGCCGGTTTTAAAGCTCCTGGCGCTGACGTATCTGTTGCTTTCTGTCCAATACAAATCTCAATGGCGCCCAAGCCAACGGACAAAGTTATACCGGATGACCGAGGTGGTCGGCCGGTGGTCCATGATTGATATTTTTATGATTTCGATTTTAATTGCCCTGGTAAAACTTGATGCCGTGGCGACAATTGAACCCGGGCCGGGGGCGATCTCATTCGCCGCAGTGGTGATTTTGACCATGTTTGCCGCCATGAGTTTCGATCCCCGATTGATCTGGGACAACATAGAGGAGAAATCATGAAGGACAAGGAATTCAATCCTGGCGATTTCGAGGATTTGCCCAAAGCCACAGTACAAAAAAAGCGCGGGATTTCCATCGTGTGGATTATTCCTATCGTTGCGGCTCTTATCGGAGGGTGGCTAATTTTCAAAACCATCTCCGAAAAGGGGCCAACGGTCACCATCACCTTTAAAGATGGGGCCGGGTTGGAAACCGGAAAAACCAAAATTAAATACAAGTCCATTGAGGTCGGAACCGTCAAAACCGTGCATATCAGTCATGACCTCTCTCACGTGGTTGTGACCGCAGAACTCGGCAAACAGGCTGAGCCTCACCTCACGGAAAATGCCCAGTTTTGGGTGGTCCGTCCCCGGCTGGGATTAGGCGGTATTTCGGGGCTTGAGACATTAGTGTCCGGAGCCTATATTGCCATGGATCCCAGACCTGGACCTTCGGCTCGAACATTCACGGGACTGGAGAAACCACCTGGAGTGACACGGGAAGACCAAGGGGCTCAATTCCAATTGCAGGCGGAAAATCTGGGATCGAGTGCCCCCGGTGCCCCGGTCTTTTATCACGATATTCAGGTTGGACGTGTTCTTGACTATGCCTTGGACAAGGAAGGCGAGGGTGTGTTGATTGATATTTTCATTCAAGCCCCGCATCATCTGCGGGTACGGGATACCAGCCGATTCTGGCAGTTAAGCGGGTTTGAAGTATCGTTTGGGGCAGAAGGCCTTGATGTGAAGATGGAATCGCTCTCCTCCCTCCTCACCGGAGGAATTGCATTCGATACTCCGGCAACCGCAGGAGGGTCGGGTGAGCCCAGCCAACCGGGCACGGCCTTTAAACTTTTTGAGAATTTTACCAGTATTCAAGACGAGAAATATGTCATGACGCGTCCGTTTGTCATCAATTTCGATGGATCAGTGAGGGGCTTGAGCGTCGGGGCTCCTGTGGAATTCCGGGGAATTAAAATCGGGATCGTCTCCGATATCGCGGTCAAGCTTGACCCTAAGACGCTTGAAATTAAAATTCCCGTGCTTATCGAGATCCAGCCGGAACGAATCACCACCATACAGGTTGTGCAATCACACGTATTAGAGGATCAATACGCTATCATAAAGCATATGGTGAAACGCGGGTTGAGAGCTCAACTGTTGACCGGGAGCCTGCTGACCGGACAGTTGTTCGTCGGGCTTGATTTCCACCAGAATCTTCCAGAGAAAGAGCTGATTATGTCCGGAAAATATCCGGAGATTCCGGCAGTACCCGCAGCGATGGATGAATTGCGACGAACGGTTACCGATGTGATGGCAGAAGTTCGACGGTTGCCTCTTGATAAAATTGCCAAGGAAATACTGGAAACCGTCGAAGGCGGCAACCGTTTGGTCAATTCTCCCGACACGCAAAAAGCCGTCCACAATCTTAATGCAGCATTAGGAAATGTGGAAAAGTTCACTGAGGGTCTTGACCGGCAGGTTGATACACTGATGACGAATTTAGATAACACCCTGGTGATGGTCCAGAAAGGAATACAGCAGATTGATCCCAATTCACCTGCTGCGGTGAATATGAACAGTGCCCTGAAGGAGCTGTCTGCTGCCGCCCGCTCTATTCGGGTTTTGGCCGATTATCTCGAACAACATCCTGAAGCATTAGTCAAAGGGAAACATTGAATGAGGTGGACATGAACAGCATCATACATGGTTTCCGTATCATCGTGGCCTGCGTAACCCTTCTGACTATCTTGGGGTGCGGGACGAGTCAACCTTCGCATTTTTATTTGTTGCGAGCCCTGCCGCCATCCTCCGTTTCAGGCTTATCAGACACGAAAGCCTCAAGCCTGTCCTTTGGATTGGGGCCGGTCACCCTTCCAAAATATTTGGACCGGCCGCAAATTGTGACTCAATCGGGTGGGCATGAGGTCGAGTTGGCGGAATTTCATAAATGGGCTGAACCGTTGAGCGAAAATGTGTCTCACGTCCTGGCGGAAAATCTCTCAGCCATGCTTTCGACGGATCGGATCGAACAGTATCCGTGGAGGAGAACAACTCCCGTGGATTACCAAATTGTTGTGGATATCTTGCAGTTTGATGGGACCAGGGGAGGGGAGGCCGTCTTGTCAGCACGGTGGAGCCTTTTGGATGGAGATGAACAAACAGTCTTCACCACAAGGAAAACGCATGTGACCCATCATCCCACAAGCCAGGATTATGAAGCGCTGGTTGAGGCCATGAGTCAGAATCTTGAGGATCTCAGTCGCGAGATTGCCGAGGCCATTAAGTTGCTTCTCCCCACAATCCTACCTGGCTCAACTTCATAAACTGCCATTGGCAGGGATGTGTTTTGCTGCGTGCAGAGACACACTTAAAAATGGCCCTAGGGGTCATGGATCGCCATGTGCACACAATCCGACGGGACTTTTCATCCTGATGTTATCTGATGCTCACCATCGATGGTCGTGGTACTTTGGTTTAACTTGCAGGACAAGACGCACACTTACACGGAGAATAATTCATGGGGATGCTTTCAACGGTCAAACATGAAATTAAAGAAGTCGGTTTAGTGACCCTGTATTTTTTCTTCTGTTTCGGCGTCATCCTGACTCTAAAAAAACTGATGTTGGAGGGTTATCATATCGAGTTTTACGCCTTCTCCACGGCATTGGTCGGCGCACTCATTGTTGCAAAGGTTGTGGTCCTGTTGGGTAAAACCCGAGCGGGCACCAGGTTTGATGCTCATCATTCCCTCGGTGCGGCTGCTCTGTATCGGACCATCGTGTATAGTGGATGCACCTTCCTGGTTTTATTTGCTGAAAAAATGTTTCATGCGTTTCGGGAAAGTGGTCTGTTGGGTGCGGCTTTCATGGATGTGTGGGAGCAGAAGGATCTTCCTATTATTTTCGCTAAGGTGATATGCATCGGGCTGGCCTTTATGGGATTTTTTCTTTATCGAGGTATTGATCGGCGGTTAGGAGAAGGGACCTTGAGGCGAATCGTATTCAGTGCTCCCTGATTGCCTTCACAAAGGGTTTTTGTCACCCCATTCTCGCGGGCTGCGTGTATCACGTTGTCTCCCTGACAACCCAACTTCCTTGGATTTGTTCGCTCCCGCACTTGTTGGTCTCTTTGACTGTGCCCGGTCTGGAACCCCCGAAGGTGTGTGACGTGATAGGGGCAGAGTGAGTCAAAAAACTCATGTCAGGAAATTTTTATCGTTTGATAACCTTGAGATTCATGCTTTTCAAGTTGCAGGCTGTTGCGTCCGGAAAAACGATCCCACGTAAAACAGGCACTTATTCGTAAAGGAAACAATGCGTCGTCGCTTTCTGTGGTTGGGGCTTGGGAGTGTTTTTCTGATTGGGGTGTTGATTGCCCTCGCCTATATCCTTTTCCCCTTTTATGAAGAGGACGTCTATCGAGGGTCTTTGGAAGCGGGTTTTTCCGCAGCCATGGAGCGACCCGTTAAGATTAAAGGACCGATCTCACTCACCTTCTCCCTGCAACCTATTTTAATTCTAGAAGATGTATATGTTGCTAACCCTCCCTGGGCTTCTCAACCACATCTATTTCGAGCCGACCGACTTGAAATCGGATTGTCCTTGGGACCCCTTCTCCGGCGCCATTTGGAGATTGAAAATATTGCGTTGGAAGGAGCGGAACTTCTTTTGGAAGAAGGGTCCGAAGATCGAGATAACTGGACTTTCCGGAAGGACACTCAACCGGGCATGTTCTCACGGGCCGTTCCCTCGGACTTCATGACTTTCGCAGAAAGAGGGGAAATCATCATCGAACGCTCCCGAATTTTGTACCGGCCATACCCTGCTGAGGAAACGACTGACGTGTGGATTTATCGGGGATTAATCATTGCTCCCGACGACCGGCATAGCACATTTTCTTTGGAAGGAGCCTACCACGACAGCCCCGTCAAGATTGAGCTGATTGGCGGCTCTATCATGGACATGTTTACCTGGACCGACGCCTGGCCGGTCGAAGGGGTGCTGTCTACAACAGGAGCATCTGCATCTATACAAGGAAGTGTTGGAGAGGCGAACTCCGACCAGGCGTTTGAACTCCAGGTCCAGATAAAGGGGGACCGTTTGAGTGTGCTGAATGAACTTTTGCAGATTGACCTTCCCGATTCTCCCCCGGTCATGCTTGCAGGACACGTCGTGAAAACTCCCGATGTCATCAACTTGAATGAAATTCGTGGAACGTTGGGGGCCTCGGATCTAGGTGGACAATTGCGGATACAGAATGGGGATGAAGGGCAGAAAATAAGCGGTCGCTTGACCTTCAATGCCTTACAGATACATGACTTGACCTCTCTTACACCTCAACACTCATCCAAACCCGCATCTTCCCTGGAGGAACCGCTTTCCCTTCCTCCCGCGTCTCCGCCTATGGATGTCGATCTGGATGTCACGGTCGCAAGGCTCTTACTCGGCGAGGCGGATCTTGGTTCGTTGTCTTTTACTGCCGGCATAGGGGAAGGCCAGGTGCTTCTTGATCCTATTCAAATGAAAAGTTTCGGAGGGACGGGGGAAGCCCGGTTAACGGTCGACTTCAAGCCGCCTCAGGCACAAGCTACGCTTCAAGCGAAGGTGAGATCCTTGAACTATGGTTCTGCTCTTCGGGCTCTTGGGGGCGCGATGACTATCGAAGGCTCTACAGACTTTGATCTCACCGCTAACGGGAGTGGTGGCCTGTTGCCGGAACTCTTGAACTCGCTGACGGTGAACCTTCACAACCGTCGCACCACCTTCGGGTTTTCCGACCCAACGCCAGAAGCCGGCACCCCGGTTGTTTTGCGAGAAGGATCCCTGCGTGTGACAAAAGGGGGTCCGGTGACAATGGTTGCTCAAGGTGCGTATCGGGAAAGTACTGTGAATTTAAAACTGGCGACAACTTCTTTGATTGATCTGGCCACACCGGGAACGACATGGCCCCTGTCGATATCAGCTCAAGTCGGCGGGGCTTTTCTGGAAGCCAAAGGTTTTTTACAAACCGGCGGGCCTGATCTGACGGGGGCATTGGCTGTCTCCCTCAAAGGACGTCGGCTCAGTGAGCTTGATCCCGATCTTCCTCCTGTTGGTCCGTATGCTCTCAGGGCTCAGCTGACGAAGAAGGGTGACCGGTACGAAGTGAGTGATTTTCGCAGTCGGTTTGGAAACAGCGATTTGTCGGGAATTCTGGAAATGAATTTCCAGAAGGCCAGGCCTTATCTCACGGGGATTTTCACATCGAAGCAAATTGATTGGACTCAACTTTCCCGACCGGAGGATGAAAGTGAGAGTGCCATTCCATCTGAAGGGATGCGCGCGATTGATGTTGATCTGAACATGGTGATCAACCAAGTTCGAAATGGAAGACTGAATGTGGCCGGTCTGACCTTTACAGCCGGACTTCAAGCGGGTCGGTTGAAGGTGGAAAATGTTCAAGGAACCATTCTGGATCAGCAATCCGCATACGGTGATTTTCATGGCAGGTTTCAATTGGATGCCACCCGGACGATTCCGACGCTTTCCGGCAACGTGTCCCTTGACCATGTCCGGTACGAACATCTCTTCCCCGAGGTGGGATTCGTAGACCTCACCGAGAATGTTGTGAACCTGGATGCGGAATTTTCTAGTGTGGGTCACACAATTTCCGACATGGTGAACCATTCTACTGTTCGAGTCGATGGGGAAAAACTCTCGGTCAGGTTTCATCGGGAGGGCGATCATCCCGTCCCGGTGCAGGTGATTTCAAACTTGAAAGTTGAAACTGTGGACGGTGGGCCGTTACGCCTTTATGCCGAGGGGATATTTGACAGCACATCATTTCGCCTTCGATCGTCAACCGGTTCGATGATGGACCTCCTGAAAGACAGGGGATTGTGGCCCATGAATGTCCGGCTGGATGTCCCGGAGGCGTTAGTGGAATTGAGCGGCCACCTTATTCTTCCTCATCCAGCCGAAGAATTTACGCTGCAGATTCTCATGAAAGGAAAGAATCTCAGGGATTTGAACTTTCTGACGGCAGCCAGCTTACCCGATATCGGCCCCTTGGACCTCACCGGTCTGGTCACGAGGTCTACTGTGGGATACCACGTCACCGATTTGGAAGGATCTCTAGCCGGAAGCGACGTGAGTGGCCATGTGACACTCTTAACGAATGGGATTCGCCCGCGTGTAAGGGGTAAACTCACCTCAGAGAATGTTGTCCTGGATGCCGTATTAACACCTTCGGTTGATTCCCCGGTACAAGATAAGAGATCGACGCTCAAAACCATTGGGGACTCGGTGAAAGGCATCGGCTCAATCGGCCGTTGATGTCCTTCGCGATACCATAGGCATAAGGAAAAAACCAAAGGCTTCCACGCTTAAGTCGATTCCGGATTTGGTTTTTCCGGTTGAGGATCTCAGGGCCATTGATCTCGGGCTTGATGTCGAAATTCAACATATTCGAAAGAGCAAAGAGGATCTGGGCCATGCCTCATTTCAGATCGCCCTTGAAGAGGGCTTGCTTGCCCTGCAACCCGTAACCGGAAATCTTTGGGGAGGGGAAGTTGAAGGGAAACTGGTCCTCGACGGAACCCAATACGTTCCGACCCTTGAGGCAAATCTGCACGTCCAGGGCCTGGATTATGAGCGCGTCAGCAGATCGTTCGAGGTTGCCGATCTGGTGAAAGGGCAGTCCCAATCCATCATGCTGGGCCTAAAGGGTCGAGGAGATACGTTACATGAAGTCTTGGAACAAGCCAGTGGACGATTTGAGCTGGTCGATGGCCCACTTGAACTGGCCACAAAATACATTGATTTGTGGGCGGCTGATTTGATCACGACGGCCTTAACTACTGCCTGGGAAAGTGAATCAGTCACCAAATTGAATTGTACTGTCGGGTATTTTGATATTGAAGAGGGAGTGGTGAAAAGTAATGATATCCTCATCGACTCCCATCGACTGACAATCGCGGGCATTGGAAAATTAAATCTGGCGGATGAAACCCTGGACGTGCTCCTGACTCCACGGCCCAAAGACCCCAGTTTATTCAGTCTGGCTCACACGGTTCGCATCACCGGTCCGCTTTCAGATCCGGATGTGTCCAGTGACAAATTCCGCATAGCCGAAAGCGGCGGGTGGGGACTGTTGGGGTTAGTCACTCCGGTGGGATGGGTGATTGCGATTCCGCAAATTGCTGGAACCACCATGGGGACGATGAAACAAAACCCCTGCGTTGAGGCCTTAAAGGGGCGACAAGAAACCGCTCAGGCTCTCGAAGATATCAAAGGCGGTTGGTGGGGAAAAATTAAGAAGACCTTTACCAATCTTGGTGGATCTTCTAAATCTTCTTCCGACAATCCACGGTAAAGGAACGCAGCCGTATGGCCAAAATAGTGCGGACAGAACTAGGGAGGTCAACTATTTGGTGACAACAAATTGAACCCCAACGAATAAAAATGATGTGGAGAGAATCGTGTTTTTGATATCGTCCTACGTATGAAGGAAAACCGGAAAAGACACATCATCGAAATTGTAACAGGGGAAGTCCGGTCTTGTTGGTGGTTTGGGCTGTCAACGGCCGTTATAGACCCGAACCACCAGGGGTGATCCTCAGATATGGCTTGAAGCTGGAAGGGAGTGCCGCCAATGTCGGGGTAACGTGTTCAACGAAGAATGATCAATTAAGGCAAGCAACATGGACCACTGCCGCCTACCGAATCCCTTGGGCAAATTCAATGGAAGAGGTCGGGGCTTTCACAAAAGGCCACTACTATGCATTTCACCATTCAGCCATTACCCATTCTCAAAGTTGGAGTGATGATAGCGGTTTTAAACAGTTTTCCAATGATAAGTCTTGGAATGACCAAGGACATTACCACTCCTCCTCCCGTGAGTGGTCATGAACTTTCTATTGAATCCATCACCCCGGCGGATGTGTTCGCACGTGTGCAATTGGTACGGAAAGAACTGGACGACATTCGTTTTGAAATGGGAAGACCCAAAAGTCGCGAAATCGGCCTCCTGGTTGAAAATGCGACGCCTCACGAGGTGTTCTTTCAAGCCAAAACCCTTAATCAAAAAGTGGCCAGGTTGGTCGCAGAACTCACCGAGAAATCGCAGGTCGAGGGAACAGAAGAGGATCCGGGCGATATACGTCCCTATCATGTCTGGAAAATGATCGATACCTCTTTGCGCCGACTCCTGTCTCTTAAACAGCAATTAGGGCTTTCCCTGACGAACAGTGAAGCCCTGGCCGATGGTGAAACTACTCCCAATCAAGTCTTTTTTGTTATTGGATTGGCGAATACCCAACTCAACCTTTTACTGATGCATCAGTTTTCTCCGAAAGATGCTGCAGAATTGGTCGGCCTGGGCATCGACTACACCACACAACTTTTGCGTCAATTTCCTTCCACTCCCGCCCCGCCTCCTCTCCCTTCGCTTGAGCGAGGGCGTAAGTCATGGAATAGCTATGACCATCTCATTGATTGTTATATGGTGTTAGGAAATATCGCACGGGCCTCCCATATTCAAATGTTAACGTTGGCCCCTCAGAATCTGGATCGTCCCGATATTCAGTCGAATGATGTCTACGATTTAGCAACGCTGATCATCTCTGAACTTGCGTATCTCCATGCCCACCTTCCTCATATTCCTCCACCAGCCCCTGTCAGACTTCATGGTCCTATCCTGCCTTCCCATGTGTATCAACAGGTAGGTGGACTCCTGGCTCAATTGAAAGTATTACACACGCAGGTTCAATCTCATCCCGAATGGCTCAAATAGACTGTTGGCCTGAATGAAGACCGAACCAACAGCTCACCTATTATGACATGAGCTATCAATATAAGGCGTTGGGCATGTCGAAATTTGTTTGAAATTCTTTTTTCGTTTCGAGATTGAAAAGAGCCGATGATTTTTGTGGTTGCCGGCGCCAGGTTGTATGCTCGTTCCAGCGCTTCATGGTTGGGCACGTGGCCTTGCCACGCGTACGGTTCGGTTTCCTCAACGTGGTGCCGTCTGTCGGGCAACGGTCTTTGGCAAGGATTTCCGGAGTGTGATTTACCTTGGGACTAAGCGGGTGATGGAATGAATGAATGAGAGAAAAGTTCAATTGTCTATCGGGAGAGCCATTTCGGATCGGTTGTGACTAACTGTTCCAGTGTCTTTAACTGCTGTAGAAGCACGGTAGCTTGTTGGTAGACATGTGAAGGAAACATGCGGCCCGGATATGGAATAGGCCTTGGAGCATCAATTTGTTTGAGTTGCGCGTGGAGATAGGCCAGGTCCGAAACCAGGAGGGTGGCCATATCATAGACGTCGCTTGGTTCCAATCGCCGGGAATGGCCGACATTTTTCGCGGTCGGCAAATCAAGATGAAGAACAGGTATGCCGGACTGATGCGCAATTGTTTCCAGAATGGCATAGCATTCAACCAGGCGAAGGAATACATCGACCGGCTGCTTGCCCCTTTCGAGCGGGGGAGTCTCCGAAGGCTCCTTTGGTTGGGGAAACCTGGCCAGCAACCGTTTAGCATACTGACTGGCCAGAAGCACTTGTTGCGACACATCACTAGGTGAGAAGTGTCGCTCCTGCAGTAAGTTGATTTGCCGGTTGGCTTGCACAATGGCCCGTCCGGTTTCTGTCAGAGTGGTCGAGGGATCTTCGGGGCGTTCTGAAATAATTTCCTTCAGGCCTAATTCCTCCTTGATGGCCAAAATACGAAGGTAGCTTGCGTTCACCAATTTCCAGATATGCAAGGGTGCAAGAGCGGAAAGGGAAATAGGTTCCGGTGAAATTCCTGTACTTCCGGTGAGTTCCAGCGCGAGACGGTCGGCCTTATGAAAGAGGGTAAGGGCCTGGAAATAGGCTTCATGGGAGTGAACATTGGTGACGATGGCTTCGGATTGGATTGCCAACGGTTTTCCCATTTCAAACCGGATCAATTCCAGGGTCTCACGAAGCATCTGAACCCGGGCCAGGACATCGGCAGGCGTGATTTCTTTGAGAGAAATGGAATGGCCGCTTACGGGGTTGGGTTCATTCAGGCTCCCTACCATTGAGGCGGGCACCGTTTCGATGCTGACCATGAAGAAGAGCATCACACCGAATAAGCTGATTCTCAAGGCTTGAATATGTTTGTTCACTATTCTCATCCCTTCGTGAGTCCTGCGGAATTTCATCAGGCAATGACTTTCCACGTTGCGTCTATTGCGATTGGTCTATCGACTTTTTGGCTTCCTCCGGAGTCACGACACCTTCCTGGATCAGATTCTGCAGCGCACCTTGATACGCATGAGAGGCGGTCTTTCGGATTCCCCGGACTCGTAAAACCGGAGGATATAAGCGAAGAAGGTCAGGGTTCTTTATTTCGATGGGAAACGATTCACTTTCACCGTATGGGGGGAGTTCTGCCTGGCCATCAACCGGAACCCGAAAATACGGTTTCCCATCTTCAGTATTCCCATCGGTTCCTTGAATATCGAGGCTGGTGGTCACATCACGAAGCCGTGCCATTTCTTGAATTTTGTCTACGACGAGAATAAGGGAATCGGCCTCAATGGGGTCGCCGGTTTGATTTTTCAATCGGACCAGATACCGGACATCCCCACGAGAGGAAAGCCTTCCTCCCGAAAACAATTCGCCTCCGCCGGAGAAACTTCCTCCGGGATCATAGGAGAGCAAGGGAACGACTCCTCCTGTGAGATCCACGAGGTCATCGTTCAATGAATCTCCATAGGCTTGTTCACTACCCCCTCCATAACCTAAAAGAAACAGCAGCAGGCCTGTTCGGACAAGATTCGTGAGGGTCTTTCTCTGCAGCGATTGAATCATCATGACGTCATCTTACAAAGAATGCGATAAACCTGCAAAGTCCCCAAACCGGGCTACTTGGCAATTTCCAATTCCCGATATTTGGTATAAAGGAACCGAATCAGGTCATATTCGAACGGAGAGCCCGTTTGGTAATAACGAAAACTCAACTGATGCCTCATATCCACTCCCCATGTCAGACTGAAGGGAACACTACGTTCAAAATGATGATTTAAATGCAAAGGAGTGTATAAATAGAAGATGCTGGCCGCGGAATCTGTCAGCAGACCGGTCGTATCTCTAATTGATGAAGGCCCAAAAATGGGAAGTACGACATAGGCGCCCGGGTTCAATCCGTAATGTCCTAGCGTTTGGCCGAAATCCTCGGTTTGTTGCAGCAATCCTAACGGAGTGGCATGATCGAAAAATCCTCCTAATCCGAAAGTGCAATTGATGAGAAACCGTCCCAAGGTGTTCAGTGTCGCTTCCCCCTTGAGTTGAAGCATCGAGTTGATCAGATTACGGATGTCGGCAATATTCGAGAAAAAATTTGAGATTCGATCCTCGAAAAAATCCGGCATGACGGCTTCATACCCTTCCACCACAGGCAGAAAAACATATTCATCAAACTGTGCATTAAACTTATACGTCCCCCGGTTAAACCCTTCTATGGGATCATAGACATCCACCAGATATCTGGCGTCAGGATGCACGACGTCCTCTATTGGCCGTTTCGCCGGTTCAATCCTTCCACCTTCAGCGTCCTCCGCGCTGCGGGTACTAACCCTTAGCGCAGCGTCAGGAATGTTTTCCGAGGCTGTCGCCCGGGCTTGTGCGGCCTGCAGATAGGCATGAGATTCTTGAAGCTTGCTCTCTAAGTTCTGGATTTGTTGATCGAGTTGAGATGGGAAGTCGAGAGAGGATGGGTATGAAATTCTCTGTGGGATGCGAGGGGCAGGAAAATCGTTCAGTCCAGCTGCCTGATGCGTCGGGTAGCCACCAGCCATCGGTCCGGGCGTCGGGAGCATGGTTTCAGGGTGCTGAACCGTGTTTGGGGGGAGAGGGTTTCGAAAGAAATCCACGATATAATTCAGGGTGGTCCTGTGATCCAGGTTGCCGCAATGTCCTCCCCGGGGATAAATTTTGGCCCGCGGCCCGAATAATGTCTTGAGATAATCCAATTCGCCGGGCGCAAGGATGATGTCATCCGCATTATGCAGAAGTCCGACTTTCGGGGTGTGTCTTAGGTATTCCTCCAGTGTGGCCAAACTCAGGTTTGCGATGAGCTGCTGTTCCGTCATCCCGGGGTATCTAGCTTGAAAAAACGGGTAAAACATTTCACGGAAATAATCCAAAAATGTCACATGATTGGAGACTTTAAAATAGTCCGTCACCGAGTCGGTTGCCGACAACACCAGATTTTTCGGTTTGATATATCCCGAATTGGTCAGGACGTCGGATGTAAAAACCATATTTGCGGATGAGAGGCGAAACGAGGTGCCAATGAGTGCGGCTAGGAGCTCATCCGGAAGATGCCGGTGTTTATAGGCTGAATATAAAAATTCACCGCTAAGACTCACGAATTCACCATGCTGGTATTCTTCCGAAAAGGTATGAAACACGTTGTCGAAAAAATCCGGAAATTGATCCATTCCGCCGGGAATATTGTTAGCCAGCAGGTCATCAAGGATGGAGGTCGAGGTGTATAAGCTTACCGGCGGGTTGATCAGCAGAACTTTTGTGAAATGGAAATCGTCCTGTTCGCCGTCAAGTTGGGACACAAAGGCCGCCTGGGCCGCGCCCAAACTGTATCCCGTGAGATAAAACTCTGTGACCTCGATTTCGTGTTCAATGTCCAGCCAGGCCAATCGCATGACTCGATACAAGTCTTGTGAATCTTCCAGAAGATGACCGGGGATCCCGGTTCGGGAGGCCGAGACGATAAAGTCGGGATGAGTAGGGGAGGATAAAGAGAGAACATGGAAGCCCGCCTGAAAAAATGCTCGCTGCAGAACCTGCATCTTTTCAGAATTATACCCTGCGCCGGTCCCGGCGATGACAAATATCAACGGTGAGGGTTTGTCTTGGGTCACCAATGAATACCGCATATTCTCCCCATACCAGAGAATGTCGGGGAGAGCGCGATCTGGAAATACATTCAATTCACGGTCTTCAATGGGGATATGCTGGGGAAGTTCGGCTTTTAGTGCCACCGGAGTTCCAATTACTGTCGCGGCATATGGACTCACATCAGGATAATCGTAGCCAGCCTCCTGAGCCTGACTGAAAGAGGAAAACCAGCCCACCATCGACAGCATGAAAAACAAGAAGACCCGTTTGACCATTCACCTCCCTTTCACTGAGTTATGTGCCAGACCAGGAATGTCCAGTCATACAACATGAAAGAAGTCAGTCCGTAATGTGTTCCAGAAATGGTTTAAATTTCCCCCAAGAAAAAGCCATCTCCGATGCGTGGTCTGTGGCCGTCACACCGCACCTGGCCATACCAGTATGTGAGTGATGATGAGAATCCAAAATTTCGTCGAAGGAACGGGATGAACAGCCTGTCACCACTCTCACGTATTCAGACAATTAAGAAGCTGCCTTCTGTTGTTGCAGGTGGAGAATCTCAATAACCCCTGAATGAAGCCTCCTGTTTGTGAGAACAGAAGAATGATTCTCTCGAAAAAAAACTGCGTGTTCTAATAATTTATCCTTTCCTTCCAATTGACCCTCTCCGACCATGTTCCGATTCCTGGAGCAGTCCAACGTTGAGGGAGAGCTCTCATCCTTGTTGTTCTCCCTCGGAAGGGGTCCAACCGCCACCCAGGGCTTTGTAGAGCCGGACGATGGAACTTAGATGTTGCTGCCTGGTTGAGACCAGGCTCAGTTCGGCCTGAAAGAGGTCCCGTTGTGCTGATAAGACATCCAGGTAGGAGGCAAACCCTCCCCGGTAACGTTTGTCTGCGAAATTCAACGCGGACTTAAGGGATGCAACCTGGGATTCCTGTGCCTCACGTTGTTCGCGGGTTTTCGTAATCGTGATCAATGAATCCTCAACTTCTCTAAACGCATTGAGAATGGCCAACTCATACCGGGCAAGGGCCTGTTGTTCTTGTGCGGTTGCAATTCCCACCCCGTAGCCAAGTGCCGTCGCGTTGAAAAGTGGACCGGTCAAGGTGCCTGCGACTCCAACCGTTGCGAACGGTCCGGTTCCCATGGAATTTATTTGAAAACCAGCTACCCCACCACCGCCGTTGATACTGAATTGAGGAAAGCGTAGAGCCTGGGCCACACCGATATTTGCATTGGATGCGATGAGTTTCTGTTCCGCCTCCAGAATATCGGGGCGCTGACTCAGAAGACTAGAAGGCAATCCGACCGGTATTTCCGGTGGCAGAGGTTGTTCCGTGAGCCCAAACCCACGCGGGATGGCCATCGGCCGTTGTCCTAATAGGACGCTAATCCGGTTCTCTGCTTGAACTCCCTGCTGCTCCAGATTTGCCAACTGTGCTCTCGTGCCAGCCTGTTCGGCCTCGAATCGATCCAGATCCAACTTCGAAGCATACCCGTGTTCATATTGCGACCGACTGAGTCTCACGGCTTCGTCCCAGACTTTGAGCGTGCGTTTGGCAATTTGCACCTGAAGATCAAGAGCACGGAGGGTGAAGTAGGATTGGGCGACGTCACTGACCAGCGCGATGACGACCCCGCGCTGGTTTTCCACTCGTGCCAGTAATTCCGCTCTGGTGGCTTCGACGTTCCGGCGAATCCTTCCCCAAAGATCGACTTCCCATTTGATGCCCCCCATGAAGGATTCCCTCGAATAGTCAAGGTTCCCGCGTCCGCTTCTTCCAGCGGCTTGCCCAGGGAGAATCGATCCGCCTCCAGTGGAGAGTCCATTATTCGTGTTGTGATAGAACAAGCCATCGCCGGAATAATCCAGGGAAGGGGCGAGGTCGAATTGAGCGATGACCAGTTGGTTGTTAAATTCCTCAACCGCCGCGGCCGCAACTCGCAGGTCAAGATTCTCCTCTAAAGCGGTATGGATGAGTTTTTGAAGTTCTTCATCCTTGAACAACTCCCACCACGGTATATTGGCGATGGATTCAGATGTGTCGGGTGCGAGCCGCCAGGAATCGGACGTCGGAATATCGGGCCGCTTGTAATCCGGCCCCATGGTGCAGCCGAAGGCGATCAGGAGGCTCAGGAGCATGGCACTACATTTTGGCATATCAGTGCTCTCCCTGAAGATGAATTGAAGCCTGTCCGGTTTTGTGTTGTGAGGATATTTTAAGTGAATCTTTATCCTCCAGGAACTCATAGTCTTCGGATGTCGGGCCCTCAGGGTCCGGGGGGAGTTCCTCGTCATGACGGTGCATGAGCCGTTCTACGACATAAAACGCGACAGGGATAAGAAAAATGGCAATAAAGCTGGCGGCGATCATCCCTCCGATCACGGCCACCCCGAGAAGAATTCTCCCGTGTGCGCCTGCCCCCGATGAGAGAACCAGAGGAACCACTCCCAGGATAAAGGCCAGCGAGGTCATCAGGATCGGCCGTAGGCGTAGCCGGGCTCCCGTAAGTGCTGCCTCCACCAGAGAACGACCTTTTTCATATTCCATTTTTGCGAATTCCACGATCAGGATCGCGTTTTTTGCAGACAGGCCGATGAGCATGATGAGGCCGATTTGAGTGAACACGTTGTTTTCCATTCCAAGTGCCCACAGAGCTCCAAACGCTCCGAACACGGCGATCGGCGTGCAGAAAAGCACACTGAAGGGGAGACCCCAACTCTCATACTGGGCTGCCAGGATCAGAAAGACAAAGAGGAGGGAGAAGCCGAAAATCACACTGGCGGGTACTCCCTCAGCCGCGGCCTTTTCCTGGAATGACATGCCCATGTAATCGAAGCCCATTTCATGTGGCATGGTTTCGGTAAAGACCTCCTCCAAGGCTTCCATGACCTGACCGGAGGTATACCCCGGTTTTCCGGAAGCGAAAATTTGTGCGGACCGGTAGCCGTTGAAGCGCATGGTGAATTCAGGCCCGGAAACTTTTTCCATAGTGACAAGGGTCGAGAGCGGGACCATTTCACCGGACGTATTTCGTACGAAAAATTGACCGACGTTTTCGGCATTGGTCCGAAAGTCTCCTTCCGCCTGCACATACACCTGCCAGACACGGCCGAATCGATTGAAATAGTTCACCATCACACCCCCCATGAATGCCTGGAGCGTTTTATAGACATCCTCCAGTTGCACGCCTTGTTTGAGCGCTTTGTCCCGATCTACTTTGGCAAACACTTGAGGTACTGCGGGAATAAAGGTGGTATTCACGGAAGCGACTTCCGGTCGTTGACGGGCAGCTTCCATAAAACGTTCGAGGTTTTTTGCAAGAAAGGCCACATCCTGTCCGGAACGATCCTCCAGGACGAAGGAAACGCCTCCCGAGGTCCCCACGCCAGGAATGGCCGGCGGAGGGAAAAGAAAGGCCATGGCTTCAGGCAATGCCGCGAGTTTCCGGTTTACATCTTTGAAAATAGCTAAAAGTTTTTCCTCCGGTTTGGTGCGTTCCTCCCATGGGGCGAGTGTGACAAAAAAGAATCCGTTATAGGTCGTCGTCACACTGCTCAACAAACTATATCCCACGACGGTGGTGACGTGCTGAATGCCGGGAGTCTCGAGCAGAATAGCTTCGACCTTCTTGGCGACTTCATTCGTTCGTTGCAGTGAGGACGCTAACGGCAGTTGGAGGTTCAGGAAAACATATCCCTGATCCTCCGTCGGAAGGAAGCCGGTGGGAAGGCGTGTTCCCAAAAACCCTGCGGCAATAATGAACACAAGCAGGATGACCATGGACCGTCCGGCCTTGCGAATGAGATGGTGGCAATATCCAACATATCCGGTGGTGGCCCGTTCAAACCGGTAATTGAACCACTCGAAAAAGGCTCCCAATGGTCCTCTTGCAGGGGTTTTGGGACGCAGGAGCATGGCAGAGAGAGCAGGGCTGAGTGTTAACGCATTAAAGGCGGAAAGAATGACTGAGAGAGCAATCGTGAGTGCGAACTGCTGATAAAAGCTTCCCGTAATCCCCGGGATGAAGGCCGTCGGGATGAAAACCGCCGAGAGGATTAGGGCGATCGCAATCACCGGTCCGGAGACCTCATCCATGGCTTTCCGGGTGGCATCCTTCGGGGACAGTCCCTTCTCGATATGGTGTTCGACCGCCTCGACCACAACGATGGCATCGTCAACTACAAGGCCGATGGCCAACACCAGCCCCAGCAACGACAGCGTGTTGATCGAAAAGTCCAATATGGGGAATACCGTGAATGTCCCGATAAGAGAAACAGGAACCGCAATGAGTGGGATGAGGGTGGCCCGCCATCCCTGAAGGAAAAGGAAGACCACAATGATCACGAGGATCACCGCTTCGAAGAGGGTATGCACGATTTCCTTGATGCCCTCTCGCACCGCCAGGGTTGTGTCGAGCGCGATCTTGTACTCCAGATCGTCAGGAAACCGCAGCTTCATCTCTGCCATCAGTTTCTTGGCGTGATCCATGGTAGTGATGGCGTTTGAACCAGGAAGTTGATAAATAGCAATGGCCGCACTGGGCTTTCCGTCCAGACGGCCGATCTGACTGTAGGTTTGCGCACCCAGTTCGATACGCGCCACATCCTTTAACCGGATAATGGAGCCGTCCGCGTTGGCACGCACGATGATCTGCCCGAACTCCTCCTCGTTGGCCAGGCGGCCCTGGGCGAGCACGGTATAGGTGAATTCCTGTCCCTGGGGAACGGGCTGCCCACCGATCTGACCGGCGGGGTTGACCGTGTTCTGTTTTTTGATGGCATCCAGAATCTCGGCTACCGTGATTTCCAGTTTAGCCAGATGGTCGGGGTCTACCCAGAAGCGCATGGCATATTGACCCGCTCCGAAGATCAAGACCTGCGCCACACCGGGAACCCTCGCAAGGGAATCGTTGATGTTGACGTAGGCGTAATTGGCCAGAAAAATTTCGTCATACGTGCCACCAGGGGAATAGAGGCTGAAAATCGCCAGTGGGCTGGTGGTGGCCTTTTTGATCGTGACCCCGTAGTTTCTCACGTCGGCAGGCAATTGCGATTCGGCCTGCATGTAACGCATCTGCGTCAGGATCTGGTCATCGTTGGGTATCGTGTCGACGTCAAAATCCACGCGCAACGTCATCTGGCCATTGTTGGCGTTCATGGAATACATATAGATGGAATTGTCTACTCCGGCCATCTGCTGTTCGATGGGGGTGGCCACGGACTGCTCCAGGGTAACGGCATCCGCGCCGACATACGTGGCCTGTAACATGATTTCAGGAGGGGCAATGTTGGGAAACAGCGCAATGGGGAGTTGCACCATGGAGACGAGGCCAAGAACCACCATGATGATCGAAATGACGATGGCGACGATCGGGCGGTCGATAAAGAATTTGGCCATGGGATTTATTGGGTCGTGTCAGGTTGTTCGGGGGAACCCTCGGCGCCGGGTTGTGTTTCGGCCTGGGTCAATTTGGGTGTGACCTCCATCCCATCACGGACCTTGAGAAGGCCTTCAACGATGACCATCTCGCCGGGTTTCAGGCCTTCATCAATCAGCCAGAGTGATCCGATCCTGTGACTGGGAATCACGTTTCGAAAAGCCACCTTGTTCTCGGCTCCGATTATTCCGACCTGATACGTACCCTGAAGTTCCTTGACGGCCCGCTGTGGAACTAAGAGTCCTCCTACTCGGGTTTCGATAGAGGCACGCACTTTGGCAAAGAGGCCGGGGCGTAGGAGATGGGTAGGGTTCGGGAAATAACTCACGATGGTGATCGTTCCGGTTTTGCCATCAACCTGGCGATCAGCGAGTACGGCTCTCCCCTTGTGCGGGTAGACGCTTCCGTCGGCAAGGACCAGCTCGAGAGTATGTTTATTGGATCGTTGTGCTTCGGCCTTATTACCGGCTTTCGCGATCCGATCCGCAAATTGTAAATATTCCCTCTCACTAATGGGGAAATTGACCTTAATCGGGTCTACTTGAGAGACCGTCGTCATCACCGTATTCTCGACGATGAGATCACCGATTTGCGCGGTAGCGATTCCGGCTATCCCGCTGATCGGAGACGTCACACTGGTCCAATCAAGGTTGAGTTGGGCATTGTCCAATTTGGCGCGCGCAGAAGCGACCGAGGCCCGGTTTGCCGTGCCGGCTTGTATGGCATCATCCAGTTCCTTCTGGCTGATGGCCCCTTCCGCCGCAAGAGGGGTGTTCCGCTTGATGTCAAGCAGGCTTTTTTTATAGGCCGCGTCCGCCCTGATGAGTTCGGCCTTCAACTGATCCAGGGTTGCCTTGTAAGGTCGTGGATCGATTTTAAACAAGAGATCGTTGGCTTTGACAACGGATCCTTCCGTGTAATGTCGGGACAGGAGATATCCCTGAATTCTGGCGCGAATCTGCGCATCCACATAGCCAACTGTCGTTCCGACCCACTCTCCATAAATCGGGACGTCTTTTTGAATTACCTCCGCAACCAACACCTCCGGGGGCGTGGCGGTGGATTCCGCTTCCGGGCGATCGCACCCGGAGGTCATCGCCAACATCAGGCATAGCAGCAGCTTTGACCCTTTCCTGAAATGGGTATGTGGAGTGTGTACTCGCATTTTCACGATTGACGTTCCTGGGTTTTATACGAAGAAATGACAAAAAAATCCATTAATTTATGTTCTATCCATTTTCCGGTTTGTGACCGGATAGAAGAGAGGAACGGTATTTTCCATTGTCCAGGCTCAGAACTCAAGGGAAAATGCCAACTATTTTTGCACGGCCTGATGGACCCTGACCGATGAATGGGGTTCTGAGAAGAGTGTGAGAAATATGAAGGAAGGAATGGATTGGTTTCAGACGACGAAAAAAAATTTTCCGGATTAAGGTCAGGAATGGAAAAAATTCGAGTCCCTCCAAATGGCTTATTCGCCGATTGTCCTTTCCAGAAACCTAAAATCTGACTTCTGTTTGGATATAGAAGTAATTGGTATCATTGGCTGGAGGATTTCCTGGCACATCAGTCTGATTTTTAATATAAGAGCCCTTAAAGAAGTGTTCATAGCCGGCATCAATGATGAAGCTTGGCGAAGGACGCCATTGAAGTCTGACTTGCACATCCTGTCCTAAAAAATTTCCTGCGGCTCCCGTTGGATCTTGCATGCCGGAGTTGACCCACTTATCCCGGGATTGGGCCAAATACCAGACCCGGTATTTCACATTGATATCCAAGGTTGGAAGTGGGTGAGTGATCAGCCGGATGCCAGGCGAGCTGATGTTGGAACGAAAGAAAGGGCCGAAGAGACTGGTGGAGGTATATTCAAAATTGCGCGCACCAAAGAGGCTATCGAAAGTATGGCTTTGGTTCCCATTAGGATTTTTTGTGCCACTGGCATAATCATACATGGCCAAAATCCTTGGTGACCATGGAAAGGCAAAGGTATAGCCAAGGGAGAAATGTTGGAGGTACGCAAAATGATCCATGTTGTCCAATGTACCGAATTGCCAGGCAGATTCCGCTTCATAATCATACGCTCCAATTTCCGGTCGTTGATAGACCCGGACTCCTAATGTTGAATGCTCTCGTTCGGTTCCTCCTTTCTTCTCCTTTTCATCCCTGCCAAAATAGTAGAGTTGGGTTCTGGCCCAGGAAACGTGCGAGTTTTCATACGAAAGCCCCCAGAAATAATTACCTCCATTCGTAAACAAGCCAAAGCGATTCCTGTTGTTGTTATCGGAAACAACTTCCGAAAAAAAGGCGCGGAAAAACCACTGATTGGTCTCAGCTACTCTCCAATGAATACCATCAAAGGGTTGGGCGGTATTTGGAAAACGAGAACGAGCGACGAGGCGTCTTGACCCGACATCCATATTAATGCGACCGACGTGAAGATCCGTTCGAAGGCCGGTCTCCAGGAAACTTGGGAGAGTCATAGACACAAACAATTGTTGGATATTGGCCGCATTGAACGTGGAAGAACCAACGACGTCCGTATTGGACTGTTCACCGGAATTCGCTCCTTGAAACTCTAGCTCAGCCCGGAAAACCTTCCATTTGGTCGTGGCCCGAAAGCGGGTTCGCTGATTCCAGGTCCAGGTATTGCCTTTCTGGTCGGCCTTAAAAGGGTAATCAAATCCTTCTCGACGAACTCGATTGGTAAAGCCCAGATCCAACCACTCGGGGGTATTTAGGGCAGCGGACAAATACCGGGGCCATTTGATAACGTTTTCTTCCTGAATAAGCACTTGATCAGGATATTCATTCCAGGTCCACTTCTGACCGTTTCGAATCCGCTCCCATACATTTTGAGGAATGTCTCTGGTTCTTTTCCTGACTGCATCCAATCGCCATAGCAAGAAAGGATCATCTATGGGAGGAGATGGTTGTTTGTGGGGTTCTTCGCTCTGCGAAACGGAGGCAGTCAGCAGGATCCAACACAAGGATAGAGCCATGACTTTTCCTGCATTCCTGATTTGGGTGAACCAATTCCGCATGGAAGCTATACTGAGGTGTGGAGCCCTGGTTTAGGCTGCTCTAAAGTTTAGGTTCGTTCGACATTAGCCTGGGTGGTTGCCGGCGCTGATCGCTCTTCAGTTCCCTCTTCCTGTCGGGATGGGTTGTGGCCTTGTTTGAAATCGGCCAGTGAAAATATCAATGTTCAGAAAAACGCCTCTACCTTTTTTGCCGCTTCAGACCGAAATCTTCTTCGGAATGGCAGCCCTGGCATGAGGCGTCACAAGATAGCACCCTCTTGCAAAAAACTCATTAAGACAGGGTGCACTCAGGAAATATTCGCAAGAATGAAATTTTCTGACGTGCCCATCCTCTGGGTTACTGAGAGGATCATTCTTTTCGGCGTTAGGAATTTAAAATGCCAATTTGGCGCCCAGCCATGTGTTCAGGTTTTTTAACCCCTTCTCAAAACTCTCTTTTCGATGGGACCCCTGAAACCCGGCCGTTAACTGAAGAACCTCGTTCACCAGATACCGGGAAACAATGTCGCCCTGGATCACATTTTCATGTTGTCCCTTGCGTTCATCCCCCTGGATACCGGTGGTCCAACCGTTAAATTCATAATGCAGTCCCATCTCTAAGCTAAGACGTTCTGTGATCTCATATTCGAATTCTCCGGTCACGAAATGATTGAAGTAAGAGATATCATCTTGTAGCTCCGGCTGCTTACGCCCATCAGCCAATCCTCGTTCATAATGGTAGCCTAGCGCCAACCCGATCTTCTGCGTGGGCGCCCATTCCACGTGTGTCCCGACCGTCCAAAACCTGGTATCCCGTTGGCGAAAGGGTTTATCGTAGTCTCGCAATCCATAGCGGCCATAGAGAATAAGCCGCAAATCGTCGACCCCGGGGATTTGTTGAGCAAGCCCTCCGGCCCAATAATTGGTGGTGACCTCTTCATTTTTAACTTGTGGGGGATTCCCGTCGGACTCTTCAAGTGGCCGTACCTCGTTCTTTCCTAAAAATAAATCGGGTCCGAAAAAATAGCGCATCAGGAGCGCAGTGGTGGAGGTCAGGTTATGGGAGGCCTCAACGCTCAATGATCCGTGATTGAATTGGGTATTGTCGGTAAACACAAACCCCTGTCCACGGACACCCAATTCGGTAGGTCGACCCATTAACGAAAAAGATTTCATTATGTGGGCCATGGGTTCAAACACTACATCGTCTCCCTGGTTGGCAAGAAGGCTATCAATTACCGGTTGGGTGGGGTCCTGGTTTCGACTCAGCCGCCGTGTCGAGGAGAACAGGGCCGCATCGTCGGTATAATACACATTACTCTCGCCGGTGACCCTCCACCCGGCAAACGAAGGAGAGGCAAGAAAGAGAACTCCAATGAGAAAAGATACAAAAAACGGCATGTGAGTAGAATTTCCTGTGCCGATACAACTTAAGAACATCAGTCGTCGGGTTCGCAATTGTCGACGGACATCCATCCTCCTTGCGTCATTTCTGCGAGTCTGGGAAATTGTTTATCTTTAGACACACACAAATACATCCTGATTGAACATGTCGGAAAAGACGCCAGGGTTTTTAACGTATCTATTCATGCCGAGGCAATCACCATCCCACCGCTCATCCAAGGAATTTCCTCGAGGAGGAATATCGCATCTGGAGTCGCGAGTCGAAACGGGTGAGAAGTGTCTGCTATAGTTTGGTGCCAAGAAACCGGAGCAGGCAGAAAACATAGTGGACAAGCACCAATTGCCCCTCATGATTGGGGGGGAGAATCGGCCTTGCTCCTGGTGTTTTTTGAGCTAGGCAATCTTCAGAAATTTTCTGTTATGACATACGGCGCCCAATATTAATGCCGATAAAGCGGAAAAACGATCAAAGCCCACCTGTGCAGGCAGACTGAAATCTGCAGGCAGGAACTTTGGGGGGTGCCCTCTGTGAAGAAAAGACGAAATCCGAAATTCGGGAATGCGATGTGTATGGTAAAAGAAAGGGTATGACAAATGCGATGTTTCATGAGGCTTTTTGTTTTGTTGGCGTTACCCGGGTTTTGGGGGTGCTCCACCATTTCTGTGAGTTCTGATTATAGAGAGTCGACGGACTTTAGTGAGCTGAAGACATTTTCCTGGATGCTGAAAACGCCCGAAGGAGACATTGATCTGGGTGGGGCCAACCAAATGGCCCGGGAAAGGATTCAGGACGCGGTCGCAGCCGAACTGGCGAACAAGGGGTACATCGAAATTATCGCTGGAAAATCTGATTTCCATGTAACCTATTATGTTGGTAGGGAAGAGCGAATTCAGGTTGAAACTATGCGAGGACCGCTTATGAGGCCCTACTGGGGGATGGGTATGGGCTACACGGAAGTTTACCAATACGAGGAAGGGACGCTCATCATCGATCTGCTTGATGCGAAGCCGCCTCAGCATATTATCTGGCGTGGGGTTGCTAAAGGCGTGGTGGATTGGAAGGGTACTACAGGAGGCCAAACCGGTCTGATCAATGAGGCGGTCCAGAAAGTTTTGGCACAATTCCCTCCAAAACGTTCCTGATAAGTCGCATTCAGCTTGGGCGGAGTTTGATGGCACTAGGGACTCTATGGACTCTTCTTCATTTTAAGGAGCAGTGCCTCAAACAACCGGAAGGCCATTTTCTTTGCAATAGGATGAAATGCAGTGCGGCATGAAGAGAACCCGTTGGTTTTGGTTTTATAGGGGGCCCACATGCTTCACTAAATCTTTCCGTTTATGTTAATATTTTAACCGTTTCCAAGAAGCATTTTAATTACAAAGGAGGAGAACATGGAAGCTGTCATTGGTGGTGTGGTGGTCGGAGCTGTTGCCGCAGTGGCTGTACCCTCGATAGCCTCAGGAATAGGATCGGTTCTTCGCCCCCTTGCCAAGGAAATTATTAAAGGAGGTCTTGTGGCTTACGCGGCTGTGTCAGAAATGGTTTCTGAAACCGGAGAACATTTCAATGACATCGTTGCTGAGGCCAAAGCAGAAATCGAGCATCCCGATAAAAAATCCCCGCGGGCTAAATCGCAGTAGGCATGATTGGAGGCCTAGTCTAGCTTTTTAGGCAAGAGCCCCTAAGCTCACAGAAATCTTATTTTGGTAGCAGATTGAGCTGTTTCAAGCATTAAAAAGCGAACGTGATCCATTTTTGAAATGAACGTCTGGCGGTTGCTCTTTATAAATAAAGTTTGGCCTCAGAGACAAAATGCGGAGAAGAATACTTTACTGTCTCAGTTGGTACTCTTATTGACAGCTTGAAAGATGGGATGAGATTTTACCATTGGCAGATCCCATCACCAATCATTGCAGTAAATTTCCCATCAGGATGAGGAACTTTATTATCCTTTTGGCCTGAATTGACCTGGGCTTCACCCTACCGGTTCTTCTTTCACAACTGAACACATTTCACTCCTATCTTCACGGCTGGCTATGTCTGCCGGTATGTGATGAATAGAGGAGGGGCAGGATGGCGGGGGAGTATGATTCCGCTGGTCGGTATTTCTGAGCGAAAAACGAGTTCCCCGAAATTTTTGTCGAATAGTCAAAGGGGCCGATCATCTTTTCTAGGGATTCATCAGATTTCCATAGGAAAGCGCGTCCCTCATGAAAGGTTTTTCTATAAGATCTTAGGGTCAACGACAATCCGTTCTCCTCAATTCATGATTGGAGAGGGAAGGATGAGTGGATCTGTCTGGATTCCGGCTTACCTGGTACGCAACGCGGGCCATCCTGGTAGCGGATGGCAATTCCCGAGAGCGATCTCACGGTTGTGTCATACATCATGGGCGTACCCATGCCGTAAGGAGAATACCCGAATCCACCTATCGTGTATCCGGTCGTACCGTACCCTCCGTAACCAACCATACCGTAAGAAGCATAACCCCATCCGGGGTAGCCGTAATTGTATGCATAGCCTCCGTAGGCTGGAGTCGCGACTGTCCGTTTTGTCCCTCGATGGAGCACTACGGCGTCGGCCCCCAAATCAGCGGCTTTTTTGAGAATAGCACCTTCCTCGTCCTCATAACTCACGGCTGAATCCTGGACACTCAATTGGGCGATGGCAATGTGGGGACATTTTGGTTCCAGGGCCATCACTTCCACATCTAAAACTGATTTTTTGGGTGGAAAGGTTTGGTTGGTAAATCGAATAATATCGACTGAGGTACACCCGGTCATGATGACCCATATCCCCGTCAAGCATAAGGCAAAAAATGCGGTCGGTCGTTTTAGGCAATCCATTAGGGTCTCCTTGCCTTATCGCAAATATTGTTCGATCAATTTGGCTTCTGTTTCTATGCGCAACACCTCGATCCCGGCCCGCTGTTGTCGATAATCGTTCATGGCCTCTTTAAATTCTTTAAGTCGCCCAAGCCAGGTTTGTAAGGCGTCCGGTTTTTCTTCGGGATGGTCCTGGATTTTTCGCAAGAGCCCCTCCGTGAATCGCAATCCGTCGAGTTGCAGCTTCCATTGTTCCTGATGCAACTCCCACCCTCTCAGGTCAAGATTCCGGACTTCCTGAATGAGAGGATCCTTGGAATCCGGAACCTCACGTAAAAACTTCATCCGATCCGAAACCTTCTCTATGTTGATGGTCAATTCGGCAATGTGGCGTTCGATATCCATAATGATGAATGGCAAGGGGTGCTTTTCCTCATTTTCGGCCAATGAGGTTCCTATGATTCCCATGGTCAAGGTTAGCACCATTGCGAAAATGTTTGTCATGCGTGACATGGTCATTGCATCTGCCTTTCTTTGTCATCCAAGTGGATTGGGAAAATAATGAAACTCTGGAAGCCGGTTTGTTAATGAAACAAAAGAGTTGGCAGTGAGGATTCTTGAAATTGCGGATTAAGGGGGCATCCTCTTTCTATTTCACGAATGCAATGTTTCGAGTAACGGGCCATTTCAACATAAACTCTTTTGTCCTCGCAATGAAGAATTTCCACAGCCGGTATTCTTTTGGAAGGTTTTCGGTCTATGTGATATCTGCGAAATCTCCCGACTGAGAGAATGCCATGACTTAGTGGGTAGATCCAACTTTATGTTGGCTTTGCCTGGAGAAAAACAGGTTTGTGTGGACGTTTGTTGGGTTAGCTGTGGCAAGATAGTAGGATGAGACATTCCCTCTCGTGCTTTTACTGCCGATATCGAGTCAGACAAGGCTTTCAGTGAATCAGCACGTCCGCAGAGGCCAGTCGGCAATCTTCGGATAAAGGGATGGTCATGTTTTCCTGGAATTCTCGGTGTGTACCCAAGGGACTAAACGGCTAAGAGACTTCAAACTAAAGAAGCCGCCGGCACTTCCAAAAAATCGGCGAGAATTTCAGACAGAAATGACATGGCATCCTTTTAACCAGAAATGGTCGAAACGCTATTGCCTTTCAGGGGCAACAGTATGACTTCTTCTACCTAAATAGAAAAAAAGTATTTGGAAAGAAGAAGGATCGGAGTTCCCGGCAATCCTGGAATGATAAACAAGACCGCACCCACGATTAACGAAAGCCAACCCATAAAGTTATAAAATGACTTACTCATGTTGACTCCTCCATTTTGGGGTGATTGTCGTTTCGGCACGTACTCTTGCATTAAATAAAGGATTGAGGCCATTCTCTTTTCTTGAGACTGCCTACTTTCCCATGCATTGGTGAACCCACACCGCGTGCTTTTGTGATTGTTTCTGAAAACCCCATTTTTTATGGCCGTGGAGTGGCATCAACTTATTTCCCCTGGCTTTAGAGAAAAGTTGAAAAATAAAAAAGGGTATGGGTCTGCCAGTTATCTTTACCCATATATTGTGAAGAGGACAGAGGTCATTTGGGATTTTGGTCTGATGATCGAGGTAGGGCACACGTAGGTTTGAACAATCCGGAAAAGACTACAGTGAGAGTATGAAGCCCGACTGCCATAGCCAAATCCTTGGTATTTGAACCGAATGGGTTGTTAGAGCTCCTCTTTTGAGAGCTTGCCTTCTCTGAACTCGATGGTCTTTTCAATGGCCTCGGTAAATGTCTCTCCATAGGCAAAAATTCTGTACCCGAGATAGCCTGCGGCGACCCCAGCCACAATCTCAGCGACACCAATGGTCATGGCTGCAGCCATGCCCAACCCTCCGGTCAAGACGCCACCGACATTGGGATGCTCGTGAAAGACTTCCCAAATCCCACCGGTGAGCGAGGTAATGCCACCCTCCAGGCTTCCTAGTGCCTCTTTGCCACTTCCCGCAATTGAGTCACCCAATGTTTCTGTCTCTACTGTGCTGGTTGCGCGTTTTGGCATATCAATTTCCTTTTAGAGTAAGAAAGCCTTTGTCCTCATTCCGCCGCAGAATTCTAGCGAAAACATGGCAGGTTGTAAAATTCTGAGAAGAATCCAATCTCCGAATATCGCAGAGCTCGACCTCTCGTCATGCAAGAGCATTATGATGACGATGAAGAATGTGTCAATTCCGCCTGGACCTCACTCACCAGCTCTGAAAAGGTCGCTTCGATTATCAGGCCTCCCTTGACGACTCCTTTGACGACAGGGCGAACACTTTGTTGAAGACCGGAAATAATGTAGGGCGAAAAATACCCTACCGCGGCCGTAGCCGCGAATCCGATCGCGCCCCAGACCAAACCCGCAACACCTGTCTCCATGACATCCTCCTCTTCTTTAAATCTCTCTTGTATCTCTTCTCTTATTCCCTGTCAGGGAGAGAGTTAGCTCTCTACGTGAGCTTTTTTTGCCTGTTTGACTTCGGATTTCGCCTCAGCGACAAGATCTTGAATGTGTTCTCCTGACTCGGCAACGAGTTCTGAAGTCGCGGTATAGGCTGCCATTCCCCCTTTAATAACTCCCTTGGTAAGCGCACGCGTTCCTGAAACCACTCCCGAAACGAGCGATGGAACAGCTAACGCTGCAATCGCTCCGACGACCACACCCCCAATGATTGGCAACATACAGACTATCTCCCTTCTTGAACAGGTTTGGGTGAAGACTCTCGAAGTATGGGTTCGGGAAACTTTCTCAATCCCATAAAGGTTACGCCGGGATGTCGAGGAGTTCCCCTTCTAACGCAGGAAAGCGTTGTTCTTGCTCACCGTTGTCAGAACTATCATGATTCACCATGTGTGGCTCCATTACCAGCATGGGCCGTTGTGGTGCTGCTGGCTTTCCCATAATGGGACGAAGGCCATTCAAGGTGGCAATGATGGCTGACCCATTACTGAGTAAGGTCGCCCCGATGGGACCGAGGATTCCAATGCAGGCCAGCCCCAACGCAATGGTATTAGGAATAGAAATAATTTTCCAATTTTGATGGATCAAGCTGATCGCTTCACGACTAATGTCAATGGCCGCGGGGATTTTCCATAAGCCTCCATGGAGTAAGGTCACATGAGCCGTATCCTGAGCGACCTGAGTTCCTCCCTCCACGGCAATTCCAACATCGGCAAAGGCGAGGGCCGGGGAGTCATTGATCCCATCTCCCACCACTGCCACCTTATATCCTTGTCGTTGCAAGTCCTTCACCACATCGGCTTTATGGCCGGGGAAGACTTCGGCGATGTAGCGGTCAATCCCTAAGTCCATGGCAACGCGTTTGGCGACCTTTTCATGATCTCCTGTGAGCATCACGATTTCTTTGACCCCACGTTCTTTGAGAGCCTGAATCACTTCAATGGCCTCCGGCCTGATAGGATCGGTATAGGACAAGAGGCCTGCGAGTTTCCCATCCACGGCCACACAGAGGGGAGAGACGGCACGATCTTCCATGTCGCTGATTTGCTTTTTGATCTTTTTTGAAAGAGTGATGCGTTGTTCCGCCATATACCGGTGATTCCCCACCAGTACAATCTTATCGTCCACTATGGATTCAACGCCAAGTCCCAGCGTGTAGTCGGAGGTGGTTCGCTCCGGGATAATGAGTCCACGTTCCTGCGCAGCCCGGACAATGGCTTGGGCCACAGGGTGTGTCAGGCGATTCTCCGCAGCCGCTGCCAGGGTTAAGACTTCGTCTGCGGTAAAGGAGCCAAGTGGGCAAATGTCCACCACGTCAGGGTGTCCCATGGTTAAGGTGCCTGTTTTATCAAAGACCACAGCATCCACTTCAGCCAGGGTTTCCATGTGCCGCCCACCTTTAATCAATATGCCATGGCGGATCGCTTTGGTCATGGAGCAGAGAACGGTCGTGGGAGCCGCGATTCGGATTCCCGTTCCGTAGTCCACAATTAACACTGCCGCCGCGCCGGGAATACCGCCTCCAATGACGGCTCCCAACGCGCCAAGACCAAAACTATAGGGGACCAGATCATTGGCCCATTTCACGGCATAGTTTTGAATTTTAGTCTCTCTGGCCGGGGCGCCCTCAACTAACCGCACAATCCGGGCGGCCTCGGTTTCATCTCCGATTTGTTCAGCCTGAATGTAGAGTTCCCCTTCACGCAGGACTGTAGCGGCATAGACCGGATCGCCGGGATTTTTTTCGACCGGCATGGATTCACCGGTTAGAGTAGCCTGATCCACCAGGGCTATTCCCGATTGGACGGTCCCATCTATGGAAATCCGTTCCCCCGGGTAGACAACCACGGTTTCTCCTCGTTGAATCTCACTGACGGGAACTTGAATGGTTTGCCCGTCGCGAATGACCCACGCTCGAGTCTTCTGGTAGGCCAGGACTTCTTCAATCGCCTTCTTGGATTGCAATACGGTCAGGTCACGAATATAGTCCGCCACATTGATTAAAAAGACCATACCGGTCGCCATGGGAAAGGCGCCTTGTATCGACATCAAAGCGGTGGCGGAGGCATCAAGCACATCCACATTCAGTTTCCCGTCCACCGCGACAGAATGGTAAGCTCGTTTGAGCATAGGCAGTGCAGCGGCCAGGAGGAAGGCGGGGACCGCGATCGGGGCCAGTGGTTCCACGAACAGGGCGATGGCAATTCCGGTGCTTGAGTACCACAATTCCGGGCCCGATTCCTCATCGACCGCATTCTCTGCCTGTTCTTGTATGACCTGCTTGGGCTGGTAGGCCTCAATGTCCTCATGCCGAAGGTCTCGCAGGAATTGGCAGAGTCTTTCTCCGTCCCAGAGGGTCGAGTCAAATATCACCGTGACGCTTGAGCAGCTGGAATTGACACTGACCTCCTGAATGCCTTCCTGGTCTTGTAAAAAGATAGGGAGGGCTTCGGCAAGCCGGGTACGAATCTGCAAGGCAGGGACACGAAGACGCACTCGTTCTGGAAGTGAGTGGACCACCTTCGAAGAGGCCATGATATTGGGAATGGTGGCGGGTAGGTTTAGGGATTGTTTTCTCGAAGGGGCCTTCGCTCCATTCCCATTGTTCTGATCATGCACGGTCTGCCCGAAGGATGTTTCGAGGTGGTCGATGGTGAAAACGTTCGGGGAGACTCCAAGGGTCTCAGCTACGGAACGGAAAAATTTTGGATTTGTTCCCTGACATTCATCATAGTGAAGAATGAGGTGACCGGTGGTTAAATTCCTTGTGACCTCATCTACCCCTTCCAACTCAGAAAGCTTGAGATCAATGGCTTCCGCGGAGTCAAAATTTTGCTCGTTATCAGACAGTTTTACACGAAGACGCCCTGGAACAGCATGAACAATGGAGGCCGAATGAACGCCCATGGGAATAATTCCTTTGAATGAAGTGAAGGTTGGGGGAATACATCTGTGCGTTTTAAAAACTCTTATTTATAAGGATACAGGCGGGTTTAATCCTGTGGTTTCCATCACCTTTCTTGCCCTGGCTGCTAGCGTCAAATTTAAGATTTGCCTTTGGCTTTCTTGGAAAATTTATTAGATTTGGTTTTTTTCTCAATTTTGGTGCCGGCCTTGCGAACGGTTTTTAAGGGTTTGACGCGGGCTTTAGCAGGAGGGGCAGCTTTGTTTGTTGGTTTGACCTCAGGAGAGGATGGGCCCAGAGAGGATGAAATGGACGGATGAAGGGCCAGCATTTCTAAGACAGTGGGATCGTAGTGAATGAGGAGGCTTCCTGTCTTGGGATTGGTCTCCAGATGTGTAATCCCCTGAACGTTATAAAGCCGGCGTTGAATTTCCTCGGCATAGGCCATATTGTTTTTCAGCCGGTGAAGCTTAAGGCGCACCCGATCAGGCAAAGCATGCACAACCTGAATGTCCTTTTCGATTTTCATTGGTCTTCCTTATGACTCTCCGGACCTTCGTCAGGCATTTCTGTGTGAATCCTTCGCCTTTCCAGATTTTCTCGCTTTGCCTTTTGTTTCGGTTTCTTCGGGGGCACTGGCAGGGTGGGGCGTTTTTATCGTTTCCGACCGTGCCTCTTCTACGAGATCATTCAATTGTTTCCCGAAGCCCGATGCCTTCTCTGAAACCGTTTCATATGCGATAAGCCCGGCTTTCACAAGCTCTTTGACTAATGGGCGGAACGCTCCAGAGATTCCCCCCGGACCGCTCCCGGCTTGGGAGTTGTCCGTGGATTCAGGATCTTCTTTATCAGGCTGTGGCATGTTCCGACCCAATCTGGACTAGTTTGAGGGTTTGGTTTTCGCGGGATGAGCAATTTCTGCTTTGGCCTCGGCGACAATGTCATTGAATTGTTCCCCGGTCTCGGCAACCATTTCTGATACAGCGGTATAGGCCACAATTCCCCCCTTGAGGACTTCTTTCGCCAAGGGACGAAGCACCTCTCCAATTCCCGAAATAAGCGAAGGAGCGGCCACTGCCGCCACAGCTCCAACAACAGCACCGCCGATTACAGCTTCCATTTGCAAGCCCTCCTTCAAGAAATGATTATTCACACCTTTTCACTGACGGCTTATTTATAAATATCTATCAATTGATTTGCAAGGCATATATCCTTGAAATAGATAATATTTTTAAAAAATACCCATCACGGTAAATGGGTCAACCCCTCCAAAGGAGATTTCCCTGTAAATGGTCCGGCCGAGAAATCGCCCCTCTAGCGTTACCTGAACAATACCAACCTATAAGGCAAAGCCCTGGCGATTTCCATCCCGGACCCAGTAGGTCTCTCCAGGCCAGATGTATTCCATGCCTTGGGGACCGTGAATTTGAATGCCTGTCAGGACGGCATAGTCATTATGAAGGGGGTCAACGGTTATGTGGATCATTCTTTTCAGTTCCTCCAGAATGACGGCATAGGCAATTTTCGTGAGACTCAACAGGTCCGGAATATCACCGTAAGTGAGTTTGCGAAACAGATGTTGTTTCAGCAGGCTTTGCTCGATGTCATCAGGATCGATTCCTAAAGAGACACACCGATTGGCCAGTTCCATCTGAAATCCGTGCAACGCTCCGCAGGCATGGGACGGTTGAAAGCGCCCTGGGCGATCATGGCGACCAATCTCGCCTTCTGCATCCACGCCGATGTGCGGCAGGGCAAAATAGACATAACGTTCACGCCCATCTTCATTCGGCGCATGGTGCTGTGCCGCTAAAAATCCGGTCTTTCCGAGGAAAAGCATGCCGCCCAGACTGGAAAAAATAAAGGCTTCTCCCCAGGTTTTTTTCACTTCCTCGACCAGAGGCAACGTCAGTTCATCCCGGCATACGCTGACGAAGGCAATCGTGTTCTCAGCGCGGAATCCCTCAGCCTGCAAGAGCGCATATGAGCGTTGGACAAAATCCTCTTGGAGTATCGCCCTGGGAAAGTGTGCAGAGAGGACTGTTTCAAAGCTTGCCATGGGTTTGCCTGGCTACATCGGGAGAAAGAAAAATCCAATGCCCAAAATTAAATAGACTCCCAGCAGCATCACGCCCTCCATCCAGTGGGATTCGCCATCCTTCGTGAGGTTCCCATTGACGAGAATCGCAATGACAATGGCCGCAATTTCAAATGGCACGAAAAGCAGATCCAGAGGTTTGGGACCGAGAAGGTAACTGACGAATACCAGCATCGGTGCCACAAACATAATCACCTGGGTACTCGCCCCGACGGCAATTCCCATGACCAGATCCATTTGATTATTCCTGGCGAACCGTATCGAATTCATCAGCTCTGCCGCATTCCCGAATACGGCGAGAAAAATCACACCGGCAAAGATAGGCGTGAGGCCGATGCCTGCGGCTGCGGGTTCAATCGCTCCCGTCAAAATTTCGCTCATGAAGGCAATGCCGACCGTTACGGCTGCTAACATGCCAATGGCTTTGTTTTTACTCCAGGCGGGCTCTTCCTTTTCCCCTTTTTGGGGGGGAGTGCCTTCACCCGGTTCTGCGGGTTCCGTACGAAATAAATGCTGGTGAGTTTTCAGGGTAAACACCAGGCTTAGGATATAAGCGATAAAAAGCACAATGGCGATTTCCGTACTGAGTTCCTCTTCCTGTTTGGAAGTGAAATGAAACAGAGCAGGGACCATAAGCCCGACACCTGCGAGTGTTAACAGTCCCGAACTCATCCCGGCCGCCGTCGCATTAAACTTTTGCCGTTCATGGCGAAGGCCGCCGAGGAGAATCGCCAGCCCCATCCCGAGCAGCAAATTTCCCACGATGGATCCGGTAATGGAAGCCTTGACCACGTCGTACAGACCGGCTTTCAGGGCAAAAATCGAAATAATCAATTCCGGAGCGTTTCCCATCGTGGCGGCGAGTAATCCTCCCAGAGTGGCGCCGATATAGGCCGACAGGCTTTCCGTTGATCGACCCATCAACCCCGCTAGTGGCACAATGGCGAGGCCTGAGGCAATGAAGACCAGAATGGGGTTGGCTTCGTACCAGTCAAGTCCTATTGCAATGGGAATGAAGATCAGAAGTAGATTTAGACCCATCGGTGCCCTTTTGCTGAAGTGGTTAAGAGAACCCAGAATTTCGGCAGTGTACTAAATACCTACCACACTATTCATTACCTGTCTTCGGTATGAGGAACTATTTTCGCGCGCCTCGATTGAAGTCTCTTTCAGGAGGGAAGAACTCAATGCCGGCCAAGGAAAAAATTTTTACAATACCGTTACCTCTCGCGAAAATTCATCGCACGCTCCGGCATCCCTGACAATGAGTCCTGGAAATTTTTTTTCTTCGACGTCGTTTTTGACTCATGATACCGGGGCAGGTTGTCCCTGTCGGCCGGGCATACGTCTCTATCTAAAGACAAATTTTTTAATCCGGGAGTATCTCACAAAAATGACAGTGGCAGACATAAAATTTCGGAAGTAAAAACTGAATCTTGAGGCTATGGCATATGGCTACAGACTGAATATTTGAGCTATGCTGGCGCCATGTATCCATGGGTGTATGTGGTAAGAAACGGAAAGGCAGCCCTAATTAACCTGCGCTGAAGATTGCCCTCGCATGGATGTGTTGTCGCCCTTCACCGGGCAAGGCGAAGGCGGGGAGCAGGCATCCGGTAAGGTATCTTTTTGCTTCGTGAGTTGTCAGGAGGGAGGAAACGCATGACCAGATGGGCGACCCAATACACCAATCCCATGAGAGCCAATTGCGGAGGGACATGGTGCGTGGGGACTTGGCTTTTGGCGATCGTGATGCTGATCCCGGGGCTCTTGAGTCTGAGTTCAGCGGTGGCGGCAACCGGGGAAGGGAGCTTGGAGAAGCAGAAACCCACGATCCTGCGTCTGAGTCTTGATGATGCCCTTGCCATGTTTCTGCGTCAAAATCTGGATCTTCTTAAAACCAAATATGGCATTGATGCCGCAAAGGCCCAACAGATCACCGCCGGACTGTTCCCAAACCCCGAGCTCTCCATCAATACCCTCACCGCCTACACACAGGATTGTAATTTGAGTAAGTGCGGAGGGATTATGCCGGTTATCAGTCAACTTTTTCTGGTGGCCGGTAAACGCGGGTTCCGTGTTGAAAGTGCGGAGTTCGGGACACAGTCAGCCGAAGCCGGTTTTGAAGACACGCTTCGACAACTCGGTTTTGCCGTGAAGGATGCCTACTATCGGGTGCAGGTGGGGCATCGCCTTCTGGCGGATGATGAACAGCGATCGAGCCGGATCAATGGTGCCATCGAAAAACTCGTGGGTGCACCCACAAAGATGCAAGATCCGGAGGATTTAATCCGTCTTCAAATTCGTGCGGTGAAAACACAGGGGGATATCATCCGGGATATTCAACAGCTTGATTCGGACCGATCCGATCTTCTTCTGCTCTTGACCCTCCCTCCGGAAACTGAATTAGCGCTGACGACGGATCTGACATTTCAGCCGATCGACCCCGATATGGTGGCTTTGAAGAAGCGCGTGGAGGATGCCAGACCGGATCTTCGCGCCAAGCGTCTGCTGTTGGCCAAGCGCCGCTCGGAATCGAAGCTCGCGATAGCGAACCAGTATCCGGACGTGACAGTGGACCTCGGGTACAATGTCCAGGGACCTCAAGGGCCTGACAACCAGCAACAATGGACCATCAATTTGGGCATGCCTATCCCGGTGTTCGATAGAAATCAGGGAGGCATCAAGGAAGCCGCCACCAAAGTACATATGGCAGAAGCCGATCTGCAAAAGACCCTCAATGAAGTGCATCACCAAATTAATACGGTCTACCGGCATTTGGGCCAAAGTCGTCTGCTAGTCGAAACCTACCGCGCGGGTGCCTTCGAAGCCACCCAGGCGCTGTTGGATAGGGTGGAGAATGACTTCCATTCGGGAGAGACCACGATCCTACACCTGCTTGATGCCTTTCAGACAAAAATAAATATAGATAAGGCCTACATCAACGCCCTCTACGAATATCAACGCGATATCCTCCTTCTCGAAAGTGCCGTCGCGCAGCCAATCAGCTAAAGATCCCGGCCTATGATTTGTTCCCATTATTTCCTTTGCTTTTTTTCAGGCTTACGCGACCACGCAAGGTCAATGTTGGAGATTCGATTATTTGCGAAGGTATGTATCATCATGGGCCTTCTTGGCGTGCTGGGATTGGGAACCGTCGGAAACGCTACGGCGGGAGAACAGGAAAACAGACCTGCAAGCAGGAAGTCCGTGGTCCAGCGTCTGAGCCTGGATGACGCCATTGCCTTGTTTCTCCGTCAAAATTTGGATCTCCTTACAACCCAATATGGTATCGATACCGCTAAGGCCAAGAGAATTACCGCCGGGCTCTTCCCGAACCCCCAATTCTCCATCAATACCCTGAGTTCCTACACACAAAATTGTCAACTCTCTGACTGTGGAGCGATTAGCTCCGTCCTGAGCCAACTTTTTGTCGTGGCCGGCAAACGCGGGTTTCGTATTGAAAGTGCGGAATTCGGGACACAGTCAGCCGAAGCCGGGTTTGAAGACTCGCTTCGACAACTCAGTTTCGCCGTGAAGGATGCGTATTACCGCGTTCAGGTCGCGCGTCGTCATCTGGCTTTCGATAAAGAGACTCGCGAGCACCTTTCGGGTGTGGTGAAAAAAATGATGGATGAGTCACAACGGATCGGCTATGGCAAAGATCTGATCCGGCTCAAAATACAACTGGTGGATGCACAATATGGGTTGATCCGTGATTTGCAGCAAATCGATTCCGATACTGCCGACCTTCTTTTGCTTTTATCTCTCCCCCCGGAAACTGAACTAGACCTGACGACGGATCTGACATTCCTGCCCATCGCCCCCGATATACACGCATTGAAATCTCAGATTGAAAATACGCGCCCGGACGTTCGGGCCAAACGTCTATTGTATGCGAAGCGTCGCGCTGAATTGAAACTTGCGCTCGCTATTCAGTACCCGGATGTGACCGTGGATCTCGGATTCATGGTCCAGGGAGCCAAAGGACCTGACAATCAACAGCAATGGACCTTTAACGTGGGCATGCCCCTTCCCGTGTTCGACCGAAATCAGGGCGGCATACAGGAAGCCGCCACCGTCGTTCAAATAGCCGAGGCCGACCTGCGCCAGACTCTCAATGAGGCGCATGCTCAAGTCGATTTGGCCTATCGTCATCTGGTCCAAAGTCGTCGATTAGTGGAAGCCTATCGAGCCAAGGCGCTGCATGCTGCGCAGTCCCTGTTCGATACTGTGAAGAAGTCCTACGAATCCGGGGACACCGCGATTCTGTCCTTCCTTGATGCCCATCTGACAAGAAACGATATTCAGGAGGCCTATCTGGATGCTCTCTACCACTATCAACGTCATATCCTTCTCCTCGAAAGTGCGGCCGGACAAACAATTAGCTGAGAAATCTGGTGTGATCAAGGTTCAATTCTTCTTGACTTTTTAATGGGCTTTGCTGAAACTCTTCCATCTATTTTTTTTAGCCTCGATCGCCCGTGCCCTGAGCCTATAACCAGGAGCATTCCCTTTCTCAAGCGATGACTCGCATAATTGCCATCACCAATCAAAAAGGCGGGAGTGGGAAAACGACAACCGCCGTGAATCTTGCCGCGACATTGGGCGAACTGAAGCGTCGAGTGTTGCTGATTGACCTTGATCCGCAGGCCTCAGCCTCCAACTGGTTTGGGATTACCGAAGAGGAGAAAGGCCTCTTCGAGGCTTTTACGGAGTCCAAAAATCTCAAGGATCTCATACACCAGACCTGTGTGCCCTTGGTTGAGATGATCCCTTCTTCCGCCTGGCTGGTGGGAGTGGATAAGGCGTTGGCCGGGGAAGTCGGGGCTGAGATGATTCTCAACCGTCATCTCGCTCACCTGTCCGATCAATGGGATTATATTCTTCTTGATTGTTCGCCCACGCTTGGCATTGTTACCATCAATGCGTTGGTCGCAGCCAAAGAAATTCTCATTCCCGTAGAGGCCCATGTGATGGCCTTGCGCGGATTAGCTCACTTACTTCAAACGGTGGAGACCATCCGTGTCAGATTGAACCCGGATTTGGCGATTTCGGGAATTCTGGCCTGCCGGGTTGATGCTCGCACGCGGCATGCGTTAGAAGTGGTTGCCCAACTTCGGGAGCGTTTTGGCAAGCAGGTGTTTCAGGTCGTGGTGAGGGAAAGTATTCGGTTGGCAGAATGTCCATCATTTGGAAAACCCGTGACTCTTTACGATCCTCAGGGGAATGGCGCCAAAGACTATCGGGATTTGGCAAAAGAAGTGAAAAGACAGGAAAGCCGATCCGGAGTATAGGGAGACCATTTTCGCTGTTTTGCAAAGGAGATCTGGTTTATGAGCAAACGAAGCACCATCGGGACCAATCCGCTGGATGAGATCATTCCCAATCCATTGGGAGCTGCGATACCTGACCAACACAAAGGTTCAGACCCATCAGTGCCTGAAGATGTTGGGAAGCCGGAAAACAGAAACAGGCCTGCCGGGCAGCAACCTATGCGAGGTCGCGATCATCATGACAAAAAAGTGGGTACACGGCTTTATGCGGTTTTACAGGATGACAGGCCTCAAGGGAAAACCAAAAGCTTTCAAGAGGGTCCTGTATCAGCAGCTCCATTAAACGTAGAGGTGCTTCCGGCGACCGGTCAATTATCGGAACGTCTTGTCGAACTCGAAGAGGAGAATCTTTGCCTGAAGTGGGCATTGGGAGTGATTCTCGCGCCTCTTGTCCTGTTAGCCTTACTGGGCTAGTCTCGATTCGATCGGATAGCACCTTCCGGCCGACTAAAAGGAGAGGGGATGTATCTATGGTCTTCCTCGAGAAAAAATTCTCGAACCTTTTCGAAATGGCATTGGCATGCAGGCTTCAGCATATAAGCAGGTTGGTTAAACGACATCCGCCCTTTCTATCGATTCTGCTCTGAACGGTATCCATTTCCCATTCATTGCGGGCTTCCGAAGACTTTGATACGAACTATTAGCATTGGAGAGTGCTCCCAGTGCAGATACATTGCTTCCGACTCCAAGAGCAGGGTTTGCTCCAACTGACCGAGGAAAGACCTTCCGCATCATGGCTTGGGGATGGGACCGTCCGTTTACTGGATATTGATAATCCCGACTTGACCAAAGAGCTGCCGGAGCTCCTTGCGCCCTTGAACTTGGATGACGCTTTGCTGGACAAAGTCAAATCCCAAGCCGGGGGTGTCAGTGTGGAAACCTTCTCACACGCCTTGTTTCTTCGATTCCCACGCCCGGCTTTACATGATTTTAAGGATCCCTATATTACCGCGATCTGTGTGAAAGAAACTCTCATTCTCCTTCACAATGAACTATATCTGCCTCCGGAACAAATTCTCGCAAGGATCGATCGGTTCGGCGGAATCGGAAACAGCACCATCACGGACCTGATTCTCCATATCCTGTTATTAGGCATTAATCGTGATATCGAATTATATCAGCAAACTCGACAAATGATTGCGGAACTGTCAAATGACTTTGACCAGAGTCTCAACACCGATGTCCTCAATGATATTCAGAATCTGACCAATCACGTGAGCCGTCTCCAATCAACGACCGAAGATCGTCTTATTCTTATGGGAAGCCTCCTCACGTTGAAATCTTCTTTGTTGGATTTGCATGAAGTACGATTGTATTTTAAGGAAGCCATGAACGAATTAAACCAAATGCAGCGTTGGCTGGAACGGTTAGAGGGGCGGCTACAGGGATTATCTCAACACTACAATTTGTCACTCCAGAATAGCACGAACAACCGGCTTCGTATCCTGACGGTGATTTCGGCCATTTTTATGCCACTCACCCTTATTGCCGGTATCTACGGCATGAATTTCCCTAATATGCCCGAACTTCAGATGCCCTACGGGTATTTTATCCTTCTTGGTCTCATGGCTGTGATTGGCGGAGGTTTGGGAATATTTTTCTATGTCCGGGGTTGGTTTGAGTAGAGCTCTCTTCAATTCGTGTTGAACTTCTGAAAAATGGTAGGGAATTTTTTATGGCCTGCCTCCAGGGAAAAATCCTCCTCTGATGAATTCTTTGTGAAATTTCACCTATGGACCTGTTTCAGGTAAGCAGTCGTTTGGTTAAACAAAGGTTCCTGTTCTCATGTAATAGAGGTTCGGCCCGATCCGTTCCCATTCTCAATCGGCAAACCTATTTGTCCGGGGATAAGTCCTCGCCCAGGCTCTTATCCGTTTCTTCTTTGGGTGTCGGGCTGTCCTCAAGAATTGATGCGAACTCATTCCAGGAAATGGCGCCGTCCTGATCTTTATCGAGTGCCTGTAAGACGCCTTCCACCCATAGTGTTCGGGTCAGGAAATTTCCTATCTTGGCATCCGCGAGAAGTTGCTCCAACGCGGATGACCCGATCTTTAAATCCTGACCATCGATGGAATCGTAATGGTCGAAGCCTTTACGAAAGTCACCATCAAATTTCTCCTCGACCAGTCGACGAATTTTTTTTGTCAACTCCTCCTCTTCGGCTCCCACTGCATCTCCTTTCTTTCAATTGCAGGGCTTGGCTCCCGCATCAACCTGGTGCGGTGTCTTTCGAAACTCAAACATAAAACCATCCGGGGTTTTCAGGCGGAGTTCATCCCCACGGAAAGTATAGTCAAGGCGAATACGTTCCTTTTCTGGCGATGGGATCAAAAGGAGAGCCTGGCCTTGAATGCGATAGACCCCCGAATGGCAAACGCCTTCAGGTTCGACCCATGTAAATGTCCCATGCCGGTTCAGGATCAAGCTGACATTCCTGCCTGTATTGGAGGCCAGCGCCCCGGAAAAAAAAGGAGAAGGATGGGTGATCTCAGTGCTTTCCCATGATCCTGTTAATAGGAAGTCTTGCGAGGCACAGGCAAAAATCCCGACCGCGCAGAATATGGTGAACGTCAATCCGAGTCGGCCCAAGCATGCCTGTCCTCGTCGGTAGGGATTCATCATTCATTCTCAAAGTGGACCGTTTTACCTCTGAGTCCATTTATCTCTGTGAGAAAAAGCGCGCCCAGACGGGCGCGAGGAACCAGAAGGCAATCGCGCCATTGACGTTGTTGAAAGAGATGAGAATAGAACCTATCGCAAAAATTGGTGCGGGGTACATGGCCCACAAGTTCGGATTCGTCCAGAGCTTGGGTGCACCATCCAGATGCCAATCGCGTTTGGCCGCCACATACTGGTGGAGGATCAATAAAGAAAAACTAGCCAGACCAAGAGTTGAGGAAAAAATGATGACCGCAACGGCATCTTCTTCGTAATGACCGAGCAACGAGGCAGAGTAAGGGATGAGCGATACAAACATCAGATGAACAAAGTTCAACCAGAATGTCTTTTCATCGCATTTCTGCAGGTGCTTGAGAATCCAAAAATTCCTCATCCACAGAAACGCCGCCATATAAAAACTGAGTATCCAGGCAGCAAAATTTGGGATCTGCTCTTGAAGGTCGGTAAGAAGCTGGCCTGTGGTCAGTCCAGGAGTTTCAGGCACCTTCAGATCCAGCACCAGAAGGGTGATCACAATTGCGTACACACCGTCTGTGAGGGCATTGAGCCGTTCAAGTGAGGTGAGATGGCCTAAAAATATGCCTCGACTCCAATTCCTCATAATCCTGTGTTGTCCTTGAAAAGAGTCGACGCTCACACCTTTTTTGTCTCGAGTATCCAGGAGTGTGCGTGACGTATTGTGCGACGTTGAAGTGGGCGCCCAATGCAATGTTGAAAATATTACCTCATAGAAGACTTGGAGTGCTACCTCGGTTGTTTGCCGATTTGCCGGTCACTCCCGAAACGCATCGGAACAGCCATGGAGGAACGGCATGAGAATCAAATGAGTTGAATAGCGTGAGGAGTGCAATGAAGGAAGAGACGATTTTTAGAAACGCCTCTTCAAAGTTGGGCGGGCGTTTGGAGGGATAGTGCGGATAAACCTCTGGACTTGCCGTTCAGAGACCTCAAGGTGCTCTTTCAGAATGATCTACGGCACTTTTTGAGAACAAGGTTTCTCGTCAATGATCCTTCATCAGAAGAGAAATGGCTCTGGTCCTTCGGCAAAAGGGTGTTCTTTTTTTTGGGCAGGACCTTATATCTTTCCGTTCGATTGGAAATCGATCATCCGGTTTTTTTATCCATGCCCCGGCGTGACTGGGATGAGATGGAGTTCCCCGTTTCGAACCAATACAGAGATCATCGAGAGGTGACCGACCGGCTTTGTGGATCACATGCATTTCTAAAGGAGAGCGTTTCCCCGCCATGCCCCATTCACTTGGCTCATTCCTCCGATAAATCGGCAAAATGAAATTCATCTATCCGAGGATTCGGACATTGACATATCACCGCTATGCCTGTGATACGGATAGACGGCCTTCCAATCCTTTTCCATATCTACCACCGTCCACCCTTTGCCTTTTGCTTCGTCCAGTGCCTTATCTAGATGGCCGATGGATGATTTGCGGTCATAGGCCCATTCACGCTCAGCGTCGGTGTGGTGGATGAGAGCCATGAAGCGTGCTCCATTTCCGCTTGCCGTCCACTGGAGCATTTGAAGATCGCCGTCTGAGTTGCCGAAGGCCAGAATGGGCCTTCGACCGATGTGCGTCTGAATGCCGACAGGTTTGCCGTCCTTGTCGTCAATGAAGTTGATTTCAGGAAGCTTGACGAGTACCGGATCCCCATCGCGCAACGCATATTTCAGTTTGCCGCTGCTGCCGACGACCTGTTCGGGTGGGATTCCATACACGTGCTCGGTCCAGGGCCGCATGAAATCGATGCCGCCGCCGGAAACAATGAACGTCTTGAAACCATTCGTCCGAAGATACGCCAGCAACTCCAACATGGGCTGATACACCATTTCAGTGAGCAGACGTTTGGTCTTGGGATGTTTCGCGGTCGCAATCCAGTCTTTCACGGTTGTCTCAAACTCAGCCGTCGTCATCCCCGCGTGGGTGGCCATGACGATTTTGAGGATTGCGTGTTCACCGCCCGCCAGAGCGCCCTTTACATCCCCTTGGAGCAGGGAGGCGAACGGCTCCGTGGTTTTCCATTCGGGATGTTGTGGCGCGAGGGCTTTGACGCGGTCAAGTGCAAAGAACAATTGGAAGTACATGGGCTGTTCCGCCCAAAGCGTGCCATCGTTGTCAAAAACACCAATGCGAGCAGCTTCAGGCACAAAGTCGGGACCTGGTGTGGTGACACGTTGGACAAAGTTCACGACGGCCTGTTTGTTCAGGCCGTCGTTCCAGGATGGAAGCTCGTCTGCGGCGTAGATCAGCGTTGCGGAGAATGGGGCGATCAAAAAGACACAGGCCGCAACGAAAGTATGGGTGCGGTTCATTTTTGTCCTGGGTTCCTTTCTGAGTTTGAAGTCGATCTTGGACGACCTATCCTTAATCAGGTTCACATATGTGATCGAAGGCATCCGAGGCACCAGATGGCCAACCCTGTGTGAAGGAGAGCTGCCGGCCAAAGACCCACGCCGGTCAGTCCCAGGCCCATGCCCGCATAGAGGAAGACTCCGACGGCGCCAACGTTGTAGAGCACCATGGCTGTCACCAACCCTGTTGCCGCCCGGCTCTGTCGATCATTCCGTGCAAACCAACAGGCGATACCGAGGGAAATGAGTGCGGCTCCTGCAAGGCGAGCTGTGAGGAGACCGCCGGCTGTATCGAGGGAGGCACCAAACAGAATCGCAGCCGGTACCGATGGGGAAAGGACTAACGCTAAACCTGTCCCTGTCTCCAGCATCGCTGTCACGATGAACAAGGCTCTGAGTTGCACCGTGAGTCTTCCAATGTGTGTGTAATGAGATAGCCCGCATCCTCCGGTGGGACGGATGCGGGCGGGTAAGTTGATTCAGTTTGTCATGGTATCGGGCATTATTTGCTGCCTACGCCCATTTGAAGAGTTTCCAACACCTGGTCGATGGTGAAGCTGGCGGCCTTTTGACGGGGCGGAAATTCTTTAAAGGACCCTAAGAATCGGCCGACATAATCCTGCGCCGGCAGGAGGAGGTAAGCATGATCGATATACCAGTCCCAATAGGTGTTGGACGTAATCGGCGCCCGCTCGTACGGGTCCATTCGTAGATTGATGAGCAAGGGAATCCGGGTCTTCACGAAAGGCTCGCTCCAGACCGCCAGGGTACCAGCTGCCCGTTGCTGAGCAAAGATCACCTTCCAGTTGTCGTAGCGCAAACCTGTCAAATCCCCATCGTCAGAAAAATAGAGGAATGATTCGCGAGCGCTCTTCTTCTGCTGGCCAGTGAAGTACGGTAACTGGTTAAACCCGTCCAAATGTACTTTGTACGTCATTTTTCCAATCTGGTAGCCCTTTTGCAGTTTTTCCTTGATGTCGGGCTCTCCGGCGGCGGCCAAGAGGGTCGGTGCCCAATCAAGGTGGGACACAATGTCGTTGGACACGGTGCCGGGCTGAATGTGGCCGGGCCAGCGCACCATGGCAGGGACGCGATAGGCTCCTTCCCAGTTGGAGTTCTTCTCGTTACGAAAAGGTGTCATCCCGGCATCCGGCCAGGAATTCATGTGAGGTCCGTTGTCGGTGCTATACACGACGAGGGTGTTGTCGCTAAGACCCAATTCATCGAGTTTGTCGAGTACGGTGCCGACGTTCTTGTCGTGATCGATCATCGTGTCGTGGTATTCACTCTGCCATCGCCCGGACTGGCCCACACTCTCCGGCTTGGGATGGGTGCGGAAATGCATGTGAGTAAAATTGACCCAGACAAACATCGGCTTGCCGGCCTTGGCCTGTTTCTCGATGAACTCCGCTGCACGGGCGGCAATGTCGTCGTCGATCGTTTCCATTCGCTTCTTGGTGAGAGGACCGGTGTCCTCGATTTTCTGGGTGCCGTCAGAATTGGCAAAGCTATGAATCACCCCGCGCGGGCCGAATTTTTTGCGGAAGTTGGGGAAGTCGGTTTCTTTAGGATAATCGGGCTGTTCCGGCTCCTCTTCGGCGTTCAGGTGATACAGGTTCCCATAAAACTCATCGAACCCATGGGCGGTAGGGAGGTGCTCGTCCTTGTCTCCCAGGTGATTCTTACCGAATTGGCCGGTGACATACCCTTGTGCCTTTAGCAACATGGCGATGGACGGGTCTTCCTTGCTCATGCCGATGGGGGCGCCCGGCATGCCGACCTTGCTCAAGCCCGTACGGAAAACGTTCTGGCCGGTGATAAAGGCCGAACGCCCGGCGGTGCAGCTTTGCTCGGCGTAATAATCTGTGAACATCATCCCCTCTTTCGCGACACGATCAATGTTGGGTGTCTGGTAGCCCATTACGCCGTGGGAGTATGCGCTGACATTGCTTTGTCCTATATCGTCGCCCCAGATGATAATGATGTTCGGCTTTGTTTCAGCGGCATGGGCTGTCGTCAGCCCGCTCAATGTCAGCAAGACGGCCAGCCTACAAGCGGTCAGTAATGTTTTCATTGCTGCGCTGCTCCTTTCTGTGAAAGTTTGGGGGTAATTTTTTGTGGACTATTTTGGGCAGTTGAATGGTGTCATTATCTTGTCGCGTTCTTGTCCTCATGCGGGTAACCGCCTCTTATCCGAAACGATTTAGAGCGGGCTTGCGAAGGTTTGCTAAAACCAGATTCGCTTGATGAGGAGTGCGATCAGAATATACCTCAATAAGGCGGCTCGTTTCCATTTAAAAAATTTTCTTTTAATGAGTGGCGACACACCAAAATGAGGGTTAGATAAAACACATGCAGGAAACTGTGCCAGAAGACGTTCTCCTTCCCTAATGCCGTAAATCCGTTCGTCAGGGCCAACATTCGCTGCCGTGCACTGGTTTGATCTCGAAAAAGGCCTTTCCCCATCTGGGGGATTTCAGTCGTACCTTTCTGACTGAGGAGTGGGTTCATCCCCAGGTCTGGAGGCTGCAAGTCCTTCTTCATGTCCGCTTGGGCAGACAATTTCATGTACTTCAATTTGATGAAAATTCTTTTGATCTTCTCCGTCAATCGATAGGGCAGGGTGATTTCGTAATCCTCAACTATCGCGGGTCTCGTCATCTTCCGTAACAGCAGCCATGCAAATTCTAGGCATTACTCCTTCACCCATCCATATTCACGGAAGAGGAAAACAGGTAGGAAAAGTCGCAAGCCTTTCCCTGTCCGTACCATGCAGCATTTTTAGTCGGACAAAGCTTTTTTGTGAGTATATTCAATGCGAGCTTGATTTGCTTCGTGCCGGTCGGCAGCTGTCATATCTTGAAGATCAACTGTGACCTGCTTGATTGTTCCGTTGAATCGATATGGCGACGGAATTCCATAGTTCTCAATGACAGGCGTCCCTTCATCCAACCCTACATCCGCACCCTCGTCCGCGGAAAACACGCAGCATTGCGTATGCTCGATTTTTCCCTCGGCCACTTTCTGATCATTGATAAAAATTGTACCGACGCCGCCTTTGCCCATACCAGGTGCCTCATAGACGAATTCGTACCGTATCGTGACTTTGCCGGGTTCAAGAGTATGTGGAGCCGCCACGGTGAACCGCTGTAAGCCCAGGAAGTTATAGGTATAGGTCGGCTTCCCGTCTTTTACATAAAGACTCCAGCCGCCGAACCGGCCCGCTTGCGCAAGAATCACGCCGTTAATGTCTCCATCGGGAATCTCTAACTGGGCAGTAATAGTGTGGGAGCGATTTTTGATATTGATGAAGACGTTTTCCGACATTCCCTCCATGCCCTCATACAGGGTAAGGGATGTACGGCCATCCATCAAATCCGGTCGGCCCGCCGTAGCTGCATTGACGCGCTCCAGGAGGCGGTCATCTATGGGCAACACGCGATATTTGACGGCTTCCTCCAGAAACAGAGCCTGCAGTTCCTTCAGCTTGTCTGAATTCTTGGCAGCCAGATCGTTGGAAAGGCTGAAATCAGTGCGCGTATCGTATAGCTCCCATATATCATCGAGAAGTGCTCTGCGCGGCTCGAATTCCCACGGCGCCCGATGGACCGTTCCGGCAAACCAGCCGTCCGCGTAGATGCCGCGATTGCCCATGATTTCAAAGTATTGCGTGGTATGCCGATCTGTTGCCTTCGGATTATCAAATGTATACACCATGCTCACGCCTTCGATGGGAGCCTGTTTCGTTCCGTTGACCATGCTCGGCTCCGGCAGGCCGGCAGCCTCCAGCACGGTCGGTGCTACATCGATCACGTGGTGGAATTGTTGGCGAATCTCCCCTTTGGCCTTGATTCTTTGGGGCCAGTGAATGACCATTCCGTTCCGGGTGCCGCCAAAGTTGGAAGGCACTTGTTTGGTCCACATAAAGGGTGTATCACCGGCCACCGCCCACCCCGCCGCCATGTGAGGATACGACATCGGTCCCCCCAGATCATCGTAATGCTTCAGAATGTCCTGGACAGTTTCGGGTACTCGATTAAAATACGTCATCTCGTTGAACAGGCCGCTCATGCCACCTTCCGCACTTGTGCCATTGTCCCCGATGATGTAGATGATCAGGGTGTTGTCCATGTGGCCGGTCTGCTCCACCGCTTGAACCAACCGCCCGATTTCCCTGTCGGTATATTCGCCGAATCCTGCGAAAACTTCCATTTGTCGTGCAAACAACTTTTTTTCATCCGCTGTCAATTTGTCCCAGTCCTTGATGGCTTCGGGTTTCGATGCGAGCTTCGTGCCGGCAGGCACCACTCCAAGTTTGATTTGACGGGACAGGGTTTCTGCGCGAAACTGATCCCACCCTCCATCAAATTTGCCCTTGTACTTCTCGATCCATTCTTTGGGCACATGGTGAGGCGCATGGGTGGCCCCAGGCGCAAAGTAAATGAAAAATGGTTTGTCAGGCGTAAGCGACTTTTGATACCGCATCCAGTGAATTGCCTGGTTCGTCATGTCGTTCATGAAATGGTAGTTCGGATCTTTTGACAGCTCCACTTGCGACAGGCCGTCATAGAGTAAGGGCGCCCATTGATTGGTTTCTCCGCCGATGAAGCCATAAAACTTGTCGAATCCGGACCGGGTCGGCCAGCGGTCGGTCGGACCGGAGGGGCTCACTTCCCAGGCAGCCGTCTCGTGGTTCTTGCCGAAAAACGCGGTGCTGTAACCGTTCAGCCGCAGCATCTCTGCCAGTGGGGCCACATTGTTCGGACGCCGGCCGGTATTGCCGGGGAATGGCGTGGCCATTTCCGTGATGGCGCCCATGTTGTTCATGTGATGGTTTCGGCCACTCAATAGGGCGGCACGGGTCGGCGAACAAAGAGCGGTCGTATGGAAATGGTTATAGCGGAGTCCCTGATTAGCCAATCGTTCTGCGGTTGGCATGTGTATGGGCCCGCCAAAAGCGCTGGGCATTCCGAACCCCATGTCATCAATCATCACGAGCAGTACGTTGGGCGCGTCCGCAGGGGCCTTTACTTCAAATCGTGGGGGAGGAGTGGCGTTTCGAGCATCCAACTTTGTGATGGGTGGATATTCCGGCTCGTGAATCGGCAGCACTGTCCGATCAAGCTGACTTTCAGCCGCTGCACCCAGCGGAAGGGATAAAACCGCCAGAATGGCGAGGGAAACACCAAGGACACCCTTCATAATTTTCTCCTTTTCTCATTCATGTCATAAGTTGGTATCTGTATTTTCATGATTTTCTTGCTTACGGTTTTCGTCCGATGGCCTGTCGTGTCGGCATATAATCGCTCATCATGCTCTCAAGATTTCTATTTTGGGGACATGACACACCGAAATCCCAGGTGATTGGTTCCCGTGTTGATTTCACCCTTGCCGCGTGTGCCGACCATGTAGCGGGAACAGTATTGTTCGGTGCACAAAAACGATCCGCCACGGTGCACGCGTTTTTTTTCTCCGGGTTCGGTAGGATCGAACGGGGAGTCGGGTCCTTGCGGATTGTGTGCGACTCCGCCTGCTATTGCGAGTCGTGCGTAATAATCGGGCCGATACCAGTCACTCGTCCATTCCCATACGTTCCCGGCTACGTCATAGAGTCCGTACCCGTTCGGGGGAAACTTTGCCACCGGCCCGATGCCCATATATTGATCGTCACCGGTATCTTGATTCGGAAAATGGCCTTGATGGCTATTGGCCATCCATTGACCATCTTTTCGAAACTCATCGCCCCAGGGATAGACCTTGCCGCTTAATCCTCCGCGCGCGGCGAACTCCCATTCCGCTTCGGTGGGAAGCCGTTTTCCGGCCCATTTGGCATAGGCCTCCGCGTCTTCATACGCGATGTGCACAACAGGATATTCTTCGCGACCATTGAGGTCGCTGGTTGGACCAAGCGGATGACGCCAGTTGGCCCCCTTAATGTAACTCCACCATCGAAAATGGGTATCAAGCGGCACGGCATGGTCCGGTGGAGAAAATACGACGGACCCGGCCACCAGGTTCTCCGGGGGGGCACCTGGAAAATCCTCCGCACGCGGTGTGCGCTCCGCGACCGTGATATAGCCGGTGGCGTCGACGAACCGTTTGAACTGCGCATTCGTGACCTCTGTTTTATCCATCCAGAATCCATCCACGTAGACACGATGAATCGGGCGGGAATCTCGCGTTGCATGCATGCCGACATCGTTCATTTCATCTTCGGATAAATCGGCTGCCCCCATGGAAAATTCACCACCGGGAATCCAAACCAGCCCATCAGGAGCCGGATCGGAGGGCGGCGATGAGTGTACAGCATCTGATGACACATCTGCGGATGGGACCGATTGGCCCGCCGGCAGGGCTGGTTGGGCATTCGTCACTGACAGAGACCGCCCGGACTTCGCGGCAGAAACACCCATATCGCATGTCATGCCGACCTGTGGATCCGGCACAGAGGACTGGTCTGATTGTGCCGTGCTATACCACCAGGTCCCGATGACTAAGAGCACGATGAAGGCCATTGCGCCAATTGATTTAATCCCATTGTATAGTGAACGTTTCTCTTGATCTTTCACGCGACGACCGGCTTTCATGATAGCTTCACACTATTTGAGGAAAAGAATTTTATTCCTGTTGCGGTAAATAGGGACCACACGAATCTACCAGGACTTGTAGAGCTTTTCTACCTGTTTTACGCCGATCGCAGGATCGGCGTTTGGCAGGGTTTTCGTTCCATATTGTGGTTTGATCTGAATAGAGCCGAGGACCTATTTAATCAAACCTTTTTCCTTGAATCTGATCTGGAGTTCTTTTCCAATGGCCTCAGCCGTTCGTTTGGCCGCCCCTTCGATTTTGGTCCTGCCTGTCAGTTCACCTTCCACTTTTGCCGTTCCCATCACAATCAGTCCGATCGGGTTGGCGGTGGCGGCGAGAACGGCTATTGGGGCAATCAGTCCTGGCATTTTACCTCCACCGGAGTCGAGTTTGCCGGTCCCGAGCAGGCGTGGGCCGGTATTAGTCATCTGGTAACCTTCCACCACTGTCCGTAACTCCACAGCCCCGGAGCCAAACCCAAGTCCGAGACGTTTGACCGTGCTGCCTTCTTCGACTCCTTCAAAATAGCCAATAATCATGAGATCGTTGAGTTGTGGAAGAATTTGCTCGTCACCCTCTAATGCCAACACTCCCATTTCATTAATTTCCGTCACCAGTTCTCTGGCTACCAGCGCGCCCAGCTTGCGACCAACCTCAAGTTCCTCGGCAGTAAGGGGTTTGCTGGGTTTGGCATATTTCTCCGCTGCCGTGGACCAGGATGGGATATCCTCATGGGAAGGCGCAAAGGCATACACATAGATTCGATCTGGCTTGGCGATCTTTTCCGTCCCCACAAGCCGATGACGGTCGGTAACTTTGGTTGAAGCGCATCCAACCGCGAGTATGACAAATAAACCTGATACGACAAGACGTGCGATCGACTGCATGACAGACCTCCTATGATAAATGTCTCCTGGCATCTGCGCGTGTGATTGTTCTGCACGAAACTAGACCGAAGGCTTTGGGGTGGTAACAGCATCGCAAAGCGCAGGCAGCCGACACCATACTTCAGGCTTGTCATTTGGCTCTGTGATCAGGCGATCAGAGCCTATCTCTGAGCAGTCGTACACACATTAGTGCCAGAAAAAACATACATGCACCTCTGCCTGCTGTATGGCAAACCCTTCCCCCTCACCCGCCCTTCGTCCTGTCAACCATGGTCGGAACGTGAGGCAGAATCACCTCGTAGCGGGCTTTCATCGCGTCAAATGTCCGGCGGCTGGATTCGATTCGTTGCTCCTCGGTCCATTGAGCTTTAATGTCCTGTTCTATTTCCTCGAAGGCGGGAATGCGACCTGGTGTGATCGACTCCACCCAGACTATGTGCCAGCCCAATCCGGACTCAATCGGGCCTTGCCAGGATCCCGGCGTCAGCAGGAGCAAGGCTTCGGCAAACGTGGTGCCGAACACTGAGGCCACCTGCTCCGGCGTCCGGTCATTGTAGGAATCCTTGAACATGAAAGAATCGGCCGACGTCGCCCGGACGGGCGTATCCAATGGCTTCCCGTTAAGTTGTTCACGCACTGATTCAGCCTCGTCCTTTACCCCTGCGCCACGCCGGTCGGGTGAAAAATAGAGATGATGAAACGATACACGTGGGGCCGGCGTGAAGCGTTCGGGGTTCTTCTCGTACCAGGCCCGGAGTTCTTCAGTTGTAGGATTACGAAGGGCAGCGAGGTCTTCGATGAGAAACTCCATCTTCTGTGCCAGTCGACGTTTGACGATGATGTCTTCCTTGTCCAGGCCAAGCGCAAGTGCCTCCCGGTAGAAAATCTCCTCCCGGACCTTGTTCCCGATGAGACGACGCATGTCTTCGGGAGTGGGCGAAGGGCGTCCCTGCGCAAGCCACGTTGCCTTGAGCTGGCGCAGGTCGTCCCCGGTCAGCACGATCCGGTCGGAAACATCCGGCCCTGTCGTTTCCGGTTGGAGCAGGTGGTACCCGACAAATATTGCAACGCCGATCAGCAGGAAGTGCAGCAGCGGCTCGCGTCCCCATCGCATGAGACGCGATGGAGTTCGCCCGACGGAAGCGGGCTCATCCTGATCCGGATCAACACGTTCTTCCAATTGCACCTCTTCACGCCGGCTCAGACCGATCATTCGTGTGCAGCTTCGATCTCATAATTGGCGTAACCGAACTCATTGCTGCGTGCCGCCACGTGCTTGTTGCCTATCTTATAGACGATCACTTCGAAGGGTGTCCCCGCCACATCGACCATGTAGCGTCCGTCGCGGATTTCATACTGCATTTGGCGGCCATGCGCCAATTCGCCCATGACATCCAGGCTAGGCAGGTTCCCGTCTACGGCTGTGATGAGACGTCGGCCGTCCGCTCCATGGAGGATTTCGAACCGTTGCCCGGTGACCGAATTGCGGACCAGGATGGTTTTGCCGACGATCAACTGTTTCAACTCCTCGTCACCGAGAACGGTCGCGCCCTTTTGTGTGAGTTCGGCGACGGTGATCCCCGGTTTGGCCGTTTTGCGTGCTTCCTCGTTTGGTGTGTACCAGATCGGCGATGTCCAGGCCCGTTCCTGGATCGTCGCGGCCACACCGTCAGGCGGTACTCTGCCCAACTTCACGGCTTGGATGGTGCTCCAGCGCGGGGTCGGAATCTCCAGAACACGTGCGTAGTAAAATGCGTCGAGACTGGGATCGAAGTCCGGATCCGTCCAGACAGTCTTCAGCTCCACTGCGCCGATGGTGTTCGTATACGTTGCCGTCACGAGGTTCACCGTGTGACCGATGGAGGGCAGCTTGCCGGTGGCCGGATTCGGTTTCCGCTCGCCGGCCCAGGCGACATCATAAATTTTTTCAAAGGTCTGACCATTCTTGGACCAGCCTTTGACGATCTGAACGCGATCGAGGTTGCCGCTGTCGGGGTCTTTCACCGCCCAGACGACAAATGACGGGGCCTTGGCCGTTGCAGCCGGCAGATCGCCACCCATCGATACGCCTTTGGCATAAGCCGTCTTCACCCAATCTTTTTGGTTAAGGACATCGGGTTCGAATTCCCATCCGCCGAATAGGCGTACCCTGAGACGGACGCCGCTGGTCGAATAAGTCTCCTTGCGTTGCATCGCGGCAAAGATGGCCTCGCGCGTATTTTCTTCCGCCCACACCACACTCAAACCTGCAGGGCTGGCCCAGAGGTTCTTGAATCCAAAATGCCCACCTTCCAGGCGTTTTTCCGGTGTTTCGTCAAAGTTGCCTCCGTGAATACCGAAGAAGTTGTTCTGCCGGTAGGACACCGCGGTGCTATGCGAATCGGATCCGCTGACGACGCCAAATTTATAAGGATTGAGGCCGAGCCTGTCCTGCATGGCGAGTCCGTCCTTATACGCCTGTCGGATGTAGCTGCCAAAATTGCGCGGATCGCCTTTATAACCCAGTAACTGCCAGACCACGACCTCGTAATTGGCAAATTCGTCGTTTGGTGAAAGTCCCGGCGTCGTCTCCGATTGACCCTTGACCTGTTTGAGTTCCGCCAGCGGCTCGTTGCGTATTCGGGTCTCTGCCCACGCCTTGTCGATCGGTCGCCCTCTGTCGTCCACTTCCGTCGGAAACATCAGGCCATTGCTCAGGTTCGGATTATGGGTAATCGCGAGGAGCTCGTTGCCCGCTTTGCGTTGGGCATCCATCCACTCCCAGAGCGCACGCGGATCATCCGAGTCGATCGCGCTGAACGGCATGTCCGGCACCTTCTTGGTATCCAGAAAAAAGATGTTGCGATGCAGGTTTGCACTGTTCGGTGTCGAGGTCCATTCGTAAGCCGCAAACGTCGTGAACTTGCCCGGCTGGTAGTATTTGTCGGCGATCTCCACCAGCCGCTTCCAGTACGTGCCTAACACGTCAGGGGCCATCAAATCAGTGAGTGGGTGATTTTTGAGCATGGTCACCGTGAGGAGCTTGTAGGTGGCCTCGGCCTCTACCCGGCTGCCGAACTTCAAGGATTTCCCAAGCAGGGTCTTGCTGAGCTGCGAATCGGGGTCCAACGCGGCCTGAACGGCTCCGAGATATTCCGCATGCTCGGTTGTCGCCCCCCAGTCAAGCGGTTTCGTGATCTTCACCGTGAATCCGCCCGGGTGCGTGATGGGCTGCCCCAGCGAATACTTGTAGAACTCTTCAGGTCCGGCGATGGTGTTCCCGAACCCGAGATAGGAGTCGAGCGACCAGCTCGTATGTACATGCGTTTCGCCGAAATAGGCTTCCCGTTCCGGTGCGGGTTGGGCGAAGGCCGCTTGACCCGGCTGGATCAAGAGTCCGGCTAACAATAGAGTAGTGAAGATAGAGTTGAGGTGCACGCGAAACAGAACACGGTTCTGCATAGCAGTCTCCTTTTTTTCGCATGGCATTCGTTCGAGGCAGTGCATGCTTGTTTTTGGCGGGCTGAGGTTCTCAGAATTTCCAGTTGCCATCGAGGGTGGGACCGAATTTTCGTTTTACTTATCGTCGCCTTTACGCAGGACATCATGGTTGATCTTGGCCTTTTCGAGATCGTCGAATGTGACGTTACCCCTTTGGTTGTCTTTGCCGTGTGTCCCGTTAAGTGCGAAATCTTTTTTAGCTGAAAAGAGATCGGACCGAAAGAGCATCGGGTGGCTGCCGATTTGATGCGTGGATGTTCCTCAGTCGCGTGGCACGGGGTATGGCCCTGTGGGTTTCAATTCACCCACCCCTGTTCTTGGAATCTGGGCTTGATCTTATCGGCGATTTCTTTGGCAATCGCCTTTTCCCGGCCCTCAATTTTGGCGCTACCGCTGTATTCCCCGTATGCCTTCATCCCCCCTCCAACGATAAGACCCACGGGGTTGGCCGTGGCAATGAGGGCGGCGGTCCCTACAGCGGCTCCGGGGGTTTTACTTCCTCCGGAATGTACGGTACCGGATCCAAGTTTTCGCAGTCCCTGGGGCGTCATTTGGAAGCCTTCGGCCGCCACCGTCAACTCCGACCCACCGGAGCCAAATCCCACCGCGACGCGCTTGACCGCACTGCCTTCATCGATGGCGAGGAGGTAACCCCGGATCACGAGGTCGTTGATCTGCGGGGTGGTTTCACTCGAAGCCCGTCTGGCTGCCAGTCCCATGTAGCGAATCTCCTCGACCAGTTGTTCTGCAATGTGAATACCCACCTGTCGACCGGCCTCGATCTGTTCGGGAGTTTGGGGAGTCGGATGATCGGTATGCTGCCCGGCGAGCACGGAATCGGCCGGAACGTCGGCGGAGCTGGCGGCAAAGTCGTAGACCCAGATGTGAGCGGGTCGTGCGACTTTTTCGGTCACGAGTATTTCGCGGTTCGATGTCTCGGTTGAGGCGCATCCGACTGTAACTACGAGGGACAACATACATACTGCGGACCGCATGAAAACCTTCATGGCGGATCTCCTTTGGTTAGAGGGCATGTGCATCGCCTTCGGTTTCATACCAGACATCGGGCGGACTTTCCGACGGGCAAGGATCAGGACCTCGCCGCACATGAGATGTTGATGATGATAAATCGATGGATCGACTATTCCTTTCCTGCTGGTCGATTATGACCGCTTTGATTGCTAAGGCGATTACTGTTTTGGGGGTTATGTCCCCGGATTGTACCAGATGGGTGAAGTGTACGCGCGTTCCTGGAGGACCATTCTGGCGTCCGGTGGGGGTATCACGCCAAAACGTTTCGCATCGTAGGCAGTCCAACGAGGCGTCGGAATCTCAAGGACACGTGCATAGTAAAAGGCACGAACCGATGGGTCAAAATCCGGATCCGTCCAGACCGTGATTAATTCCGGGTCGCCGATGGTGTTGGTCCAGGTGGCGTTTTCGAGATCCACGGTGCTGCCCACAGGTGGCAGCTTGCCGTCAGACTCGGGCCGGCGTTTATCGGCGTCTCCCCAAACCACATCGTAGACCTTTTCCTGAAGAGCCCCGTCCTTGCTCAACCATCCTTTGATAATTTGGATGCGGTCAAGGTTCGCGCCGATAGGATCTTTCAGCGCAGCGACAAGAAATGTGGGCGATTTACCTTGGGGGGCATCGCGCAAATCACCACCCATCGGGACACCTTTTGTGTAGCCGATATTAGCCGGCATCCGGTTGTGCGCGTCACCCGGTTTGAAATCGAAGCCGCCGAAGAAGCGTACAAGCATGCGCGGTCCGGTTGTGGCGTACGTCTCCTTTCGTTCCATCGCGTCCCAGAGCGCCTCGCGGGTATTCTCTGTTGCCCAGACTCCGGCGTATCCCGCCGCAGCGACCTCCCAGTCCATCACCTTCACCCCGGTTTTGGGATTATCAAAAAAAGCTTTGGTCATCCGTTCCGGACTGGGTTCCTGGGGCGTGGTTTTGCCAAAGAAGTTCTCCTCTTCCAGCGCGGATAGACCGGTGTGGGCATCGCTGCTGCCGATCAGGCCGAACTTGAATGGATTTGTGCCGAACTTCTTTTCAAGCATGAGGCCATTTTTCAGGCCTGAGCGGGCATATTCAAATTCGAGCATCTCTTTTGTTTTGGCCACGCTGCCGTCAAGATTGCCTTTATCCCATGTTTCGAAATCGGCAAACTCATCATTGGGTGAGAGGAAGGGGTGAGTCTCCCCGTCGCCTTTAGTCTGAGTCGCCTCGTAAAGGCGCTCCCATTTCGCCCGGGTTTCGACATACTCGCGATCGATCGTTTTGCCAAACGTCTCGATCGTCGGAAACATGAGGCCGTTGCTCAAATTGCCATTGTGGGCAATCGCCAGCACGCTTCCACCGGTTTTTCGCTCATAGGCGGCCATCCATTTCCAGAGGTCCTCGGGATTATCACTACCCATCGGTGGATAAACGGTAAATGGCTCAACCTGGCTGGCCTTATCACCATTGTCGCGGAAGATGATGTTGCGGTGCAGGTTATTGCCACCGGTGTTGGATGTCCATTCATACCCGATAAAGGCGGTAAAGCGGCCTGGTTCGTTGAAATCCTCGGCGGCCTTGATCGTTTCCTGCCACGCGTTTCGATAGGGCCGCGTACCGGGAAAATACATCAACGGCTTCGGAAAGGTGCCGTGCGAAAATGACATGATAATCTCGATGGCTGCCTCCGCCCCCTTGCCGGATTGAAGCATGTCGTACCACTTTCGTCCGGTCGGGTCGGCCAGGACCTCTGGCTTTCCGGCGAAGAGATCGGGGAAAAACCCCATGTTGTCGGAATGATCCGCAACCACAAGAAAGTCCAGGGGCCGTGAGAGCTTAACCGGTTGGCCGCTCGACGCTATGACTTCCCCGCCTCTGGCGAACTGATACGCATCACGCGGTGTGAGTCGTGCGCCAAACGCCCCGGCATCCATCGAGAACGACGTGTGCAGATGGGTGTCGCCGAAGAAGGGTCTCGTAGGAAAACTGCGGCCGGCATAGGGCGAGTAGGGGGGCTTAGATGGAAACGCCTTTTCCACCGATCCCTTCTCAGGGGCACTGAGTCCCGGCGAGGCGCCGGTAGCGATATCGGCCAAATGAAAACTCAGGGTAAAAACCATCATTCCGCTGAGGATCGTTTGACCAACCACTCGTGTTTTCATCAGGCATTCTCCTTTTTAAAATGCTGAAACGCGTTGAAAGACCCAGAACATCGCCACACTGCCGATGGTGTATGGCGGGATATATTGGGTCCATTGTGGCATTTGAATGTGAACCTGTCGAAAAGCTGCGATGACACCCATGACGGCAGCGATGAATAGCAATTGACCGGCCTCCACTCCGATATTAAAGAAGAGCAAGGCCACTGGAATATGTCCCTCCGGTAGACCGACTTCGCTCAATGCGCCCGCAAACCCGAATCCGTGCAGCAGCCCGAACGAAAACGCCACGATCCACGGGGCACGCGCTGTGATTCCTTCAATCCCATGCCGGGTGTGAATGATTTCCGCAGCGACCATCACAATGCTCAACGCGATAAGCGCTTCGACAGGCTGCGATGGCACATGGATAAATCCCAGCGTCGCCAGTCCGAGTGTGATGCTGTGCGCCGCCGTGAAGGCGGTGATAGTCTTGACCAGATGCATCCTCCCTCTGGTAATCATCAACAACGCGAGCACGAAGAGCAGGTGATCAATGCCGAGAAGAATGTGCTCCACGCCAAGCTTCGAATATTGGCCGGCTACCTCCCATGTACTTTGCTCCACGGGTACCGTGCCCACGGGATTCGATGGGGTAAGCCGTTGGACCCACGAATTGCCGTCGGCAAATTCAATTCGCACCAAGGCATCCGTCATCGTCCGTTCAAGCCCGCGAATTCCGATGGTTTGACCGCGTAGGGATTCGATGGTCCGGATATTCCACGTTTGCACGGCGGCCGTCTCTGTCCGGCGGGTCACGAAGGGGGTGAGGGTTTTGTGGCCGGCGGAGAATTCCGGTGACAATGCCAGACGCATTTCTCCACGCGCGGGTGTTTTCCACAGCACGCTGAACTCTCCGGTTGTGGTTTCTCGAAGTTCCAAATAGGCCGGACGAACCTCGTGGGCGAGGCCTAGTGTCGGCAAGAGGATGAACAAAAAGAAAACCGCGCAACAAGTAACGAGCCGTGGCCATTTTGGACGGCGATGGCCGGACAAATAGGAGATCATTTTGAAGACGGAAGGTCTCCAAGAAATAGCGTCCTTGATGTCCCGTTGGACGGACGCCCCACGGGACGAAACGGTCCAGGTAGGACCGATCATCTTCGAGCCATCTCCATGTTTCCGGGTGGCCCCATCAGCGGTTTGACGCTCTCATCCACGATGATGTCATATTTTTTCAGTAATTCCGAAAAAAATTGTGCCTGGATTTTCGCCTGTTGTGAACGATGCCACTCGTTGACGACCTGGCTGCGTACCTCCTCAAAGGGACGCAACTCTGCAGGCACTCGTTCACCGATCCGCACCAGATGAAAGCCATACCCGGACTCAATCGGACCCTGCCACGGACCTGATTCGAGAGTAAATACCCGTTCAGCGAATTTTGGTCCGAACAGACTGGTCACCGTCTGCTCGTCGGTCCGGATATATTCGCGCTCCAACAGGATGGGGTCACCAACGTCACCAGTGCCGGACGTCTGGATGTCTTTCAATCCTTGACGAGCTTCTGGTTCACTTTTGAAATAGATTTGGTGAAACGAGATGTGGACGGGGGTTGTGTAGTTGTCGCGGTGGGCCGCATACACCTGACGCAGTTCGTCCTCAACCGGTTCAGCAACGCGGGCGGTGTCCTGAACCAGGAACTCCATCTTCTGCGCCAACCGACGGCGGACAACGGTATCGTTTTCGTCCAGGCCTAATTCGCGTGCCTCGTGTGCGAGCAGTTTTTCCTTCAGGTAGTCAGTCACGAGGCCACGGAGTTCCTGGTCGTCCGGTCGACGTTGCCATTGGCGGACCCAGGTTTCCTTAAGCCAGTTCACTTCGGCCGAAGTGACGCGCACCATACGCGGTTCATGAGCGGGCGCGCGATCGAGCCAAGTGTAACCAGCAAATATCAGCCCCCCACTGATGAGGAAATGTACTAGCGGTTCTTTAAGCCAATGTCTCATGATGGACAATCTTTCACTTCCGGGAAAATGGCTTGGGAAAAACATTTTTTAAATTTTTCCCTTGGTGTGTTTCCGGGCTATAGGGGCTCTACCTCGGAGGACGTTCTTTTATGGTTGACCACTATACAAGAATTGTCATCGTGACTTCTTGCCATTTACCCTTAAAAATCTAAAACCCTTACTCATGATTGGACGAACCCATTTGTGACATATTGAGCATTAGGTTTTGATTATTTCAGATGTGTCCAATAGCAGACCTCGGACGTTGCCGACCCAACAACGCAGGCCGATGGTTCAATGGCTGCGAAAGGGGACGATGAGCCGTTTCGTCTCTGTCGATTTTTCAAAAGATTGGGACTGTCGCAGCCAACTACGAAAAAGCCGTGAAAGAAATGCAAGTGATGGGCTTTGATAGGATTTGGGCGGACCGATGGAGAGTACTTGGTCGTGGCCGCAGGTCGAAGCGACGACTCAGATAGATTGGGAACAAAAGGAGCAAGCCTGCCGGTCACTGGAATACTATCAGGATTTCGGGTTTCATCTGGAATAGGGAGTCTTGGTTAACCGGTGGGCGGGCTCCCTGATTAGGAGATCCATGGAAATTTTGGATAAAGGATTGCCACAGTTCCAAAACGCCACGGTCCAGGTCCGACACAACACCTACCGAAAGAATCTACTGTTTCCCTACTTTGGTCTGAAGCTCTCGGAACATGTCCTTGATATACGGTGCGGTGATCGCTCGTGAGATGGGATGTTTAGCGGAACTTCCGAATCCCCCGACTTGGTCGGTTGAAACCCTGCCGATGTAGAACAGGAATGTGCCGTCCTTGGTCGGAAGAGCAGCGATGCCTTGCAACATGCTGTTGTAATCGTGGCTCGCATAGTATTGACGCTCGACGGCAAATGCCGCCTCATCCACATGGTATAACATGCGTTGAACCAGAACGTAGGTCGGTCGACCAAACACGTCAATGTTCAGCCAGTAGAAGAATTCCTCCAGGTTTTTAGCCTCATCCTTATCAAGTCCCTGTGGGTAGGTAAGCAAGAATTGATGGAAGGCCGGCAAATATTTGGCCACACCTGTCAGTTCCTTCGTGGAGAGGAGCAATTCATCGCCGGCATTCCGTTGGTTTCCGTCACCACGTTCGTAAGGCGCAATGCCCGAAAGCCCCTTTGTCCGATAGGCCTGGTAGCGGGCGAGTAATTTCCGTCGGATAAGGTCTTCGACCTCCTGCACCGGCACTTCCTCACCCTGGTGGGTTGACTTGAGAGCCTGAAACGCGGCCATCTCGTTTGCATCAAGGTTCAGTTTGTCGCCCGGTTCCACGTTCAGATAACGCCCGGCTTCTTTTTCTCCATTTGGCTCCAACTTTACTCCTGCCAAATCCGCCATGGTCCCTTCGCCCGTCAGCCGGCCATGCGCCGTGATGACCGAAACTTCTTTCAGAATGATAGCCTCTTGATAGAGTTTTTCCAGATCCTCCGGTTTGGCGTTCACCAGGAAGGCCATGCCGAGCGCCAATTCCCGATCTGAACCTTCACTGGGTGACCAATCGACAATCTTTCCCTGCCGGATGTCTTCCCCGTCGCTATCCGAGAGGTGCAATTCCTGGAGGACTTCATCGACTGTCGGCAGGGCTCCGGCTTTAGGGATAGGCCCGCTGATGAGCAGGGTGACGCAGAGCCATCCCAGAACTTTGAGAATGTTGAATTGGTTTGTCTTTAACCGCATATGCTTTCTCTCCTCTGTGGGGTTGGGCGAATAATTTCAATATCCCCGGATAAAGTCAAGCGGGTCATATTTACGCTTCAGGTGAGGGCAGTATGCGTATTGTCTGATTTGTGAGGAGATGCGTTTCATTATGCTCCCGTGCCATTGGTGCTTTCGTGGCAGGTCACTCATATCTTCACGGATGGCTCGTGTCTCAAGGGCGAATGCGTGAACCGTCCTGCTCCGTTTAGGGTGCGATTCGACATGATGGCAAAATTCTTTTTCACTTGCCCCGGCGGCATGCGTGATATTCCATCCGCGGAATGCCGGCCGCTCTCACGCACCGTGACCGGTGGTATTTTCCAACGGCTTCCATTCGTGCCATTTGGATCTTGCCGAACAAAATTACCGGATCCATCCCTGCTCCTTGAATTTTCCCTCAAGGTGTTCGGCGATCGCATCTGCCGTTCGTTTCCCTGCGCCCTCGATCGTATCTTTTCCTGACATCTCCCCGTACACCTTTGCGCCTCCTCCGACGATCAGTCCGATTGGATTAGCGGTAGCTGCCAGGACAACAATAGGTAAGGCCACTCCGGGCATTTTATTTCCCCCGGAATCCATCTTCCCGGATCCGAGTTGACGGGGACCATTGGCTGTCCACTGGTACCCTTCCGCAGCCGTCGTGATTTCAGCCGCGCCGGATCCGAAACCCAAGGCCATCCGTTTGAGGGTGCTGCCTTCTTCGAACGTGCCAAAATACCCCACAATCAACAGGTCATTGACACGTGGAACGGTCTGTGCGTCTGCCACCAAGGATGTCAGTCCCATTTGTTGAATTTTCGAGACTAATTCTTCCGCGACGGCAGCACCCAGTTTCCGCCCTGTCTCGAGATGCTCGGGTGATGGCGGTGCGCCGGACGGGTCATGCAGTTTGGCTGCGGAGGACCAGGACGGGAGATCCGAATGGGTGGCAGCAAAGGGATATACATAAATGCGTTCCGGCTGGGGAAGTTTCTCTTTGCCATACAACGGATGCGTTTCGGTGATTTTGGTAGAGGAGCATCCTGCTGCCACAATAATGGCAAAGACTCCTAGGATGATACCTGTGAGGGACCTCATGACAGACCTCCATTTGTATAGGTGGATTCCGGATGTTTTCGATTTTCTGTCCCTGCGGATTTCACCGTAGGCTATTCTGTCAGTAAAAGTGATTTTCCTTGGGTGGTAATGACGGTTCAATCGTATACAAGAAAGGGGTTTATGAATATGGATCAGACATTGTAGGTAAAACAGCAGGAAAAATCGAGGACGCATTCCATGCTTGAATGTGGAGCATTTTTTTTATTCCAAGGCGATCATCGACTTCGCCGATGGGGAACAGGAAAATTGGTGAGTATGGGGGAAACCCAGGTTTTCCTCGCGTGAAAATGTTTGGTATATTGGCGCGCATTCGTGACATTTTCATATAAACCAGGAGGAAGAATCCATGAAGCGATTGGTGAGCGGGATCGTGACGATGACAGTTCTCATGGCAGTCACGTTGATGCTGAGCGGGTATGGCCATGCAGAAGAAGGCAGCGTCAAAGCCATGTCTCCGTGGAAAGGGGTAGGCTTTGCCTTTCCCGTTGGGCCCGATCAAGTCTATATGGTGGCCGTCTATAGCGGTGTGATGTTGGTGGATGACGGCAAAGGACCGATGCATGCAGCCTCGATCGTGTGTCCCGGTACCGTTGATGCCGATTTGAAAAAGGGTACGAAAACAGGTCATGCCAAGTGTGTCATCACGGGTGAGCAGGGCAATCGTGTCTTTGCAGAATTCAATTGCACCGGCGATGTGGAAGGGTGCCGGGGAACCTTTACAATCACCGGCGGCACCGGCAAGTTTGCCGGCATTACAGGGGAAGGCGAAATGATTTCAAAGATCCAGGCGCGGGAAATTACGATGGTCAGCGGTGTTGAGTCGGCACAACAACTCGGAGAGGGAGTCGCGGTGTGGCCTAATTTGACCTATCATATTCCCGAAAAGAAATAAGCGCGAAACAATTCATTCTCTACTTGTGGAGGCATCGATGCGTAGGTATGTGATCATGGGACCGATGTTTGGACTGGGGTTGCTTCTCCTTGCCCCTCTTTTGCAAGCGCAGACGTTTGTGTTCCCCGAAAAAGGACAGAGTCCGGAACAGCAGGAGTTAGACGACTTTACGTGTTTCAAGTGGGCCAAGCAGCAAACCGGTTACGATCCGGAACATCCGACCCTGGCGGCCGCGCCGCCGCCTCCATCCGGTGGTGGTGGGATGCGGGGGGCGATGGGAGGTGCCGCACTCGGAGCCATTGGGGGAGCCATCGCCGGCAATGCCGGTGAAGGTGCGGCGATCGGAGCTGCTGCCGGCGGCGGGCTGGGCATGATGCGACAACGTCGGGCTGAGCGGGGGTATCAGGAAGAGGTGCAAGAAGCCTCGGCCAAAAACCAGCAGACCCGTGCCACCTTTGACCGTGCGCACAACGTATGTATGGAAGCCAAAGGGTACAAGATCGGGTAGGGCTGCAGGTCCTTGATTGAATACATAAAGGAGAAGATAGATGAGGGTACAGCAGTCGTGTGTTATCCTGTCATGCGCGGTCATGCTGGCAGGTTGTGTGAGCGCTCAGCAGACCGGGCCGGCTCCATCGGCTTATCCTGTTGACTATGCGCCTCCTCCGCAGGTGAAGACCTTTGTGTTTCCGGAAAAGGGGCAGAGTCCGGAGCAGCAGGAGCAGGACGACTTTACGTGTTACAAATGGGCCAAACAGCAAACGGGCTACGATCCCGAACATCCGAACCTGGCCGCCGCGCCACCTCCGCCATCCGGGGGTGGCGCGTTGTTCGGCGCGATGGGGGGCGCCGCGCTCGGAGCGATCGGAGGGGCCATTGCGGGCGATCCAGGGATGGGAGCAGCCATTGGTGCCGCTGCCGGCGGCGGGTTGGGCTTGATGGGACAGCGGGCGGCTGAGCAGGAGTATCAGCAGGATGTTCAACAGGCTGGTGCCCGCAACCAGCGCACGCGTGACACGTTTGATCGTGCCCATCGTACCTGTATGGAGGCAAAAGGTTATAAGGTCGGCTAACGCGGAAGGTCCCTGGCAACCGAACGGGATTCTCCCGCATGAATATTCATTTTTGTTGCGTCCTCAGATTTGGAATAAGGCGGTCAAATTATACGTGGTGAAGTCAAAACTCATCCCAACCTCCGGATGGGTTGAACCTTTTAAAAGAAGCGGTGCGGCCATGCACCCCCACTTCACCATCTCAACATGCGCACTCCCTTTCAGCCGCCTGGAGAATCCCGGTTTGGTTCCGGTCCATTCCTTGACGAGCCGGTAGCCCTTAATCCATGGCCTTGAGGATCATGGTGGCAGGAACACAGACCGGTTGGCATGCACTGTTGCATCGTGCACTTTCCCATCCGTGATCATACCCTAAGGGGGCAGTTAGCCGGTATGGTCCAGTGTACAAGGGCAATTCCATCCTGCCCTTGGTGCGGCGAAATATCATTCAGGCATAAAGCGAGAGATACAGATCGATCATGTTGGAACCCAAGCTGACCGGTCTATATGTGAGCCGAAACTCGCGTATGCCGATCGCATACAACGACAGAGCCTACACAAGACCTGCGCAAAGTGCTCTTCACGACCGGTGAAGATTGGCCGAAGACAGAGACGAACCGGACGGACCATTGAATCCGGTGAATTCCATGCGGTCGTTTGATAATGCTATTCATGGAATTGATTCCTGAAAATTAACAATGCCGTAACAGGCCCTTGACCCGGCTGCAATAAGTTCGAGCTAGGCTTGGACTCTCATTTGAGAAAAAATTCCACATGCAGCCGGAAACAATCGCATTCTGTTTTCGTCTGCATTGTCAGGGCTTTCTGTTTACCACAAAGGAGGATCTTCATGAGTAAAGGGATTATCGTACTTGGCATATTGGGACTGGTAGGTCTGCAGATTGGATGCACGGCATTACCAGGCTCAGATTTATTGTCTTCTAATTCGAATGGGACAAAGACAGTAACCTCCAACTCCCAGTTCGACGAAATAGCGGACAATCCCTCAAATTACCTGGGGCAGGAAAAGAGGCTCGCAGGAGCAGTCGTCAGTATTGATCAAACGGAAGAGGGATATTTAATATTAGCGGAATGGCTGCCCTATCCTAAAACGCAGATCGAAGAAGGGCCCCAAATAGGTCAAACTGATAGGAGTAGACATTTTCTTATTCGGTTTATCGGAAAACGCGAAAGGGAGTTTTATACCACCCGGGGAAATATCTTTCTTTTAGAAGGAACTGTGGAAGGAACCCAAAAGGCACTGGTGAATGTTTTCGGTCCTCGAAAGGATTTGCTGTATGTCAATGCGAGATGTATCCGTATCTGGGAAACCGGGCAAGACGATTCACGCTCCAGCCAGTTGGACAATCAATATCCCCCAACGAGAAATAGAACACTCTGTGCGGATTAACATAAGAAATTTCGTGATTTGTGAATGGTCCCATTGATCCATGTCATGATAGACGGCCATACGTGTCCATTCTTATAGGGGATCACTACCCTTTCATCTTCGTATCAGGGGCCCTCCACGCAGGGCCCTACCCTGACGGCCTATCAAAAGGACTCTACCAATCGCGGAATGAAGATTGCGCGCAGGGAAGCGGCAGATGTATTCAGGCCGGCCTGATCCCATCGTGGCGTAGGATTCGAATACTGACGGCTCACTCGACATACTCACGTGTCCAACCGTGACTTTCAAGACATTTTTCCCTCATCATTTCCCCTCCACCTCTCGGATAGCTTCTTGGGCGGGTGGTTTCGTCTTCCGGACCGAAATGGGCGAATCGATCCTGGCCAAAATGCACGTTCTCCCGATCACAGAGGATAATCGCCGATTTCAAGTCTTCCTTTGTCGCGCCTGGTTTGACCCACTGTTGCGTAGAACCACAAGCGGACAAGAGTAAAAAACATAACCCCACACATGATGGTACTTTCATAGTCTTACCCCACACGAATGGTTGAAGATTGAGAGCCGGGATATTTTATTTGCCCGCAGAATGTAAATTTACACTCCAAAAAGATTTTGAGTGCCGTTTGCTGGATTGCCTTTCAGACCATGGAAGAGTCCAATCCATTGCCCCAATCAATTCCATTCCTCCAACTCACACAGAAGAGGCTCTGGCTCAGATTTGAAATAAGATTTAAAAGCGCGGGGTGATGAGAAAGCAAGATGGAAATTAGGCGGCCCTGTTTAGGCGGATTTATCTGGAAACAGAATTTGAAACTGGAGTTGGAGCGTCCAGTCTGGTGCGCGGTCCTGTTTTTCCAGATAATAAAATCCCTGGAGTTTGATGTTGACCGGACGTTTTTCTCCGCGGAACACCACTTTCCCGAATCCGCCTCCAATGGGTACCGTCCACCGGTTCCTTTTGTCCTCCGCTTCCCAATTTGCGGTGATCAACGGGGTAGAGGTCAAATACCAGCCATTGGAGAAGTTGTAATTGAGAAAGGGTTGGACCGAAAACAGATTGACCTTGAGGCGTCGATTATCACCTGCAAACGACCAGATATTACTGACGACGGCCCCTATCACCCACGGATCCGGTACGCTTACGATTGCGAGTGTAGGGCCGACACTCCATTTGCCAGTGCCCAAACGATCATCCGTGGCGGTGTCGAGGATAAAGGTTGGGCCAAGGCCGCCGATCAATTTGAACCGTCGCTTGGATTCATCACGGGCCAGAAATCCCGTATACTGAATGTCCCCCAGTCCGGCGAGGCTTCCCGTTTTATCTTCAAAGGCCGTGGCTGGAAAATAGGGGAGGGGAATCGTAAGCCGGTTGAGGAGCGCCCAATCCCCCCATTTTCTGGTGGTATCGAACTGCAGGTTGAAGACATTCGAAAGATGGTCATTGAGCCCGGCTCCAAAAAATGTCCCATTCGTAAACCCCAGTCGCACAAGATCTGACACCGGGTTCTGCACTTCTTCTGCAAGGGTTTTAATATCCTCGGCCTGGGCCGGTTGACTTCCGAGGAATCCCAGAATAACCCCCGCCATGACCCAGTTTTTAAATAGTATTTTTAGAAAAGCCAATAACATTCTTTTTGCGCAACAAAGCCTCTGTTGAGGTGTAGTCGAAATGAACATCAATGGGTATTGTTAGGAGAAGAGGTAATTATTTTTTTTGTGTAGTTTAGCAGGACTGGTGCGAAAAGCTATCTCTCATCCACAATCTCCGGACGAGCAGAGGAGCCTCTATTTTCCCCGTTTGGGTACCTTGCGTATTAAAGGAAGACCGCCAAAAAAATGATGGAATAAGGGGGATAAAAAAATTCGATTCCCACGGGAATCATGGATGGGAGACTTCGTGGTAGCATTCAACAAATGAGCCATTCATCAAGCATTGCGGGCAATATCTTGACTAAGATGTCATAATCAGGGCTTTTGCAGGCTTTTTCTTAATACCGACTCGATCACGTCTCGGATTCATCTATCGGATACATTCATAATGGCATTTCGGAAATTGCCCATGATAGGCTCGCCCTATATGACCATGATGATGTTAACGCGACAAAAAACCAGGTTTCTCCCTTATCTTGTGGTGTTGACCTCTGTCCTGATTCTCATCCTTGGCTCTGAATCAGGCGCTTCTCAGAAGTTGGAGGATGAGCAATTCGGCCCGCAGTTCCGTCAGGCACTGAAGCCGTGGACAGGTGATTGGGACGGGATGGTCAACCGTAATCAGATTCGGGTGCTTGTCCCCTTTAGCAAAACCTTTTTCTTTCTGGACGGCGGCAGACAGCGTGGGCTCACATACGATCTTATGAAAATATTTGCAAAGCAGATTAACGAAGAATTGAAGCGGAAGATCGTGCAGGTTCAGTTAGTCTTCATTCCTGTGAACCGTGATGAACTCATTCCGGATTTGCTTAATGGGGTTGGTGATATTGCCGCCGGTGGCCTCACGATTACACCCGAACGGAAGGAACTCATTGATTTTTCCGACCCGGTTCTCACCAACGTTCGCGAGATCATTGTCACGGGGCCTAGTAGCCCCTCTCTCTCCAGTCTTCATGATCTGGCCGGCAAGGCCATCCATGTGCGGAAGTCCAGTAGTTTTTACGAACACCTTGTTCGCTTGAATGCTTCGTTTCGCAGTGCCGGGAAACCGGAGATTAAACTCATCCCTGAAGAGGAGAACCTTGAAGACGAAGATCTTCTCGAAATGGTGAACGCGGGTTTATTGCCGATGCTTGTCATGGATAGCCCAAAGGCGGAATTTTGGGCCCAAATTTTTAAAAATATCCGGCTGCATCCCGACCTTGCCATCCATACAGGCGGGGAGATCGCTTGGGCCTTTCGCAAAAACAGTCCAAAACTGAAAAAGGTGGTCAATCGGTTTGTCAGGAACAATAAGAAGGGGACCTTGGTCGGAAATATGTTATTCACCCGGTATTTGAAAAATACCACGTACGTCAAACATGCCCTGGCAAAACAGGAACGCAAAAAATTTCAAAGTCTCATGCACGTATTTGAAAAGACCGCCAAACCCTATGGTTTTAATTGGGTGCTCGCCATGGCCCTTGGCTACCAGGAGTCCATGTTGGACCAAAAAAAAAGAAGTTCTGCGGGTGCTATCGGGGTAATGCAACTCCTGCCCAGTACCGCCCGGGATCCAAACGTAAATATTCCCAATATTAATAAGCTTGAGCCCAATATTCATGCCGGAGTCAAATACTTGCATTTCCTGCATGACCGGTATTTTAGAGATCCAAACATCAGCCAGTTAAACCAGTGGCTTTTTGCGATAGCTTCCTATAATGCGGGACCTGCCAGGATCGCGAAACTCCGGAGTGAGGCGCCGTCGATGGGCTTGAATCCGAATAAGTGGTTTAAAAATGTGGAGATTGTGGCCGCGAAGCATATTGGTCGCGAGACCGTGCAATACGTGAGTAATATTTACAAATACTTTATTGCGTACCGCCTGATTCTGGAAAAGGAGGCTACAAAATCAGCCTTGCAACACTAATCATCAGCGAGATGTAGCGAATGGATTGAAGCGGTCAGATGGGAATGTACCGATGGATGAAGCCGTCAAAAGTTGGATGCCATATCATTTGGCGGGCGGAGGGAACTTGTCGAACATGTCGGTGACGGCCTTATGAATCTGGTCTTCTACTTTTTCGGGGTCGGTATGAACCGTATCATTCGCGGTGCCTCGCCAAAGCATTGATCTTTTCTCCGCATCGAAAATGTCCACGACCAGCGTGCCTTTAACGACCGTTACGGGCGTGGCGGTTCCGGATGAAAGACCCACTCCCCACATTCCGAGTCCTCCACCGTACCGACCGTAGGTCGTTCCCCCGGCAGGACCGTAGCCGTACCCCATTGAGGATGTGGTATAGCTCACCTCCTTCGTCGTGGCGGCGTGATAGGAGACCACCATGTCCGGATTGGTATCCACTTTCTGGAAGCCTTTTCCAATCAATTGTTCATCGATAGCTGTGATGATCCGGCGATCCATCAGTGGGTGTTTAGTCGGTGTTCCTTCTTTCCACGCATAGGTCTGGTACTGCGTGAAATCTGCGTGTTTATCGTAATCGATATATATTTTGGATATGCAGCCTGTCACCGCCAATAGAAGAAAAATGCTGACACACTCTTTGATTCTCGGTATTTTTATCGCCTGCATGCATGGGGTTTCCTTTTTTCTTGAAAAATCTCAACACCGCTAACCTCGGCAGATACCGTTTCGAAGGATTTCCTGTACCCTTGAGTGGTTAAGGTCCGGAAAGATGCCATACACGCTGCTATCGGTTCAAGCGGCGTGTGCTCTCAAGTGGCACGAAACTTCAATTGATTCCTTTCGCTAAGACTTCTACTCCCCGGACCATGTTCTTCATCCTACCCTAAGAAGCAGTAGCGGAAACCGGTGCACCCGGGGGAGGATATTCCAACGTCCCTTGAAGTTCGGCGATCTTGTCCGCAGGGAAATTCGGAAGATACAGCGCCTGCTGTTCCCGCCACTCTTTGACTTGAGCTTCGGCCGCATCCCCCAAATGGGTGTCCGGGCCTTTCCCCTTTTCCATGTGAAGAGTTTGTGAAGGCAGCGCAAAACTTGCACCCGCTTTCTGCACAATGTCCATGATGCGGAGGTTCAAATCCTCAGCGACCTCGAGAAATTCTCCATAATCCGTGACATCGACGTATGCAAAGATTTCAAGATTAAAGGAAAATGAGCCAAACTCCTGGAAACGAATCCTGGCGGGGTCGGGAAGGACTTTGGGGTGGGCGTACAATAGCTTTCGGATTTCAACGAGAATGAAACGTATCTGGTCCGGAGTTGTTTCATGTCGTAATCGAACTTGCGGATGATACCAAATCTTTTTTCTCTTCGAATAGTTTTCCAGTTGCGTTTGTGCGAAGTCGACGTTAGGAACAGTGATGATCGTGTTATCAAGGGTTCGAACTTTCGTCGCTCGCAACCCGATTTCCTCAACCGTGCCGATATTATCGCCAAACCGGCAAAAGTCTCCCACGGCCACCGGTTGCGAGGTGTACAACGTGATGGCCGAAATCAGGTTTTCAATAGGTTTTTGCAGGGCCAGGGCCACCGCCACCCCTCCAATGCCGAGTCCTGCGAGGATGGTGGTCACTTCAAATCCCAGATTATCGAGCCAGACTAATAAGGCGATGATGACAAAAAGGGTTTTGAGACCTGTTCCCAACGGGGATAAAATGACGACCGCAGAACTTTTTCCCTGCCGTTCGAATCGCTGGGTTAATCGGGCCAGCATAAAATCCACCATACAAAATATCGTCCAGATGAGGGCAATGGTCATCACCGTTCGTGCCTGAAGCACGGCTTGAAACCAAATGGGAGGATTAATATATTCAATCAGGACTCTGGCTATCAGGAGAAACAGAAGAAAGCGTCCGGGACCTTTCACCAGGCGTGACAATTGATCACGGGAAGGGGATGGGCGAGAGCGGACAACAAGGTGAATCAAGGAAGTGAGGGCATACGCTGCCCCATAAGCCAAGATGGCGATGGTCACGAGACCCACCCACAGCCAGATTTCTAACCCCAACATCTTAAGATCGAAAAAGGCGTCAGGAAAAATATTTTCCAGGTACCCGTATCCGTATTTTTGATACAACCCTGGGATTTGAGCGACGGTCGCGTTGGAAAATTTCCAGATAAATACTCCATCTTCGCGGGGCACCCGCTGGAGAAGAATATCGATGGTTCGGCCTCCCACCTCGATGTGTCCCACTGAGTCTCGGTAGGAGGGTAAGCCGTCTTCTTGCTTGCCGGTGGTATCGATGCTCAAATCGGTAGGGTCGATCCAAAGTGCCCGATCCAGTACGATCTCAAATTGTCTGGCGAGATAGGGCTGCGGGATTTTGGCAATCTTTCCTGGCAGGTAACGAAAATCGAGGTATTCCGTGGCGCGTTCGTACCGACCCTCTTTGCCGGCGGTTAAAAAGCCTTCCACGGTGCCACGGGGAGTTCCACGACCGAATGGGTCATCCGGAATCGGGAGTTTCGAGTTTTTCGTATCTTCGCTCTTGCCTTGTTCGAGTTCCTCATTTGTCGAAGGCTCCTTTCCTGCCACGATTTCCTTCAACGTGGGTTGTCCGAGAGCAAAGCCTCCCAACATGAAGTCAGCCGTGGACAGGCCGATCAGCAGTGCCAATACCTGACACATAAAATTCGTCACCCGTTTTCTTGCGTGCATACATTTTCCTCCTTTGCTTATCTTCCTTTTTCAAGTTAGGAATTGTGTCGAAGCTGCTAAAATTTAGTTTTGAGATTCCTGACATTTAATTATTGTTCATCAACAATCTGACTTTTGTTGCAATGGGGTGTTTAAAAATAGAGTTTTGGGGGCATCCTTTTTTTTGCCACTATCGGGAGAAAACAGTGAGGCCTGTTCATAATTCTCTCATTGCAGTAGCGGACGTGTGCGTGACGCTGATTCTGGCTGAGGATGCACAATCCAACACTATGCAAATCCTGATCGATAAGGTGAAAAGGGATAGGAAGCTCTTAATCGACGCTTATATAGATTCGACGGATCAGAAGTTTAAGGAGGTTTGCACCTGTGTGAAGGCTATCAAAAAGGGTTGGGACAGTTAAACATCCACCCCGAACGAAAATGTCGGAGCCTACAATAAAGGATTGGTGCTTGAGGGCGGTGAATGAAAACTCATTCCCACGGATCGTGCGGAGATCGCGCCAAGGGGGCAAGTACCGAGAACCCGTCCCGGTTGGCACTGTTCGCCATGGATACGGGAAAACATTTGGTCGGTATGGTGAATGCGCTGATTCTTCAAGTGCATCGTTTGCCCGTCCATCCCTGTCGTTCCTTGACGTGGGAGCGATGGATGAAACGGCAGCAGACAATCAGTTGAAGGCAGAGAGAAAGGTGAACGTCTTTTGTCGTGATCCACATAGTCCCTGAGGAACGAATGAAAATACCAATCGATGGGTCCGTTAGTATTTCCTCAAGGGACGGATCTGGGTTGGTATCTATGAGAGGAGTGAGACCACGTGAAGTTACGGCTGAATCAACGGCTACGCAAAACTGACGTTCAAGCCTATTCTCTAATGTAGGTTTTTGAAAATTCTATACATGCGTGCAAAAAGTCAAAATTTGACGTAAAGTCATTTATTGTGCTATACCAGGCAGAAATGGCTACCTCAGAAAGAAAAAAACGAGAGTATGCACAGCGGGAAACGCTGATTATCGACACTGCCCGACACCTGTTGTTGGAAGTTGGCTATATCGATCTCAACATGGACCGGATTGCGGAAATTACCGAATATTCAAAGGGAACGATTTATCAGCACTTTTCCTGTAAAGAAGAAATATTGGTCGCGATGCTCATTCAATCCGCGCAAAAATGCGGCACCTTTCTCTTGAGAGGGTCCCAGTTTAAGGGGACTCCCAGGGAGCGAGTGGCTGCGATGGCTTTGGGATACGATTTGTTCATTCAGCTTAATCCTGATCATTTTAAATCAAAACTGTTGCTCCAGAATGAATCCATTAGGGGAAAGGCCTCTCCGGTTTTCCAAAAAAACCTGGAAAAGGCCGAGCAGGATAATATCGGGATTGTCTCCGGAGTTTTACGGGACGCTGTTAAGGAAGGCCACGTCCAACTTCGGAAGGGGGTGACCATTGAGGAGGTCACCTTTGGATTGTGGACCGGGGCCTATGGGGCCTTTGTGCTCATGTTCTCCGAAGTGAACTTGGAAGCTCTTGGAATTTCAGATCCGAGAAAAGCGGTGTGGGAAAACATCCATGCCTTATTGGATGGGTTCGGCTGGCATCCGTTTTTTCACGAGCTGGATTGGGCAGAAACCAGGAACCGCATCCTGAATGAAATTTTTCCGCACGAGTGTCATCAAGCAGGCATGGCCTAGAAAAAACTTTTTTTTGATAAATAATGACTAAAAGTCAAAAATTGACCCATGAATAAATTAGGATCAAATCGATGACTCAAAATTCTCAAACCAAAAATTTTTGTGGCCTCACTGAGACCCAACTCATATCCATCGAAAAAGGGTTTATTTGGTTAGGTGAAGCTACATCTCCATTTTCCAGGAAATTGTATGACCGCCTCTTGGAGGAACATCCGGTCACCAGAAAGCTTCTCATGGCCACAGGAGTTGAGGAATTCCAAAAGGCCTTTTTAAAAGGTTTTGAGGCATTGGTTTCCGCCTTTCGGTCAGGCCGTCATCTTGGGTCGGCATTGGAGGAATATTGGACTGTTCCAATTGTGGAGCTCAGGCCAGCTATAGAAAGAAGGCGGTTCAACAAACTGGCAGAGACCTTTTTGAAGGTTGTTGCGGAGTGTGTGGAGGATGCCTGGAGTCCGGCCGTGGAGGAGGCTTGGAGGGTGGCAATCAAGGAGATAGAACGCGAACTTGTGGACCCCGGTGATTGAAGACCCTATTACGCAGACACGGAAGGTCCGCCCATCAGGTTTTTTTAAGACAGACAATAGGGGTCTCCCCTTGGAAGACAAGATGGTGAAGGGGTAAAATAAAAGGAAGGAGTGGCATGATGAACTCAGCAGCCAGAACAAACATTTCAAATCCCATTCTACTTTTATCAATTCTTTTGTTGCTGTCGTGGTCGAGCTTGGGAATTTCTTCGAAGGCAGAAGCGATGTTAGTGGCCAGTAATGTTGTGGGCGGAAAGGAATTCGGTCCCATGCCTGATCTCACGGAAAAGAGCACAGCCAGATTGCCGGATTCCCATAAGTGGGAAAAAAAATTGTTCGACGTCCCGCTTCTTCAAGAGACTCCTCCGAAGTACGACTTTCAATGGAAACACGGTCCAAATTTTTCTCTCAAAGATCCAGGGGTGTTACCGGGAATCCAATTAGGCGTCGAAATGCACAGTTTTCAGGCCTTGGAAACGGTTATTCCAGAAGGAAGCCTTCCGAAAGAAATCCCCGTGAATCGCGACCGGCTTCCGCTGGTTCGTCCTCCTTCGGTTAATGGTCCAGACTATAACGGTGGCTTTCTCCGGTTCACCTGGTAACATCCGAAATTAATTTGTACTCTTGGACCGCCGGTGCGAAATGCAGTCCCATTTTTCTCCAACCGGATGGTGAATTCCCCAGGGTTTTGGCTGAAAGCCTTGCCCTTGCGGTGATACCGTCGTTTGACGGCGAGAGCCCTCATCCCTGAACCTCACACAGAAAATTGGGGAGACTTGTTATCCCCTCGTAAACATTCCGCCGATTGGACCAGCACACCTTGCGACTCCGGCAGCTCAACCTTTCAGTTCCAAATCTAAATACGTTTTAAGGTATCCGGATCGTTGATCGAAATTTTGCGTGTATGTCAAGTGCTCTGGATTTTCCGTGGCATTTGCCACTGTGGCGCGTCATTTGTGGTAGGCTCCGCAAGGAACTAGGAAAACTAGACATTTCAACTCTGACACACAAACTCTGATACACATGAATCAGGAATTTTCCTTTCGCCGGATAACAAGGTACGTTGGTTTGTTCCTCGGAGCTTCCCTGATTGTGGCCACTGGAGCCTGGGGCACCTTCGCTTTATATTTTGACGGGCCGGAATCTGACACGCTCCGGATGCTCCTGGCTTCAGGCTTTGCCCTATCCAGCCTGATGGCGTTGGTGGGGTATTGCACCCGGCGATTTCGATGGATGGCCACCGGGTCCTATCTCAGTCTGTTTATTGTGCTCGTTGTCTGGTGGAGCATGATCGAGGCGTCCAATGATCGCCACTGGCAACCGGAAGTGGCGGTGCTTCCCCATGCCACCTTCGATGGAAATTTGATTACGGTCCACAACATCCGAAACTTTGATTACCATACCGAAACCGACTTTACGCCCGCCTACTACGATCGCACGTATGATCTTGAAAACTTGAATTCCGCAGACCTTGTGGCCGCTTATTGGATGGGACCGGAAATCGCCCATATTTTTCTCACCTTCGGGTTTGGTGATGATCATTTGGCCATTTCCATCGAAGCCAGGAAGGAAGCCACGGAAGGCTATTCGTCAATTAAAGGATTTTTTAAACAGTACGAGCTGATCTATATTGTGGGTGACGAACGCGATCTGATCCGGGTCCGGACGAATTACCGGAAAGATCCACCCGAAGACGTGTATCTGTATCCATTGGCGGGATCACCCGACAACGCCAGACGGGTCTTTCTGGGATACATGCACACCATCAACGAACTGCGCGAGCGGCCAAGGTTTTATAATACGCTCACCGCCAACTGCACGAACGTCATTTGGATGCATACGCGGTTGAATCCCGGTCATGTGCCATTCTCCTGGAAGATCCTGTTAAGCGGGTACACGCCTGCCTATCTCCATGAGCAGGGAAAACTGGGCACCGGTTTTTCTTTTGAAGACTTGCAGCGTCGTTCACACCTCAATGAGTTGGCCTTACAAGCCGATCAGGCTCCTGATTTTTCCCGGCGCATTCGTCCCCATCTTTTCTCTCCCTGATTTCCGCATCCAGGACTCTAGCCGGCTCCCGCGCTGCGGCCATGGTGCGCTGTCTGCTTTAACCGTATCGAAGGTCAGGGTGAATCGACGTTCCTCAAGCGTTTACTTTAATTAGTGCCTTTGTTACGCTGGCGGCCGCAAATTCAGGCGAAGATTTGTAGGGTAGGCTTTCGATCGCTTCGCATTCACCATCTACTTACAACCAAGGGGTGTTATCTTATGAAGCCGTTCATCATGTTTGTCGTTGCCGCAGCTATCACGTGTGTGACTCCAGCATTTGCGGAGAATGCACAAATCACCAATTTGCAAATCCTGATCGATAAGGTCAAAGCGGATAAGAAGCTGCTCATCGCCAGCAATATGGATTTGACGGACCAGGAATCAAAAGATTTCTGGCCCCTGTATGAGGGGTATCAAAAAGAACTCGAACATTTAAATCAACATTTGGGCGGACTCATCAACGAATATGCGGAGGCCTACAATAAAGGGTCCGTGCCCGATAAAGTAGCCAAAGATCTGATTAACGAATCAATCAAAACCGAAGGGGCGGAAGTCAAAATGCGGAGGGAGTATGCCGAAAAACTCAGCAAAGTGCTGCCCGCTCATAAAGTCGCGCGGTACCTGCAAATGGAAAATAAAATCCGGGCGGCGATCAAGTTTGACCTGGCTGCGAATATTCCCTTGATGGATTAGTCGAGGATTCAGCCATGGTTTCTGATTTTTCCCTCAGCGGGATCGTATAGGTGGGGTCCCTCGGTTTTGTGCCGACCTGGCCGGCTCGCTCCTCCCTGTTAAAGGGGGCGAGTCGGTGATCCGGGTGTAGTCATGTGTGAACCAATCCACGAAAATCCTGGATTCAAGATGAGTCGAAGGCAGTCTTTACCCTATTTTCTGTTAAGAATGGATAAATAGATGATGGCGAGTGTGCAAGCTAACTGCCAATGGTTGTTCGTCATCCTCACCGCCGCCATGCTGGCCGGCTGTCAAACCCCGGTGGGTGTGGCCCGGGTCGATTCTGAGACCGTTCGGCACCAACTTACCAAAAACGTGATTTCTTCAGGGGAACTTAGCCCCTATACCGATATTGTGCTGCGTGTCACAGACCTGACTGATGCCTACTTTGATTATCCCCGTCAGGCGTTGAAACACCTGCACCAGTTCTTCCTCGCCGAAGACCAACGGAAAGTCTACGTGGCATTCGCGCTTGCTGAATTATCTTTTTTGTATGCCCAAAAGTCCAATCAACCGTCCTATTATCTGGCTGCAGCCGTGTATGCGTATCTGTATTTGTTTCCCGAAACTTCAACTCATCCTCTCAACCCATTAGATCCCCGGGTGCGGATTGCGGCTGATGTGTATAATCGGGGACTGACATCAGCGTTTATTGCAAAAGATCGTTCCCTCATGAATCTGGAATCCGGAACGTACTCGCTTCCTTTCGGAACCCTCCAGGTGGCCCTTCCGGATAATCGGCTCCAGTGGGAAAACCGGACACTCACCAATTTCATTCCCGTCGCAGAGTTGGAAGTCCGCGGGTTACAAAACCGGTATCGGCAGGCCGGCGTCGGAGTTCCCTTAGCGGCCGATCAAATACCCTTAGGGCAGGAGGAAGGACTGCAGATTGCCAAGGGCAAAATGCCCGTCACCGCTTTCATGCGGTTCTCCAACCTTCTTCAACAATTGACAACCGATTCCATTCAGGGGGACTGGGAAATCTACAACGCCTATGACCAGAAGGCTGTCCGTATCAAAGGAAGGGATGTGCCGTTGGAAATTGAGTTTACCTCTTCTCTGGCGGCCAGTCTGTCCGAAGCCGCAGTCTGGGAACGGGAACTGAAGGGGTTTTTCATGGGTGATTCGCTTACGCTGCAGTCAGGAGAATTAACGGCTCTCGAGCCGTACAGGCCCGGGCGCATTCCGGTAGTTTTTGTCCACGGGACGGCCTCCGGCCCTGGAAGGTGGGCCGACATGACCAACGATTTGATCATCGATCCCTCGATCCGCAGTCGTTTTCAATTTTGGTATTTTACGTATGATACCGGGAATCCCATTCTGTACTCTGCGGCGTTGCTCCGTGAACTCCTGCAAAAGACCGTGGACCAACTCCGGCAAAAATATCAAGACCCGGCCCTCGATGCCATGGTCCTGATCGGGCACAGTCAAGGTGGGTTGCTCGCGAAACTGACAGCCGTCGACAGCGGAAATACCTTTTGGGACGCGATCAGCAACTCTCCACTTGAGGACCTGAAAGTCTCGGACCAAACCCGTGATCTCTTGCAAAGAAGTCTCTTTATTGAATCCCTGCCATTTGTCAATCGCCTCGTCTTTATCGCCACGCCACAACATGGGAGTTATGTGGCCGGAAGTTGGGGGGCTCATCAACTGGCCAAGTTCGTAAAGCTGCCGGGCCGATTGATGTCAGGCATCACCGATCTCATGACTCTCAAAATGGATACCCTCAAGTTGAAAATCCAAGGGAAGAATTTGGGAAGTGTGTCTGCCATGGAACCGGGAAGCCCCCTCATGACCATCCTGCCGCAGACGCCTCTGGCTCCCGGGATTACCGGGCACTCCATTATTGCGGTGGAAGGTGATGGGCCTTTGGAGGAAGGGAACGATGGGGTCGTGGCCTATCAGAGCGCCCACGTGGAGGGCATGGAGTCGGAATTTATCGTCCGGTCCGGGCATTCCTGTCAATCGAATACGCATACGATTCAGGAAATCAGACGGATTTTATTGCTTCATGCCATGGAAACATGCAAGACCCATGGCCTTTGCGCCTGATGTGTTGTGCCGGGAGGGATTGGGACGACTGTCTGTATGATGGTATTTTTCTAAACTTTGGAAGCTTCTTAAATCATCACTGTTCTAGTGTACTGATGTGCGGAGTTTTTTAGTTGACGGCATGGACCCCACGTTTCGTGCCTGTTATTCCTCGTATTTTTTCCATGCTGATATCGCTATAATCCCGATAAAGACAACTGCCTTTAACGAGCATCTTATCAATTTTAAAGTGAGGGGAGAAGCGTGATGATTCGTTTACCGTTACATGTGGTTCTCATCCTGGTGGTGGGCGTATCGGGTTGTGCCAGTACTCAGCATTCTCGGAGCGTGGAACAATCAGGATTTCTTGGAGACTATTCCATGTTGCAGGAAGGGAAAAAGGACGAAACCCTTTTGATCTATAAAAATCCTCAAGCCGATTGGAAAAAATATCAGAAAATCATTCTTGATCCTGTCACCCTCTGGATCGGCAAGGACTCCCAATTGAAAGACGTATCCGCGGAAGATCGTCAACGGATGGCGGATCTCTTCTGGGTCAAATTGCATGATGCCTTAAAAAACGATTATGAAATCGTGACCACACCCGGCCCGGATGTCATGCGTATTCAGGCGGCCATTACGGAAGCCGAAACCTCCAATCCCGTTCTAGATACGGTGTCCAGCATCGTTCCTCAGTTGAGAGTTTTAACCGGAGTCAAAGGTTTCGCGACGGGCGTTTCCGGTTTTACCGGTTCGGCGAGTGTGGAGATGAAAGTCACGGATTCCTCGGACAAAACCCTGTTGGCCGCTGCGGTGGATCGCCGGGGCGGGACGAAAAGTCTGAGCGGAGTGACCAATTCGTGGCACGATGTTGAGGAAGCCTACCGGTATTGGGCGGAAAAAGTACGGTGGCGGGCATGTCTGCTTCGAGGTGAACAAAATTGCGTGGAGCCTGAGGCGTAAGGGCCCGACATTCCCAACGAAATTTGGTCATATCATCGTGTGATTCACTGACAAGGAGATGACTATGAAAGGCGTGCCCTGGTGGTCCGTTTGGGTGATTCTTACCTTGGCGTCCTGTGGTGGAGGGAATCTCCAGCAAATGGATGCCACACCGTATGCTCAAATGATCGAGCGTCCTAACGGGGAGTGCCCGCATTCCAAGATTGAACAAGGTCTTGTCAATAAACATCCGGAGGCGACGGTCCTGGTTACCGTTGCCGAGATCACCGGAGACAAGGTCATCACGACTTCCCAAATACCGGTGAAAGCCAATCAAACGGTTTATCTCGGGTGCGCCTTCCTGCCGTCCGGCCAGGATGCGGCTCGAAAGATTCTCGACGTCCAATTTGAATAAGCGATTCCAGGGCCATGTTTGAAGCGTGGCCCTGGACATTCCGGCAAGGCATCCTTCACATAAGGAACAATTATGAATGTCTGGTTTGCGGTGAAATTCCGATTGCCTATCCTGTGTTTATTCTTGATAGGAACATGGCTCCTGCCTTCATGGGCTCAAGCCGGAGGACTTTTTCTGACTGAGATCGGAACTCCGGACGTGGGACTTGCCGGAGCGGGATGGGCGGCCCGCGCTCAGGATGCGTCAACCTTATTTAAAAATCCCGCCGGCATGACCCTCCTGGAGGGTGCCCAATTTCAGGGTGGCGCCCAGCTGTTATATGGAGATATTGGATTCACCTCCGACGGCAAATCCACCCCGACCGGCGGCGGCGGCGGGAATCCCATCGATGTGTTTCCCGGAGCCAGCGGATTTTACGTGCATCCCCTGGGAGATGATTGGAGAGTGGGCTTTGGCATATTTTCCAATTTCGGGCTTGGATTGAAATACAAAGGGGAATGGGTCGGTCGCTATTACGTGAAAGATGCACTGCTGGCCGGAGTCAGTTTCATGCCCACCGCAAGCTATCGGGTAAATGAATACCTGTCTGTCGGCGGAGGCGTTAACGTGATGCTTGGCGCAGTCAAACAAACCGTTGGGATCAACAATCTCGGGAGTACCAACGACGGGCAAATGCAAATCAAAGATCAGGCAGTCGGGGTGGGAGGCAATATCGGTGTGATGTTTACCCCGACACGAGGAACACGCTTCGGCCTCACGTATCAATCGCCCATTGATTTGAATTTTTCCGATAAGCCGAAGTTTTCGAATCTTGGTCCTATCGGCACCGCCCTGCAGAATAACGGGCTGCTGGATAATAAACTCGATGTGGGCATTACCGTCCCCCAATCGCTGATGTTCAGCGCCTACCACGACCTGAGCAGGCAGTGGGCGATTATGGGTGATGTTGGATGGCAGGACTGGTCTGAATTCGGGAAGGTGGATATCGGCGTGAATACGGCGAATCCCACAAGCGTCGTCGCCAACCTGAACTATCAGGATACCTGGCATGTGGCGTTTGGGACCCAATATCGCGTGAATCCCGCATGGGTGCTCTCAACCGGTTTTGCCTATGATAGTTCCATGGTGAAGGATAAAAATCGCACCCTCAGCCTTCCTGTTGGCGAAACCTACAAATTCGGGTTGGGAGCCCTCTGGCAAACGACGCGAACCCTCAATCTTGGTTTTTCCTATGAACTGACCTGGGTGGGAGATATGCCGGTTGATCAAAGTCGTGGACCACTGTCCGGCCGGGTATCCGGTGACTTTAAGAACACGACTCTTCACTTTTTTGCATTAACCGTCACCTGGGGCGAAGGGGTGAAGATGGGGCCAGGAGGAGCCTAACGCCACAATCCTTCGTGGCCGAATACGTGCGGGGGGGTTGTTGATGCGCTCAGAAACGATTCTTCCAATCGGCATTTCGATCCTCACTGCATGAGGAAATCAATGCTCGTGCTGTTCGTTTGGGTATCGGATAAAGGGGGCCTTGCATACCACCACGGATTATTGGATATCTGAGTTCATCCGCTTTTCCACATATGCCACCAGCCGTTCCCGGCTCTGAGTATCCAATATTTCGACACGAAGCCCCAGGGCCCCGGGCCCCTTTTTCTATCGAATTCCCGTCTGTCCCTACACTTTTTTTACAATGCCAGGAAAAATTTGGTCCGGGTTCACTAGGATTCGAATTGGTCCTTTTCAAGCAATACCCGTTGTTTGGGCAAATATCGCCCTCCATGAAATTCTTGCAGAAACGCCACTAATTGTTCCCGGGTTGCACATTGAAGACTCCATGCGGTCTTCCCATCTTTTGCGCTACATAATGCTCTTAATTCCATGGCCTCCTCCGTTAAACCCGTGACTTGCATAACGGGAGGAGTTTGCCGATCCCACTCGGGAGAATTTTCTAAAATCTCTTTAAATTTTTGGCGTAGGTGACTGACATCCATTCGATAGTCCACATACAGATAAATCGGTTTAATGATGTGTGCATCTTTCATAGACCAATTTTCAAATGGATGCTCAATAAAGTAGGACAACGGGATGACCACCCGTCGCAAATCCCAGGTTCGGATCGTGATGTAGGTATAGGTAATGGCTTCTATGAATCCCCATTCTTTTTCAAATCGAACGGCATCGCCAATACAGGCTGGTTGCGTAATGGCTACCTGCATTCCGGCCATGATATTCCCTAAAACGCTATGGGCTGCCACGCCCAAAATTACACTTGCCACACCAGCTGATGCCAAAAGGGAAAACGAAAGATTTTCAAACATTTGAAATTGGCGTAGGATAAATCCAACTGCAAACACGATCGTAATGAAGATGATCACTCGCCGGGCCACGGAAATATGCGTAGTCATCTGTCGGGCATGCTGTTCGCCCTCGGTGTCGATCCTGTGGGTATATTGGTGCGAAGAAAAATCCGTGACGACCTCTGTTATACGAATGATAAACCATGTGATGGACAGAATGAGGAGGGTTTTCAGGATGGGACCAAAATCACTGATGAGGGGCCCCGAGAGAGAGATGAGAGAGAACGCAATGAGATCAAACATGATCAAACTAAAAAAGATTCCTGCGGGGGTGCGCAACCGTCTTGCTGCATCGGAGAGGTGTTTTCTGGTGGATCGTTCGAAAAAACCCATGACCATCCGATTAACGCTCCAACCTATGGCGAAGGAAATTATTCCAATGAAGACCAGAACGAAGATTTGCCCTAAAGGGTCATCATTCAACACACGACGCTTGATTGCCGGATGAAAATATTTTACGAGTGGACCGGGGCCAAATTGCGCATAAAGCTGAGGAATTTTGTTGACGGTTTCCTCGCTAAACTGCCACTGGGCCGGACTGTCGGGTGCTTTGTAACGTGCGAGACGAATCTCGACCTCACGATTATCGAAGGTGATACTCCCAATTTTAATGCTTCGGCGGGGCTTTCCGGCTAAAGGACTGGTGTTATCCAGAGGGACATCAAGCGTGCCATCGGGTCGATCCGGGATTTGACTCCAATTAATTTGGATTTTTTGATTCAGGACGAAATACAACTGTTCCGTCAATTCAGGTCCCTTGGTTTTTTGGTCAGAAGATGAAAATTTATTTAAGTTCAGGGTGTGACTGGCTGAGTGGAAATTATGGACCCTTCCCTGATCCAAAAAGTGTTCTAGCGCAACACGTGGGGTCGTAAGGTCGATATGCTGGTCTGCTTTTGACAGTCCTGCGTTCATGGCCTCCACGGGAAAAAATGGTTGTGGGTCATTCTCGCCAAAGCTCAATGGCACTGCACAATTTTGGATGATGAGAATTAGCCACAAAATCCACTTTACCTGCCGTTTCATGGAGCGCCTCCCTGGAAATGACATGAATAAAGGTGTAACGATCAGTGATCAATTTGGTGAAACCATTCGGCGGGAGGTATCGTAACACAGGTCTTCAAAAGAAACTCTCTCTCCCGACTACCTCGTAAGAATCAGAGACTCAGTTTCATACAAAGGTTTTGGTCGGCAATCTCTCGTCACGTGGTTGAAATTTCCGTCGGAAATTTTCAACACCCGTCCGCAGGTGACGGACCAACGTGCCAATGGGAGGATGGAGAAAGATTTGGAATTAGTTGTGTGCTATCAGGAACGGGGAGTGATGGAATTTTGCCGGCAGGCATTCGCCCGGGATGAGTGAACGGCCCGGCCGATTCATATGAATTTCTGATGCGGATACACTTCTTTCTTGAGCACACCACCACGGATTATTGAATATCTTTCCGATACTCCCGTAGTCCGCGTTCCTCGTCTAACCGTTGGCGAAGTTTCTTGCCCCAATAGTCAAAGATCTCCAGCACCGGTCCCAGGGAATCTTTATCGCGGGTGATGAGGATCTCTGAGCTCATCCGCTTTTCCACATACGCCACCAGTCGTTCCCGGCTCTGAGTATCCAATATTTCGACCTCAATGGCTGCCTCTCCCTCCAGGGCATTCATGCCGGAAATCTTTTCGGAAGCCCTGATCAGCAGGTCATTGGCCAGCGGAAGGATATGGTCCGGCGTGGACACTGACGGGCGTTCCAATAATACGTCCGTCAGAGCCGCTCGAAGCCGGAGGACTCCAGGCCCGGGATCTTTCACAATCACATAGCCTCCTGCCAGTGCGCGGCTCATGCTCTCCTGGAAACCCAGAGCCAGTTTCCAGGCGGTTAAGGCATCAAGACCGCCATACTCGGAATTTTGGCTGGGCCAGATCACCAGGGGATCCAGAATAATGTGGTCGTATTCTTTGAAATTGACCCCCGGCTTCCGATAACTCCAGGCACCGCTGTCATCCGGCGAGGGACGAAGGCTGGTGTAATCGGTTAAAAATCCGGAAAAATTCAACGGCTCGATTTTGGGAGCACATCCGGAGCAGCTGACGATTATGCACAAGAGCAGGCTCAGCCGTTGTAATTGCGGAAAGGTGTAATTCACGGTATCCTCATTTTTTTGAGATCGAAAGTTGACGAGTATATCCCGTCTACTCCATAAAGGCCATATTACGGCCGCACGAAAAATCAACTCCATTGAGAACACGGGGTGTCCATTTTGAGGGCATGGCTTGTGGTCGGTATGGAAAGTCTGCTCCTGTCTGGAGGCACGGTCGTGCGGTCTGTCGTACACGAAGCGACCGGATGATGTTGAGCCGGGTTTGGGAGAACACCGATGGGTCCCGAAAACACCGCCCAAGTGATTTGCCGGGAAGATGTATCTGGAATCGGGCTTTGGGTGTGACGAGCGCCTCGTGATTACCATTTCACTCAGGATTCAGTAAGGATGGAATGAAAATATGAATTCAGCATTGCATGATCAGACCATTGCGAAGGAACTGAAAATTTCCGATAAGCAGGTGGCAGCCACGGTGAGCCTGCTGGATGACGGGGCCACGGTGCCGTTTCTTTCACGGTATCGCAAAGAAGTCACAGGCGGGTTGGATGAGGTCGTGATTACCGCCATTCGGGATCGTATCGCGCAGCTTCGGGAGTTGGATAAGCGGCGGGACGTCATCCTGGCCTCGCTTGAGGAACAAGGCAAACTCACCGACGTGCTGCAAGGGCAGGTGCACGCGGCCGCAACCATGACCGAATTGGAAGACATCTATTTACCCTTCCGCCCCAAACGCCGCACGAGGGCCATGATCGCGAAAGAGCGGGGATTGGAACCGTTGGCGTTGAGCCTCTGGGCACAAGAGACCCAATTGCATGTCGAAACCGAGGCGAAAAAATATCTCAACCCGGAACTCAGTGTGGAGACCGTGGAGGACGCATTGGCCGGCGCGCGCGATATCATGGCCGAATGGATCAGCGAAGATCTGCAAGCCCGCGCCTCCATGCGAGCGCTGTATCTGGAGCAGGGGATCTTCAAGACCACTGCGGTGCGGGGGAAAGATGTTCAAGCCAGCAAGTATCGGGATTATGTTGAATGGGAAGAGCCGGTTGCCAAGGCGCCCTCACATCGGGTCCTGGCCATGCGGCGTGGAGAAACAGAAGGGTTTCTGTCCTTTCGGGTGATGGTGCCGGAACCCGAAGCGCTGTCGATTTTGCATCGCCTCTTTCTCAAAGGAAAAGGGCCGGCATCGGAGCAGGTCACCCTGGCGATCAAGGACAGTTTTACCAGGCTCTTGTCTCTCTCAATGGAAACCGAAACCCGCCTGGTCACCAAAACCCGCGCCGATCAAACAGCGATAGAAGTGTTTGCGCAAAATGTTCAGCAACTGCTCATGGCCCCCCCGCTAGGACAGAAGACCGTGCTGGCGATCGATCCCGGCTTTCGCACCGGATGTAAAATGGTGTGTCTGGACCGCCAGGGCACCTTGCGTCATACGGAGACCATCTTTCCGCATCTGGGAGCCAGCGGGGCCGCCAAAGCGGGAGAGACGGTTGTGGAATTGTGTCAGCGTTTTCAGGTTGAGGCGATCGCGGTGGGCAATGGGACGGCCGGAAGGGAAACCGAAGCGTTTCTCCGTGCTTTGAAATTACCAACCGCTATCCCCATTGTCATGGTCAACGAGAGCGGCGCGTCCGTGTATTCCGCATCCCCGGTCGCACGTGAGGAATTTCCCGATCACGATGTGACGGTGCGTGGCGCTGTCTCGATCGGACGACGGCTTATGGATCCCTTAGCCGAACTCGTGAAGATCGATCCCAAGGCCATCGGCGTCGGGCAATATCAACATGATGTCGATCAGGGCATCTTGAAACAGCGGTTGCAGGATGTGGTCATCAGTTGTGTCAATCGGGTAGGGGTGGATGTGAATATGGCGAGTCCGCAACTGCTCACGGCCGTCTCCGGTGTGGGTCCGCAACTTGCCACGAATATTGTGGCCTATCGACAGGAACATGGCCCGTTTTCCAGCCGAACCGCCTTAAAGAAAGTCCCGCGCCTGGGAGCCAAAGCGTTTGAGCAAGCGGCCGGATTTTTACGCATCACCGATGGCGAGCATCCGCTGGATGCCAGCGCCGTGCATCCCGAACGGTATGCTGTGGTCAACGCGATGGCCAAAGACTTAGGCTGCACCGTGAAGGATCTCATGAAGGATCCTGCCCGGCAACGCACGATCGATCTCAATCGATACATCACCGAGGACGTGGGCAAACCGACCTTAATGGATATCCTCACTGAATTGGCCAAGCCCGGCCGTGATCCGCGCCAACAATTTGAAGCCGTAAAGTTTGATGAAGGGGTGCAATCCATCGAACAGGTCACGCCCGGCATGATTCTGTCCGGGGTGGTGACCAATGTCACGGCCTTTGGCGCGTTCGTCGATATCGGCGTGCATCAGGATGGTCTGGTGCATATCAGTCAACTCGCCAATAAATTTGTCAGCGATCCCAACACGGTGGTGCAGGTCAATCAACAGGTCAAAGTCACCGTGCTGGAAGTCGATGTGCCTCGCAAGCGTATTTCGCTGTCGATGAAAGCGGCGGCAAACGGGAAGTCCTGAGTCGGGGTGGTCATTTCGCTAAGTCATGTGACTGCGAGCTGGGCCCAGATTCTTCGTTGCCCTCAGAAGGACAACGGGATATTCAAGGTGGACATTCCCCGCAAGCGTATTTCGCTGTCGATGAAAGCGGCGGCAAATGGAAGGATCTGATGGTGCTCGGTGAGTAAGTGAACTGTTCCCTTTTGCGAGGCTTGTGGCAAGACGGCTTCAGGACGGTAAAACAGGGATTTTGGCTAACACACAGGCCTGGCGTAGCTTGGTATCAAATGTAGCCAGCGGCGTCCCACGTCTCTTGGCTAACTCAAGATATGAGGCGTCGTAGGTGGTTAATTCGTACTTCCGGGCTAAGGTCATAGTTTCTTCCAGTGCTCGTTCAGTAGAGGTGGCATCAAGGACCCAGGCCAATGCGACCGAACTGTCTAGGACAAACGGCATCAGTATCGGTGGCCCAGATGAGCCAAATCACGAAGCGTTTCGTTCTTTTTGAGAAGGCGCTGGGTGCTGACCCCCCGTTTACGAAGAGTTTCCCGGTAAGAACGGATGCGGTTCATGGTTTGGCGAACCGCTTTGGGGTCCTTGCGGGTCACGGGGACAAGTTCGGCCACGGGCCGCCCATGTTTGGTGATGGTAAATCGTTCTCCCTTTTGGATCCGCTCGAGTAACTTGGGTAAATGTGTTTTGGCTTCATAGGCCCCAATTTCAGGCATAACGACTATCTCCTTATTTAGACTAGTTATAGACTAGTTTAAGATGGAGGCGGGAGCCTGGCAATATAGGACGGAAGGAAGACGCAATCTTTCCTTTCCGTTCAGACGCTGTTTGCTGAATGGGGAACGACCAATGAAAGAGCACACGTCCTGGATGACCGACTGATGTGAGAGGGCACCATTCCCGCAAACTCATGGCGTTGTCGAGGAAGGCAAGTTCACCTGAAAAGATTTGATGGTAATCGCACAAGGAGTAAACCTACCTCTTTAGTGACTTGATCTTACCCGCAGGACCTTGCCACTAAATCGAAAGAGTGATATCATTTTTGCTAACATCAAAGGAGGGTGAGAGATGGGCCAAGTTATTGTTCGAAACCTTGATGATCACATCATCGCCGCCTTAAAAACTAAAGCTGAAATGCGAGGGCATTCCCTTGAACAAGAGCTCAGGGGTATTCTGGCCGAAGCCGCTAAGCCCACAATCGAAGATCGCCGAAGCTTGGTCGATCATATTCGTGCCATGACTCCCTCCACTCCGCAAACCGACTCCACGGTTCTCCTGAGGGAGGATCGTGACCGGTGACCCTGGTCATTGATGCCAATGTGGGCCTGAAGTGGTTCATCGAGGAACCCCGCTCCTCGGCTGCCAGAAAAATTCTTGACAAGGGCGCCTCATTTATTGCCCCGGATGTTGTTATTCCAGAAATGTGCAATGTGGTCTGGAAAAAGGTCAAGAATCAGGAGGTCACCCCCGTGCAAGGTCAAGCCATAGTAACCAATGTTTCAATGATCTTTGACCATATTGTGCCGTCTTCAGAACTGGCCCAAAAGGCCTTTGGCCTTGCCGTTCAATTTAATCACCCTGTGTATGACTGCTTGTACCTGGCCCTGGCCGAACGTGAATCCATCACGCTTGTCACGGATGACGCCAAGTTGGTGTCGGTAGCCAAAAAAGCCAAATTGGCTCGTTTTGTTCAAGCTCTGTAGCGTGGGGCTCAATTACATCTCGCCTCTAACAGCCAATTTACCCTAACAATTCCTGTTCAGCATTGGTGCGCTTGTTCAACCTCTGCAAGACTTTTTCATCCGGATCCTTTGGACTTCGTCTAGAACAGGTTTTACGAAGCATCTAGTTGAGTAATAGGTGCGTGGGTTGGACACAGATTCTTCGTTGCACTCAGAATGACAACGGGATATTCAAGGTGGACGTTCCTCGCAAGCGCATTTCCCCGTCCATGAAAGCGGCGGCAAACGGGAAGTCCTGAGTCGCAGTGGTCATGTCTCCTTGTTCTTATTGGTATGCTGAGACCATTCGACTCCACTCAGGCAGGCTCTACGAAGCATCTCGCTGAGCAGCATGAGTGTTGAATGTGGCGCGAGTGAAGGTTGATCTTTCGCAATGGTGTGAAAATAATTTATGTGTGTCAGAAATTGCCGGGTCTCGGCCCGGCAGCCGAGGTCCTTTTCTTTCGGGAAAAGGACCCAAACAAGGGTCGCGCTCTTCGAGACGCACCATGCAAAACGTCGCCCCGTCTGGCATTATTGAGGGGGAGGGACGCCAACCCCTAGAAGAGCGGACCAACTCGCCGGGCTCAAACACGGTCCGCCAACAGATAAGAGCGTCCCTCCCTGGGCCAGCCGGCAGGCGTCGGACCATAAGAAGACCAATTCTTCATGACAACGGGATGTGTAGCGGTCGATGCGGCTCACGGGTTGAATGGTCTGGAGGGTATCCCGGATAAGGGATAGGAAGATCAAACCTCAGGGCACTTGATCAGTGCCGTGATCTCACAAGCGGCGTGCCTGGCTTCTAGGAGTTGAGCAAGCCGTCGTGTTGCCAGCCGCGATCTTCACGACCGATCCTTCACCTCGATGGGTAGCCCTGGATTCTGCAGACAATCGGCAAGATTGTCCTGGTGGACGGGGAGAGACCTACCTCTTCAGCGGATCGCCGCGCAGATTTCCCGGATGTGGCCGCGAAGCCAGCGATGCGCGAGATCGGCATCCAGCCGGGGGTGCCAGAGCAAGGAAACCGTCACCTCCGGGGTGGAGAACGGAAGGGGAAAGCTCTGCATGCCGGTGCGCAGATTTCCGGTGTGTCGTTCGGGAACACTGGCGATCAGGTTGGAACCCCGGGCGAGCGCCAGCGCGGCCGAAAAACCACCGACGATCGTTACGATCTCCCGTTTCAGACCTAAAAGCTCCAAGGCCTCATCAATCGTTCCCTTGTCGAGACCCCTCCGCGAGACAATGACGTGCTTTCCGGCAGCATACCGGGAGGGCGTGATCTTCCCCTTGCTCAGTAGGTGCCCTCTTCGCACGACGCCGATAAACCGGTCGCTAAACAATGCTTGCGCGCGCACCTCGGGGGCCGTTGTGTCAGCCACCACGCCGGTTTCCAGATCGACGATCCCTTCGCGAAGTGGCGTGCTGTCTTTGTTGGGCTTCTGTACAAAGCGCAACCGCACGCCGGGCGCTTCCTTGCCGATGCGGGCAATGAGAGCCGGTCCAAAGTTCTCGACAAAGCCTTCGCCGGTCCGGAGCGTGAACGTCCGGACGAGTTGTGCGAGGTTGAGCTTTCCGGCCGGGCGAAGCACCGCTTCGCCGTCCTGCACGAGCTGACTGACCCGCTCGCGGAGTTCGAGCGCCCGGGGGGTGGGAACGAGACCGCGTCCGGCCCTCACCAACAGCGGATCGCCAATCGTCTCACGCAAGCGCGCCAGCGCGCGGCTCATCGCCGACGGACTCAGCCGCAACCGTCGGGCTGCGCGCGCCACACTCCCTTCCGCGAGCACCGCATCGAGCGTGATCAGCAGATTGAAATCAGGGGTCGACATGCAGGGATTGTAGCATAGTTTTTTGTGATGTAGCGTCTCATGCACGAATACAGTGCAAGTGGTGCGTCTTCCGCCAGGTCACCGCAGAGAGTATATTTTGGATCATGACAGGTCGAGAGTGGCCAAAATCGCGGAGGGTAAGGTGAAGACAATTCTTGCGAACCAATCTACGGTCGTCCATGAAAGTGCAGAACGGAAACCAACGATACGATGGGCGCTCGTCAGCCTGTCGCTTTCCATGTTGCTCTCTTCGCTCGATACCAGTATCGCCAATGTGGCCTTACCCACATTGGCCCGGGCGTTCACCGCCTCCTTCCAGGAAGTCCAGTGGGTGATCCTCGCATATCTTCTCGCTGCCACGACCCTGATCGTCAGCGTCGGAAGGCTCGGTGATATCATCGGTCGGCGCCGGCTGCTGTTAGCCGGAATTTTCCTCTACACGGTCGCCTCGGTCCTGTGCGCCGTCGCGCCCACATTCTGGTTGTTGATTGCCGGGCGGGCGGCGCAGGGCCTCGGTGGGGCAATCATGATGGCGCTCTCCATGGCGTTTGTCGGTGAGACGGTTTCGAAGGCCAGGACCGGGAGCGCCATGGGCCTGCTCGGCACGATGTCCGCAATCGGCACGGCTCTCGGTCCATCGCTCGGCGGCGTGCTGATCGCCGGATTCGGTTGGCGGGCCATCTTCCTCATCAACCTACCCCTGGGGATGCTGACTTTTCTTCTCGCGCATCACTACCTCCCCGTGGATCGCCGCGGGCCGGAGACGGATCGGGCCGGATTCGACCATGTGGGTACGTTTCTGCTGGCGCTGACGCTCGCGGCCTATGCCCTCGCCGTGACGCTCGGTCGCGGCAGTTTCGGTGCCCTCAATCTGGCGCTGCTCCTGGCTGCGGCAATTGGCGTCGGGCTTTTTGTGCACGTCGAGGCGAGAACCGCCTCGCCGTTGATCCGATTGGCGGTGTTCCGCGATTCCCTGCTGAGTGCAAGCCTCGCCATGAGCGCACTTGTCACGACCGTGGTGACGGCGACGCTCGTCGTCGGGCCGTTCTATCTCTCTCGTGCGCTCGGCCTCGATGCGGCGATGGTGGGACTCGTCTTATCGGCCGGGCCGCTGGTCGCCGCGCTAACCGGGGTGCCCGCCGGGCGCATGGCGGACCAGTTTGGCGCACCACGCGTGGCGATCGTCGGGCTCATCGGCATGGGGGCCGGTTCCTTCCTCCTGGCCGTGCTGCCGGCGACACTCGGTATTTCCGGCTACCTCGCTCCCATCGTTGTCATCACCGCCGGGTATGGGTTATTCCAGACGGCCAACAACACCGCCGTCATGACCGGTATCAGTCCGGACCAGCGGGGCGTCATATCCGGCATGCTCAACCTTTCGCGCAACCTCGGGCGCATCACCGGGGCATCCGTGATGGGTGCAGTGTTCGCCTTTGCCTCGGCCACGATCGACATCACCACGGCGCCTCCCGAGGCCGTGGCCAGGGGTATGCGGAGCACATTCGCCGTCGCCGCGATGCTCATCCTCATCGCCCTCGCCCTCGCAGTCGGCATGTACCGCCGCACGGCGGGAAATCGGGGAGTGGCTTCGGAAGCAGAGTGTCAGGGGAATGAAAACGTTTCGGAATGAACCCGGGGCGTGTCACCAGGAAACCAATCGATACACGACAGGTATGCCTGCCGTCCCATTCCCATATGTGTTTCCATCCGATACCATTGACAAGACATCCGCAACACTCGCAATAACCAAGCGGGAACCTTCGCATGAGCAATCTTAAACGAATCCTCATCTTTACGGTCAGTGTGTTTCTTCTCTCCTTTGGATACTTCCTCTCTCTCTATCCGAATCGGCCTGATGATCCCGAGCACGAAACCTTTCTGCGCGAAATCGGGGAAGGCTTCGGGACGCTCGGCCTCTGGGCACTGGGCATTATTTATGGGAGAACGTTGTTGAAGTTGGCGTGTGGTCAGGGTGGCCTCCTTCAGCGACTTGTCCCCGACGAATACGACATGTCTGCGATTCCACCATTCAGCACCCTTCTCAATGTGTTGAATCGCACGCACGTCTACGTGGGGATTGCCGCCATCGCGGTCATCTTGTTGCACATCGCGATGCTCGGCCTGCACGCCGACATCTTATTTTTTCCGGCCGTCCTGGCGCTGGTGCTGTGGCAGGGCATGTTTGGATTTTTCCTGACATGGCGATATTCTCCACAGGATTTGAAAAAGTTCTCCTATTTTGTGCATGCGCAATTTGTGACCGGCATCATGATCGGCATCTTCTCGGTATTTGGACATCTGCTGCTCGACGATTAGTCATTGAGGGGGATCAATACGGGAATGTTTCAGGTGAGTTCCCGGTGGTCTCGTATGGGTAGGGGGGAGATTCACTCACAGCCGGACCGGGCGGCATGGTTAATGAGGAAAGGGCCTTGTATGGCGTGGACGGTCTACATGTTGGAATGCGCCGATTCTAGTTTGTACACCGGGATTACCCTGGATCTGGAGCGTCGTCTTGCCGCACACGCGAAAGGGAAAGGGGCCAAATATACGAAACACCGCGGTCCGTTTACCTTGGTGTTCACCGAACGTCAGGAGACGAGAGGCCAGGCATTAAAAAGAGAAGCCGCGATTAAATCCATGAAGCGAAAAGAAAAACTGGGCTTAATCGGGACTCGAAAAAACGATCGGTATTCATTTTCCCCTCCGTCGTGCCCGACGGGAGTCAACAGATCCGAGTTGTCATTCTGAGCTTCCTGTCTCCTTGGCATCCTGAGCCCCTTCGACTCCGCTCAGGGCAGGCTCGTCGAAGGATCTGTGCCCAAGGTACATCACATCAAACCCATCTCTGCCTTCAGCCCCGCAAGTTGTAGTTGGGAATTTATCTTCGCTTCGTTTGACTTCCTATTTTTTCTCCCTTCCGTCATGCACCAGGCTTGTGGGCACCCATCCTCTCGCTGCCATCATCCTTTATCAAAAAAGAGCCGGGTCTCGTCCCGGCAGACGAGCCACTTTTGTTTCGGCAAAAGTAGCCAAAACCATTGATGCCTCGTCTGGCCTCATTCGATGAAGTGAACGCAAGCTTCAGGAGGGCGGACCAACTCGCAGGGCTCAAACAAGGCCCGCCGTTTCATTAGAGCGTTCACTTCTGGGGCCAGCCGCCAGGCAACCGTGTTGGGGAATAAAAATGGGAGGAAAAGAATTCGGAGTACAGGTTAAGGTGGGAGTATGGGTGGGTGGAAGGCCTGACTTCAAGCTCTGGTAGGGGAAATTAAAGGAAGGTTTACCGAAACTCCCACCTTCAGGTCGGCCATCCGGGCTGACGCTCAAATCAAGAGGCGGCCCTTGTTTGAGCGGAGCGAGTTGGGCCGCCCTTCCTAGACCTGCGTCGCCATGATGTAATGAGGCCGACCTGGGTGGAAATGGTTTTTGGGTCCTTTTGCCGAAACAAAAGGACCTCGGCTGCCGGGCCGAAACCCGGCATCTAAAAGACAAGTTTCATCCACCTTCGATTTACAAAACTTTTCCCACAAGAACCCACAGACAAAAGTGAACCAGCCTAGACAACCAGGAAGGTAGAAAATAGGCTGGGAAGATCTGTGAATAGAAGGTTCCGATCCCAAGCCCTGAGAGGGGAAAAGGAAGGTAGGCGTCTTTAAACTATCACCTTCAGGTCGGCTAACCGGGCTGACGCTCAAATAAAGAGGCGGCCCTTGTTTGAGTCCTGCGAGTTGGGCCGCCCCTCCGTTGGCCTGCGTCGGCACGCATTTATTTTGACTCGACGCCTGCCGGCTGGCCCACAGGAGGGACGCTCTTATCAGCCAGCGGACCGTGTTTGAGCCTGGCGAGTTGGTCCGCTCTTCCCAGGGTTGGCGTCCCTCCTCTTCAGTGAGGCCAGACGGGGCGTCAATGGTTTTGGGTCCTTTTGCCGAAACAAAAGGACCTCGTCCTTCGGGGCCGAAACCCCGCAGAAAAAAGTAAGCCATTTTAAATAAGCAAAAAGGTAGGCAGGAACTGCGAGTAGATGTGAATGGAAAACCTGCCATCAAACAGATTCAAGACCAAACAAACGTCCCAGGTTTACCCCGGCTTATGATAGCCATACACCCGGTTTAACACTTCCGACAAAATCTCTTCATGTTGCGCCTCCGCTTCATCCCAGGTGGAGCAGCGGCGGCACGTTTGATCAAGATCGCCACCAAACACCATCGTTTCAAACAGGAGAGGAGGGCCGGCAAAGAATTGATGATCAATCCCAAGGAACACGGTAGACACCTCAATGTCTGCGACCTGTGTGTGACTCACAACCCGATCAGCCGTTTCCACCCATTCACCAAATTCCTTGGCACTCGAAGCGGGAACGACGACCTGATTACGTAAAATGTAGAATCGCATGCTCAGACCTCCCGGTTAGATTCAACGCCACCGTGGTCTCTTCCTCTATAGCATACGACATGATGCCAATCTCTGGCCTTCCACATCAACACCGGGCACGGAATTTCCTCATCTGCAAAATACCCGGGGTCTCGGGTTGGAAGGAGAAAAGACTATTGTGATAACAAAAAATTAATGGAATCCACTTTCCTTCCGTCATTTCCGACATGTTCAATCGGTCATCCATCTCCTCTTGGAAGAAGTTGTGAAGGGGCCTGAGAGTATCTAGGAAATGGAAGCCGGGTTGCGTCTCATGAGGAATCGATGACAATATGGGTTTCCTTTTTTTTTAGAATGCCGGAAGATCAGGTTGCTCAGGCCCGGTTGTGGCTTGAAGCCCATCTCTATTCACGCACAAGAGGATGACCCATGACTGAAGAACAAAAGCCCGTGTTTACCATAGAAAAAATCTACGTGAGGGATATGTCCTTGGAAGTCCCCAATGCACCCGGCATTTTTCGGGAGGGTGGAGCCCCACAGGTTCATGTCGAATTGAAGACGCAACATACCCGTGTTGAAGAGGGCATGTATGATGCGTCCGTGACGGTGACCGTGACGGCCAAGGTCAACGAAAAAATCATGTTTATTGTGGAGGTAGAACAAGCCGGCATATTTCGGATTCAGCATGTCCCCGAATCGGAAATGGGTCCGGTGTTAGGGATCGGGTGTGCAAATATTCTCTTTCCCTATGTTCGTGAGTCGGTGTCTGATGCGGTGACGCGGGGAGGGTTCCCGACCGTCATGCTCAACCCGGTGAATTTCGAAGCCCTGTATCAACAGCAACAACAACAGCAACAGAAACAGACGACCACCGATTCCGCAGCCACCATCCACTGAGGCAGCTTCCCAGGCGCAGTGCTTTCCTGAAGGGAGCGGGGCACTAGCGTATTGAAGGGTTACATCACGAAAGAAATCGGCAATCCGTCTTTCCCTCATTATTATACTCGTAGGAAGAGAGCAGGCAGGTATCAAATCCTCCGTCATCCCTGTCCGGTTGTAACCGGTAATCTATCTCCATTCTCTAAGCCGATCGAGACCAGAGTAAACAGAAAAGCAGAATTCCCTCGCGGTGCCACACAATATCGGCCAATAGAGGTGGGGGAGGAGGTTAGGGGGCAAGGTGGGAGTGATATGTGAATGGAAGCCCTGACCCTGCAGCGCGAACAGTGTTTTTTCCGTAGTCCGACGCCTTCCGGCTGGCCCAAAGGAGGGACGCTCCTAATCCGCGGGCGGACCGTGTTTGAGCCTTGCGAGTTGGTCCGCTCTTCGCTTGATTAGCGTCCCTCCTCTTCAATGAGGCCAGGCGGTGCGTCAATGGTTTTGGCCACTTTTGCCGAAACAAAAGTGGCTCGGCTGCCGGGCCGAAACCCGGCATCTCATCTAAAAGACAAGTCATATCCATCTTCCCCTCCGTCATTTCTACAGGTCGTCAGCTGGCATCCATCTTCAATCCTTCACCCAACCGAGACCAGAGAAAACAGAAAAGCAGAATGCCCCCTCACACCAACACAAAGGTTTTCGGAAGAAACCGGGAAAGAGAAGAAGAGCTCGGAGCTACCAAGACAAGGTCGTAAAGATATCGTATTGCAAGACTTGACCCCCAGTCCGACGCCTTCCGGCTGGCCCGAGAGAGGGACGCTCTTATTAGCTGGCGGACCGTGTTTGAGCCCTGCGAGTTGGGCCGCTCTTCAAAGTTGGCGTCCCTCCTCTTCGATCAGGCCAGACGGGGCGTCAATGGTTTTGGGTCCTTTTGCCGAAACAAAAGGACCTCGTCGTACGGGGGCGAAACCCCGAATTCCTTGACCTCGGCTGCCGGGCCGAAACTCCGGCCTCTAAAATCCAAGTGCCAGAAAGACCCGCAGAGGAATACAACATTTGACCCCGATTGTGAAAGACAGGAGAGTTGAAGGAAATTAAGCGGCAGGCGTGGTTCAAAAACCTCACCACCTCATCTGTCGACTGAGATAAGAAATCAGACGGCTTAAGTTTGATCATTTCGTAGTGTTGTCAGCAGTTTTTCGACAGACCTGGAGATGTCTGGGATTTTGTTCCGGGCCACATCCCAGATAATGTGGACATTCAAGCCAAAGTAGCCATGGACGATCACATCACGAAATGCGGCGGCTTTGGACCATTCAACCTCCGGCATCATTTCTTGGACGTCTCTCGGCAAATGTTTGGCGGCCTCGCCGATTATTTCCAAATTGCGGACCACGGCATCGAAAACCAGTTCATCACGTTGGAAGGCTTCCAGTGTCAGGCCGTTGGTCTAGCGAAGCACTTTATTGGCGGCTTCCAGAATATCCTCAAGGAAAAACGTCCAATCACGCGACACGAATCAAATCCTTTTCGATCAAAGAACGCATGCGAGGCTTCACGGTGTCCTCAAGGACCAGATCGACATTTGTCTGAAAAAGATCCTCCAAATAAAACTTGAGATCCATATAGGCATCGAAGGTGGGGTAGGACTGAAACTCCACAAGAACATCGATATCGCTTCCCTCATGCATTTCATCACGGGCGGCCGACCCAAAAATACCCAATGTCTTAATGGCAAATCGGCGAACGATTTCCTCCCGCCTGCTGCCCAATAACGAGACAAGATTCTTGTGGTTCATGACATCGCCTCCACATGAAAGTATGCGCCCTGCCATCAAAAAAGATGTCAGAGCCTTCCAGGCACCGATAGGTGTCTTCTGTCAATTCATCGTCATTTTTCTGGCTGAACCTTACCAAAAACGATTCAGGTTAGCATTATCACAATTTTTTGGCAGATCGTCTGCATGTGCCGAGGGCACACTCGGTCGATGCGAAGACCCATCCTTGCACCCAATAGAGGCATCCTTAACCGTGGTATTTTCCCTTTGCAAAGGCGGTGGGCCATAACTATGTGGCCTACCGGACAACTGTTATGGGACATTCATCTTCATGCAGCCATGAACAATGCGGAGTAAAGACCCCGGCCAAAAGGCGAGCCATCCCCGTTCGATATCCTGAGAGGCCAGGACCTTTCTTTAGGATGATTCCCGGACGAGAGCAGTCTGGCAAAGGAAAAAATAGGTTGTCATCCTGAGCAGCAGCGAAGGATCTGTGCCCAGCCTCATCCCGCCTATCGAAACATTACGCCCTTCCGTTCTTCCAGGTGGTCGTCAGTGGGGAGGTTGCGGGCAAGGTGGGAGTGATATGTGAATGGAAGCCCTGACCCTGCAGCACGAACGTTGTTTCTTCTGTGGTCCGACGCCTGTCGGCTGGCCCAAAGGAGGGGCGCTCTTGGCAGCTAGCGGACCTTGTTTGAGCCCTGCGAGTTGGGCCGCTCTTCAAAGTTGGCGTCCCTCCTTTTCGATCGGGCCAGACGGGGCGTCGTTTTGCAAGGTGCGTCTCGCGGAGCGCAACCGTTGTTTGGTCCTTTTCCCGAAAGAAAAGGACCTCGGCTGCCGGGCCGAAACCCGGCATCTAATCTAAAAGACAAGTTCCATCCATCCCCCCTCCGTCATTCTCGCCAGTCATCGGGCACCAAACCTATTCCCCGTATTGTCATCCTGAGCAGCAGAGAAGGATCTGTGCCCAGCCTAATCCCGCGTATCGAAACACTATGTCCCTCCGCCATCACTGCAGGTCTTCGGTAGGCATCCATTTTTAAATATGTCACCCAACCGAGACCATAGAAAACAGAAAAGCAGAATGCCCCCTCACACCAACACAAATTTTTTCGAAAGAAACAGGGGGAGAGAAGAAGAACCCTGGAGCTCCAAGACAAGGCAGTAAAAATGTCGTATGGCAAGACTTGACCTCAAGAATGTGGATTTCCTGGCCTGGTGGCATGGCCGAGCCGTGCAACCGGCACCGGAAAAATGGCGGGCAGTGTTTGAGCGCAGCGAGTTTGCCCGCCGCCGGTGTCGGTGAACCGCGCAGGGCACCCGGAGGGCCATGCCACGGCCAACATGGTTTTGGGTCCTTTTGCCGAAACAAAAGGACCTCGTCGTACGGGGGCGAAACCCCGTATATAAGGTACACAGTACAGCTCACCATTTTAAAACACGCGCTTGCTTCTTTCTGAAATCGATGTTCAAGAAATCTATCTCTTCAAGGCAACTCGCTGGGCGGGTTCAAATAACCGCATTGTACTCTCGTCCCAGAATCCCACCAATAACTTCCGTGTTCCGAAAAGGCGTACGGCGCGCCACCTCCTCGGCCCGGATACCGATTTGCCGCCACCCGTGTTGTTGAAGATAAGGAATCGACGTCCTGAAGTACACGGTGGCCATGCCGGCCAGTGCGAGAGGAGGAGTAGGAGTCAACCAAAGATTTTCCCCACGACTCCAAGGGGGTGGCTATTGAAAAGGTTCGTCAGATTCCCTCTCGGGACGATACTGCAGTTGCAGGCCTTTCAAGAAGTTCCGCAAAATTTGGTCCTGGCATTTGCGATAGTGTTTGTGGTCAGGTCTGCGAAAAAATGCACTCAGCTCATGCTTGCTGATACGAAAATCAGCCAAAGCCAATATCGACAAGATGTCATCGGCTTGTAAATTGAAGGCGATTTTCAGTTTGACGAAAATAATATTATTGTTGAGCCGTTGTTCCGGTTCAGCCTGCGCGCCCTCTTTCTTGCCACGCTTATCGTTAATCAAACCATTGAGAAACGTGGCGAACATGGGGTCAGGACATTCCACAAAATCCGGATCATCATCTTTCTTTAACCACGCACTCACCTCTGCTCGTGTCACGGTCTGGTTGGCCTGAGCAAAGACATCAATCATTTTGGAATCACCAAAATCCAGGATGTAACGAATTCGACGCAGGCAATAATTATTGTTCATGTCTGTGTTCCCGTGACTTCATGGTTCTCTGTCCCACGAATGGGTGAGAGTTGGATTCGAATATTTTCGTGAGCGAACGCGATCGTAGCACCGGCCATTATGGCCTTGTTGAATAAATCGCAAAAATCACCGGAATATGCACGAGAAAAATTTAGGCATCAGCAGCTGACGGGAATGTTCAAAAACGTCATCCAGCAAGGCCACAGCCATTTTGGCGCCCGGAGCTTACCCTCAGTACGTGAGTACGACAAAACGGCGAGAACGCCGCTGGTGGCTTTTTTCAACATTCCCATTATGTTCCTTCGCGTGTGCGTGTCGACTTTCCCATTAAGCAGGACCAGCCCAGGCCAGAAGCAGTTTAACGTATGAAGTCACGACCCGGCCACCAACCCAATAAAAAGTCAGAAACTCCCTCGCCCTTGTAGGGGTTTGTTCCGAAGCGGAACTCGAGGAGCCTGTCCTGAGCGAAGCCGAAGGGCTTAAACCGTCCTCGCCGAATCTTTGAAGTTGACTCCGCTCCTCGGCCGCGCCAAAGGCAGACTTATCTCTGAGTCAGGATGAGGCGACCAGAGAAAATCGAAAAGTAGAAGTCTCTCCCACTCCAACAGGATGGCGGCCAATAGAGGTGGGGGAGGGAGATTAGGGGCAAAACTGGTGTGATGTGTGAAGGCAATACCCGACTCTTAAGTACGGGGTCGACTCATAGCTAATGGACATGGGAGAAAGGGCACACTGCATCTTTAACGGAGGACTATGTCAAAAACTATTCCCGACGCCATACTCGACCATATACTCCAAAATCACCTGAAGATTGGATTGCATCGCTAGGTATGGAGTGGTAGCATCTTTCAAACATGGGAGGGCAGGTTATGGAAAAAACAAGTATTGATATCGACAAGGAAACTGCCTCATTGCTCTATGAGGCTTTAAAAGGGATGGTGGCTTTAATCGGAGATGACGATTTGCCTGATAACGGAGAATTGAGTGGAGCTGCTATTTGTGATCTTGCTCGCTATGCTGTCGGTAAGGTGGAAAGCCGGGTCTAAAATTAGCTAGAATCCTAAGTCTTTTTCCTTCCTTGTAGCTTGCCTTAGCCAGTGTTCCCTGAAACACATCAAAAAATTACCATTAACTGCAGGATTTTTGAGTCACCACAGTTGATCTCAACTGCCCAGAAGTTTATGCCATTGTTTGGGACTTTTAGAAGCTAGGTTATTTTTTTACTTCCAGTGTACTAACGTGCCATGGACAATCTGACGAAGCAACGCCGTAGTTGGAACATGAGCCGGATCAAGGGGATCAACACGGGCCCGGAGCGGAAGGTTCGTTCGATCTTGCACCGCATGGGTTACCGTTTCCGGCTCCATCGGAAAGACCTGCCAGGAAAACCAGATATAATCCTACCGAAATACGAGACTGTGGTTTTCGTACACGGCTGTTTCTGGCACCGGCATAAGGGATGTAAGGACGCCACGCTACCAAAAACACGACAAAACTTCTGGGGTAATAAACTAGAAGGGAATGTTACCAGGGACCGGGCTAAGGAACGTGCTCTTCGAAAACTGAAGTGGCGCGTTATCATTGTATGGGAATGCGAAACGAAGAACCTGGAAAAGATCTCAGTCCGTCTCCGAAATCTTTTAGCACCTAGAAGGCTGCTTCAATTTTGACCTTTCCACAAAATTAAGGTCACGCCGTGGTGGAATTTTGTCACCTCCCAAAGGGGTGGAAGAGTAGGTGGGGTTCCGCCTAGCGATCAGATCTGTACGAACGGTTGAGCGGCACTTGGATTGTAGAGATTGATTGGATTGAGCGGATTGTTTGATGATTCTTCGATTTCTCTGATTAATCCAATCTTTAGTCTATCCGATTTTGCGGTCTCACATTCCCATACAATTGTTATTGTCCAGCCATGTTTTCGTGGAACTGCTTGGTTCTTCACATCTCTTAAAACGGTATCCGTAAATCTTTGAAGCAAAATTTCCTGCGGCTCTTGGGAGTTGAGTCATCTTGGCAACGTTTGTCTCGTTGGCCGAAGCATCCATGCTCGAATACAGCACTGCGATGCTTTGCTAGAGCAATATCAGGTTTCCCTGGTAGCTCCTTCGCGTGGAGACGAAGCCGGTATCCATTCCGATGGAGAACGCTTCGTACAAGAAATTCCGGTTTTGTGTCTTTACCACAACCCCATATTCCAAGACCCATGCTTCTTAGTTAAGGACGTCAAACGCCTAGTCAATCTCCTCCACTGCATAAAGGCCAAAGAGTTGGGGGACAGTTAGGCCGAACTTTTTATGAACTGGTCGCTTTTCGGCAAGACAGGCAAGAATACTACGCGCCACTGAATTTTCTGCGTTATGCACTGCACGATGACAATATGGGCATAGGCAAAAGATATTGTGAATTGTATCCAGGGACTGACTGAATGATCCCTGCAAGCCTATTGGAATTAAATGATGAGCTTCCAAGTATGGATTCTTAGTGAATCGGGATGAAAATAATTTGTGTGAAGGATCAAACTCGCATGTATACCCTGAAAGTTTCATTCGTGACACAGCGATATTCCTATCCCGAGCATATATATCGCGTCCCTTCAGTTTTGCAATACGCACCCTATCTGTATCATTGACCTCTCTCTGGTATATGTCATCAGACTCGTCGGCTTTGACCTCTGAAGCTTTGTTTCTCCATAAAGGCTCTGCCATTGCCCCAATCCAGATGGAATCGTCTTTAAGAAACATGAACCAGATATCTCCGCCTTTCGGTTTGAAGCCCGCTCTTGACGAAATGTACAACCTCAATTCAGTCTTTTCCGGTTTGGGGTATACGACGTTCAGCTTGATTGGTTTTCCGCTTGGAAATAGGCGGAATAGTTTGGAGGAAAGAAACTTATTTGATTGCACGTTGCCCACATGAATGTTGTCTTTCCCGAAATGAGATAACACTATTTCCGCTTCATAATCGGTCAATGTAATCTGGGAATCTACGTGTTCTCGCTCAGTAACAAGAGAATACGCGCCATCACTTGTGCCTAAATTAATTTTCTGCACAGCTCCAAACCTCATTGAGTCCTCCTATGCTCGATTATGTAGATGCTTGACGAGCCTCTCTGCAATCCGCCTGATTACTGGGATTGCTACCGAGTTCCCAAACTGACGATAAGCAGAAGTTTTGGCCGTTGGGATAACAAAGGTTTCAGGAAAGCCCTGTAATCTAGCGCATTCTCTTGGCGTCAGCATTCTTGGGTTTTTTCGGCCTTGAGGGATCAGGCATTCTTTTCCATCTTTTCCGTATCTTGCCACTATCGTATTTGATGGCTTATTAAGGTCAGCGCGAAAAGCCGAAAAACCTGTACCTCGTGCAAGATTGCGAGTCGTGCGTCTCTGGTGTCCAGCCCAAAGTTTCGCAGAGATGGTGAATGAGGAATCAACACTATCTTCGAGTATGGTTTTCAGAGCCAGAGGGGGTCCGTCAATCACTGGGAAATGAAACCCTCTGTCGTCATCACGTATGCACACCATATAGCAGCGCACTCGTTTTTGCGGCACTAATGGACTTGCGTCAATCAGTTTATACGAGAAACTGTATCCAAGGGACTCTATGGTATTTTTGATAACAGAAAAGGTCTTTCCGTAATCATGGCCAACGATATTCTTCACATTCTCAAGGAAAGCAATTTTGGGCCTCTTTGCTTTAATGATTCGAGCAATATCAAAAAACAAGGTGCCTTGTGTTTCACATGCGAATCCGTGTGCAGTATTGAGGGAATTGCGAGCGGAAATCCCTGCTAAGCTGAAAGGTTGGCAGGGAAACCCAGCGCAGAGTATGTCGTGGTCAGGAATGCTCTCTTCACTAATTTTGCGAATATCTCCGTATGGGACTTCTCCGAAATTGGCTTCATATGTTGTCTTAGCATATGAGTCCCATTCACTTGAGAATACACACTTGCCTTCTTGTTCTTGCATTGCAACTCTGAAACCACCAATGCCAGCAAAGAGATCAATGAATGTGAATTTGGGATATTTTACAGGTGGGAAGGGAATGTCTTCCCAATCGATGGGAAGTTGGACCTGATATGGTTCGCTTGACTCTCTTACTCTTTTTGGACGTGATATTAGAGGGCGAGGAGGCTGGAGCAATGCAATGCAGTGCTCTTTCATGGATGGAGTAAGAAACGGAATCTCTTGACTCTGTGATTGCAGCCAATGTGTGACCATGGCATCGATTTCATCCCCTTCTGACTGCGGGAAGGATTCCAGTAATGACTGGGCGAGAAATAATTTAATCTCTTTGTAGCTCTTCATCGTTTTTCTCTCAGTTAACTACTAAGTCTAAGGAACGTAAAGCAAAGTTATTTGAAGCTTGCCGCATACGCACACCTTTCCAAATAAGCTAGAATTCAATTCAACTAGTGCCGCCGAACAAAACGCATAATATCGCGAGAAAGCACCGCACCATTAGATTTCTTTCATAATTTGTTTTGCCGTTGACATGGCTTGCTCCTCTTTTTTCGTTCTAAGGGATTACTTAGAAGAATGTACCCAACCAATTCCCTAAAGTACAGAATTTTGTAGAGTCGTGTTTCGGCCCGGCGGCCGAGCCACTTTTGTTTCGGCAAAAGTGGCCAAAACCATTTTCACCCAGGTCGGCCCCATTGCATCGTGCTGACGCTGGGACAAGGAGGGCGGACCAACTCGCTCCGCTCAGACAAGGTCCGCCTGTTGATTTGAGCGTCAGCCCGGTTGGCCGACCTGAAGGCGATAGGAAGGCTGCGAAGATAGATGCTCGATGACGAATGTCGGGGATTCATGGAGTACCGGTTAAAAGGGGAGGCCGAAGGCTGCTGTGAAATTCATCCCGTCTTCCGAGAATCCGAAATCGGCGCGGAAGATGGCCGCACGCTCCAACGTGAACCGGGCGCTGACCCCGTAGCTCTGGCGCACGCGTTCCTGGAAGAATTCAAATCCGTTCTTTGCGACACCGCCGACTTCGTAGAAGAGCGCCAGCCCGAGGCGCTCGATCCGAAGATATCGCCAGATTGGGAAACCACGGGGGAGGACCCAGACGCGATATTCTGTGGCCGCAGCCCAGGCCGCATTATCCCGCCAGCGACCGGCGATGTACCCGCGTAGCACTCGGCTGCCGCCGAGGGTCGGCCGCGCAAAAAACGGCAGGTCGCCGGAGCTTAGTTGGCTTTCGAGGTGGAGCGCGATGGTGTCGGTCGGCGGGTGCTCTTCGTCCTCGCCTCCTCCATCGTGAAAGAGCCCCGGAACGGGGATCAGCTGGTCGCCGAAGAGTTGATAGATCGCACCCCGGTTCCAATCGCTCTGGAGTAGCGCGGCATCGACTCTCCCGCCCAGGACCGTCCCGCGGTAGGGATTGCGCTGGCTGTCACGCGTGTCCCAGCGAATGGCGCCGCCCACCCACCCGAGACCATAGGGATCCGCCTCCCCGAAGAGCCCGGGAAACTCGCTGTCGGTTTGCCCGGCTCCCCCAACGCGGCCCCGGCTGAGCCAGTGGTGTTCCCCTCGCACATTCAGCTCGAGGACGACGTCTTCAAACGATCCCTCAAGCGACTTCGAGAGACCCAGTTCGAGAAAGGCGACCTGGTCGGTATAGCTTGTCTCCTGACTTTCCCTGGTCGATGGCCCGATCCCGAAGAAGCGGCTGGTCAGCGTCTTGCGATAACCCCCGCCGGCGCTTACGAAACTGCGTTCTTCCTGGAGCACGCCACCCGTGGGAACTTCGAGATGCTTGAGCCACCGTCGCCACCGCAACACATAACTCTGTTGGCCCTCGGTTGTGTGGGAGAGAAAGGCCCCCAGGAATTCACGACGACGTTGAGCACGAAAATCGATGTCGGTGATTGCCACGCCCAATCCGGCGCCGACAGCGGAGTTGGCGAAGAAGAACGGAAGCAAGAAGCTCGAGACCAGGAAGCGCTCGAAGAACCCGCCGGGCTTGAGTCGGCCCTCGGGGATATAGCGCCAGCGTTCGGGCTTGGTGACAAGAGCGGCTTTGTCGATCCTGGGAATCCGGCCATTCTGATCCATTCCTCGATAGGGGTCGTAGGCCACCTCCTTCTCGGCCGAGGCAGAAGCGGGGACGCTGTTTTCGGCTACCACCGGAGGCGCGAACAGGAGGAGCATCGGCAGGACCCAGGATATGTAGAACGAGACGCAGCGGATTCGACGACAATTCATCATGCTATTTGTCGAAACTTACGATGGATATTTTTCCCCTGTCCCATTCGCCTGATGTGTTTTGAACAGGCGCGAATCTGATTCATGAATGAACCCGCGACCATGCTACCCAACCCATGAAAAAAAAGTACAGAATTATTCTTGATGTATGTTTGGCGATGGGGGGAGCCGGGTTTCGGCCCGGTTGCCGAGGTCCTTTTGTTTCGGCAAAAGGACCCAAAACCCTTGACGCCCCGTCTGGCATTATTGAAGGGGAGGGACGCCAACCTTTTGAAGAGCGGACCAACTCGCAGGGCTCACACAAGGTCCGCTACATGCGAAGAGCGTCCCTCCCTGGGGCCAGCCGGCAGGCGTCGGATTAAAATTAGACTGTACCCAGGCAAACCCAAGGAGGGCGGACCAACTCGCGAGGCTCAAACAAGGTCCGCCTAACAAATAAAACGTCAGCCCGGTTGACCGACCTGAAGGTGAGGAGGCGGAGGATTGGCATCTAGGAGAAAGGTGTCTGTTTGATGATGGATGTCGGGGGGGATTTGAGTGTTTGATGAATGCCGGGGTTTTGCCCCGGACGACGAGGTTTTGCCTGCTGCGTCCCAAATGGCGCATCCATGGTTGTGGAGGCAAAAGTGACCAAACAAGGGTCGCGCTCTTCGAGACGCACCTTGCAAAACGACGCCCCGTCTGGCCTCATTGGAGGGGAGGGCCGCTAACTTTTTGAAGAGCGGACCAACTCGCAGGGCTCAGACAAGGTCCGCTACATGCGAAGAGCGTCCCTTCCTTGGGCCAGCCGGCAGGCGTCGGAGCAATGGTCCGTCTGGTGATTTGGACGTCAGCCCGGTTGATCGACCTGAAGGTGATGAGGAGGATTGATGAGGATATGTTTATCGTCGGACATCGAAATGTGCTTGCCTTCTCGAAGGAGAAAAAAACCTGCATACTTGAGGGCTCTCCCGGTGCGTTCATGAGAGACTTGCGGGAGTTTGGCTATACCGTGACTTCGACTGTCCGCATTTTCTTTCGTCGTTTTAAATCTTCGATACTTTCAAGGTAGGTCTTAATGGCATCCTTGATATTTCCCAGGGCTTCTTCCTCAGTCTCCCCTTGTGAAACACACCCTTTTAACGTGGGACAATAGACGACGTATCCCCCGACTTCAGGGTCTTGTTCAATAACGACTGGATATTCCATGCTGACCTCCCCATTGATCCCCCTGTTGATGTGGCTAAAGTTTACCAGAAGTTGCCTTCCAGGGAATTGCAGGTCAAATTTTGATCTTTTAGCTGGGTCATATCGTTGAGAGTGATGTGTGGGTTCGATTGATACCGGGTCTCGGCCCGGTAGCCGAGGTTCTTTTGTTTCGGCAAAAGTGGCCAAAACCATTGACGCCCCGTCTGGCCTTATTGAAGGGGAGGAACGCCAAACTCTTGAAGAGCGGACCAACTCGCTCCGCTCAAACAAGGTCCGCGAGATGCTCAGAGCGTCCCTCCATTGGGCCAGCCGGCAGGCGTCGGAACAGAGGAGAAGAACGGTTGCGAAACTTTTATGCAAGAGATTTTGGGGAAGGGGGAGGAAGAGAGGAAACATGAACCTGTTCCTCTGATGTGGTTGAACTAAACGGATGTGTTACCGAGCATCATGATTTGGGGATCGTTCGCCGTCGCGGAGGCAACCGTAGTTGCTTTTCTGATCCCCCAAGTTGAGCCAGGCGTCGTGCAGCTTCTTTGGAAATGAGAGCCTCAAGCCCGAGCCGGACTAAGGAGGTTTTTTCTTCCACACCGGTCAATTTTGCGGCTTGTTCCAGAAGGGCATCATCAATATTTAGCGTCGTTCGCATAGGTATGAATATGCTCTATTTATGCATATAGGTCAACAGCATTTTGGTTGGTAAGGAGCCGGCAATTGGTGGTTGCTGAACAATGTCGAAGGTGTGCGAGAAGTTGAGGGTTTAAATAATGCCGGGGTTTCGCCCCCGGACGACGAGCCACTTTTGTTTCGGCAAAAGTGGCCAAAACCATTGACGCCCCGTCTGGCCTCATTGAAGAGGAGGGCCGCTAACTTTTTGAAGAGCGGACCAACTCGCAGGGCTCACACAAGGTCCGCAAAATGCGAAGAGCGTCCCTCCCGGGGGCCAGCCGGCAGGCGTCGGGACTACGGGCCGTCTGGTAATTTTGGCGTCAGCCTGGTTGGCCGACCTGCAGGTGGTGGGGAGGAGGTGAGTATAGATGGATGTCGTATGATCAATGACGGAGGTGCTTTGTGTGGGTTCGATTGATACCGGGTTTCGGCCCGGCAGCCGAGGTCAAGGTATTCGGGGTTTCGCCCCCGTACGACGAGCCACTTTTGTTTCGGCAAAAGTGGCCAAAACCATGTTGACCGTGGCATGGCCCTTCGGGTGCCCTGCGCGTTTCACCGACACCGGCGGCGGGCAAACTCGCTGCGCTCAGACACTGCCCGCCTTTCTCCCGGTGCCGGTTGCACTGCTCGGCCATGCCACCAGGCCAGGGGAGCTTCATGAGGGGAAGATAGATCCACGATAACAACTGTCGGGGGTGACGGAGGAGGAGGACAGTAAAAATCGAAGGGCTCAAACACGGTCCGCTACATGCGAAGAGCGTCCCTCCCTGGGGCCAGCCGGCAGGCGTCGATTGACCTGAAGGTGATGAGTCCGTGGACCTTGGCATATGTTCTATCGGTCACTGCTGTCGGTTGATAAGGAAAGCTGGTGCAAGGGCGAAAGGTCGGTGCTTATGTTGTCGCGGCCGCTGCTTTGCTAGATCCTTCGGTTCCCTCAGGATGACAAAAAGGTGGAGGAGGACAGAGTGGCGCAGGATGACTGCTACTGCTGCTTGGGAATGAGATAGATGTCGAAGCGGTGTTTTTTTGTTTTGATTGAGGCCTGGGGTTTGATGCCGGCGAGATGATCGGCATAGGCGGGGCGCTTGACGACGACCCGGTTGGTGGCAATCGTGAGAGCTACCTTGAGTAATTCATCGGCATCGGTATCCTGGCCGACGATATCCTGGACTATTCGCATGGCTTTTTTGACTAAGGCTGTTTTGTCTTTTATGGGAAACATGGGATCGACATAGATGACTTCGGGTGCAAACGGGACCTGGAGTAGCGCCTGACGGCTATCGCCGCAGGTGAGCGTCAGCTTGTCTTGGATGAGCGCGCCAATTTTCTCATCTGCTGCGGCGCGACGTAAGCCGTCTTCCAGGAGTGCGGCGATCATTTCCGATCGCTCGATCATATGCACGCGGCAGCCCATGGTGGCCAGGACAAAGGCATCACGGCCCAACCCGGCGGTGGCATCCACAATTGTCGGGCGTTTGCCTTTTTTGATGCCGACGGCTTTGCTGATAGCCTCCCCACCGGCGTGGCCATATTTTCTCCGGTACGCGGTTCTGCCGGACACAAAGTCAATGACCACCGGCGTCAGGTCCGGCGCATCCTGGTCGATCAATTGCCATTGGTGATCGTGTAATTGCAGGCAATACTTCATGTGTTTATCGAAGGATGTCTTTGGACATGATCTCGGTAGGAAGGATGGGAGGAGAGGAGTTTCCTGGGAGAGTGGCGGAGCGATCCACCCCGGTTACATGTGGATGTCCGGATTCATACTTTGGTGGATGACTCTGGCGATCACAATCCGTTTCTTTCCCATTTTGTAAAAAATTGAGTGGGGGCCACATTCGAAGCGAAAATACTCGGGCAGGATTTCACTGCAATCTCTTCCCAATGTTGGACTGTCGGCCAACTGCAGCAGGCAATCCCTGAAGGAGAGGAAATATTCATCCGCCATGTTTTGTCCGAATTGCTGGATGGAAAATTCATAGGTTCGCTGGAGATCCTGGTCTGCCTTTTTAGAGAGTTGATACTCACTCATGGTCTGCACATCGTTTTTTCACATCGTTCATAATATCCTCAACTTTCCGGCGGCTCACACCGCTGCGGTCTCCTTCAAGAAGTGTCCGTCGTAACACTTCGACCTTTTCCTGATCCCGCCGGATTAGATGACGAACATAATCGCTGGCGTTCGCGTATTTTCCCGTTGCAATTTGACCCTGCACCCAGTCCTTCATGGGATCGGGAACCGACACATTCATCGTTGCCATAGACTCGCCTCCATTTTTCATTTTGGCATAGATGGGCAATACGTTCCAACCAGACGTTTTGTGCGACTATCGTTCGGGTCGTCTCGAGGGGCGATTCTTTATATTGATTCGCTCACCTTCATCGTTGGGAACGGCCTTCTCCAGCCGATGGATATGATGTTCAGCGTGGTGGAATTTCAATGATCTCCTCGGTGCCGATAAAAAAAATTCGGTCGCCGGGAATGCGTGAGATATTGTATCCCCCGGTAAACGTCCCGAAGGCAGGGAGGACCGCAGAGTCGGGCCGAAACCAGAAGACCGGGCTCCGGAGACGGTCTCCACGGCTGGCAAGTAAATAGGTGGGATGAAGATGCCCGGCGAGTGTAAACAGTCCCTGACAAGACATGGGTTGATGGGCATAGGCAAAGGGCGCCGAGACATGGGGTTCATGGAGCCACCTGACCTGCGACCCGAACATCTCCCGGCCCTTTACCCGATCATGATTGCCGGCCACCACGGCGATGTCCAAGGACGAATGAGATTTCAGCCACTGTAAGAATTCATCCGGCCACGTTTCGTCCTGCCCAGGGGCGGTGTGCATTAAATCGCCGAGCACGATCAGCTGATCCGGGCGACACCAGGCAATGAGTTGTGAAAGACGCAGAAGATTCGAGGGATGAATCCCATACGGCATGGCCAGGCCGGCCCGTCCGAAGGCCGCTTCTTTCCCCAGATGGATATCAGCCACCAGCAATGTCCTGGTGAAGGGACGATAGATGGCTCGTTTACTATGGAGAATGAGGGTTTCTCCCGCGCAGTCAATGACCATTTCTTGATGATGACCGGCTTGCCTGGCATTCATCTGCGATGACCGGTCAGCACGCGTGCCATTTTGACATTCCGACGCTCGGGGGATTCCTTCTCCAGCGAGGCAATCATGTTCAGCACGCGTTCCCGCCAGGTTTCGCTGGAAATCGTTTGACTTTGTATTCGCTCGGCCCAGAGCGGAAAGGCCAGGGGCGTCAGGCGTTTGGGATGGGTCAGAACGAGGGTTTGAGTGACGATGCGCTCGAGGATCCCGGCCAGTCGGGTCGATTGAAGTTGGTTCTCCAAGACCTCGCGCCACGCTTGATCGAGAAGAAGGTTGTGGGGATCATAAGCGGTGAACACATCGTAAATGAGACTACTGGAGGCCTGAATCTGTTTGGTGGTTTTATTCTTTCCCGGATATCCCTGAAAAACGAGTCCGGCGATGCGCGCGATATCCCGAAACTGCCGCCGGGCGAGTTCTGTGGTGTTCATACACCCGTGAAGATCCTCCAACAAATTCTGGGTCGTCAACATCTTTGCAAGAAGTGTTTCGTCCAGGTCGGGGTTTTCTTTCGATAATAATTCGAACCCGTAGTCGTTAGCGGAAAGTTTGAAGGTCATTGGACGGAGGCGGGTCAACCTGTAGGCCAGGAGGGTCGCCAGGCCTTCATGCACCAGGCGCCCGCCGAAGGGGTAACAAAACAGGCTGACCCCTTCCCGTCCCCTCACCATCTCGCACAACAGGATGGAGGGATCGGGGATGCGAGACCAGCGGCTTTGGATTGTCAGGAGATCCCGGATGGCCCGCATTTCGGGGTCGGGGACGTCCTCCGTTCGCGATCGTCCGAGCAGCGCCAAGACGCTGTCGGCCAACTCACTACTGAGCGGCATGCGCCCGCCCTGCCATCGAGGGACCGTTCGCGCGCCGTTCGTCGCATGCTGCACGTAGGCGGTCATGTCCTGGACCATCATCAATTTGACCAGTCGGCCGGCAAAGAGGAAGCGATCGTTTTTTCTGAGCTTGGCGATAAAATCCTCTTCAATATGACCGAGGAGCCCACCGCGTAGCCACCGGACCTGCATGGCCGTGTTGCTGGTGATCGTCCCGATACTCATCCGGTGATGGGCGGCAAGACGTCGATCCTCCACCCGATAGACCCCCTGACTCTCGTTGACTTTATGGAACTGCGGATAGCCCTGCAGCGTTTGGCCTCCCCGGGTGATAAAGTCCAACACCCATTGCCATTGCGCGTCCTGAAGGCCGACGAACGCCATTGTGGATTCAATTTCTTCGCGCATCGCTTCAGGTTCAAATCCGCTGCCCAGGGCGATCGTAATGAGATGCTGCGCGAGCACATCCAGACACGACCGGAGAGGGGGTCGGGATTCCAAAAACCCGGCTTCCGCCGCATGCCGGGCCGCGGCGATTTCGACGAGTTCAAATGCATGCGTGGGGACGCACACCACCCGGGATTCGGCGCCCGGTTGATGGCCGCTGCGGCCGGCCCGTTGCAACAGGCGGGCAATGCCCTTTGGACTTCCCACCTGAATCACCTGGTCCACCGTGCTGAAATCCACCCCAAGGTCCAGAGATGAGGTGCACACCACGCAGCGCACGGCCCCGGCCCGCAATTTTTCCTCGATACGATGACGCAACGACTGATCGATCGATCCATGGTGGAGATCGATTTCCGGCGTCCAGTCGGGCCGGGCTTTACCAAGGGCTTCCGCCCACTGTTCGGCCTGCGCCCTCGTATTGGTAAACAGCAGGGTGGTGTTGCTGTTTTCCAAAAGTTCGATGACCTGAGGAAGAAGCTGAAGACCCAGGTGGCCGCTCCAGGGAAACTTTCCGGCTGAGACCGGGAGAACCGCCTCGATGTGAGTGGTTTTGGGCTGCGAATCCTGAATCATGATTCCTTTCCCATGCGGACCCAGCAAGGCCTCCATCGCCTCATCGACATTCCCCAATGTGGCCGAGAGACCCCAGGTCTGCAGGTCCGGCCGCCAGCGTCGAAGTCGGGCCAGACACAATTCAAGCTGAACCCCGCGTTTGGTTCCGATGAGTTCATGCCATTCGTCGACGATCACGGTATGCAGTCGGGAAAACCATTGCTCTCCTTCAGGGTAGCTCAACAGCAATGACAAACTTTCGGGGGTGGTGATGAGAGCCTCCGGAGGCTTTTGGCGTTGTCGGGAACGGACGGATGAGCCTGTATCGCCCGTCCGGATCTCCACTCGCCAGGGCAGATCCAGAGCTTCGACCGAATCCCGTAGATTCGCGGCCAGGTCGTTGGCCAACGCGCGCAGCGGAGTAATCCACAACACCTGCAACCCTTTGTTGACGGCGGGGGTCTCGAGCGCGCGACGAACCGGCCCGAGCCAGGCGGCCAACGTTTTTCCGCTACCGGTCGGGGAATAGATCAACCCCGAGTGCCCTTGTCGATAAGCCCGCCAGGCTTCCCGTTGAAAGCGGAATCGGGTCCACCCTTTTGCCGTGAAATACGCGTCGATTCGTGTGCCTGTGCTCATGCGGTTCCCGTCCCGGGCAGGGAATGAACATCGGCAAGCGAGTCGGCATCTTTGGGATGAAGGTCCCGTCGCCATCGGGCAATGCGGGGAAACCGCACGGCCACGCCCGATTTGTGGCGGGATGACCGGTTGATCGCCTCGAAGGCCAATTCAAAAACTTGTTCGGGTTTCACGGAGCGCACGGGCCCGAATCGTTTGAGGGTATGTTGCCGTATCCATTTATCCAGTTCATAAATTTCCTCATTGGTCAGTCCGGAATAGGCTTTGGCAATCGGAACCAATTCCTGATCCTGCCACACGCCGAACGTATAGTCGGTGTATAAATTCGCGCGGCGCCCGTGGCCGGGTTGGGCATACATCATGACCGTATCGAGGGTGTGAGGGGTGATTTTCCATTTCCACCAATGCCCGCGACGGCGCCCGACTTCGTACAGGGCGTCCCGGTGTTTCAACATCAACCCTTCCACGAGTCGCCCCCGCGATTCCGCCTGCCACTGTGCGGCCTCCTTCCAACTGGTGACGGACAGCAGCGGTGAAATTTTCAAAACCGGTCCGGCTTGTTTGAGGAGCGTATCCAGCAGGGCACGCCGTTCCGTCGTTGTATGCTGACGCATGTCCTGGCCTTCATGCTCGATGAGATCATAGGCCATGAAACAAATGGGAATGTCTTGCAGAAGTTTTTTGCCGACGGTCTTGCGGCCGAGCCGGCGTTGCAGGATCGTAAAGGGCATCACGCCTGTCTCCTCCGACCAGGCCAGGATTTCTCCGTCGAGCACGGTGCCTTCAGGTAACCCATACGCGGCGTCCCGCACTTCAGGATAGCGATCGGTGACCAGTTCTTCCCCGCGGGTCCAGATGTAACAGGCCCCGGGCCGTCGCAAGAGTTGAGCCCGGATGCCATCCCACTTCCATTCCACCAACCACTCGCGCGCGTCTCCCAATTGCGTCTTCAACTCCTGAAGAGTTTTCTGTTGCTCCAAGGGGCTGGCCAGACAAAAAGGATACGGGCGGGAATGATCGGTGGAGCCGTCATCCGGAGCGGTCAATTGGTCATAAAATTGTGGGGTTGGTTCCCAATGGCCCATCAGCCGGTGCAGAATGACCGGCCGAGGTAAATTGGCGCTGTCGGCTAATGCGCGGGCGACGAGAAGATGGGAGACACCCACCCGGAGCGAGCCGGTCAGGAGTTTATTCACCAAATAGCACGTATCGTAATCCAGATGTTGCCACCAACTTTGGATCCGCAGGCGCTGTTGGTCCGGAGGTTCCGTGCCTAATACCAGCATTTCTTTCTCCATCCATTCCGATAGGGAATGGTTGATTGAAGTTGGCGCTTGGGTATCGGTCAACAGCGCCGCAGTTTCAGCCAGGTCTCCGACACTGGCGTACGTTTCCTCCACCAGCCAGGCCGGAAGATTCGACGCTTCGATCATCCACTGCCGCAAATTGGCCGGTCCCACCATGCGCTTGAACCGGCGGCCGGACAGAAAATACACCGCCCAGGCCGCATCGGCCGGTGGGACCGACTCGAAATACCGCCGCAGGGCGGCGAGCTTGATGTTCGTCGAGGTGGTCTGATCCAGAGCCCGGTAAAGAGTGGCAAACCGTTTCATACCGACTCCGGATCCGCAAAAGGTGATCCCAGGCTGATCGCATCCACACCCTGCTCGCCAAGGTACCGCACCAGGATGTCGGAAAATCCGTGATGCAGTTGGATACGACTCGCCCGGCTGTCGTCAAACGTTTGCAGCAGCGATGGCCAGTCTGCGTGATCGGACAGGACAAAGCCCCGATCATATCCACCGCGACGGCGATTGCCGCGCACCCGCATCCAGCCTGAACAAAACCCGGTCTGAGCGCCTTTAAACCGTCGCATCCAGGGCGATCCCAGCGCGCCGGGAGGGGCTAGGATCAGTTCACCGGCATAGTCCCGTTTATTCTGGAGGTCGATTTTCTCCGTCGGCAACATGGCAATGCCCGCTTCTCGATAGATATCCACGATGGGTAGGATGGCACCATGCAGAAAGACTTTGCGGTCGGTGAGTTTATTGAGCTCAGCCAGTACGCGCTGTGCCTTCCCCAATGCGTAGCAAAACAAAACCGAGACCTGGTGGAGTTCGATGTTTTCGTCCCACCACGCCAGGATATCCCGGGCCACCTGCCCGGCAGGAGGCCAACGATAAATCGGAAGGGCAAACGTGGCTTCGCTGATCAACGTATCGCAGGGAACAACCTCAAACGGCTGACAGGTCGGATCGTGGTCCCGTTTGAAATCCCCGGTCACCACCCAGACCTCTCCTTGATGCTCCACGCGGACCTGAGCCGAACCTAAAATATGGCCGGCCGGGTGCAAACTGACTGTGGTATCCCCAAGAGTAAACGGGTCACCATAGGAAACCGTGCGCAAAGAAATGTCGTTGGATAAACGTTTCTGCAAAATCGGTGAGGATCCAAAGGTGCTGAAATAGGTCTCCGCCACATTTCTGGCATGATCGGCATGTCCGTGGGTGATGACCGCCCGCTCGACCGGTCCCCGGACCGGATCGATGTAAAACCTCCCCTGAGGACAGTACAGGCCGTAGGGTGTCATTTGGATCAATGCGGTTTCAGGTGCAAAAGAAGTCATAGTGTCTCTGTCCAGGGGTAACCCATAATTGTATCAAATGGGCGTTCCTTCCAAGGTTGGCAAAGTTCTTCCACTTCCGTCAGAAGGCGAAATATAAGGATTGGGAAGGAGAAAAAAACGAAAAGGTTAGACACGCGACATATGGCTGGCCTCTGACGAGGGCAAATCCGTGAGCCCTTTGTGTGGCATGGCGTGCCGACAGCGTTGAAAAGGATTCGAGATATGTTGAGACAACAGATCAGCCGGAACGCTGTTGTGAGAGCTAATAAAAAACGTTGGCTCCAATTCCTGAAGCCAGATACCGGAACGATGAGAAGCCGGGAGGAAATGGATTCGTTTCTTCCCGGCTGCCTGGGCCCATCAAGTTGGCTGACGATCCTCAGTTCTCCGGCGACCACATGCGGAGGCGGAGGCTGTTGGTGACGACACTGACGGAGCTGAAGGCCATGGCGGCACTGGCCAGGATGGGGCTGAGCATGATGCCCCAGATGGGGTAGAGGATACCGGCCGCAACCGGGATGCCCACGACATTATAAATGAAGGCCCAGAACAAATTTTGCTTCATGGTCTTCATCGTCTGCCGGGCCAACTCGATGGCGGACCCGACCGCTCGCAGATCGTTGCGCATGAGGGTGACATCGCCGGCTTCGATGGCAATATCGGACCCTGCTCCCATGGCAATGCCGATATCCGCCTGGGCGAGGGCGGGTGCGTCGTTCATGCCGTCACCGACCATGGCGACGACTTCTCCTTTTGCCTGGAGCCGCGTGATTTCCGCCACCTTTCCTTCGGGTAAGACGCCCGCCACGACCCGTGTGATCCCGGCCATTTGTGCCACGGCTTCTGCGGTGCGTTGATGGTCGCCCGTGAGCATCATCACCTGATACCCCAGCCGGTGCAAGCGGTCGACAACCTCACGAGACGAGGCTTTCAGCGGGTCGGCAATGGCCACTAAAGCGGCCACGGTTCCGTCGATGCCCACATACACGGGGGTTTTCCCTTCTCTGGCGAACCGCTCGACATCCTGTTGAATTGCGCCGGTCTGGATTCCCAACTCAGACATCAGGGCCTGGTTTCCCACGGCGACTTTGTAGTCTTCGACCACTCCCACGGCACCCCGTCCCGTCATCGCTTGAAACGCGTGCACCGGAGACAAGGGGTATTTCTGGGTTGTGGCATGCCGCACGATGGCTTGGCCGAGCGGATGTTCCGATGAACGTTCCACCGAGGCGACGAGACGAAGGATTTCTTGTGCGGTGTGTGTGGTACCGGGGGCCGACAGAATTTCGGTGACGGCCGGTTGTCCTTCGGTGAGCGTCCCGGTTTTGTCCATGACGATGGTCGTGACCTGGCTTGCCCGTTGGAGCGCTTCTCCACCTTTGATGAGTATGCCCAGGTCGGCTCCTTTTCCGGTAGCCACCATGACGGCTGTGGGCACGGCCAATCCCATCGCACAGGGGCAGGCGATGATCAGTACCGACACGGCGGCAACCAGGGCGCGAATGGCAGGGGCGGTATCCGCCACCACAAACCACACCATAAATGTCGCAATCGCCAATGAGAGAACCACGGGAACAAAAATCCCGCTGACACGGTCGGCCAGTTTTTGAATGGGCGCACGTGACCCCTGGGCCTCGCGCATGAGTTGCACTATGCGAGAGAGCACACTGTCTGAGCCCAAGGTCGTGGCGTGGTACTGAAACGCGCCGGTGGTATTCATGGTGCCTCCGATCAGGCGATCGCCGGGCTGTTTGTCGACGGGCATGGATTCTCCCGTCAGCATCGATTCGTCGACCGAGCAGGTTCCGGCGAGAAAGGTGCCATCCACGGGGATGCGATCTCCGGGACGGACCAGCACGGTGTCCCCGGTGCGCATGTCTTCCACCGGGATCTCCTGTTCCCGGCCATCCCGGATGATCCGGGCGGTTCGGGGTTGAAGCGTCATGAGTTTTCGCAAGGCCGCCGATGTTTGGCGTTTGGCTCTTGATTCAAGTGCATTACCCGTCAAAATCAACGCAATGATCATGATGACGGCTTCATAATAGAGTTCCGGCGCCATGCCTCGCCTCAAAAAGATCTCGGGCGCGAGGGTGGCGAGGAGGGAGAAGAGGAAGGCCGCGCCGGTGCCAACCGCCACCAGGGTATTCATGTCGGCGGAATGATGGCGGAAGGCGGCCCAGGCCCGCGTATAAAAATGTCTGCCTGCCCAGGTCATGACGAAGACGGTCATGGCGAGCAGGGTGAATGCCAGGATGTTTGGATGTATCGCATAGAGATCGGGAGCGAATGATGTCAGAACGGGTGTCATCCATCCCATGATCCAGTGCATGAACGGATCGGTCACCCCACCGTGCGGGTGTGTGGGTGCGGCACTCATGAGCGGCATGGAGAGCACCATGGCAACCACCCCGAGGATTCCGCTGACCACCGCCTTGTTGCGAAATGATCGAAATTCCTCCGCCTGCTTTTGTTCCTGTTGTGCCTGCTCATCCTGGTCCGTGTGATCCGACGAATGGATCTCCGCTTCATATCCGGTCTGTGTAATGGCCCGTCTGACCGCATCCGGTGTCGTGGTGACCGGATCGTAGGTCACCTCCGCCGATTTCAACATCAAATTGACTGAGGCCTGAATGACGCCGGGTTCTTTGTCCAGCGCACGTTGCACGCGGATTTGGCAGGCGGCGCAGGTCATGCCGCCGACCGAAAGACTGACCCGTCGGGGAGGGCTCATGTCGGCGGATTCGTCCCGTTTCCTCACGGGAGGATGTGATCGTCTGCTCTCTGGTTTGGCGATGACGGTATTCATGTCCGATTTCCTATTCTGTCGGCTCGATGCTGATGGATAAGATTGTTGATTTCAATTTTCAGGCATGTAAAAAGTCTGCACGTTCTTGCTTGGCCTCCCACCCCGTTGTCATCCTGAGCCGTTCGGCGAAGGATCTGTGCCCAGGTGCAGACTTCCACGCTGAACGAGATTCTTCGTTGCACTCAGGATGACAAGGAAGCTAGGGCGTTACGGTTTCATTGATCGTTCATCGTGGGGCTGATGTCCTGAGTTCCGTCTTCCTCTGCACCCGCTTGGCTGCAACAGCTTGAGCCATGAAGAAGTACCAATTGACCCAGGCAATAGCCGATAGCCCACCGATGATGACGATCCATTCGATGGTGTTCATACGGCCTCCATGCTGAGCCGGGCTTTGTAGCCTTCCTCCTCGATCGCGTGAATAATTTGGTCGGGTGTGATGGTCTGCGGATAAAAGCCAAGGGTGGCCTCCCCAATTTTCACCTGATCCACCTTCACGCCCTTCAACTTGGAAAGGATGTTGGTGATACCTTGCACACAATGCCCGCAGCTCATGCCTTCAATTGTGAGTGTGAGATCTTCCATGGGAACCTCCGTCTGTTGAAATTGGTTTGTGTGTGGTGCATGTCCTGTTCGGTGTCCGACATGCCCGTCTGCTTATATAGACGGAACTCTTTCCTGATTCTTACAGCGAGGGATTATTTAAAACTGGAACGGGAAGAAAATTGAGCAAAAAGGAGGAAGAAGATGTGGGAGATGTAGGGAGAAGGGGAGTTGGGGCTTATTCGCAGGTGCAATTCAAGCACCCATGCTTGCTGCAAATCCCGCAGGAATCTTCCAGGGACTTGCGCAAGGCCTGGCGCGCTCGGTGTAACCGGACCGTGAGGTTATTGGTGGTGATGTGTAACTCCCTGGCGACGGATTGCAACGATTCTCCGGACAAATCGATCCGGCGAATGATGTCGGCATATTCAGGTTTGAGGGTCAACACGAGACGATCCAGACAGGCACAAATCGTCGGTTGCAGTTCATCCAGCGAAGGGACCTGATGGGTGCCCAGTGTCTCGGTCTCAACCAGAAAGGCTTGAAACCGCTTGGTGTCCGTTTCTTTGCTTCGATAATAATCAATCAACGCATGGCGAAGGATTTGATAGAACCAGGGGACGATCCGGTCCATCTTTTTGATGGAATGGAAATGGGCCATGGCTTTCATGAAGCATTGTTGCAGGAGGTCTTCGGCAAAGGCCGGATTACCCAGACGGCGGGTCAGAAAGGCGTGAAAGGCCTGGCGATGATCCGTTAACTGCTTCATCACCTCATCCAAGAGGGGGGGATGTTGGGCCTCTTTCCCCATTTCAGATGTGGCTTCGGTTTTCATGGGCGACTCAAGATTGTTGTCAACACATTCAGGAGGGCGAGACGATAGCACGCCTGGCCGGCAGTCGGAAAGCTCGGGTACGTGAAACGAAAGAGACGGCCTGGAACCATAACTTCCCGCTTACGACTGGCGGAATTGATGAATGGAAAAGGCAAGGAAGGAATCCCCCCTATTTTATGGTCATTTCAAATAAATTCCGAAATTTGGCTGGTTGGGTGAAGCACCATCGTTCGTTGCCGGCCAACCGGGCTGACGCCCAAATCACCAGGCGAACCGTTAATCCGACGCCTGCCGGCTGGCCCTAGGGAGGGACGCTCTTCGCATTTAGCGGACCTTGTTTGAGCAGAGCGAGTTGGTCCGCTCTTCTAAAGGTTGGCGTCCCTCCTCTTCAATGAGGCCAGGCGGGGCGTCAATGGTTTTGGGTCCTTTTGCCGAAACAAAAGGACTTCGGCTGCCGGGCCGAAACCCGGCATTCTATCCAACGATTCACATCATTTTCAGTAAGTAAGATGTGGGTGGAAGCAGGCATGACTTTGCTCCGAACACAGCGGAAGTTTATTGGAATGACTATCTATAATAATGTCGAGGAGAGGGAGAGAAAATTTTTAAGGAAGGTAAAATTTATCCCGGCCACATGTGCATGATGGACACGGATGAGGAACTCCCCAGGCGGGACGCTCCGGCATTGACCAACGCCACCGCAGTGATCAGGTCGCGGATGCCTCCGGCCGCCTTGACGCCCACCCGTGTTCCGACAATACTCCGCAAAAACCCCACCTCTTCAATAGTGACGTGGCGACCGGTAAATCCGGTCGACGTTTTCACATAATCCGCTCCGGCCTTCTCCACGAGTTGGCAACCTGTTTGTTGTTCTTCCTTATTTAAGAGCGATGTTTCCAGAATGACCTTGACCAGGATTTTTGATCGGGAGACACGACGCGCGACGTTCATGACGCCCTGAATATCGTCCAGGACGGCTCCATGATTGCCCGCTCGAAGCAAGCCAATCTGGATCACCATATCTACTTCATGCGCTCCGGCTTCAATGGCCAGTTTGGCCTCGTAGGCTTTCACATCCGGAAGCGTGTTGCCGTGAGGAAAGCCAATAACCGTGGCAATCCGGACGGGAGATCCCGTCAGGCAACGCGTGGCAAACGGAACCCAGAGCGGGGCGACGCAGACCGCCCCAAAGCCGAACGTCATGGCTTCTTCGCAGAGCTGTCGTATCTGATCTTTTGTGGTGTCGGGTTTTAACGCGGTATGGTCAATAATTTTAGTGAATTCGTCGCGGGTCATCCTGCAGGCTCCGATGAGTGGTTCGAGAGGTTGCGATATTCCCTTCGAAAATTCCTATGACCTGACCGTGTCGTATTGGTACCCGGATCAGACATCAAAGATGCGCTGATAGGGCACGGATTACAATGTCTTGCGAATGTTGTCGTAGCCTTTTTTTAGTTCATCCAGCACCAGTCCCAGCCCGGAGGACACGGATTCGGTGGTGTGACTCGCTTCTTTTTTAACCGCTTCCATCTTGGTCTTGACGTCTTCCCACCGTGTTTCAAGTTTCGCCCATTCATCACGCGCATCCGCTTTGGCCAGGTGTAATTTTACCTGAAGCTCGTCACGTTGGCGTTTTAGATCATCGGCAATCTTTTGCAGCTGTTCTAATGAATGCCCCATGAATGTCTCCTTTCCTTGAAACCCTACAGAACTAGTCGATGGATCTTTTATTAGATTAGCAAGAAACCGGACCAAGAGTGTACTTCGCCACGATGGCGAATTCATTCACCGGTCAACCGGCGATTCGTTTGCTGTGCAGGGAAGCAGGAAGCATGTCGATTTTCAGGAGAAGGGGAGGGAGCGTGGCACCTGGTCCTGTGGAGCACCGGGTTGTGTTGGGTCGAGTCGCGCAAGTGTCTAACAGGCTGTTGAACCTCAAAGTTCTTCTGAGAGCTTATGGGGATTCAGAATTTTACGATCTTCTTTGAGCGAAGCAGGATGTTCAAAAAGGCCCGTCTAGCCCTGTCCTGAGGCTCCTCAAAGGAAAGGCCGCCGCCGCTTGGACGGGCGGAGCGTACAGAGAGGTATGTGAATACGGCCAAGGCGCTTATTTAAAACTTTCCTAGTTAAAAAGGATCTTTTTGTGCCATCGCGTCCTCCGTCTTCACTTCATAGGGGACGATATCGCAGGTGCAGCCTTTGACCTTTCGGTCGACATACATGGTCCAATGTCCGTCCCGGTTCACATCATGCCAGTAGAATAACGGCCATTCTTTGGTTTCGACAACCGAATTCCAATGTTCATTATATTCCGAGATGAGAATTTGGCGGGCGGTTTTGTAATCCACGATGCCGTCTTTGCGGAGGGAATATTCTCGAATGTAGAGGCCGGTGACAATATTGATATCTTCGTCGACCAGATAGGCCTCATCCGGTTCAGGTGGCGGCATTTCCGCTGTGGCGATTTCTCCTCCAAAGAGAATAAGGGCTAAAACGATAGTGAATGCGTGAATGGGGATGGTCGTTCGCATGACATCCTCCTTGGCTTGAGGCCCTGAGCCCGACTCCACCTGGTTGTGAGTGGACTTCCTCTTTGTTCTTTAGAGCAACTGGTATGCCAAAGATGACGTGAACGGTTGGTTGTGATTCAGGGGAGGTCAACCTGTTGAGTTGTAAGCAATTCGAATGGTGGTGAGGCCGGCGTGGGGTCAACGCACCCGTCAATATTTTGTCGATGCTTTATCCCTTTGTACACAAGTTGCAAATATTTGACACCCGGCGAGGGGTCTCACCAGGCGTAAGCTTCGGGTGCGGGGCCTCCTGGTCCGGGGAAAATGGTATCCAATTTTTTCAACACCTCTTTGGAAAGTGTGATGTCGAAGGTGCGCATGGCGCCCTGTAACTGATCCAGAGTTCGGGGCCCGATGATGGGTGCCGTGACGGCTGGTTGATGAAGCAGCCATGCCATGGCGATATGGGCAGGCGTTTCGCCTACTTCCCGGCACAGCGCTTCGTAGGCTTCCAACCGTGGCCGGAATTTTTCCACGTTCTTTCGCAGATCCTCATCGGCCCGCCGTCCGCTGGTCGCGGGTTCAAGCGCCCCGGCCAGGAGGCCGCGGGCGACCGGACTCCAGGGAATTAAGCCAATGCCGTACGCTTCACAGGCCGGAATGACCTCCAGCTCAATCATGCGGTCATTTAAGTTGTACAAACTTTGCTTCGCCACCAGTCCCAGGAAATTCCGGTGCCTGGCCATTTCCTGTGCTTGCGCCAGATGCCACCCCGCAAAGTTACTACTCCCCACGTATAAGATTTTCCCCTCGCGCATGAGTTGTTCCATGGCCTGCCAGATTTCCTCCCATGGCGAATGCCGGTCAATATGGTGCATCTGATACAGGTCGATATAATCGGTTTGGAGCCGGCGCAAACTGGCTTCACAGGCGCGCTTGATATGGAGTGCGGACAAACGGGATTGGTTGGGCCAGTCTCCCATTCGCCCGAACACTTTGGTGGCCAGGACGACTCTTTCCCGGCGTTGGCCTCCTTGCGCAAACCAACGACCGATGATCTGTTCGGTAATGCCTTCCCCCACTTCCCAGCCATACACGTTTGCGGTATCGAAAAAATTAATGCCGAGTTCCAGTGCGGTATCCATGATGGTTCCGCTGTCGGCTTCTGTGGTTTCCGGTCCGAAATTCATCGTGCCCAGACACAACCGGCTGACTTTCAACCCGGATCGACCAAGATGGACATATTTCATTCAGCCCCTCCTCATAATAGATGACGCACACAGCGGAGCCCTGACGCACTCTAGCAAGAATGAATAAATCTCTTCCAGAAGAAGGGAACACGAACGGCGGAATGGGTCTGGTGTTGAGTGTCCTGAAACCCCTGGGCCTGGGCTTTTAGAACGATTTTGAACTGCTTTCCCATTTGGCGTATGATGACCCCTCCTTCACGATTGTAGTGGGAGGCCCTCTCCCACCCGGAGGTCCACCATGCACACGTCGATTCAATATAGCATCGATAAAGCCGATTGCATTCGGTTTATCAATGAGGGTTGGTTACAGTTTGCCTGCCAAAATGCCGGAGGGCATCTGAATCGCGCGTATGTCATTGGAAAGTCTCTCTGGGATTTCATTGAAGGAGAAGAACTCCGTCAGATATACCGCCACATTTTTAAAGTCGTGAGAAAGAAGCAGCAAGCCGCGGTTTTCAAGTTTCGCTGCGATTCCCCGGTATGTCGCCGGTATTTTCAACTCATGGTGTCTCCTCTTCAGGAGGACGAACTGATGTTCTCGACTCACCCCATCCGTGTGGTTCCACGAGACCCTGTATTGTTCCTCGATCCCGATGTACAGAGAGGAGAGCCCTTTCTGACGATCTGTAGTTGGTGTATGAAAGTCCGTCTCCCGAACCAGGGATGGGTCGAGTTGGAGGAGGTGGTGAATTATCTTGATCTTCTTGGCAGCAAGGTTGTGCCTTCCCTGACGCATGGGATTTGCACGAAATGTCAGGGCAACATCGAGAAAGAGTTGAAAATCCTGAAGTGACCAGGTAGAACAGGCCATGGCCCTGTTCATGTCAATGGAAGCCTAGGAGGCTGTCGGACTGAGGATGAATCGGCTCCAAAAGCGTTTAAGCGGTCCATATTTCACCGCTTTCTTGGACCATAGTCTTACTATGGGCCGGCGAAATCGTCAATATCTGGCCTCGCTCAGCCGCTTTTTCGCTCTCGATCCCCCAAGTCCGACTGGCTCCTAGTGTGCTCGAAAAAATCTGACATGGTGGTGTATAGTCGTTCAGCGTATTCGTGGACAAAAGGACGCAAATCTCTGTGACCGGTTGTTCGTTGGGAGATTTATTATTGGTCAATTGGAGGGTAGTATGGCCGTAACAAAGAAGTCGATCCGTCAAGCACCTCAGAAACGCACTCCTACCTCGAAGAAAAAGCAGACGCCTTCTCGTAAAAAAGGACCAGCCTCCTCCAAGAAAGGACCGGTCTCCTCCAAGAAAGGGACCGCCTCTCGAAAAAAGGGGATCGCCTCCAGGAAATCAACGCGGCCTCAACGTGTGGGGGGGGCTCGTGCACCGGGAGGCATGGCCAAAACGATTGAGTCTCTCACTGAACGCCTCGATATCATGCTCCCTGAAGTTATGTTCCGGATTGCCGCAATTGAGCATCTCCTGGTGAAAAATCAACTGTGCCTGTATGAGGAACTCACCAACGCTCGACAATTTATTCAGGAACAGGAACGTACGTGATCGGAATGCCCGGGCCAGGGATCAGGATCGAATGGGAAAGAGTGGCATGGGGGATTTTCACCCCTTGAGGAAGAAGGGAAGGTTATGAGCGTCGATTTTAAGGAAACCATTGGGCATTATATGCAGCGCGCCCTTCAAGGGGTGAGCGAAGACACCTCTGTGCTGAATGCGGTAAGTCTCATGGCGGCACGACGGATTGGGAGTCTCGTTGTCCATCCGGCAGGGCAGGAATCTCAGAGAACAAAAATTATCGGGCTCATTTCAGAGACCGATCTTATCCGCCTGGTCATCGCCAAAGATCTGAATGCGGCCGGAACGAATGTGGGGCAGATTATGGCAAGCCCGTTACTCTCCATTCCCTCTGATCGAACGATGCTGGATGCCAGCCATTTCATGGAGAAGCATGGCATTCGGCATCTTTGTGTGACAGAAGGGGAAGCCGTTGTCGGGCTGATATCCGTTCGCGACCTGGTGAAACATTTTGTGTATGCTGAGAAGGGGCCGATCCGGGATCTTGATGATGTGTACCGGCCGCTCAGTGTGCTGATGCGGCGTGACATTGAAACGATCGATCGGGAAGCGACACTCATCACCGTCGCCCAGCGTATGACCGACAAGCGGATCGGGGCCCTCATGGTGACGCAGGCTGGAGAGATGGTGGGGATTGTCACGGAGCGAGATCTGATCTACAAAGGCATGGCTCAGAACCGGGATCTGACTCAGGCCAGGGCGGGCTCCGTGATGACGCAAGCGCTGATCGATATTGATATCAACCGCACCGTGCATGATGCCAGCGATCTTATGGCCGAAAAAAATATTCGGCATTTGCCCATTACGGAAAACCATGCGATCGTGGGAATTTTGTCTGTCAGGGATCTGATGCGCATGATTTCCGTCAGGGATCGCCCCAGATTTCTCAATCAGCAATCATAGGGCTCTTCACCCATGGCCGGATTGAATTGTTTAATTTAAGGAGCGCATCGATGGGCGCAACCAAAGCCTATGCCGCGTTGCAAGCCGGGGCCTTGCTCGAACCGTTCAGCTTTGACCGGCGACCGGTCGGGTCGAATGACGTTCTGATCAAAATCGTGTATTGCGGAGTCTGCCACTCCGACATTCATCAGGCGCGAGACGAATGGGGTGGGTCCATCTTTCCTCTGGTCCCCGGGCATGAGATAGTTGGTACGGTGACCAGGGTGGGGGCAGGTGTTCAGAAGGTGAGTGAAGGAGAGACGGTCGGAGTCGGATGTTTTGTCGATTCATGTCGCACCTGTTCATCATGTACCCGTGGCTTAGAGCAATATTGTGAAGCGGGTATGATCCTGACCTACAACGGTCTCGACAAAGATGGCCGGCCGACTTATGGCGGGTACTCCAGCGAAATCGTGGTGCATGAATCCTATGTGCTCAAGATTCCTCACTCTCTTCCGCCGGCAGGAGTCGCCCCCCTGTTGTGTGCCGGAATTACCACGTACTCTCCTTTGCGACAGTGGGGCATAGGGAAAGGCCATATGCTTGCTGTGGTGGGGCTCGGGGGGCTCGGTCACATGGCCGTTAAATTTGGTAGGGCCTTTGGGGCGGAGGTCACCGTCTTGAGCCGCACGGACCTGAAGCGGGGGGAAGCTGAGCGTCTTGGGGCGGCAGGGTTTGCGGCGACTTCGCAGGAAGGGACCTTGACGCGTTTGGCCCGTCAGTTTGATTTTGTGATTGATACGGTCTCTGGGACCCATGATTTCAATGCCTATCTGGGGCTGCTTAAAACTGATGGAACGTACATTATGGTCGGTGCGCCGAGCGAACCCCTCTCCGTTGAGGCCTTTGCGCTTATTATGCGGCGACGGCGTCTGGTGGGTTCCCTGATTGGCGGGATTCGTGAGACACAGGAAATGCTGAATTTTTGCGGGGAGCATGGGATCACTTCCGATGTGGAGGTCATTCCCATCAATCAAATAAATGAAGCCTATGAACGCGTCCTTCGGGGGGACGTCCGTTTTCGTTTTGTCATCGATATGGCATCGATAACAGACACCCCCTCATAACGAGAGCTTCGCCAGTGGTCCTGATGTGTGTATGACCGGAAACTTCGCGAAGGAAGTCTTTTGGCTTGCCAGCCCGGTTGCAATAAGAGGAGGAGATGCCAGTTCCCATTCCCCTTGTGAACAACTAATCTTTTTTCATAAAATTCCTCTTTCTCCAGAAAAGAGGGTTGCGGTTCCATTAATCTCTGGTACTCTTGCTCAAAAGGGAGATTGCCATGATGGGAATAGTGGTGCATCTCGTTATCCTTCTGGCGCTTATTTTTCCGACGGACAGTGTGGCCCGCCGCGCCTCTTTCACACCTGAACAAAAAGCTCAGCTCTCCCGCATTCAAACCATCCGGGTTTCCGCCCTGGCACTGACCGAAAAGGGTTTTATCTCGCCCGAGCTTATCCTCCAGGTGGTTCAGCGGCGATTCGAGGAGCTGGGATTTCAGGTGGTCACGGATGCCACTCAACCCCATGATGTGGAATTCCACATCATCTGCGAAGAGCGTAAACACCAACAAAGCGTCGCTCGCTTTGGCGGAGATAATGAGTTGACCCATACCCCCGATCGACTCTGGCATGGCCCGGCCTGCCAATTATCGTATCTCCTTGAGGGGAGGGACCTGAGTTGGCACAAAGAAGTACACCCCTCGATGGAGCAGGATTCTCGTATTCTGCGCGAGGCGCAGGACGTAGACTCCGGAGTTGCTGTTTTTGAGCAACTCACCCGGGAACTTGAACGGTTTGATTTTCCGGTTATGCTCCTCAGTGAATGGGGGCAAACCCATCGACTGGTGTCCGTGCTGACCAATCCCGAGACGTCCCAAACCCGTCAATTGATTATTCTTGATTTGCTCCGTCAGTTCCCGGATCCCGAAGCCCTTCCGTATCTCCTGAAAGAAGTTGAACAGGGGCAGGCTCCGGAACAAGCCATTGCTGCCATTTCCGGTCTTGGACTCGACGTCGTCCCGCACCTGCAAGGGTTGTTCGAAAGCCAGGACAGACCGGTCTCGATTCGAGCGGCGGCAGCCAAGGGATTGGGACGGATTTTGCGATCCGAAGGGGATCTGGAGGTGATGACGATTCTGCTGACGTATCTGTCCAACGCCACGTCGAAAATTCGGTCTTCTTCTGATATTGAATTTCCGGTGCTCACTGAGGTTGTGTGGGGAGTTGGGTCCATTCACCATAGACCAACGGTCGCACTCATTGGCAATCTCCAAGACCGACTGTGGTTGATTTACGATAACTCCCCGGAGATGAAGAAACTACGGGATGTGGTAAGCGTCGTCCACAAATATCAGGATTTCAATCAGCTTTGAACAGTCGATGTGAGTGGAAGAACGTGACAGTTGGGATTGGCTGAAGAAAGAAGACACGCCGAGAGACTGTTGCATGCCATCAATTTTCATCTCTCACCATTTCATGGCAGAGCAATCTGGAGCACAGCGGATCCGTTCAAAAGTCCCTACTCCCGCTTAGGTTGGGGGAAGAAGGGGCCCCGCCCATTGCCCTTTGATGCGCTGAACATCCACCAGATTATTCGGCGGACCCAGATCGGCCATGAGTTTGGTATCAATCCGGCCATGAGTCACGTGCAATAGTTGTGGTTCACTGACGCCCTGCGCCTTAAACCAATACCATCCGGGACAGGCAGGTGTGGTATGGTTCCAGGTTGGAACCACATGGCGCAGGTCATGTTCCAGTTTCGCTTGAACCTGTTTTGCGTCATGCTGTCCCAATAGTGATCGAATGCCTGAATACAATGCTTCCGCATGAGCTTGCAAGGTCATTGGATTAAGAATCCTTTCGTTTGAAAATTGTGCAAGATCGGCACACACCATACGTCATTTTCTTCCGGCGATTCAACGTCCCCCCATTCCAACGCGGCGGTATATGGCACGTCTGGAAATTTGACCAGAGTGGTCCACTGAAAAACCCGCATCGGTTAATGGGACATCTCACAGAGGAGGCAACATGGATTGGGTGACGATTATGGGATATGTCGCGGGGGCCTGCACAACCTCGTCGTTTCTTCCCCAGGCGATTCAAATTGTGAAAACGAAACATACCAAAGATCTTTCCCTGAGCATGTATTCAATCTTAACTTCGGGCTTGATGCTCTGGAGCGTATATGGCTTGATCAATCATGATTGGCCGTTAGTCATCGCCAATATGGTGACCCTGTTTCTGGCTGGTTGGATTTTTATCCTCAAGCTCCGGTACGGGTAGAGTGCCTATGGGGAAATCTCGCCTTGTTTCAGAGGGTCGATTTTTAAAAATGATATGGAAAAATGAGGGGCATGAGAGCGGGTGGTGAGGAAGTGGGCAGGAAACATTGCATTAGTCTTCATTGGATGTGGAATGGCCTTTGTCCTCGTTGAAATCGGTCTTTACTTTTTCGGAATTTCCTACCCCTCTTTCTTTATTGCTGACAATCTGACCGGCTATGCTCATAAACCGGGGGCGGAAGGTCTGTATTCCAATGAAGGTGAAGCCTACATTCGAATCAATAGTTTTGGGCTGCGCGACCGTGAGCACACTCTGGAAAAGCCTGTTGGGACCTTCCGGATTGCGCTTCTGGGCGATTCCTACACGGAAGCGATGCAGGTCCCGACAGAACACATCTATGGGGTCAGGCTTGCACACGAGTTGTCAGATTGTCCCTCCCTCGCCGGGCGTCAGGTAGAAGTCATGAATTTCGGTGTGTCCGGCTTCAGTACAGCCCAGGAATTACTGGTGCTGCGTCATAGGGCTTCTGCCTATGATCCGGATCTCGTCCTGCTGGCATTTTATACAGAGAACGATATACGTGGGAACCTGAGAGAACTAAACGGGAAAACCAATATCCCCTATTTCATCCTGAACGACGGACGTCTCGTCCTTGACAATTCCTTCCATCACACGACGGAGTTTTGGCTTCAACAATTTCCGCTGAGTGCCGAAGCTTTTGAAGTCTCCCGCGTGCTACAGGTGTTTCGCCACGCCAAATACAAATTAAAATCCTTTCTGGAAGGAAGGGCTCAGCAACAGCAGATGAAGGACTGGGAAGATCCCGCTCTTCGTCTCGATCTACTGGTCTATCTCGACCAGCCGGACCCATCCTGGGAAAATGCCTGGAAGGTTACCGAACAATTGATCGTGCAGATGAAAAGAGAGGTAGATGAGGAGGGACGCCGATTTCTTCTTTTCAGCCTTTCGAATCCCGACCAGGTTCATCCCGACGTGCAACATCGACAGGCATTGGCCCGTCAATTTGGCGTGCCGGATCTTTTGTATCCTGATCGGCGCATCCAGGCTTTGGCGAAACGGGAAGGCATCGAGTTACTGAGCCTGGCCGAACCTCTTGCCACCTATGCTGAACAGCATGGTGTGTTCCTGCATGGATTTCAGAACCGTGAATTAGGGAAGGGCCATTGGAACGCTGCCGGTCACCGGCTTGCGGGGAAGCTGATGTCTGAGAGGATCTGCCTGATGGTGGAATCGATCGGGCGAAAGACATAAGGGCGGAATGACACTTATTATTTCCACCCTCGGCGGGTCTGATATGACGCACATTTTTGTGCATGATCCGGTTGCACTCGCAAAGAATCTTCCCTTGGAGATGCGTACTCCCAATTTCCGTGCCTACGATCAACGGGCGCTCGTCATGGCCAGGCGGCACGATGTGGTCTGTATGACAAGAAGTAAGATTGACCCATCCTATATGGGATTTCTGTACGAGTTGGGTGTCGGGCCGGAACTGGGAAATATTATTGAAATTGAGCCCGGCCCCGTATCTGGCGAATGCCTGGAAAATGATCTCTTCTGCCCCTCTGTCGACTCCTTGCACAGAATCTGTGAGCGGATCTCACCCAAAAACCATGTTGTTCTGAATCCGGATGGAGTGTCGCAGAAGGGGTATGTGATGGCCCAAGCGTTGGAGAACATCCTTGGCAAGACCGTGAAGTTCATGGGCGGCAATCCTGAAGTGACCTTTGCGGCGAATCTCAAACACGTGGGGTATCAAAAGGCTCAGGAACTTGGTATTCCGGTTGCCCGGGGCGAAATTGTTGAGTGGTCTGATGGCCAAGCCAAGAATGTGGCTATGCTTCGATCGGCAATTCGTCGTTACGTTACTGAGACGGGCCGGGTGATTATTCGATCCGCCGAAGGAAGGGGCGGGTCCGGGATCTTCCTTGTCGAGGATAATGCCGAAAGCGAGCGACAGGCATTGGAGCTCATCTCTCGAAGGCCCTTATCACCGGTCTATCTCGTGCAGGTATTGTATGAGGTCGCCTTCTCCCCCAATATTCTTGTCGATGTCCAGCCTGATGGGGGGGCGGTGAACGTGGTCGGGATATCCGATCAGCGCTTGAATCTTCATCTGGGGCATATTGGAAATGTCTTTCCCTCCGGAGCACACATGCTGAATGACATGAGTCGAGCTGCTGAAGTATTGGGACGATGGCTGCAGGAAGATGGCTTCACAGGATTGGTCGGTTTTGATTTTGTGGAACATGCGGATCTCCGTACCGGAAGAAAAAGGTGGTTTCTTGCAGAAATTAACGCCAGGTGGAATGCATCCGTCTATCCAACTTTTTTGATGGCGCATCTCAATGTGCGTCAAATTGACCGCGGTTTCCCGGTGATTGGGGCTTTCTTTTCGATGCTTGCCAGAATTCAGACCGTGTCTTTTCCAGAGTTTCGCCATGCGTTTGACGCAAGGCTGTTCAATCCTCGCACTGGCCGGGGGATGATTCCCTATGGTTTCTGCCAACAGCAGATGTGCTGTAACATGGTATTCTTGGGACCCTCAAGACTTGACGTGGAAGCCATGCATGAGGAGTGTGTTGCGCAATTATCATAGCGGGGACCTCAGGTGTCCCCTGCCTGATGATCCATTAAGGCCTTCCCTTCGGGCAATAGAACACTCCAAGCCCTGCTATGGTTGATCCTGTAACTTCTCTCAAATCTTCTCATTCCGATCGACCACGAATCCCGACAAGTATTTGGGCGCTGGGCCTGGTGAGTTTGTGTATGGATATGTCGTCCGAGCTGATTCACAGCTTGCTCCCGGTCTATATGGTGACGGTGCTTGGAGCCAGTCTGTTGTCGGTTGGCATCATTGAGGGATTTGCTGAAGCCACGGCCTTACTGACCAAAATGTTCTCCGGCGTGCTAAGTGATTATTGGGGCAAACGCAAGCGGCTGACAGTGATTGGCTATGGCCTGGCAGCGGTCACGAAGCCGTTATTTCCGCTAGCTCCCAGTCTGACTACCGTGTTTCTCGCGCGGTTTCTGGATCGCGTAGGGAAGGGCATCCGTGGGGCCCCGCGTGATGCGCTGATTGGAGAGTTGGCGCCGCCGAATTTGCGCGGGACCTGTTACGGGCTTCGCCAATCGCTCGATACCGTCGGCGCATCCCTTGGGCCGTTGATGGCCATGGGGTTGATGGTTCTGCTCGCGAATGATATCCGAGCCGTATTGTGGGTTGCCGTGATCCCGGCGGTATTGGCCGTGGTCCTTCTTATTGTCGGTGTCCAGGAGTCCCCATCCACTCAGCCTGAGGGAATGCCTCGAACGATTATTCGGTTGGGTAATCTGCGGAGGATTGGTCCGGCCTACTGGTGGATTGTTGTGTGTGGAGCACTGTTAACCCTGGCGAGGTTTAGCGAAGCGTTCCTTGTTTTACGGGCAGAACATCTCGGGTTATCGTTGACATTTATTCCTCTGGTAATGGTCGTGATGAGCGTGACCTATGCCGCGTCGGCTTATCCGGCTGGCAGGATGGCGGATAAGATGAGTCGCCGCCCGTTGTTAATCGCAGGATGCCTGTTCTTAATGGTGGCTGATGTGATTCTTGCCCTTGCCGGCGATGTGGTCGTGGTGATGATTGGTGTCGCGTTCTGGGGCATTCATATGGGCCTCACGCAAGGCCTCCTGGCTACCCTCATTGCGGAGGCTTCACAGCCTGAACTTCGCGGAAGCGCCTTCGGATTTTTCAGTTTCGTGTGCGGCGGGGCACTCCTCTGTGCGAGTGTGCTGGCTGGATTTCTCTGGGACCAGTTCGGTTCTTCCGCCACTTTTCTGTGTGGAGCGGTGTTGACGGCTGTCGCAATGCTCGGGTTTGTTCTCCATAACCCGGATACCCTTCATTCGAAGGGAGGGTAATGGTGCCTTGTGGTTTCAGGGAATAAGGAGAAGATATGAATACCATGTATTGGTATGCCGGCGCCGCGCTGGCGGAAATCAGCGGGTGTTTTGCTTTTTGGGCCTGGTTACGACTGGGGCGATCGGGGTGGTGGACGGTGCCCGGCATGGTGAGTCTGATTGTGTTCGCCCTGTTGCTAGCCCGAACGGAAGCTGCATTTGCGGGTCGAGCCTATGCCGCATACGGCGGAGTATATATCGCGGCCTCTCTCTTATGGCTCTGGGGTGTTGAACAGATCCAACCGGATCGTTGGGATTGGCTCGGGGCCGGGCTGTGTCTTGCCGGAGCGGCAGTGATTCTTTGGGGCCCTCGTCCCGCTTAATATATTGGAGAGCAACGGATTTCGCGGGAGGTGGTACCAGTCAGGTTGGCGGATGCTGAGGGGAATCTTCTGAGCGTTGACGAGGGGGCGTTTCCTTCCGCCTCGTCAACTCGGGTATTCACTGATTGGGCATGAATGCCCTCAGCTATTTTTTGCCTTTTTTCTCGGCCCGCTTTTCTTTCATGGTTTTCGCTGGCTTTTTTTTGGTTTCTTTGCGTGCATCCTGGCTCTTGCCCATGGTGTGCTCCTTGTGTTGTTAATGGTGCGGCTTTTCTATGGTGCCGTTGGGAGGCGAATGGTAGCGAACCTGTGGGAAAAAGTATAGATGGTGTAATGGGAAAAGTCGGAATGTGTAGATGACCGAATGCGGTGTGAGAGGTCCTTGACATAGACCTCTGCAGGAATACTTCGCATGCTTGAAGCGGAGGTAGCACCGAAAGCTCGTGGCATGGTAAAAAAAGTGAAAATGCAGAAGGGATGTCCGATCCGGATTTAGAAAGGAGCGCACAATGGCTGATCAATGGATGCTTCGTGGTGTCGAGTTTGCCAATTGCAACTGCACCTATGGGTGTGGGTGCCAGTTTAATGCCCCCTCGACCAACGGATTTTGCGAGGCCATGGGCTCGGGGCATATTGAAGAGGGGTATTTCAATGACACGCGTTTGGATGGATTGAACTATGTCATGCTTTTGCATTGGCCGGGGGAAATTGCACAAGGAAATGGAACACAGCAGATTTTAATCGATGCGCGGGCAGATGCCTTGCAACGTGAAGCCCTCCGGAAAATACTACATGGCGAGGCCACAGCCCCGGGAGCTACCCACTTTTTTGTGTTCAATAGTACGATGTCCAACGTGTTGGAACCCCAGTTTGTTCCGATTGATCTTTCCATCGATGTGGAGGCAAGACAGGCCACGGTCAATGTGCCGGGCTTGGTGGAATCGAAGGGTACACCCATCTCCAATCCTCATACCGGAAGAGATCATCGCGCCAGAATTCAATTGCCAGAAGGATTTGAATATACCGTGGCCGAAGTGGGCAACGGGTCGACCAAGGCTCAAGCCGGAATTACGTTAAACCTGTCTAATAGCTATGGGCAATTTAATATTCTTCACATGAATCAGGATGGAGTGATCAGAAACTGATTGTTGAGGGAGGCGTCTTGTCTTGTGAACGACTTCCTCGTCGCCCATCATCATCTTCTGCCATGTTGCATGTGCAGAGTGTTGACAACGTTGTTGTGAGTCTCGTGGTTTGGCCCAGGACAGCCTCCTTGCTGTAATCTTTACCGTAGCCTCCCGCGGACTTCGCACTTGTGGTGAGGCAGGGAACGTTCTATCAGGCCAAAGTGTCCGCTTCCCCGTTATTCAACCAACCTGTCAGTTGCTGATTGTTCCGGGGGTTCTTAAAGTCCATTTCCATGAGCCCCTCTTCTCCTCCTCCATTTCCTATGTTACCCAAGCGTGATCGGATCACGATCCTCTCAGCTCTGATTGGGATGATTATTTTGGCCTGGGTGTATGTTCTGTATCTCTGGGCGAAGATGCCCATGATGAATTCCGATGGGCCCGGGGCGATCATGCAGTTTCATCCATGGACCCCGGTGGACTTTGTGTTTGTGTTTCTGATGTGGGCTGTCATGATGGTCGGGATGATGCTGCCGGGTGCCGTCCCGATGACGTTGTTGTATGCAGGCATGGTTCGCAAGGCCGAACGGCAGGGTTCACTCATGGCTCCGACGGGGGCATTTGTGGCCGGGTATTTGGCTCTATGGAGTGTTTTTAGTGTAGGCGCGACTGTCGTGCAGTGGGGATTGCATGCAGCGGCCATGCTCTCGCCCATGATGGTGGCCCAAAGTCATGTTGTCGGTGCAGGGCTTTTAATTGTCGCTGGTCTGTATCAACTTACCCCGTGGAAGACTGCGTGCTTAAATCATTGTCGGGCACCTGCTCATTTTATTGCCGAGCATTGGCGCCCGGGCACTTCCGGCGCGTTTCGATTAGGACTTCATCATGGTGCATTTTGTCTTGGCTGCTGCTGGGCCTTGATGGGGTTGTTGTTTGTGGGTGGAGTGATGAATGTGCTCTGGATCGCGGCGATTTCGGTCTTTGTGTTTTTAGAAAAAGTGTTGCCGGTCGGCCCCTGGAGCGGAGGATTGGGATGGGTGGCCGGGATCGGCCTGATTGTGAGTGGGGTAGGCGTTTTGTTTCTGGCGTAATGGGGTGGCCGTTTTGGGATGTGCCCGTTTCACGACTGCTTCATGACTTTGTGGGTGAATCGGGTGTAACAACGACCACGCCGTCTTCGGTGACGGGAAAGCGTTGGCGATCGTGCTGGAGATCGTGGCCGATGACCGTATCGGGGGGAAGGACGACGCCCTTATCGATGATGGCCCGGCGGATACGGGACCGGTCGCCGATTTTGACATTTTCCATGATGACGGAATCGTGGACTTCGGCATGATGCTCGATGTGGACGTTTGGTGAGAGCACACAATTTTGCACCAGGCTCCCGGAGATAATGCAGCCTCCTGAGACGATGGAATCCAGTGCCATGCCTCGGCGCCCTCCCTTGAACTCATCGGCAAAGACAAATTTGGCGGGCGGGTATTGGCCTTGGTAGGTGCGGATAGGCCAGGCCTCATCATAGAGGTTGAGGTGGGGATCAACCCCGACGAGATCCATGTTGGCTTCGTAATAGGCATCCAGGGTCCCGATGTCCCTCCAGTACTTAACCTCTTTTTTGTTTTCATCTTCAAAATTATAGGCAAAAACTTTTTTGTTGTTCTGAATCATGTTGGGAATGATATTTTTCCCGAAGTCATGGGCCGTGGGCATTTCGGAATCTTTTCGCAGTTCTTCATAGAGGTGTTCTGTGCGAAAAAGATAGATGCCCATGGAAACAAACGCATGCGTGGGATCATCAGGTAAGGGAAACGGGTTGGCCGGCTTTTCTTCAAACCGGGTGACACGGTTTGAGGGATCTACCCCAAGGACCCCGAACTGTCGAGCTTTTTCGACCGGCCACTCAAGGGCACCCACAACGGCATCCGCCTCCGTTTCTTGCATGAACCTGAACATGTCGGCATAGTTCATTTTGTAAAGGTGATCTCCCGCCAGCACTAATAAAAACTTCGGGCGTTCTTGTTCCAGCAGAAAGAGGTTTTGATGGACTGCGTCCGCTGTGCCCCGGTACCACTCGGCGTTGATACGTTGTTGCGGTGGGATGGAAAAGACGAATTCGCCCAGTTCCGGGTTGAAAATCGACCAACCTCTTCGGATGTGGCGGTCCAACGAGTGGGATTTATATTGGATCAGCACGGCAATTTTGCGAATCCCCGAATTGAGGCAATTGCTCAAGGTCACGTCGATGATGCGGTATTTGCCTCCAAAGGGCACCGCAGGTTTGGCGCGATGTTGGGTGAGCGGGAGGAGCCGTTCGCCACGGCCACCGGCAAGGATCATGGTATAAACATCAATCATGGGGGAGATTATGATATCAAATGGCCGGAATGGAAGGAATGGGTTGGGGACGGTACGGGCTGATGTTTGGCGCGCAATTCCCGGGGTGTCAATAAATCTTGGTACTTGGAAAGGCCTTGTCTGATTTATGCCTGCTTCGCCTTGGCGTTGAGGAGTGCTGCGATGTCTGACTCAAGGTCTGAGGGTTTGGTTGCGGGGGCATAGCGTTCCTTGACCGCACCGGCTTGGTCTACCAGAAATTTTGTGAAGTTCCACTTGATAGCCTCTGATCCGAGCACTCCCGGTGCCTCGGCTTTGAGGTGTTTGAAGAGAGGATGAGCATCGGGCCCATTCACGTCCACCTTGGCAAACATCGGAAAAGTCACTCCATAATTGGTTTGGCAGAACGCGAGGATTTCCTCGTTCTCCCCTGGATCCTGGGTTCCAAACTGATTGCAGGGAAATCCGAGAATCTCCAGTCCTTGTGAATGATATTTTTTATAGAGATCTTCCAGCCCCTGAAACTGGGGGGTGAATCCGCATTTGGAAGCCGTATTGACGATAAGTAAGACCTGACCCTTTTTGCTGGCGAGGGTTTCATCCTTTCCCTGGATGTTCCGGCAGGTGATGTCGAAAATGGTACTCATGGGATTTATGCCTTTACAGTGCTTGAGTGGATGAATGGATGTGGTGTGACATGTGACTAAAGTCACCTTCCAATTGTACCATTCGAATACCAGCTTGGGCACGCGAGAGAAGAAGGAAAATTTGACAGGATATGGATTGTCCTGTAACCTAACCTCTGTTCATGTCGATTCGGTCCGACGACGGGAACATTCAATTAATCTTCGGGCCCCGCGATCGTATCGCGACCAGATCCTGCTCGGAGCGGACTTCCCACCTGATTCTGCTTCACTCGGTTTTCTGAATCCGCTTACATACGATCCTTGTAACAAAAGGAATAGTTTTATGTCTTCAACTGCGTTGTCACAGTTTGGTGCGCTTGGTGTGTCTGCTACATTGGTTGGGGTTTTGAACAAACTCGGTATAACTGAACCGACTCCGATTCAAATCCAAGCCATTCCTCCGGCCTTGGAAGGTCGGGATGTGCTGGGTTGTGCCCAGACCGGCACCGGAAAGACTGCCGCCTTTGCCATTCCCATCATTGAACGATTGGCAGGTGGTCCGAAGGGCCACCCACGTGCGATGATTTTAGCGCCAACCAGGGAATTGGCTTTTCAAATTCAAGAAACCGTTGATAAGTATGGGCGCGTGCGCGGGATTTTTGCGACTACTCTGGTGGGTGGTGCGGATATGAACGCGCAAGTTCGCGGATTACGGCAGCGTCCCGATATCATCGTCGCGACGCCGGGACGCCTCCTCGACCATATGTGGCAGGGGACGGTTTCGTTTGCCAAGCTTCAGATGGTTGTTCTGGACGAAGCCGATCGGATGCTTGATATGGGGTTTGCCCCTCAGCTTAATCAAATCATTGAGGCGTTACCGGAAACCCGGCAAACCTTACTCTTCTCGGCTACGATGCCAAATAACTTGGCGGATTTGGCGCGGATGTCTCTCAACGATCCGTTTAAAGCCCTGGTGGCGAAATCGGCCACACCGGCTGAAGGGGTGACTCATACCGTGCATCACACGGCCAATTCCGACAAAACATCCCTCCTGCTTTCTATTTTAAAGGAGACAGAGGGATCGGTCCTTGTCTTTACCCGGACCAAACATCGCGCTGATCGGATCGGGGAAACCCTGGAAAAGGTCGGTTGTCGTGTTGCAGTGTTGCATGCCGGCCGACGGCTTCCTCAACGTCGAGCGGCGCTAGAAGGGTTTCGTCGTGGACGTTTTGAAATATTAGTCGCGACTGATATTGCGGCCCGAGGATTGGACGTGGACGATATTCAACATGTGATCAACTATGATTTACCCCATGTGCCTGAGGATTATATTCATCGTATTGGTCGGACGGCGCGTAAGAATACCAAAGGTTGGGCCACGAGTTTTGTGACCGGTGAAGACAATCGTTCATTACGAATGATTGAAAAATTGCTGGGTAAGGCGGTTCCCTGCGCTCCCGGAAGCCGTCCGCCAATGCCGGCCATTGCACCGGAGAGACGTGGGCCTCGGCCTAATTCCGCGGGTAGAGGATTTGGTGCTCCTCGTTCGGGGAGCCCTGGCAGGCATGATCGACCGGCCGTTCGTCGACCGCGTCCGTCAACCTTAGCTTCCTAACCCTCACATGCATGTTCTTTGTTGATTTGTAAAAGAGTCCTTGCGAGTTTTCCTGATGCCCGGATCATTCTGGTCCGGGCTTCATTTTTTTAAGGGTCTTCTTCTCTCTACTTCCCCTGCCTACTCATTTTCTTCCCAGTCGTGACTCCACATCGTTCGTGGTCATTTGACTGAGCTGTAATAAGCCCGGGTTACAGGTTTCTCGTATGAAAAAGTACAGCGCTTGTGCCCCGTCCTGTGCCTGTGGTGGTGTCTTAATGCAGGTGCTGGAAAGACTGGAAGATTTTATTATGAGTTTTGCACTAGAATTCGATGATGGAGACGTCTTTTTTTTACTTTTTCAAGGAGGTGTTGATGATGCGTGTCCTACCTAGGATCACTCGACTGAGTGTCGGTCTGTTGTGCCTCGGACTCGTTGCGGCTTGCGCTCATTCAACCGGACATACCAATCCACATGTGGCGGAAGCCGTCACGCATGCACAGGAAGCCGTCGATCATGGCGGTATGGGGCATGCCGATGCGGTCGTGACCCATGCGGAAGCTTCCCTTCAACATGCGCAGGCTGCGAAAAAGGACATGACGAATCCTCACCTTGATGCGGCCATTGCCGAATTAGGGGAGGCTATTACACATGGCCAAGCCGGGCATGCTGATGTGGCAACCGGTCATGCCAAGTCTGCGGTGACGCATTTAAAGGAAATTAATGAAATGACACCCGCCAAAGGAGGGTATTATTGAAGGGACTCTCTGTTTCATTTTTCTGCAAGAAGTGAAGTGATGATAGACCGGGGATCCAAGAACCCCGCCAATTCCGGCGGGGTTCTTGGATGCGATATTCGCCCAACGTTAGGGAGCAGTGGCAGCTTTGACGTCCAAAATTTTCACGTCAAAGTAGAGCGTTTTCCCTGCTAAGGGGTGGTTGAAGTCTAAAACGACCACCTGATCTTTTACTTCCGTTACTGTCGGGTGTACGACACGGCCCTGTCCGTCCTTCCCTTGTAATTGCACCCCGACCTTTCGTGCATCAGGTGGAATTTGGTCAATGGGAACTTCCTGAATAGCCTGAGGGTCGACCTTGCCATACCCCTCTTCGGGTGCGACGGTGACTTGTTTGCGTTCTCCCGCCTTCATTCCATCCAGGGCCGTTTCCAGGCCAGGAATAATTTGGTGAGATCCCTGAGTAAATGTCAGAGGTTCTCCTCCTACGTTGGAGTCGAGTACTTCTTTGTTTTCCAGGGTCAATGTGTACTCCATTGAGATGGACTTTCCTTCAGAAACGGTCATGGGTGAGCCTCCCTCTTGAGAATCTGCCTGCGCAGACGTGGTCATCGCTGAGGCCACCAGCAAGGAGCAACATACAACCCGGGCTAATACATGCAGTGCCATGAGACTGATCCTCCGCAAAAATTATGGCTGATATAACAGTTGGCTGGAAAAGAGGGCGGTTGAAAATGAGGGGGTAAATAACCGGACGCTTCCAGGCTGTTGTGAACGAATAGTGTAATTTATCAGAAAAATAAATAGCTTGGCTATGAGATCAGGAAATATCCTGTGGCTCTCTACCGCATGACCGGCGGGACCTGTCCTCAAAAAGCATTGAGGGAAGGAAATCATGACGATAAGAGAGCAGGAGGGTGTAGGGGAGTGTGGTTTGGGTTCTTTGACTATTGCTGAGCCGACAACCCCGATATAATGCGTCGATTGGCGTTTAGCTCTAAGGTTATGAACATGAGAAGTCTAGTTAGTGGTCCTAAGACATCTCTCCTTGAGTGGAGGAGGAAAGGCTTGCAATGGAACCCAACGAACGGATGGTGAAAGCGAAGCAACAGGTAGCTCAACATCGGCGAGAATTCTCCTGTCGAGAGGTGGATGAACCTCAGGACGAACGGGTTCCGCCCGGCCAACATGTGGTGAATAATTTTCCGGTTCTGGATTTGGGCTGTAAGCCGGAGATCGTGCTGGCTGAATGGGCCTTAAGTATTGATGGGTGCGTGGCCAATCCACTGACCTGGGATTGGGAAGCCTTTGAACGGCAGCCTCAGGTGCAGATCACTGCTGACTTTCACTGTGTCACGTCCTGGACCATGTTGGATAATGAATGGAGAGGTGTGAGATTTCAGCATCTCTTGGAATTGGTTCGTCCCTTGCCCGAGGCAAAGTTTGTGTTATTTGAAGCGTTTGATGAGTACACGACCAATGTTACTCTAAAGGTTTGCGACGATGAGGATGTACTTCTGGCCACTCATTGGAATGGAAGGCCATTGACCAGAGATCACGGTGGACCCGTACGCATAATTATTCCCAAACGCTACGGTTGGAAAGGGGCAAAATGGGTCAAAAAAATTACATTTTCCGATCGCGATCAAAAGGGATTTTGGGAAGTGCGCGGATATTCCAATACCGCGCTTCCATGGGACAATGACCGGTATGGGTGATCGAGGTAGGAACCCCCTCCATTTTAACGAACAGAAATGAGAGGTCAACGGTACGCGGCCGCTCACGGGGTTCATTCGTAAAAATAGGCTTTTGAGGGGTTCAATACGTCCTATGGATGTGGCATAATCCCGCTCGTTTCCTCAAGAAATCCTATAAGTTACAAAGGAGAAACTCATGATGGGACGGGTCCCTGGCATTCAAAAGATTGTGCTCATGGCCGCTGGATGTGTGATGCTCGTAGGATTAGGCTGTTCGGCAACTCAGGTTGCTCTGGAGAAAAAAGATTTAAAGGTCCAGACCAAGATGTCGCAATCTATTTTTTTGGATTTGGATAACCAAATAGAAAAAAGTGCATTTTTGGAAATCAAAAACACCTCAGACAAAGAAATTGATTTTGATACCCCGGTGCGAAAGGCCATTGAAAACAGGGGATACAAAATCGTGGATAATGCCAAGGAGGCTGCCTATATTTATCAGGTGAATGTCTTGTATGTGGGCGAAGCCGATCCTGCTGCCTTGAGGACAGCCGTCCATGCTGGCTATGGTTCCGCCTGGGGCGGAGGAGCCGTCGGAGGGGCTGTAGGCTATGGGTTGGGGGGAACGGGCCGGTCCGCGGCTCTTGGTGCAGGCATTGGCGGTTTTTTGGTGGGGGCGACGGAATTGGTCACGGGCTCATTAACTAAAGATGTGACATTTGCCGTAATGACCGATTTGCAATTAACTGAGAAAACTAGCAAGGGGAAAAAGATTCATCAAGCCCGTGTGGCCTCGACTGCCGAACAGGTTAATTTAGAATGGGAAGAAACCAAGGATCCCCTGGTGCAAGGGTTGGCTAAATCGTTGGGTGGCCTCCTGTAGTCCAAAGGTCGAGTGCCGGTAGTGTGATCATCCAGGGGGGAGGGTGGAGTTTCTGCCTTCCCCAATTTTTTTTTAAGATCCCTCGTCAGATGTGAGAACAGCGGAATAGGAGTTTTGGCAATCTCAACCCACGAAGTTGGCAAGCAATCGGTTGATCGAAAAGATTTTTTTCCTTTCATTCAGAAAATAGGCCTTGTCCTCTGTGTAATTCCGGATGCTCCAAAAGGAAATACCAACAATGAAACTCACCATTTTCTTCTGTTTGCTGGCTGGGCTTTTTCCCTCTATGGTGTGGGCTGAAGAATCGACGACCTCCCACGTCCACCGTTTTCAAACCACATATCCCGATGGTTCCTCGGAAGAAGGATCTGTCAATGTTGCCATACCGAAAGATTGGATGCGCCTTAATGTTGCTCCGGACAAGTTAGAGGACAAACGGACGTCTTCCACACCGATAGACAGCCAAAATGATATGCAGATATTTCTGGATCGCCAGGAGATGATGTACGTCAGGCATCAGGCCAAGACCTATACGATCATCACTAAGCAACAGATGGAGGCTCTGAAACAATCCAGCCAAAATATGATGCAGAAATTGGGAGTTAAGCCGGGTTCCACCCAAGATCAGGGAATGAACAATGTCTTGGGGGATGTCATGAATTCCATCCGGGATCAACAACGCATGAGTCTAGAAAAGGCAGTGGAAAATAAAGAGCTTTCTCCTGAAGAACGAACTCGCTTGGAACAAGCATTGACAACGCAATCTTCCGGGAGTTCTCCCGGGATCTCCCTGAAAGTCACGAAAACGGGGGAAACTGGTCGACAAGGGGGCATCCCTTGTGAATGGTATACGTTAGAGGTTTTTGATGTTCGGCACATTTGCGCCGCGGCATGGGACGACATTCCAGGCGGCGAGCGGAGCAAGGAGCTCTATCATGCCTGGATGGATTACATGGAGGAATGGGCGAAGGGACTCCCATTTGGGAATGGGTTGCATGAACAACACAAAAAAATTGAAGGATTCCCCATCATTACCATTACGAAGAGCCAGGATGGAAGCACGCTCTTCAGTGAACAGCGATATCTGGGAACAAAAAAAATGACGGTGGCTTATGGCCCGCCGGACGGTTATGTTCTTGAGTCCGGCCTGTCCGGGGCATCATTTAGTGATTCTCCTGAGCGAATTCAACAATCTTCTGAAAAAGCCGATAATGTCTGCCAAAAAATAAATGGAGAAATTGTCTGTTCCGGCAATGCCGATCCGGTAAATTCAAGCGGCGTTTCTTCTCTGCCAGGGCAGAATTTGGAAAATCTTCCACCAGAAACGCAAAAAGCCCTGGAGATGTTGAAGGGATTGTTTGGTAATCAGTAACCAATCAACATTATCATTCGCCATATTGGCCAATTTTATTGCCCACCACGACGGAGATTCTCGGCATTGTGTTGTCAGAGTGGTTGTTCTGTTCCATGACGGGAATTATGTGTTTGGTTTCTGACCTCCGAGGTTGCAGAATCTCCTCATCCCCATTGTTATTCACACATGTGATTGGGAGTCTATTCTTTCACCCATGATGCAATCGGAAGCACTCGGTATTGCGGCCATTGAAGCCTGGCCGGTTCAATTGCCTCTCAATGCTCCTTTCGTGGTGGCTTCAGGTTCCATGTCGGTCGCCCACAATATTTTCATCAGATTGACCCTCAAGAGCGGGACGTGCGGGTATGGGGAGATGGCGCCGTTTCCGGACATATCTGGCGAAGACCAGGCTGCCTGCCTGGCCGCATTTCCTGCCGCCGCCCAGTGTATCCTTGGGCAATCGGTTTGGAATTGGCGGAAGCTGGCACATCAATTGGCGGAGGTGGCCCGAGAGATGCCTTCGGTCCGATGCGGCCTTGAAACGGCTTTTCTTGATGCCCTGTGTCGCGAGATGGCCGTTCCAATGTGGGCCCTCTGGGGTGGAGCGGATGTTCGGGTTCGCGAAACGGATATTACTTTGCCGATTGGAGAAACCGAACAAGTTGTGTGCAATGCCAAAGAGTGGTTTAGTCAAGGATTCAGAGTATTTAAAGTAAAGGTGGGTCAGGATGTTGATGCCGACATTCGAAGGATTGAGGCCGTATTTTCAGCTTTCCCTGAAGCCTCATTTGTGGTTGATGCCAATCAGGGGTTTACCGTCTCCGAGGCTCTCCAGTTCATCGAGTCGATGAGTCGAATGTCCATTCCTGTATTGTTGCTAGAGCAGCCCGTACACCGAAATAACCGGGAAGGTCTGGCTTCTGTTCGCCGGGACAGTCCTTTCCCCATTGCGGCGGATGAATCGGTTCGATCGCTTCATGATGCGGAATTGTTGATTCGTGAACAGGCTGCGGATGTGATCAATATCAAGATCACTAAATGCGGGGTGGTGGAATCAGGGGAGATTGCCCGTTTGGCCAAATCGTGCGGGCTCCAATTGATGATTGGCGGTATGGTCGAAAGTCGGGTGGCCATGGGGTGTTCTTTCAGTTTGGCCTTGGGGCTGGGAGGGTTTGAATTTTTGGATCTTGATATGCCGCTTCTCCTGTCAATAGATCCAGTACAGGGCGGGTATACCTATGAGGGACCGGTCTTACAGCCATGGGAGGAATCCGGGCTTGGAATGAAAATGAGCCCAGAACCCTCAGCGGTGATCGTCGTAGAATAGGGAACGTTGCGTGACGTTCGCGGCATTTTCACCTTTCGGTTGTGCACAGACATCTCTATCGCACAGGCGGCCGCCCGATGGGCAACAGCTTTTCTTGTAAGTTGCTTAGGAAACGTTTTCCTAAGGTCATGTCTCAGGATAAGGTTGGCATCCCCCAATAACATGGACAAGGCTAGAATGAATGCGGTTTCGCATTCAAATATGTCTTGCTTGCCAGAATTCTCATTTACTGGGTAGGATCATTTAGTGGTCGGATTGAAGATGTTGGCTTAACCAGGATGGTGATGAATGGGAACGGGTAATCGATTGATGCGATGGAGTAAGAGGCTCGGACTTCTGGGTCTGGTGTGGTGCGTCTGCGCGGGGACGGTGTTTGGTCAGGATCTAGCCTCCTTTGAGCAACGTGTGACCCGGCATACGTTAAAGAACGGGTGGACCTTTATTATTGTGGAACGTCCAGTGGCGCCTGTCTTTGCCTTTATGACGCGAGTCAATGTGGGTTCGGCTCAGGAAATCATGGGGCAAACGGGACTGGCTCATATGTTTGAACATATGGCCTTTAAAGGTACTCCCCACATCGGGACGACTGATTATGATGCAGAGAAGGTTGCGTTAGAGGCATTGGAAGAGGCTTACCAGGCTTATCAAACGGAGAAGTTTGCTTCCGATCCTGACCCGGAGAAGGTGGAGCGCCTCTATGCGGTTTTTAAGGAGCGACAACAACAGGCTTCCTCGTATGTGGTGAAAAATGAGTTCGGCGATATCATTGAACGGGAGGGTGGGGTTGCGTTAAATGCATTTACCGGTGCTGATGTCACTGGATATTTTTATGCTCTTCCGGCCAATAAAGTCGAACTGTTTGCATATTTGGAGTCGGAGCGGTTTTTGCATCCGGTTTTTCGGGAGTTTTACGAAGAACGGGACGTCGTCATGGAAGAGCGTCGCATGCGCACGGAAAGCCAACCTTTCGGCCGGTTGCTCGAACAGTTTGTTGCGACGGCTTATATGGCTCATCCGTATCATCATCCGGTGATTGGTTTTGCCAGTGATATTCAATCCTACACAATGACCGACGCAAAAAAGTTTTATGAGGAGCAGTACGTGCCGACGAATTTGGTGACAGCGATCGTCGGAGATGTGAAAGCGGAGGCGGTCATCCCGATTCTTGAAAAATATTTCAATCGCATCCCCTCGGCTCCCGTGCCTCCTCCGCTTCGAATCGTGGAGCCTCCTTCCATCGCAGAAAAAATTGTGAAGCTGCAGGATCCTTCCCAACCCTTATATGTGGAGGGTTATCATAAGCCACCCGTGACCCATGCTGATCAACCGGTATACGATGCGATCGACGATATATTGACGAATGGGCGGACCTCTCGATTATATCGATCGATGATTCGGGACAAACGCATCGCAGTGTCGGTGGGAGCTTACGGGGAATATCCGGGGGACAAGTATCCGCACGTGTGGATGGCCTATGCTGTTCCCGGCCGTGGTGTGACGAATGATACGGTCCAGCAGGCGTTACGGGAAGAATTTGACCGGCTGAAAACGCAGGATGTCTCTGATGAGGAACTGGCACGATTTCGCACCCGTGCCAAAGCGGGGTTGGTTCGGGCGTTGAATAATAACCTTGGTCTGGCTATGCATCTGACTGATTACCAGATGTTGTTTGGAGATTGGCGCGAGTTATTCCGGTCCATTGATCGATTGGATCAGGTGACCAAGGCCGATATTCGTCGGGTCGCTAACACGATGTTTCAATCAACCAACCGGATCGTAGGCATGATTGAGACGGTTTCTCCTGCCGGTGGTCCTCAACCAGTTACTTCCGGGGAGGGTCAATCATGAATCACTGTAAAGCTCATCAGCATTCGTGGGGTGGTGTCGGTCGATGGTCAAGTCTGAGCGCGGGATTGGGCGTCCTCCTCATGTTCTGTGTTCCCGTTTGGGTGCAAGCGCAAGTGACAAAAGTCGAGGAGTTGCAGTTCCCGCCATTGCCGGAACTGGTTATTCCTGAACCTGAACGCGTGGTTCTGGATAATGGACTGGTGGTGTTGCTGATGGAAGACCATGAATTACCGCTTGTTGGTGTGTCGGCCATGATCAAGACGGGTTCCCGATTGGACGCTCAGGACACCATTGGGTTGGCTTCCTTAACGGGAACCGTGCTTCGCACGGGAGGGACGAAAAGTCTGAGCGGCGATGCCCTGGATGAGTTTTTAGAAGGGAAGGCCGCCGCCATTGAAACGCACATTGGGGACTCGTCCGGCACTGCGTCGATGGGTTCTCTTACCGAAGATTTTCCTGAGGTGTTGAAGGTATTTGGAGACGTGTTGCGGTTTCCGGTGTTTGATCCTGAGAAGTTAAAGATTGCCAAAAATCAGATGATGGCCGGGATTTCCCGTCAGAATGATGATCCGGATGAGATTACCTCACGAGAATATAAGAAGTTAATTTATGGGAAGGATTCTCCCTATACCTGGGAACCGACATACGCCACCGTGGGGTCTATCACCCGGGAGGATGTGATCCGGTGCCATGCGACGTACTTTCATCCTAATCGGATTATTTTAGGAGTGAGTGGCGATTTTGAACGTGAAAAAACACTCGCGCTCATTCAATCCATTTTTGGGGACTGGCCCAAGGGTCCGGAGGTAGAGGATGCTCCCGTCTTCATTCAGTCAACGGTCCCGGCCGGGGTGTTTTATATTGAAAAAAACGATATGACGCAAGCAAAAATTGCCATGGGGCACTTGGGAATCCGTCGGGACGATCCTGATTATTATCCCTTGGTGATCGTCAATCAGATTCTTTCGGGGTCATTTGGCGCGAGATTATTTTATAACATCCGCTCCAAGCAAGGGCTGGCTTATGATGTGCACGGTGGGGTTGGATTGCAATGGGACTATCCAGGCATGGCCATCCTCTCGATGTCGACCAAAACGGAAACGACGGGAAAGGGGATTGATGCCTTAATCGCAGAAGCTCGGAATATGGTCGCTCAGCCTCCTACGGATGAAGAAGTGGCGAGCGCAAAAGCCAGTATTTTAAATTCCTTTGTTTTTTCTGTGGATTCTCCCACGAAAGTGCTTGGTAAATACCTGACATATGAATATTATGGGTATCCTTCGACCTGGCTAAGAGAGTTTCGCCAGGGTATTGAAAAAGTCACCACGGCTGAAGTCCGAAGGGCTGCACACAAACATTTGCGTCCGGAGGAGTTTGCGATTCTTGTGGTGGGACCTCGTGCAGGCACCAAACCAGCATTGGCTCGCTACGAACAAATCCAGGAATTGGACATTCGTATTCCAGAACCCACTGCCGGAATGTAATGGTCGTCCGAATGACGGTAGGATGGTAATGGCGTCCTTTTGCTGTGCGACACTGAATTCTTGAGAATTTGAGATGTCAATACCCCGGTGGGTCACCACAGATGGTCGGATCTTTTTCTGTGTCCTGTTCCTGAACATCCTGATCGCGGGATGCCAAACCAATCCCTATACGCAACGTTCCCAGCTGTTATTGATGCCGTCCGGGCAAATGAACCAGATGGGGGCTGCCCAGTATAGTGAAGTTTTGCAGGATCCCAAGGTTGTGATTTCCAAAGATCCTAAAGAGATTGAGCCGGTTACCCGTGTCGCGGCTCGTATTATTGAGGCGGCCAAGCGTTCAAAATATGGGGACGTGGCGAAAGCGTTTGATTGGGAAGTCACGGTCATAAAGGACGACAATACTAAGAATGCATGGGCTTTGCCGGGTGGGAAAATTGCGGTCTATACCGGGATTTTCCCGATGGCGAAAAATGAGGCCGGATTGGCGGCTATTATGGGACATGAAGTTGTTCATGCGCTGGCGGAACATGGAGGAGAGCGGATGAGCCAGGGCCTGGTGGCTCAATTTGGCATGACTGCCGCAGCGATCGTGCTTTCGACCCAAGGCCAAAATCCGGCATTAAACGCGCTAGCCATGCAGGCGATGGGGCTTGGTGTGCAGACGGGAGTTCTGTTACCGTTTAGCCGAAAACACGAATCGGAAGCTGACTATATCGGCATATTGCTTGCGGGTGATGCGGGATACGATCCTCGAGAAGCGATTCATATTTGGGAACGGATGGCCGCGGCTTCTGATGGCGCTCCTCCGGAATTTTTATCTACCCACCCAGCGCATGAAACCCGGATTGCCGATCTCACGAAATGGATGCCTGAAGCCATGGAGCTCTATAGAAAGGCTCCAAAGGCCCCTGTGGCCAATTTGCCCCTCATTACACCATCTCCCCTTCCACGCCCGCCACAACAACCAAACGCGGCTCGTCTCCTTCACTAGCCATGGTGAAAGGAGCTCGCATGGTGTTTCAAACGTTCTGTCGCTTTCAGGGAACGGATTTGATCGTCATTCAAGGCAGGCTATGATCGTCAGTCTCCGTCTTTTTTGGCTGACAGTACTTGCCTGCATGTTGTTAGCCGGCTGTGGGAAAAGTGAGGCGGTGGTGGAAATTGTCCTTCATCCCACAAACCCCAAAATTCTTTATCTCGCCACCAACGATTATATTTATAAATCCAGGGACGGGGGCATGACCTGGCAGAACATGTCTGCGGGTATGACCCATTCTCGGGTCATTGCTCTGGCCATTGATCCCCTGTTTCCGGCCAATATTATCGCCGGAACAAAGGGGGATGCGGTATATAAAAGTTACGATGGTGGGCAACGATGGGTGTCACGACGGACGGGATTGGATGATGTGACGATTTCCTCGGTGGTCCATCAATTGGTGTTTGCTCCGGGATCCAGTGCCCATATTTTTGCCGCCACCTCCTTGGGGGTGTTTGAATCAGACGATGGGGGAGAAACCTGGAGTAAGCGGATGGAGGGCATGAAAGAAGTGCTCATGGTGGTGACGCTTGACTGCGATCCCCGTCAGCCTCAAACCCTCTATGCCGGAACAAGCGGGGGAGTCTATAAATCTATTGACGGGGCTCGCACTTGGAAAATGGTCAATAATGGGTTGGTGGCCTCGGATGTGCTGAAATCCTCCAGGGCATTGGGCGTGACTCGCATAAAGGTTGACCCTCATGAATCCGATACGGTCTATACTGCGACTCTGAGTGGACTGTACGTCACCAAGGATGGAGGCCAAGTCTGGACTCGCATTGGGGAGACACTCTCCGATCAGATGTTGAGTGACCTCATTCTCGATCACACCCACCCACATGTCGTGTATGTGACCAATCGTGACGGTGTTTTTAGAAGTGAAGATGGAGGAATAACTTGGGAAGCTCGAAGTGCGGGCTTGACGAATGTTAATATTCGGGCTCTAGCCATGAGCGCGGTTGATTCTGATGTGCTTTATGTGGGGACCAACGGAAAAGGACTGTTTCGGACGGGTGACCGGGGAATGTCCTGGGAAGCTGTGCCCCTGGTTGTGGCCGAATCCCTTTGAGGTTTATCCTGAATGGGAGATGATTTGATATCCTTCCTCTTGAAGATTAAGATCTCCTTTCATGGGGAAGTGATAGAGTCTTTTAGACTGATTTCTGGTGACGAGTAAGAAAGGTAACTGCCGTGGCTTTTTGGGATTCGAAGCAAGGACGAAATCGTGCGGATGCGGTCTGCTCCTTCTGTGGTCGGGCAAAACCTGGAGCAACCAATTTGATCCAGGCCCCGACGAAACAGGCCTGCACGCAATGTCAGGCACCGGGGTCGGTCTTGATTTGTGCGGATTGCATTCAACAATGTTCAAAATTTTTATCAGGCCATACGGAAGGCCAGTCCCCGATGGAGCCGCCAGCGGGTCCCTTGCCGACCCCTCCTGAAATTAAAGAGGTGCTTGACCAGTATGTGATAGGGCAAGACCGTGCCAAAAAAGTTCTGTCGGTGGCCGTCCATAACCATTATAAACGTGTATTTAGCGGTAAAGATCTGCCTGATGTGGAATTAGAAAAAGGGAATGTGATGCTGATCGGGCCGACGGGAACCGGCAAGACCTTACTCGCCAGAACCTTAGCGAAAATTTTGCATGTTCCCTTTGCCATTGCAGATGCCACCACGGTGACGGAAGCGGGTTATGTGGGCGAGGATGTGGAAAATGTGGTCTTGAAGTTATTGCAGTCGTGTGATTTTAATATGGCCAGAGCGCAAGTGGGCATCATTTATATTGATGAAATTGACAAGATTAGCCGTAAATCTGAAAGCGCCTCTATCACGCGGGATGTGTCCGGGGAAGGTGTCCAACAGGCATTGTTGAAATTGGTGGAAGGGACGTTATGCAATGTGCCTCCCAAGGGGGGAAGAAAGCATCCTGAGCAGGAATTTCTCAGGGTGGATACGACGAATATCCTCTTTATTTGTGGCGGTGCCTTTGTAGGGGTGGAGGATATTATTTCTCAGCGGACCAATCAGAAACGAATGGGTTTTGGCGCGGCTTCCTCCAATGGTGAGGCGTTGAGCTCTAATCAATTGATGGAAAAACTCAAGCCGGAGGATCTTCTAAAGTATGGACTCATCCCTGAATTTGTCGGCCGGTTTCCCATTCTTGCCTCTCTGAATGACTTACGCGTGGAGGATATGGTGCGGGTTCTACAGGAACCGAAAAATGCTCTCCTGAAACAATACCAAGCCTTATTTCAATTAGATGGTGTGCAGTTGGACTTCACTCCGGAGGCGGTTCAAGCCATTGCCACCAGGGCTTCGTCTATGAAAACCGGAGCCAGGGGATTGCGTTCTATTCTGGAGGAAGTCATGCTGGATTTGATGTATGATGTGCCAGCCTTGAAAAACATTAAACGAGTGATTATCTCCGAGGAAGCGATTGACGGCAGGGGGACCCCCCAATTAATTTCCTGAAAATAATGCGTGGGATGAGTAGTTTCCTTGCCGGGGATTGTTGCATTCTTTTCCATTCTGACTTATGCTATTCAAAAGAAATTCATCACGACATTCGGGCCACGTGATGAATGTTTGAGTGACGGGCCCATCACTGATGTTGTTTTGCCAAGGAATCCGCAAGGAGTCTGATTGGAAGTTAGTCCTAAGTCGCCACCTGGTTTGCGTTCTCGGGCCGTTCCTTCCCTTCTCTTCTCTTCGAACCATGCAAAACAATATCGCATTTAGAAGGAGGGACCCCGATGGGTTCAAAGATCTATGTGGGTGGCCTGCCGTATTCCACGGCAGAGCAAGAATTGGCTGACCTTTTTGGCCAGCACGGCGCCGTGACGTCGGCTAAAATTATTACGGACAAGTATACGGGGCAATCTCGAGGATTTGGTTTTGTGGAAATGGCCTCGGATGCTGAAGCTAAGGCGGCGATTGAGGCGCTAAATGGAACCGAAATGGGAGGGCGTACCCTGACGGTCAATGAAGCGAAGCCCCAAGCACCGCGAACCGGATTTGGTGGCGGTGGTGGCGGAAACCGTGGTGGTGGCGGAAACCGTGGCGGCGGTGGTGGAGACCGTTGGTAAGTCGCTAAGTCACTAACAGGCTACTCTTCAATAGAAGCAGGGGACCCTAACGGATCCCCTGCTTTTTTTATATCTTGGGTAATGGTCCGGAAACATAGTAGAATGAGAAATTGATCGTCGGCCAAGATGCGTTGTCGGAGTGTTGATGGGGCGTCGAGGCTTTCATGTCTCAATTGAAATAGAATGGAATACAATACACCATGAGTGATTCTACAGAATTTTCTTCCTCCAAGGATTCCTCTCGGTCTGGTGGACCTTCATTCCCGAAATTCTCCAGGAAATCTGAGAATTCCCCGTTGGCGATTATTGACCAATGTTTGGCATCTTTGCCTGAAGGGGATCACCGGATTCCTCTTCTCTATCAACTTCGACACGGGCTTGTTGAGCAAACGACGGCTTCTCAACAACAGGAAGCCGATATGAAGAAACTTCAAGGAGTGCTTGAAAAACTGACGGCCCCGGCAAATCGAATCGGGACTCTGCTTGATCAGCCTGAAAAGGGTGTGGCGAGAATCATGGTTGGCGGGGCAGAATATTATGCCAGTGTCGATCCCAGGCTTGAGGAAGAAGGTTTAAAGGTTGGGCATCAGATTTTAGTAAATGAGGCGTATGTGGTCATCCGGTCTCTCGGGTATGATCGGAATGGCCCGATTGTGAAAGTTCGAGAGATATTAGGTGATGGGCGTCTTCGTATTGATCAAGAGGCGGGCAGGCAAGGCATTCTTATACAACGGGCAGATGATCTCGCCGGTACGGAATTGAAGGTCGGCGATGAGGTTCGACTGGACCCATCTCACAGGATTGCCATTGAACGATTAGAAAACCCCCAAGGGCAATCGCATCTTTTAGCGGAATTGCCAACTGTCCGTTGGGAGCATATCGGTGGACAGCAGGAAGCTATTCAAGCCATCCGCCGATCAATAGAATATCCCCTCCTGCATGGAGAATTGTTCTCACGGTATCAATTTCAGCAACCCAAGGGCTTTCTCCTGTATGGGCCTCCGGGGTGCGGAAAGACTCTGATCGGCCAAGCCACGGCGGCAAGTCTTGGGCAACTCTTCGCCAAAGAACGAGAAACGCTTACGCCCCATGCTGGAATGCAAGGGCCAGGCTCTGCCTCTCAACTTCCGCCGATTGAGGGTGGCGTGTTTCTGCATGTCAAAGGTCCGGAAGTTCTGAATATGTGGGTCGGGGAATCGGAGCGAATCATCCGCGATTTATTTCTTCAAGCCCGGCAACAAAGGCAAGCCGGGAAGTTGCCATTTATCTTTATCGATGAAGCCGAATCCATTTTAGGGACGAGACGGGCGGTGCGATCCTACAATGTCTCCAACACCCTGGTTCCGATGTTTTGTGCCGAACTCGACGGGATTGAAAGCCTTTCCCAAGTGGTGGTTATTCTGGCTTCAAATCGTCCGGATATGATTGATCCGGCCGTGCTGCGACCTGGAAGAATTGATCGAAAAATAAAGGTGGGCCGACCTGGGCGAAACGATGTAGCGGAAATATTGCTTGTCTATTTGACGGCTGATCTGCCTTACGACACGAAAAAGGCTGCCGGCAGTGGACAGGAGGATGAGGCTCCGGCGTCGCAGATCATCGACGGACTGTTAGAGAATCTCTTTCAGCGAAGCCTGGAGAATCGAGTGTTGGCCATTCGGTTGCGTAACGGACGGCGTGAAATTCTCTACCGCCGGGATTTATTGAGTGGAGCGGTGTTGGCGGGAATCGTCCGGCGTGCAAAAGAACGGGCTATTGAGCGGGCAATTCAAGCGGGCAATCAGGAGGCCTCGGGTCTGAGCCTCGATGATTTACTCGTTGCCAGCAATGAGGAGTTCAAGGAGAGTGAAATTTTCCCGCCGGATGATTCAGCTGAGGAATGGTTGAAACTCCTGGATTATCATCCCGACCAGGTTGTCGGAGTATCCTCCCTGCAGCCTGGAAAAGCTGGAGAAGAGCATCGGACATCTCAGATTGTGTAAATCTCCCTTTCCAGCACGTTGTGCCACATGCGACCTTCTCAGCTGAAAGATTGGAACAAATGAATCCTCTTCGCCTCTTTGGTATTGAGACTGAATATGGGATTGCGCGGGAAGATATCGAGACCGCCGATCCTGTCGTGGAATCCATGGAATTGGTGCGGGCCTATCTTGACGGACATTTTACCCGCCGCTGGGATTATCGGGGCGAGCATCCCCATGAAGATCAACGGGGTTTTCGGGTGACTGAGTTAGCTCAGGATAAAGAAGAGGACCTGTTCGCGGAACAGGATGCCCATCGACCTTTTTCCTTCCATGAAATGAAAAGTGACCTTGTCCTTCCTAATGGGGCGCGATTTTATAATGATCATACGCATCCTGAGTATTCCACGCCGGAATGCCGTTCTCTCAAGGATATGGTCGCGCATGACCGGGCCGGCGAGCGAATCCTTTGGATGGCGGCACAACGCCGAAATCAGGCCCTTGGCGGCCCAATGGTTCAGTTGTATAAAAACAACACGGATTTTCACGGGCATAGTTATGGCTGCCATGATAATTATCTGGTCTCGCGCGAGCTCGATTTTGAGAATTTGGCTCGTGGACTCATGCCTTTTCTGGTCAGCAGACAATTGATCGCCGGGGCAGGCAAGGTCGGTCGGGAAGCGCAAGAACGCGGGTTTGAGCCTGGCGGGTTTCAATTGTCTCAACGCGCAGATTTTATGGAAGCCGAGTTGGGCGTGGATACCATGCACAACCGACCGATCCTCAATACGCGAGACGAACCGCATGCGAATCGTGAACGCTATCGGCGACTCCATCTTATCGTGGGTGATGCCAACATGTGTGAATATGCCACGGCCTTGAAGATCGGCACGACGCGGGTGGTGTTGGATATGATTGCCGGAGGGATCTTGCCCCCCTGTGAGCTTGACTCCCCGGTGCAAGCCATTCAGACGCTCTCTCGTGACCCTGATTTGAGCACTCTTGTGACACGACAGTCGGGAGGCCTGATTTCCGGGGTGGATATTCAACGGGAGTACCTGAATTTGGCCAGGAAATTTTTTGTCGAAATGGATGAAGAGACGGCCTGGATTCTTCGCGAATGGGAACAGGTATTAGATCTTCTCGAACGGGATCGATGGCAGCTTGTGGGAAAAATTGATTGGGTGACTAAATGGTGGTTGCTCGAAACATTTAGGCAGGCCGAGCGAATCGGCTGGGATGATCCTTGGCTTGCCAGCCTGGATCTGGAATATCATAATCTGGATCCTGATCGTGGCCTGTTTTTCGGGTTGGAAGCCGAGGGGCGAACCACCAGGATATCCCAGGAACACGAGATTCAAGAAGCGATGAAGCATGGGCCGCGGGATACCCGTGGAGGTCTCAGGGGTTTGTGTGTACAACGATTTGGTCAAGACATTACGTCGATACAATGGGAAGGAGTACATTTTCAGGGCCAAAATGGGGGACTGCATCTTGACCTGCTGAATCACCTTGAGCCGGTGGCGGTCGCTCAATGCCGGTCTGTGATTGAGCACGCCGAGACCCCATTTGATATGATTGAATGCATGGTATTAAAAAAATAGTTCATGTGGAGGATGAGATTTATGATAAACGAATATGAATATGCCCAAGCCGGTGGGGGTCTTGAACGAAAAGAACGGCCAATCGATCCACTTTCTAAACCAATGGGACCCGGCGATCAGGAATCAGGTCCTAAACGCCCGGAAACGGATTCACCATCCCGTGATAATCTCATGAAGCGCATGCGCAAGGTTGATCCCAAGCAGGCAGAAAAATATCGCCAACGGACCGGGGAATAAAGATGATGGGACAACAGGGGGACTTCCTTCAGGTTCTGCGAGAGCGTGGCTATGCAGTCGAGGACTTTCGGCAGCCGGTCAATGGCGGTACGCCATCGGGCCATACTGAAATCACAGCCGGGACGACGGTCTTTGCTATCAAGTATGCTGACGGGGTCCTCGTGGCTGGTGACCGGCGGGCAACGGCCGGAAATGTCGTGATGTATGATCGCACCGATAAGGTCTTGGAATTGGATCGGTTTTCTGTCTTAGCCATCGCAGGTGTTCCTGCCACCGCATTTGAGATGGCCAGAATATTAGAGCATTCCTTTAAGTATTACCGGAGAAGTCAATTGCAGGATTTGAGTTTTGAGGGAAAGTTGCGAGCCTTATCAACGTTGTTGAAAAATAATGCTCCTGCGGCGTTGGCAGGAACCGGAACTGTGGCCCCAATTTTTGCGGGGTATGACCAACTTGAAGGGTGCGGAAAAATCTTTTTCTATGACATCTTAGGAGCTGAATTCGAAGCGGTGGAATATGCTGTCTCTGGATCCGGGTCTTCCACGATTCGGGGGATTTTGTTTTACATGAATCGGTGGGGGAATGGTCCCGTGGCCGGAATGAATGAAGAGGAAGCCTTGACGTTCGTGCTTCGCCTGATGACCAGTGCGGCAGAGTTTGATTCCGCCACAGGTGGAGTGGATGCGCAGGCCCAACTCTATCCCATCGTGAAACGCATTTCTGCGGAAGGGGTGAGAGCCATTCCCGCGGAACGGTTGAAATCACTGTTTTCTGAAAAGGTGCTGAATCATGTATGAAGAACCCTATCGATGGATTGAAGCCGTCGCCAATCGGCGGGAATATTTGGACGATCAATTCACGCAAGGCAATCCGTTAGTTGCCGTCTCCTTTACACAGGGGATATTGTTGCTGACCTTTAATCGGGGGACAGACAAAATCTATGAAATTTACGATCGCATTGCGCTCGGAGGCATGGGCCATCCTGCAGATCTGGAGAAACTACGGTATACCCTATTGGATATGGCCCACGTTGAAGGATTCCAGCGGTCCCCGGCGGATGTGACCGCTTCCCGACTGATGAAAAATGGTCTGGCCCCTGTCATCAAACAAGCGTTTGAAGAAATTTTCAAGGCACCGTACATCGCCAAAATTCTACTGGCAGAAGTCGGGACTTCTCATGAACGGGATCGCCTGTTCAGCATCAATTATGATGGCATGTTTGAGGAACAACGCGAATTCGGTTTGCTGGCAGCCTCCGCCTCCATCCGTGGTCTGCTCACTCAGGAATGGAAAAGCCAGAGTCTTTTGTCTTCTCTGCAGTCGGCTGTGGAGCGGAGTCTCCGTTTGTGGGGGATCGCAAGTCTTCTCCAATCTGTACATCCCTCTTCGGATACAGAAGAGGAAGGAACCACCTCTTCCGCAGCCAGTTCCATCTCCACCATTCCAGAAGATGAGGCAATTGCTTTCCGAATTCGTGAAACGCTGTCCAAAGAGACGCTGGAATGCGTCTTTCTGGATCGGGAGAGCGGGAAGATGGAAACCTATCGTGCTCTGAGTCAATCGGAACTACAGTCCTTCATTCCTACCGTGTTCCAACCTGCCATCTAAACCCTGGCAGAGCGAGGTCCCTATGCATAATCGAATCTTCGGTATTGAAACCGAATACGGTCTGCTTATCAAGGCCGATCAACCGGACGTGTCTTCTGCTTGGATTGCCCACCGGATCATTGAACATTTGTTTGGCCGGAAAAAACACGGCGTCATTGACTGGCATTATCGTGGGCATGATGAACCGCCAGGCAATGGGGGCTTTCTGCTGAATGCAGGCCGGATGTATGTCGATATGGGGCATCTGGAATATGCCTCACCGGAATGTCATTCGCTGTGGGATTTAGTGGCTGTAGATCGTGCCGGAGATTGGCTGTTGCAGGACTGTCTGGAAGAGCTTGGGCTTTCCGAACTGGTGTCGATCATTAAAAACAATATTGATCATGAGACAGACGCGACATTTGGTTGCCATGAAAACTATCTGGTCACGCGGGACTTTCCGTTTACCTATCAAGGGTTGGGGATGCTCATGCCGTTTCTGGTAACACGCCAGGTCTTTACGGGCGCCGGCCGAATCGGAAAGGCGCGTTCCGTGGACGGCTGGATTGGCTTGGACGATATCGAGGGACGTGGAGGGCCCCGGTCACGGAAATCAACCGAAGAGGGGGTGATTTATCAAATTTCCCAGCGTCCGGATTATATCGTCAACGACTTTTTTGAATGGGTTCAGCATAACCGGGCTATTGTGAATACCCGGGATGAACCCCTGGCCGATCCAGAACGATTCCGGCGGTTGCACTTGCTCATGGGCGATTCGAATATGGCAGAAGAAGCGACTCTTTTAAAAATGGGGACGACCGGCTTGGTTCTGCAATTAATCGAAGAAGGGCATGCCCCGCAAGGATTGGATTTCGATGATCCTGTCCAGACTCTGCGAGCCATCTCCCGTGACCCTCAGCAAAAATGGATGGTCACTCTCTCAACCGGCCGGCACCTTTCAGCCTTGGATATTCAAGAGCAGTTTTGGGAAGCCGCCGCCAAACAGTATGCCGGGCAGGATGAGGAAACCGACTGGGTCCTGGACCATTGGGAATCGGTCGTGAGGGATTTACGAGAGGGCTATCAAGCCGTGGTCGGCCGGGTTGATTGGGCCTCCAAGCTCTGGTTGTTGGAGAACTTTCGGAAGGCGGAGAAGTTGGAATGGGACGATCCCTGGTTGAAAAGTCTGGATTTGGAATATCACAATGTTGATCCGCAGGCAGGTCTTTATCATGGCATGACAGAAGAAGGCGATGCGCCGCGCTTCACGACGAATGATTTGGTCGCATTGGCGAAAGGGCAACCGCCACGAAACACTCGTGCGTTTGGGAGAGCAGAAATCATTCGCCATGTCGTCAAGGAAGGTTGGGCGGAATTTCTAGAGAAGGCGACAGGCCATCACGATCCGCGTCGTCCTCCCTATGTCATCAATTGGTCGGTTTTGCAACTTCAGGGGAGTCCGGCTTTTGTCATGGCCGACCCCTTTCGCAGCTATGTGCAGGAAAGTCGGGAATATTGCGCAGAATGGTCTTCTCGTCTTTCCCTTGAATCCCTCTCGAATAAAGAAAATGCCTAAGAAAAGTCGAAGGAAAATCCCCAGACACTGAGCCGTTTTAGTCTTTTTGCTCCTTTATCCCATTTTTTTTTGAGTGGTAATTTAATCTTTGATAGGGGGAAGAGGCCAGACTGGTGATTGTCCGGAGCGTTATTACCCGTTTTCAAGCAACCTCAGCTCTCGACTTATTGAACTTTCCGGGTGGGAATTGCACGTGAAAAACGACATGCCTGGAGTCTCAGGATTTCGTGGTTTCGTGGTGGTTGGCTGTGTTTAATCGTGGGGCTCCGTCGCATTGGGATTTTTTTTCAAATCGAACCCCAGGATTATGGGCCTTTTATTAGATGTTTTTAACTAGTCCAGCCAATGAGGGATTTGGCTCATCCCTTGCTCTTTATTAGAATATATGGATAGGTGAGTTTTTCATTAACAATGCGCTCAAAATTTTGCATGATGTCAGAGTCAATGGAACCATAAGGCTAAGCAAATCTTGCATAAAGGATGAATCAATACAGTGCCAATTAATCAGGTGCGTTTTTTTAAGTAATCGAGAGTGAAACAAATATAGCCTAGGATTTTTTACCTATTTCTGAAAAATTCACGTTGTTCTGTCGATAAGAAAAGGTGGGTGGACCTTTCGGAATATAAGTAGCAATTGGGCTGGATGAAACCTTTAACCGCCACGTTTTGACAATAATCTTGTTATCAAGAAAAAATTCCGAGATAACCTGTTGTCTGTCATGACAGAAACTTTTTGAATCAACATTCAGTAAAGCTAGTCTCGGTGCGGAAAAATCCCAACGTTCACCTTTTGGCCCTTGGGGGAACTCCTTGGTAGGAGTGGATGTCCTTCTCTGCACTCAAATCGGTATTGTCTGGATTTGAGAAAACTCATTGGTGTCTTACTGGGCTTTCCGTATCAGGCAGTGTACCTAAAACAAATAACGCGTGAGTTCCTTACGTAATGGGATAACCCCTCCCTTCCCCTCATTTCACCTACCCCTGGGTGGGAATCGGCTTTTCTTTCTGATAGGTGAATGGTTTGGAGTAGGTTAAAAGATTTTAACACTCAAGGCTGTATGTGATTGAGAAATCGCCATCCGTATTTGTGAAGCATGGGAACGAAATTCGTTCCATTGTTCAAAATTTCACTTCGAATAAAGCATTCAACATGAAAATTAATGTGGTCCTATGTTTTGCAGTCTGCTTACTCACGGTATCCTGCACCTATAAAAAAGAGGCAGAAAGCGTTGATACCCATAAGGTGATTTACCCCATCTTGGAGGACGTCACCTATAGCAATAAATATGTCGCCCAAATTCAGTCGGTTAATTATGTAGAGATACGAAGTAAAATTAGAGGGTATATTGGAAAAATTTATGTGGATGAGGGGCAACCGGTCAAGAAAGGGCAGTTATTGTTTGCCCTGACCCATAATGTATTTGAAAAAGAATTACAAAAAGCAAACGCGGCATTCCGAAGTGCCGTGGCAGATCTAAAGGTAGCGGAAGTTGAATTAGCAAACGTGAGAGTGCTGGTAGAAAAAAACATTGTGTCTAAATCGGAACTGTATGTTATTCAAGCCAAGGTAGACGCGTTGAAAGCGGACGTGGAAGAAGCTTTGGCAAACAAAGAACAGCAAGCGTTAAATCTTTCGTTCGCTAGAATAAGAGCTCCCTTTGACGGATTTATTAACCGTATTCCAAACAAGGTGGGAAGTTTGATAGCTGAAGGAGACATATTGACCTCACTGTCTGATAATCATGAGGTATTCGCCTATTTCAACCTTTCTGAAGTGGATTATCTTAACTACATTGCTTCTGGAGAACGAGGGGCCAAAGTTGTGAGCTTTGAACTCGCCAATCAAGTCCTTTATGAGTATGAAGGGACCATAGAAATGATTGAAAGTGAATTCGATAGCTCAACAGGGAATATTGCGTTACGAGCAAGGTTTCCTAATCCTGACGGACTGTTAAAACAAGGGGCAAATGGTAAGGTCATTGTCAATGAAACCCTTAAAGATGCGTTGGTGATTCCACAAAAATCAACCTTTGAAATTCAGGACAAATTGTATGTGTACGTTGTGAATAAGGATAATGTCCTGGAACAAAGGAATATTGTTTCAAAAATGCGGTTGCCAAAATTTTATGTTGTGGAGTCCGGTTTGTCCAAAGACGAACAGATTCTCTTCGAGGGTGTGGAGAATGTTATGAATGGAGACCAAGTGCATCCTGTTCACATTGAAATTGCCAAGGCGATGATGTGAATCCCTCACGACTGGAAAAGAATTAGATAAAAATGACAGCTACATTTATTCATCGTCCGGTCCTTTCTATTGTTATTTCCCTGTTCATTACCTTACTGGGCTTATTGTCCTTTACCCAGCTCCCTGTCACTCAGTTTCCAGAGATTACGCCTCCCGAGGTCAATGTGACGTCAAAATTTATCGGGGCAAATGCCGAGGCTGTGGTCAAGGCGGTTGTGACCCCGCTTGAACGAGCCATTAATGGTGTTGCCGGAATGGCCTACATGTCGTCCGTTTCCGGAAATGATGGCACGAGCATTATCCAGATTATTTTTAACGCCGGGACCGACCCGGAAATTGCCGCTGTGAATGTTCAGAACCGAGTGGCTTCCGCCTTGGATGAGTTGCCCCCAGAGGCTATAAAATCCGGGGTCATCGTCGAAAAGGTACAAAACAGTATGTTGTTGTATATCAACATTCACAGCCTGGATCCTACCATAGACGAAAAATTTCTTTACAATTTTACTGATATTAATATTCTGAAGGAGCTGAAAAGGATAGATGGTGTAGGGTTTGCTGAGATTATGGGTTCAAGGGAATATGCCATGCGTGTGTGGTTAAGGCCCAATAAACTTGTCATGTACAACATTTCAGCTCTCGAGGTTATCGAAAAATTACAAGCCCAGAATGTAGAAGCCGCACCGGGTAAAATTGGCGAGAGCTCAGGGAAGGATAGGAACGTCCAGGCCCTTCAGTACGTATTAAAATATACCGGGAAGCACAATACAAGAGAAGCCTATGAAGACATTGTGTTGAGCAGTACGGATGAAGGGGAAATTTTGCGGCTAAAAGATGTCGCAGACGTCGAATTCGATTCACAAGATTATGATGTTCTTTCCAAAGAAAACGGACAAGCCTCTGCCGCTATTCTGTTAAAACAGCGCCCTGGTAGCAATGCCAAGGAAGTGATTAAATCGATTAAAGAAAAAATGCAGGAAATTAAATCAACGGCATTTCCCCCAGGAATGGATTACAGTCTCAGTTATGATGTGTCCGAGTTTTTGGATGCCTCCATTAATCAAGTTCTGACAACGTTAATTGAAGCATTTCTTTTGGTATCCTTGGTGGTATTTGTCTTTTTGCAGAATGTTCGACTCACCATCATTCCTGTTTTGGCCGTACCGGTATCCCTGGTCGGCACATTTTTCTTTATGCACATAATGGGTTTTTCCCTGAATCTCATCACCCTATTTGCGCTGGTTCTTGCCATAGGTATTGTTGTCGATAATGCGATCGTGGTGATTGAAGCCGTTCATGCCAAAATGGAGAATTCAGGAATTGGAGCCCAGCAGGCTACGGAACAAGCCATGCATGAAATTAGCGGGGCCATTATGGCCATTACCCTCGTCATGTCGGCTGTGTTTTTACCCGTCGCGTTTATGGATGGCCCGACAGGAATTTTTTATAGACAGTTTTCCTTGACTATGGCCTGTTCTATTATTCTTTCAGGGGTCACTGCCCTCACACTGACCCCCGCCCTTTGTACCGTTTTTCTTAAAAATACCCACAATAGTCAACAGCCTCAAGATGGGCGGCTGCAAAAATTATTTCATGGATTTAATCATTGGTATGACAATCTGTCTGATAATTATAAAAAACTTATCAGCGCGATAGCGAACAGAAGAGTTGTGACTTTTGGGATCCTGCTTGGTTTTTCCTTAAGCACCGGTTTGGTTGGAGCCTTTGTTCCCTCGGGCTTTATTCCTAATGAAGATCAGGGGACAATCTATGCCAATGTTACTGCTCCAACAGGCGCAACTCTTGAACGAACGGAAAAAGTTGTGGATGAAGTGCAACAGATTGCATCCGGGTTAGAGGATGTGACATCCGTCTCAAGCCTTGCGGGATTCAGCATACTGTCTGAAGGTACGGGTTCCGTCTATGGGATGAATCTCATCAGCTTGAAAAATTGGAATGAACGAACGGCCTCTGATAGGGAAATTATTGGCGTTCTTGAAAAAAAAACCAAACATATTAAAGATGCCAATATTGAATTTTTTACCCCTCCCCCCGTACCGGGTTATGGGAATTCCAGCGGTTTTGAAATGCGATTGTTAGACAAAACCGGTTCGGATTCCCTTGCAGAATTGCAAAAAACGGCCGATGATTTTGTCGATGACCTCAACCAACGGCCGGAAATCGCGAATGCCTTTACCACCTTCAATGCCCGTTTTCCACAATTTCTGTTACATATTGATGGCGAGAAGGCGGCTCAAAAGGGTGTCACGGCCGAGAACGCAATGAATACCCTTCAAGCACTGATTGGCAGTGTATATGCGACCAACTTTATCCGTTTCGGTCAGATGTATAAAGTCATGGTACAGGCGCTACCCGAATTTCGTGCAGAACCTGAAGACCTGATGAAGTTATATATTAAAAATGACGCGGGTGAAATGGTCCACTTTTCTTCTTTTCTTCGCGTTGAAAAAATTTATGGTCCTGAACAGGTGACCCGTTACAATATGTACCCATCAGCCATGATTAATGGGCAGCCTGCAACAGGTTATAGCAGCGGTCAGGCTATTATGGCCATTAAAGAGGTGGCTGCCAGTAAATTACCGAAAGGGTTTGGGTACGATTGGGCAGGGTCTTCGCGAGATGAAGCCCAGATGGGCAATCAGGCCATTTACATTTTTTTAATTTGTTTAATATTCGTGTATCTCCTCCTCGCCGCACAATATGAGAGTTTTCTACTGCCCATGCCGGTGATCCTCTCGCTACCCATTGGGGTGTTTGGTGCCTTATTTTTCCTCTTGCTGATGGGCTTGGAAAATAATATCTACGCTCAAATCGCGATGATCATGTTAATCGGTATCCTCGGTAAAAATGCCATTCTGATAATTGAATTTGCCATTTTACAACAAAAGCGAGGAAAAACTGCGCTTGAAGCTGCGATTGAAGGGGCGGCCATTCGTTTGCGCCCTATTTTGATGACCTCATTTGCATTTATTGCCGGGCTTCTTCCTTTAATGTTTGCTTCGGGTGCAGGGGAGATTGGGAACAATACCATTGGCTCGGCGGCGGCTGGAGGTATGCTTTTCGGGACCATTTTCGGCGTGATTCTTATCCCGGGTTTATTTGTGGTATTTGCAACGATGGGAACGACACAAAATCTTGATGAAAAATCAAAGGCAGAGAAGGCTCCGCGATTCAGTTTCAAGTCTCGGTTAAAATTTGCCCGCAGGTTGGCAAAACTTAAATAGTTCCTGATTCCCCAGAGAGTTCCGTCGAATTTTAACGAATATTAGAATCTTCGCTCATACTCATTGAAACGTTATATGTATTCCAGCCTTATCATTTTGTCCATGATTCTATTGTTAAATGGTTGCACAGGACTTAAAACCGACTTGGCTATTCCGGAAAACGAAATGCCAACAAGTTTTAAGGATAAAACAGATACCACCAATATAGCTGACATCCAGTGGAAAGATTACTTTGTCGATCCGCTCCTCCATAAATTAATAGATACCGCCATCAAGAATAACATTGATTTGCAAATGGCATTGCAGCGAATTGAAATTGCGCGTTCAAGTGTCAGAGCAGCATCCGGAGCACTGATGCCGACAATGGATTTGGGCGTCGGAACCGCTATTCGCCGATTCGGACGGTACACCATGGACGGGGCCGGGAACTCAACGACCGACATCACTCCCGGTCAAACCGTTCCCACCAATTTGCCTGATCTCTTTGTGGGCCTACAGTCATCGTGGGAGGTCGATATTTGGGGCAAGCTGCAAAATCAGCGCAGTTCCGCCATGGCGAAATTTTTGGGAAGTATCGAAGGGACAAGCTTTGTCGTGTCTAACCTGGTAGCCGATGTTGCAATTTATTATAACGAATTACGGGCATTGGATAATGAATTGGACATCATCAGGCAAACCCTCCACACACAGTACGAATCGTTGGAGGTAATTGAATTGCAGAAGGAAACCGGGAGGGCAACCGAATTAGCCGTGGAATTATTTAAGGCTCAAGTGCTCAATACCAGTATTTTGGAAAAAGAAGTTCTGCAACAAATTACGATCACCGAAAATCACATAAACTTCTTGTTGGGGCGCTTTCCACAACCCATTGAACGGACCAAAGGCGAATATTTCACAGATATTCCACATGAGATTTCGTCGGGTGTTCCTTCCCAATTGCTGGCAAACCGACCGGATGTTCGTGAAGCCGAATTCCAGATCAAGGCCAGTAAGTTCGATTTGAAAGTGGCTAAAGCTGCTTTTTTCCCAACCTTTAATATTACCGCAAGTTTTGGGTTCCAAGCCTTCAATCCCGATTTTTTATTTGTGGCGCCCGCCTCAATCGCGTATACCACGGTAGGCACATTGGTCGCCCCACTTATTAATAGAAATGCCTTACGAGCACAGTTCCACCTTGCTGAAGCTAATCAGCTGACTGCTATGTATCATTATCAGAAGACCATTTTGAACGCCTATGTTGAAGTGGCCAATGAACTCTCTAATATTCATAACTTGCGAAAAATCAATGCTTTGAAAAAGCAACAAAACAAAGTATTGCGACAATCTGTCGAAACGTCACACGTACTCTATAGATATGGCAGGGCAAGCTACCTGGAGGTCCTCATTGCACAACGGAATGCTTTGCAATCCAACCTCGAATTAATCAATTTTGCCAAGCAATTACGCATAGCGGTCGTAAAAATATACAAGGCATTAGGAGGAGGATGGAAATAAGAATTGTAACTATCGGAATTACAATTGGATTGTGGAGCAGTGACCAAGAGGCTGGGATTGTGAATGATTGGGCATGATTCCTCGTAGATTGGAGGTAATCGTTTATTAAGAACGGTGAGTATGATCTGCCTGTGGCAGTTAAGCTTCAATAGCTCCAATTATAGAGTATGATTGAAGACTTCAACCGATATGATGATGATTCTAATACGTTTTACTGTCCCTTGAAGTCGCTGTAAAATTGGATTCAATGTACTTTGGGTTTCTCCTGTATTATGACTCTCGTGCTCCGGTTAATATTGAAAATTAAATTATGGGACCGCTAGTACTTGATAGCCTTCAACTCGGAAAATAAAGAATGAGAGTGCAAGCGGGCATATTGGGATTTTTGTATGGGGTTGTGGTCATCACGGGATCGGCCTCGGGCAATCTTTTCGAGGGTAAGGAATCCGTGGAAGAGGCCATTTGCAAAAAAATGGCCATGGATTATGCGAACGATCCCAATTCCCTGACCGTACAAGCCATCGCACAATTACAAATCTGTCTTGCTCAAACATTGAAAAAGACTGACTCGCCCGTCATATCAAAAAAATTCGAAAGAGAATCTCCTTCCCCATCGAGAGGTATTGTAGATAGCACACTCCCGACACCCCCAACCCCTCCAACACCACCCAAGTCCCTGAAAATTCGGTGAAAATGGGTTTCTTGCCTTTTTTCTAACCATCCTCTGATAACAAGTTACATAGAGAAGGCAAATGGAAGATAGGGGACGTTTTGCTCATTTTGCTGTGGGTAGAGGTGCATTGGTTCAGTCCATACTTCGGAATTGGTCCTCAACCGGATGGGGGAATGACAGACGAATTGGAACGAGGCTCCGGCCGAACCCCTGAATATTTCGTAGATCTCTTTACCGGTTTTTGGCTCTGTTTAAAGTTGTTTTTTGAATGATTATCTTTGTCGCAGTACCTTTGGCAAATTTTTCGAACTTGCTCAGGTACCGGTTGCGGCTTTTTCTCCTTGACTTTCATATCCGATCAACAGTGATTTGACCATTTCATAAAAGCCACTTACCGCAATCAGGATTGTCTCATCGCAGAACTCATAATCCGGCTGATGGAGGCCTGGTGCATGCTCCCCAATACCAAGTCCAAAATGGAGGATGGGACAAATATCGCCAAAATGTCCAAAGTCCTCCGACCAGCGGAACGGTTTGGGAATTTCCATGGCCTCAATTCCCGTATCCCGGCACACGCGTTCGAGGGTATCAACCAAGGCATCATCGTTGATTGTCGCCGGAAAATCCTGCACCCACTCGACTTCTGCAAAAAGCCGTTCCGCCTCCGCACAAAGGCGAACGCACTGTTCCGCTTCGCGACGTAAATTTTGAAGGCCCGCGGCGGAAGCGGCTCGAAGCGTAGCACACACGGTTGCTTCTCCCGGTGTGAGCCCAAATGACATGAGTCCCAGCTGCGCATGAGTCAGCGTGAGCATACAGTAGGGATTGTCCGTGACCCTGCTCAGTTGGGGCAGTTCAGCCAGAAGCCTTCCAACTGCATTCGCAGGAGAACGAGCCTGTTCCGGCTCGGCCGCGTGGGACGCTTGGCCAAGTAGACGAACTCTCATTCCGACAGAGGCACTGGCAAATGTCCCCCGTCGATACACGATATGCCCCTTGGGAAATCCTGGTAGATTATGCAGGGTGATAGCGCAGTCTGGACGGAACTTCTCAAAATTCGGGTCATCGATAATTGCCCGTGCGCCTGCCCCCGTTTCCTCTGAGGGCTGAAATAAGAGCACCACTCGTCCACAGGTTGGTGGTGTGCGATGAAGTAAGGGAGCCAGGCCCGCCACGATGGCCATATGTCCGTCATGTCCGCAGCGGTGGGCAATGTTCGCTCCTGGCACGAGCCATTGGGTTTTGTCTGCTTCTTCCACAGGCAGTCCATCCAGTTCACAGCGTATCATCACCGTTGGCCCGGGACGTTGGCCGTCATAGACCGCTGCGATTCCATAACCACCGAGATGGGTCAACAGTTTGTCCGGTGGATAGGAATGTAAAAAATTTGTGATGAGTGTTGACGTCATGACCTCTGACCCGGCCACTTCCGGGCAAGCCGCAAGGGAGCCACGAAGGGTGACTAAAATGCCTTCAAGTATGTGGTCCTGCCGAATGTTCTGCATGTTTTTATTTTATGGGGGTAAGGTGTCTCTGTCCACTCGCGCGGATTAATTGCGTTCGGAGCTTCGGCTAAACGCGGAATTGTCGAGCCAATGGTGTTGTATCCGACTACGATCAGGACAGGGTATGTCATGGGTCACAGATTGCACGGAATTAATGAACCTCATAATCCGTATTTTACTTTGCAAGGGCCAAATGAGAACGGAAATAGTCGATGGCTTTTTCAAGGCCTTGTTCCAAAGTAATCCGGGGTTCCCACTTGAGCAGAGTGGTCGCCTTTTCGATATTGGGTCGGCGTACTTTAGGGTCATCGATTGGAAGGGGGTGTTGGGTTATCGTGCTTGATGAGTTGGTGAGTTTGATCACCGTTTTGGCAATGTCCATGACGGTGAGTTCTTGTGGATTGCCGATGTTAACAGGGTCATGTATGGAGCCGAGGTTGGCCTGAGTCTTTCCGAAGCGAACCGAATCTTGAACATCTTGACTTTTTCGAAATTCGTCTGGCGGGGCTTGCAGAAGCGATAGGATTCCCGCGACCAGATCATCGACGTAACAAAAGCTGCGGGTCTGTGACCCATCGCCATATACTGTTAACGGATGCCCTTGTAAGGCTTGCACAATAAAATTGGACACCACCCGTCCATCTTTTGGGCGCATGCGTGGGCCATAGGTATTGAAGATTCTGACGATTCTTGTGTCGAGGCCATGAAAGCGATGGTAGGCGGTGGTTAAGGCTTCGGCAAATCGTTTGGCTTCGTCGTAGACACCTCTGGGGCTAATGGGATTGACGTTGCCCCAATAGGATTCCGGCTGTGGGTTGACCAGTGGATCTCCGTAGACTTCGGATGTGCTGGCAAGGAGAAATCGCGCCTGTTTCGCCTTGGCTAGGCCCAGCGCTTTGTGTGTGCCTAACGCGCCGACTTTCATCGTGGCAATGGGAAATTCCAGATAGTCTTGCGGGCTCGCCGGTGATGCAAAATGCATGACGGCATCGACTGGTCCGTCGACATGAAGATAATCGCAGACATTGTAGTGAATAAACGAGAACTTCGGGTGCCCCATGAGTGCACCGATATTCTCTGTACGTCCGGTAAGGAGATTGTCCAGGCATATGACGGTATGTCCTTGATGGATAAGCGTTTCACATAAATGACTTCCTAAAAAACCGGCTCCTCCCGTCAAGAATATCCGCATGCCGTTTCTCCTTCTCTTCGCATAAATTCCGTGGTAATTTCAAATGTTGCGTGGATCTTGTCCAAAGTCGTTAAGGTATTAGATAATAGAGAGGATGTCTATGTCATCTTTAAATAATTCTCCTTTTTCTTTTCCACTGAGCCGTCGGGCCCTTTTCAAACTTGGCGGATTGGCTACCATCGGCGTGGGTTTTCCTGGGTGCGATTTGGGGTCGATGTTTGCGGTTCCTCCCCGGGAGACCACTTATTTTACGTCAAACGAAAAATTTTACACCGTAAATTTCATGGATGCTTCTTATAATTTTACCCGTGACTTGGATGTGGAGCAATGGAAAATGGTGGTCAAAGGCGCGGTGGAACGCCCTCTGGTGATGAAATGGCGTGATCTGCTCAATCAGGAATCCTTTGATCAGGCTGTGACCCTGATGTGTATTGATACCCTTCCAGGCGGGAGCAGTTTGGGGACCGCTATGTGGAGAGGGATTTCCCTTAAAAAACTTTTGCAAGACATCGGAGCCGATGAAGACACCGCCCGTGATGTGATTTTTCGAGCATCTGACGGGTATTCCGATAGTATTCCATTTGCCAGAGCCATGGAAGATGATGTCATGTTGGCCTATTTGATGAATGGGGAAAAGCTTCCTAAGGATCATGGCTTTCCGGTTCGCCTGATTGTTCCAGGTCTCTACGGGATTAAAAATGTGAAATGGATTACGGAAATCGAAGTCTATAACGGCGACTACCTTGGCTACTGGCAACAAAAAGGTTGGACGGATGATGGGACCATTCATATTTTTTCCCGCATCGATAGCCCGGGTCATTACCAGTCTTTACAAGGATCTCAACAGCGATTACGCGGGATTGCCTATGGGGGACCGGAGAGCATCAGTGAGGTTCAACTGAGTTTTGATCAGGAGAAAACCTGGGTGTCCGCCGAAATCGAACCACCGTTGTCTCCTTTAACCTGGGTGATTTGGAATTATGATTGGAGTCCGCCAAAACCCGGCAAGCACATGGTGTCTGTCAGGGCTATAGATACGAAGGGAAAGATCCAAACCTCGGAAATCACGAGACCACAACCGGCTGGGGCGACGGGATTGCATTCCATTGTTCTGGATGTGCTGAACGCTTAACCCGGGTTGTCAGGCTTTTTAGCCGTCGTGCGAATAGAGAGCTCCTGTAATTGCTCTGGTGTGACGGGGGAGGGGGCTTCGGTCATCAGGCATTGAGCCTTCTGTGTTTTTGGAAACGGGATCACTTCTCGAATCGATTCCGTCTTGCCGAGTAACATTACCAATCGATCAAGTCCCAGCGCGATGCCTCCATGGGGCGGTGCCCCTGATTCCAGGGCATCTAAAAGAAATCCAAATTTTTCACGAGCCTCCGTTTTTGAGATGTTGAGCAAGTCAAAAACTTTTGACTGAACTTGTGGCGCATGAATTCGAATACTTCCTCCACCTAACTCAAAGCCATTCAAAACCAGGTCATAGGCTTGTGTTCGAATCTGGAGGGGATCGGCTTCCAGAAGCGGCATATCTACTGAGTGAGGGGCCGTAAAGGGATGGTGCAGAGCGATATATCGTTTGGCGGTATCGTCAAATTCAAACATGGGAAAATCTATAACCCATAGCGGTTCCCACCGGTTTCGATCAATTAATCCTAGCTCTTCCCCTAGCAGGAGGCGAAGGCGTCCTAAGACTTGGTGGACGACAGGCGCTTGATCTGCGACAAAGATGAGCAGGTCCCCGGTTTTGGCCGAGGGGAGGGCGTCACGTAGGGTTTGGGGATTAAAGAATTTGGCGATAGAGGAATCCAGATTCCCCTCTCCGTTAATTTTGACCCAGGCGAGCCCCTTGGCACCAAATTCTTTTGCGGTATCAATTAGATTGTCAATCCGGTTGCCGGGTAAAGGCGTTGCCACCGTGAATGACAAGGGCTTTCACAATCCCGCCGTTTTCCACTGCGCTCTTAAAAACTTTGAAGTCACAGGTTGCGGCGAATTGACTCAGGTCCTGCAATTGCAGATCAAAGCGGAGATCCGGTTTGTCCGTCCCATAACGTCCCATGGCATCCGCAAAGGATAGCCGGGGTAATGGGGAGGGGAGGTCAATATTCTTCGTCTCTTTAAAGACCAGTCTGACCATTTGTTCGATCAACTGCATGATATCTTCCTGATCGACGAAAGACATTTCCAGATCTATTTGCGTGAATTCTGGCTGACGGTCCAACCGGAGGTCTTCATCACGAAAGCATCGGGCAATTTGATAATAACGATCAGTTCCCCCGATCATAAGAATCTGTTTGAAGAGTTGCGGCGATTGGGGAAGAGCAAAAAATTCCCCCGGGTTGACTCGACTCGGGACGAGATAATCTCGTGCGCCCTCCGGAGTACTTTTTGTTAAAATCGGTGTTTCCACCTCTATGAACTGATTGTTATGAAGATATTGCCGTACGAGATGGGACACATGACTGCGGAGTTGAAGAAGTTCTTGCATCTTTGGCCGGCGAAGGTCCAGGTACCGGTGTTTTAGCCGAAGTGCCTCAGTGGTGGTGATGGTATCGTCGAGGGCAAAGGGGAGGGGTTTGGCTTCATTGAGAATCACGAGGGATGTACTTCGAATTTCTATGGCACCAGTCGGAATATGAGGGTTTGCTGAGCCCTCGGGACGCAATGTCACCTCGCCGGTGATGGCCACGACGTATTCATTGCGGAGACGATCGGCTAGTTGATGCACATTGGGCTGCTTTTCTGAATCAAACACGATTTGTGTGAGGCCGTAGCGATCACGAAGATCAATGAACCTCACTCCGCCATGGTCGCGGCGACTAGCAACCCAGCCGGCTAAGGTCACGGTTTGGCCTACATTATCTAAGGAGAGTTCACCGCAATGATGTGATCGTTTCAACGAAAAAATCCTTTCCAACGCCTAAAAGCTTTTGATGGCAGAACATAAAAACGAGAATTCGAAATGCTTAAGATTTAAACTTGAACCGGCTTTTTGATGTGACGCCGGGTCGGCGGGGCCGTGCATTGCCGTTTGTGCCAGGGGTTGAGATCGTCTTCTTACTCCTGATGGGTTTCGGGTTTCCCTGGCGTGGCCAAAACTGACCAGCGGGTCCCGATTTAGGAAAATTTTCCATTCTTTTGATCTGTTGATCTTTGGATCGGTGGGCCCCTGCTTGGCCAATCGTTTCCGCAGACGTCGAAGTGCTCCTTCTTTTGATAGAATTCGGGTTTGGTGAGCGTGGTCGCGAAGGAGCCGCAGGTCTGGATGGAGGGAATTTTTCCGTTTTCTTAATCGGCGGATGAGTTGGTGTCCATGGTTGTGGTTGGCCAGCCCTTTGGGCAGGTGACGCGATGTTCTTGCTTCTGTTGGAATTGGGGGTTGAGGGGCGTGGTCGTAATTGAGCTGCAGGTCTCGATAGGCGCATCAATGCAGCTTTCGGCTGGCGGACAGTCGGACCTGGCGATTCAGGTGCGATGAGTAAATGGCGTAAGTCGTTTGCTTCCTTATCTGTTAAATATCGCGTCTGGCCTGGGGGAAGGGTTCCAAGGTTCAGAGGTCCAAACTGAACGCGTTTTAACCGGATCACGGGATGGCCGATTTGCTCAAACATTCGTTTGATCTGGTGTTTACGTCCTTCATGGACGGTGATTTCCACCCAGGAATTAGCCGCCGCTTTTCCGGCCTTTTTGACTTTGGCGGGAGCTGTGAGTCCATCTTCCAACATCAGCCCATGGCGGAGTTTTTGGATTTCAGGTTCCTCTAAAATACCTTTAATTTTCACCAGGTATGTTTTATGGACATGGTGTGCGGGGTGAAGGCAGGCTTGTGCAATATCACCGTTATTGGTGAGCAGAAGTAAGCCTTCACTATCATAATCTAAGCGTCCGACAGGGAATAGCCGTATGGAAGGTTTCGGAACCAAGGCTTTAATCGTGGGGCGCCCCGCAGGATCATGCAAGGTGGAGATGTATCCCACTGGCTTATTAAGCATGAGAAACATGTCAGGAGGTCGGGACTTCAGATGGCGCCCTTCGACCTTGATGTGGTCGACCGCAGGATCAACTTTGGTCCCTAGCGTCATGACGGTTTCTCCGTTAACGGTGACCATCCCATGTTGGATCAGTTCCTCAGCCTTGCGTCTGGAAGCGACTCCGGAACGGGCGATGATTTTTTGTAAACGGACTGTTTTCTCTGCCTGAATCATATCTATTCCCATTCGATCGTTGCTGGCGGTTTTGAGCTAATGTCATACACCACACGGTTGATCCCTTGAACTTCATTGATAATCCGATTGGACATTTTGCCCAATACCTCTGCTGGAATCACGCCCCAATCCGCAGTCATGCCGTCGGTACTGGTGACGGCACGAATGGCGATCACTGATTCGTAGGTCCGTTGGTCGCCCATGACTCCCACGGTTTGGATTGGCAGCAAGACCGCAAACGATTGCCAGATGATTCTTGACAGTCCGGCTCGTTCAATTTCCTCACGAACAATAGCATCCGCCTCACGAAGAATGGCTAGGCGCTGGGTGGTCACGGAACCAATGATGCGAATCGCTAAGCCTGGACCGGGAAAGGGTTGTCTCCAGACAATATCTTCCGGCAGACCTAATTCCAATCCCAATTGACGAACTTCATCTTTAAACAACTCTCGAAAAGGTTCAATCAGTTTGAATTTCATGCGCTTCGGCAAGCCACCGACATTATGATGTGTTTTAATCGTTGCCGATGGTCCTTTGACGCTCAGACTTTCGATCACATCCGGATACAGTGTTCCCTGAACCAGAAACCCGACCTTACCTAAAGAGACCGCTTCCTGTTCAAAAACCTTAATGAATTGACGACCAATGATTTTTCGTTTGCGTTCCGGGTCTGTTGTGCGCCCCAGTGCTGCCAGAAATGTTTCTGCGTGGTCGGCAATGCGAACCTTCAGATGATAGGCGGAATCAAAGGTTGTTTGTAATTGTGCCACTTCATTCTTTCGCATGAGGCCATTGTCGATGAAGAGACAGGTCAATTGGTCGCCGATTGCCCGGTGGGCCAGAACAGCGGCCACAGTGGAATCCACTCCTCCGCTGAGTGCGCAAATGACCTTGCCGTTTCCAACAGTTTGCCGGATTTCTGTTACCGCCTTTTCAATGAATGATCCCATTGTCCAGGTTGGCTCGCAGTGGCAGATATGACGTGCAAAGTTTTGAAGAATCGTTGACCCATGAAGGGTGTGGATGACTTCAGGGTGAAACTGGATACCAAAGAGCTGTTGGGTGTCATTGGAGGATTTCATCGCGGCGATCGGAGCATGGGCCGTATGGGCGATCACATGAAATCCAGGTGGAAGTTGTTGTACCGAATCCCCATGGGACATCCAGACAGGAAAAGCAACCGTGGGATCGAGACCTAGAAATAAATTCGTGTTGTCGTCAATGGCTAAATCGGCTCGACCGAATTCACGATGAGGTGTGGGGTTGACGGTTCCGCCACATTGATGAGCGAGCAATTGCATACCATAGCAGATCCCGAGAATGGGTATGGCAAGATCAAAGATTTGGCTGTCAATTTTCGGAGAATGGGCCTGAGTGACGCTGGCGGGCCCTCCAGAGAAAATAATCCCTTTGGGATGATAGTTAAGGATATCCTGAACCGTGGCCTGCGAGGGGAGAATTACGGAAAAAATGTGGAATTCGCGTATCCGCCGTGCAATGAGTTGCGTATACTGCGATCCAAAATCCAGAATGACAATGGTATCGTGGTGCGAGTGCATGGCGTGCCGGAATTCGTCAACGGGGGACCTGACTGACTTGGGAACGGAATCAGATCTTAGTCAGCCCTATAATTGGGGGCCTCCTTAGTAATTACCACATCATGAACGTGGGCTTCTCGCAGCCCTGCAGAGGTCAGTTGAATGAATTGAGCATTCTGTTGAAGTTCTTCGATTGTTCGACATCCGCAGTACCCCATTCCTGCCTTCAGCCCTCCGACTAATTGATAGACCATGACCGCAAGGTTTCCCTTGTAGGGAACGCGGGCTTCAATGCCTTCAGGGACTAATTTTGAAGATTCGCGCCCCTCTTGAAAGTAACGATCCTTTCCTCCGCGTTCCATGGCCCCCAGTGATCCCATTCCACGATATTCTTTGTAAGTTCGGCCTTGATACAATACCGTTTCCCCTGGAGATTCTTCGGTTCCTGCAAAAAGTGATCCGATCATCACGCAGGAGGCGCCGGCCGCGAGGGCTTTGGTGAGATCTCCCGAATATTTAATGCCTCCATCAGCAATCAAGGGTATTTGGTGTTCTTTGGCGATGGTGGCGCAATCCGCAACTGCGGTCAATTGTGGAACTCCGGCTCCTGATACGATTCTGGTGGTGCAGATTGAGCCTGGCCCGACTCCAACTTTAATAGCATCTGCTCCGGCTTTAATGAGATCCAGTGTGGCGGCAGAAGTTGCAACATTTCCTGCCATTAATTCCAAGTCTGGATACCGAGATTTAATATCTTTGACTTTTTCCAGGACGCTTTGGGAGTGCCCATGGGCGGTATCGACAACGATTAGATCAATTCCAGCTTTTGTGAGCCGCTCCAGGCGTTCTTCTACGTCCGGTCCGACTCCGACCGCCGCCCCAACGCGCAACCGTCCGTGCGCATCTTTGCAAGCATAGGGATATTTGATTTTTTTCTGAATGTCTTTGATGGTAATCAGCCCTTTTAACTCAAATTGATCATTTACAACAGGAAGTTTTTCAATGCGATGCTCATGAAGAATTGCCTGGGCCTGGTCTAATCCCGTGCCTTCAGGGGCAGTCACAAGGTTGTTTTTAGTCATAACCTGAGAAACTTTTAGATCCAGACGGTTTTCAAAACGAAGATCTCGGTTCGTTAAGATTCCGACCAATTTCCCATCTTTGGTTACAGGGATTCCCGATATGCGATAGGTCGCCATAAGATGGTGTGCATCGCGAATGGTATGATCTGGGGAGATGGTGATTGGAGAGAGGATCATACCGCTTTCTGATTTTTTGACCTTATCGACTTCTGAGGCTTGCATGTCAGGGGAGAGGGCGCGGTGAATTATTCCAATCCCCCCTTCGCGTGCTATCGCAATGGCCAATCGCCCTTCGGTTACGGTATCCATGGCCGCGCTCAGAATTGGGATATTAATTCGAATATTTCGAGTGAGTTGGGTAGAGGGATCCACCTCAGAGGGGATGATATTTGAATGGCGCGGCACCAGGACCACGTCATCAAAGGTGAGTCCCATTCGTAATTGTTTTTCCAACATGCGTTAAGCCTTGTATTTCGTCCCCTGCCAAATGGTGGATGCGAAAATGCCTTTCATCTTAATTTTCTTTTGAAAGGCAGTCAATGTGCCTTATTTTATACTTGATGGGTTTAGCGAGAAACACACAAGACTGCTCAGGACCAGCAGCTCAATGTATTCCCATACCGGGAATCCGGTTCGGCACTATGAAAAATGCCAAAGGGTAATCCCTGCACCCTCTGGCATTTGCTGTTAATGTGTGTGGTTGTTTCCTGGTTTCTGCCAGAGCGATGTGGCTATTCTGCTGCCTCAGGAATAAAGGCCATCGTTTCCTCTTCCTGAAAATGATCTTCGGCTTCCTCTGCCGGAATGAATTCTTGAACTCGCATATTTCCGCTATCAACCGAATAGACGTGTCCTCTGGAGTCAGCTCCAATTCCATAGGGAAAGTTGAATTGGCCATCCTGAGAGCCAAAGCCTCCCCATTGGGTGATAAAGTTACCGTCTCGATCAAACTTTTGGATGCGTTGGTTGCCGGTATCACTGACAAATACATCTCCTGATTCATCTACTGCCACACCCCAGGGTGATCGAAATTGTCCCGGTTCTTGCGCCTGAGCGCTGCTGGCATGGCCGGGCCCAATGCCTCCGCCCCACTTGGTAAGTAATTGGGGGAGGACGTTTGAGCTGGTATCAAACTTTTGTATCCGATGATTACCCATATCGACCACATAGACGGTTCCATCTGTTTGATCTACAGCAATGCCACGCGCAAAATAAAACTGCCCGTCCCCATTCCCAAAGCTTCCCCACTGCATAATGAATTCTCCGGTTTCATCAAATTTTTGAACCCGGAAGTTGGCACTATCTACGACGTACAAGTACCCGCGTACCCGGTCGACCGCCACTCCCCATGGAGCATTAAACTGTCCTTCGCCATTCCCGCGGGATCCCAGTTTCATCATATAATGGCCTAATTTCCCATCAAACTTTTGAATCCGATGGTTATTGGTGTCAGCCACATACACATTCCCATTCCCATCGCATGCGATGCCTGTGGGATTATTGAACCCTCCATTAGCGGATCCGAAATTTCCCCATAACAGGATGAAATTACCATTTCTGTCGAATTTCTGGATGCGATTATTACCGTTATCAACCACAAACAATGACCCTTGGCGATCAATCGTTAGGCCGTATAGGGGGCTAATAAATTCTCCGCCATGGAGAAGTGAAGCTCCACGGCCTGGTTTTCCCCACTTGGCGGCACAAATATACCCAGACGTGTTGAGAAGGATGTTGGTGCTGGCGGGAACAGAAACGTTGTTATTGGCATCTTTAAACCAAACGTAGACGGTTTTTGTGCCATCGGTTGGCGAGGTGGTAAAAGGAATAGTGGCTCCAAATTTTTGTTCCGGTTCCACTTCCACCCACCCAGGCATGGTCCCGCTCGGAGTCATGGGGTTTTCAGAGATGAAATAGGCAGCCACTCCGCTATCCACGTCTTTAGCTGAGATGGTGGCGACCATATCTGGACTATTGGTCATGTAAGCCCCATGATTAATAACGATGTCAGGATTTTGAGGTGCCGAAATGTCGATCAAAACCGGAATAGCGGTCTGCTCTTCAGATAGCCGGCTTTCAGCTCCATCTTCGGTCACCGACGTCATGGCATAAAAATATGCCGTGTTATTTGTGAGGCCACTATGAATATATGGGGTGGTCACACCTTCAATCTTTGTGGAGGTATCTGTTGTGAGGTTTGGTTCAGTACTAAAATAGAGGTTGTAACTGACAGCATTGGGAACTTCGAGCCAACTTAGGATGTTTTCTGTATCTCCGGGTTTGACGGCAAGATTGATGGGGGCGGTCAGATCGCTGGCAACCCGTTTTTCTTGTTTGCCTCGATTGAGTTCATCCTCAGTTGGGGCAAACTTGGTTAAACGGTGGTTGCCACTGTCTATGACGTACACAAATCCCTCTTTGTCCACCGCAATCCCTGACGGGAAATTCAGTTGTCCCTCAGTTAATCCCCGATTTCCCCATGAAGTGAGATAGGTCCCGCTAGAATCAAATTTTTGGACACGGTGATTTCCGCTGTCGACGACATACACATATCCTAAAGGGTCGCAGGCGACCCCCCATGGCGCTTTAAATTGGCCAGGGGCATTTCCTTCCTTTCCCCACTTCAGGAGAAAGTTACCACGTGCATCAAATTTTTGAATGCGATGGTTCCCTTCATCGGCAATATAAATATTCCCGACAAAGTCAACCGCGAGGCCGCGGGGATAAAAGAAGGCGCCGTCATATCCCCCGTCACGCCCCCACTTAAGCACAGGGGAGCCGTCGGAAAGGAATTTTTGAATTCTGGCATTGCTGGTATCCGAGACAAACAGATTACCTTGGGAATCGGTGGTAACACCCCAGGGGACATCAAATTTCCCCGCTTCGGCCCCTCTCCAGGCAAAACCGAATTTTCCCCATGCATTAATAATATTTCCTTCAGAATCAAACTTTTGGATGCGATTGTTCCCACTGTCCGCCACATACACATCTCCTTCGGGGGATGTGGCAATGCCCCGTGGATAGTAAAATTTTCCTTCGGTTGAATCAGGTTCGTCACCCCAACGGGCAAGAAATTTTCCCGTTCGGTCAAACTTCTGAATCGAATGATTGTCTGTATCGCCGACATAGATATTTCCGTCTTTATCTATAGCAATGCCGGTTGGTGATTTGAATTCTCCATCGTCGACGCCTTCACACCCGATTTGCATTACGGGGAGGTAGGGCGAAGGAATGGACATTACCTCTTCGGATAATAGACTTTCACCCTCTTCGGTGACCACAGAAATGGCATAGTGATAACAAAAGTTATTGGCTAGGTCGTTATGTTCGTAAGGAGAGATCGCTCCTTCAATGCAATTGGCTTTTTCTTTGGTTATCCCAACTTTTGGGATGAAATCCTCTTGTCCTGCGACTGGCCTGGTTAGTTCGTTGGGCTTAATTTGAACGCCCTTGGTGGTCATGAAGTAAACGTTGTAATACAGGGCTTCCGGGACAGGATCCCAGGTCAGGGTAATTTGCGTGTGGTCAGGGATAGCGCGTAGGTTTGCCGGTGCCTGTGGAATATTGGCATCCTCGGTTTGTCCTGCTCCCCAGTCCTCCGCTCCACTTTCTACGGTCAACATCTTTCGATAGAGCGGATTTCCATAAAATAAAACATCGAAAATTTTTGTCATGCTGTTCCCCTGATACTGATGAGGCAGTTGTGTGGAATTTGTAATTTATGCAATAAATACAATGACTTGCGACGAAGTCTACCAGGAGAAAAAGAAGGAAGTCAAGGAAAGTCCTAGCAGACTATTTACCTCTTAGCCTTCTTTGACAACAAGTCAAAGACCAGGAATTCCAGATTATTCCATTGCAGTAAAGTTGAGACCTAATATCCCCAAAAAATCACCCTTCGTCATCAGCAAATAATAGGCGAGAATGCAATAGAGATTTACCAATAATTAAGATGGTTGGCCAATTCCTGATTTTGTAACGTTGGCAGCCTGTGGACCCTTGGCCCCCTCTACTAGGTCAAATTCTACCGATTCCCCCTCTTTTAGAGATTTAAATCCGTCTTCCTGAAGTGCGGAATAATGGACAAACACATCCTGTCCACCTTCAACTTGAATGAAGCCAAAACCTTTCCGATCATTAAACCATTTTACCGTTCCCTTACTTCTCATGATGGCCCTCCCCATTAGAGTACTTGTGGATATATATTTCAAAAAAGTTGTGCGTGTTTAAAAAGAAAAGCCGAAAAAGGAGTCCATTCCTCTCTCGGCTTCACGGCGTAATATTCTTCTCACTTCTTTACCCATTACAAAAACGAAGAGGATGTAGCACAGTTTGCAGAATCTGTCAATAAATGACACGGAGAAATTCATTCCCTACTATTCGCCTGTAAGCTAATTATTCCGGATATTTGATTGAAAATGAGCATAGGGGCCATGCTACTTAGCCGACATATATCATCACTTTCTATTTATTTGAATTGTCCAAGACCTTGATCAGACTTCTCGATCGGTACATTTTTTTTGAGTTGCTTCGCCCATTTTTGACCAGTCTGACCGGATTGTGTTTCATCATTTTTACCAAGGAAATGCTACGGCTGGTGGATTTAGTGGTATCTCGAGGAATTAGCTTGGCGGCTTTGGGGTCTATTGTATTGCATTTGCTTCCTTCCTTTTTAGTTCTAACCCTACCGATTGCCTGCTTGATTGCCTCAATTTCGGCATTTAATCGCCTATCGTTTGACAATGAGGTCATTGCCATACGAGCTGCCGGGGTCAGTTTCTGGCGAATCAACCTTCCTGTAGTGGTCTTTTCCGGCATCGTATTCCTCTTAACGGTATATCTTTCCCAATGGGGCCAGCCGTGGGCCAATGTGTCATTGAAGACTTTGGCTCTGAGCGTCATTGAAGATGAGTTGACTCTTGCGGTTGATTCGGGGGTGTTTAATGAGCCGATCCCCGGACTCATGGTGTATGTGCCACACTCGGAGAATGCTTCTGGGGGTAAGGGAATCTTTATTTCGGACCAACGCAATCCGGAACAACCCTTGATAATTGTGGCGGAGAATTTTCACATGTTGAAACAGAGCGAACGTCAGCAGTTTGGCATTCGATTGTTTAAGGGAGCAATTCATCAAATCCCCAACGATGCCAATAGTTTTCATCGGGTCACCTTTGATACCTATGATTTTTGGCTATCTTCGCCTTTTACCTCGGTGAAAGATAAGACAAAACGGAAAACCTACCAAAATCTCACTCAGCAATTGGAGGAATCAGGTGGAACGGACGCTGGAGCCCTTCGTCGATTAGTAGAGTTTCATAAAGACACCGCCTTTCCCGTTGCCACCTTTGTGCTGGGGTTATTGGGCGTCCCGGTGGGGATTGTGTCGAAGCGGTCCGGGAAAGCCGGAGGGTTTGCGATTGGGGTTGGCGTGGTTATCGGATTTTATTTATTAAATGTGTTGGGAGAGTTTCTCGTGACGACTTTGGTGATCTCTCCGTTTTTTGGTGCGTGGATGCCTAACATTATCCTAGCCTGCTTCACAGGATTCCTGCTATTTCAAGCTGGAAAACAATGATCCAGAATCCTTTCAAGCAAGTTAGATCATGAAAAAAATTTCTTGGTATGTGTTTGGGAAGTTCAGCCGCGTCTTCCTAATGTGTCTTGTGACCGTGCTGACGATTTATCTGGTTGTGGATTTTTTTGAAAAATTGAGAAAGTTTTTGAAATATGATGCAGACCTAACCGTTATTTTCAGCTTTTTTGTCTATCGAATTCCCGAAATTGCTTTTCTCTTAGCCCCGCTGGCGGCTCTAATGGCGTCAATTTTGACGGTTTGTGGGCTTAATCGGACTCGTGAAATCACGGCGATGCGCAGTTGTGGGTTAAGTTTTTATCAAATTGCCATTCCCTTTTTTATCTTTGGCGGGCTTGTGAGTGTCGTGGGTCTGAGTTTAACGGCCGTGTTGATTCCTCTGGCCAATATTAAAGCTGAATTTGTTCAATCGGTCTTAATCCAAAATAAACCAGAACCCCTTTTACTTACTCCAGAACGTCTGTGGCTTCGGGTGGGACGCAATCACCTTATGCGGATTGATTCAGTGACAGAAGATGGGTTTCGGTTGAATGGTATTCACCAGTACACGCTTGACGATCGCTTCAGTCTCAAAGGCATTCTTGAAGGGAAATGGGCAACATTTGTTGGTGAGGAATGGATAATGGAGCATGCAATTGAGCGAACATTTCAGGATGAAGAACGTATGCAAGTGAATAGTCTGCCACGGCAGTCGTTGCCTCTCTCTCTCACGGCTGATGATTTTCAGAATTGGCTAGCTCAGTCTCCAGAGCATATGTCCTTGTATCAATTGCATGACTATATTCAAAGGTTGATAGAAGATGGTCATAGTCCTCATCGTTTTTTAACTGATTATTGGTCTCGAATTGCATACTCTCTCGTTCCTCTGGTGATGATACTGTTAGGGATCTCGGTGAGTCTCCGCGGAAGTGGTGTGCGTGAGGTTGGAATAGCAAAAGGGCTTGGGCAAACTCTGGCAATTGGGTTTTTTTTCTGGGCTGCACATTCGGTCGGCATTGTCTTAGGACGAAATGGAGCGGTATTACCGATCATTGGCAGTTGGATTGCCACAGCCATGTTTTTGATCATCGGGATTAATCTTTTTTTAAGGCTAAAATGAGGGTTCCACGATTGTCATGAAGAGCATTGGAAAGAATGTGTGATTGGGCTTTTGATCATCCGTTCCTATTCACCATTCGTGTTGGTCTTTGATGCTGTGCGATGTATGAACTTGTCAAGTTTTCTCATAAACACGCAAGGGATTTTCTTAATTCCCCCTGACTCGGATCCGATAACATTTCCATAGAGATAGAGGTCGATGAATAGGAGAGAAACCGGGGATCCAAGGCAGACCGCTAATCGGGGAACCTCAAAAACCCATCACTTATATGAGGTTGTAATTATCGAATAACGAATTCAACAGGTGACAAGGGCAAACTATCCGTGAGGGTAGGGCGCAAAGCCAAGAAACCCTGAGAACGTTGGTGTTTCAGGGTTCGTCTGGTTACCGAACTGTGTTGGTGGATCCATGCGTTCGTTCATGCGCCCATTCCCTGGAATTGGGCGCTTTTTTTGGTCACCCTGGAAAGGCCAAAACATGAACGAAGACGCACAATCTTTCACAAAGACAGCAGTTGGTATTAAAGAACTCGGCTCGTCTCACCTCGGTTCGGTTAGTCCGAAAAATGCAGAACATACGGAAGCACAGGTCCAGCTCGATCAGGAACATGTTACCCGGATTTTATTAGAGTTTCTCCCGACGATTCGTCGGATGGCTGGAATTATGGCATTCAGGAATCCCTTTTCCCTGGATGTCGAGGATTTGACCAGCGCAGGGGCTATGGGGCTGTTGTCGGCGTTGAAGCGCTATGATCCAACACGCGATATTAAATTTCGCACATTTGCCGAATATCGCATTCGTGGGATGATGTTAGATGAAATTCGGTCGATGGATTGGGTTCCTCGGTCTGTGCGATCTCGCCGAGATCAAGTGCGACAAAAAGTTGAAGAGCATCTTCAGAAAAATGGGATGCCACCGACCACACAGGAATTGGCCACCCTGTTGGGCGTACCCATTGAAGAAGTAGAAGGAGTGGGCGGGTGTGATCCTCGTTTAATTAGTCTGGATGAGCCGGTTGGGCAGGGAGAAGATGAATGTACCCTCCGTGATGTTTTGCCGGATGTTAACCATCTGGACCCTTTTGTGGCTTGTGCGGATGCAGAAATGAAAGCGGCATTGTCAGCGGCCCTACAGACATTATCGGCCCGCCAGCAAGAGGTGCTTCAATCGTATTATCATGCCGGATTGACGATGAAAGAAATTGGGCGGCAAATGGGTCTGACCGAGTCTGGGGTCTGTCGGGTGCATTCCGGTGCCATTCGACACCTCCGCATAGAGTTGAAACGTATTGAGGATGGGGAATCCCGGGCGCCTCGACCCAGGAATTTGCGAAAAACGCCTGTTGTTCGCGACTAATTAAATGGTGTGCTTATTAAAGAATTCGTGTCCGCCAATTTTTGCCACTTTACGGTTGACCTGAGCCCACCGGGGAGTCTGGACCAGTTGGGGATTATAAAACAGTACAGCCCCATCCACCACCTTTCGCCCGTCTTGTACAAGCATCCAGGCTAATAAACTATCTTGCATGATTCGATTGGTTTGATCGAATTGCACTTCCTCTGGATTTCGTCCCATCCATGGTTCAAACTGTTTGGCCCGAAGAACCGTGCCCTTGACCGTGCCATCGCTGTGGTATTTGAGAGCCATTCGGTTCCGAATCACGGCCGCGACAGCTAACTTTCCAGCAAAACTTTCACCACCGGCTTCCAGATAGATGGTTAGGGCGGCTAATGTATCGTCGCTGTGGCGAGATTCCTGCGAAGGGATTATTTCCAGAGGCAATGGCGATACAGGCGAAGAAGACGAAAGAACTAATGCGATATCGGCAGAATTTACAGGAGTTGGCGAGACGGGGAGTAAGCATATGGAGAAGGTCTGTATACCGATGATAATGATACAAGACAATAGTGTTTGGTTTCGTTTCATTTTATCCTTATCCCTTTAAGTCTTGATGGGTTTAGAGTTTTCTCTCGTTGTTTTTGTTTAGATATTGAGAAGTCAGGTTTAAAAAAATGCTTCTTGGACACGGCCTTTCGCAAAGGACATGCCATTGACGTTTTAAATTGTTCAATGGAATGTGTTTATGGGAGTCTTGCGTTGTAGGAAGGAGTCTGGTGTTAGAGGTTTTGTGTTTTCATAAATGACAAGTGGCCTTAATCCAGCCTTGTGTCGTGTTTTCGGGACATCAAAGAATAGGCCAGCCGTATTATTATGCAATAGTGATTGGAAACAGGGCGATTTTAAGATTCACGTACTGATCAAAAACCTGACAATCTTAGAAATGGGTTGGTGGATCATCGAAAAATATGCAGAGCGAACAGGGAATTTATTGAGAATGATGTTTGTTGCGCGACTTTAGTGATGGAGGAGAACATGAGCATTTCGTCGGTGAGCGAAAGAGTAAGGGAAATGATGATGTGTCTCGGAGTGGGAGTGATTCTTCTTGGTACGTTACCGCTTTCCAATGGTTGGGCTCAGTCAGATCAGACACCTGTCTTGCCTATTCAATCTCTCGCGCACGCTAAAGTGTATTTGATGGCCGGAGATTACCGTCGAGCAGTAGAGGCTTGCCAAGAAAATATTGACCGCAACCCCTCGGTTGAAGCATACGTGTATTTGGCCTATGTCTATGAGGCAATTGATGGCTATTTAGGATCATTGGCAAAGCAGGAGGATTATGTGAAAGTGGAGCAATTGGCGCTGAATTTGACCGCACGGGATATTCTCGATCTCATTGATCCGCCAAATATTATGCCTCGTATGGCGCAAGAACTCATTCATGAAGGCATTCGGCAGCAATTTGATGTGACAGCAGCAATGGCCAATCGGTTGAGTCGGACACGGACGGATGAACTGTGGGCACAACAAACCCGTTGGCGTGAATTGAAGCCAGATTCATGGTGGACTGGAACCCCGGATGAATGGGAATGGTGAATCTTTCCCTGCCTTGCCTGTGAGTGAAGAGGCCAAACAGAACACACAGGGTGCCATTCCCTGAAGATACCTTAATCGTATTTGAGTGAGTTGACAGTACGATAAGAGCGGTTTTAGGATGCCAAGACAATCTGGACATTTTGTCGTATTTATCCAAGGAGGCAGTCAGTGTCTGATTTAGTGGCCAAAGCCGATGCAGCGAATTGGGACGGGGAAGTACTGAAATCTTCAGAGGTGGTGATGGTAGATTTCTGGGCAGTTTGGTGTGGACCCTGTCAAATGGTGGCCCCAATTGTCGATGAGCTTGCCCAGGAATATCAGGGAAAACTTAAAGTCATGAAGCTCAACACCGATGATGCTCCCGAAGTTGCGGGTAAATATCAAATCATGAGTATCCCAAGTATTCTTTTCTTCAAGGGTGGCCAAGTTGTCGAAAAAATTGTTGGTGCAAGACCGAAGCAACAATTCAAACAAGTTATTGACTCGCTCCTGGCTCAATCCACGTCTCCTGCCTGATCAGCGAGACCGATGACTCGGTGTTATGCTGACCGAGCTGCGTATCTCCAACTTTGCCCTCATCGATCAACTCCATTTGGAATTTCCCCCTGGCTTTCTCGTCTTGACGGGGGAGACAGGGGCTGGAAAATCTCTTCTCATTGATGCTCTGGTGTTAATCACCGGGGGACGAGCCTCCGCCGAGCATATTCGGTTTGGTGCCGAGGAAGCTTTGCTGGAAGCCTGTTTCGTCATCCCCCCAACTCATCCTCTTTCGAGCAGATTGCAAGGGGAGGGATACCTCCTACCCGATCAACAAGACTTTATCGTTCGTCGGATGTTATCGCGGTCGGGAAGGAATCGCAATTTCCTCAATGGGCAACTTGCCCCTCTTCAAACGATTCAAGACATCGGCTCTCAGTTGGTAGATATCCATGGCCAACATGATCAGCAATCATTGCTCTCCTCTAAGACTCAGCTCAAATTGCTGGATGCCTTTGGGAAGCTTGAGGATGTTGTCGGATCTTATCAGGTGATGCACCAAGAATGGGTCCAGAAAAAGGCGGCTTTGGATGAATATGTGATCCGGTTACGGGATCAAACCAATAGGCAAGATATTCTTCAATATCAATATGACGAGCTCGTCAAGATGCAGTTGCAGTCCGGAGAAGAAGAGTCTCTCAGTCAGGAATATCATCGGTTGAAACATAGGGGTCGATTAGGAGAATTATCGAATCAAGCCTTTACGGCATTACATGAAGGCGAACGATCGGTTCTAGATCATCTGGGTGAGGTGACTGAGTGGGTACAAGAGCTTGCAAAAATTGATGCGTACGGTGAGTCTTGGGTTCCATTGTTGGAAGCAGCGAACATGTCGTTGCGGGAGGTGACCGATAACCTTCGGGATTACCGGACTCGGATCGAGTATGATCCTGAGAGAATGGATCTGATTGATAGTCGGTTGGCTGGTCTTCAGCGGCTGAAAAAGAAATATAGAAAGCCTGTCGAAGAATTAGTGGAACTTACCAAAACTCTCGAACAAGATTTAGCGCAGATCCAAAATGGAGAAGAGCAGGTGCGGTATCTGCAAGCAGAAGTGACCAGTCGATATGAATCGATGAAGGCCTTGGCGGAAGACTTGTCGGCCAGGAGGAAAACAGTTGCGAAGCATTTGGTCAAAGAGATCAAGCAGGAATTAGCGTCTCTTAAAATGTCGACAATGGAGGTACACGTTAATATTGAAATGGCCAACGGAGACAATCGATTTGGGCCGACAGGAATGGATCGTGTTGAGATGCTACTGGCTCCCAATCCGGGAGAACCGCTGATGCCATTGGGCCGGATTGCATCGGGTGGAGAATTGTCCCGAATTATGTTGGCCTTGAAAACCGTGTTTGCGGAAAATGATCAGACGCCTGTCGTTATTTTCGATGAAATTGACAGTGGAATTGGTGGGGAAGCCGGCATAATCATGGGAAGTCGATTGCGTCAATTGGCTCAATTTCATCAAGTGTGTTGTATTACCCATCTTCCGCAGATTGCCTCTCAGGCTCATGCACAGTTTGTGGTTGAGAAAACAACGCTAGAAGACCGAACCCTAACGAAGGTCCACGAAGTCATAGGAGTTCATCGGGAAACTGAAATCGCCCGCATGTTGGGAGGAGGCACGCTAACTCCAACTATCAGAAAAACCGCCGGTGAAATGCTGGATCGGGGAAACAGTCCTCACATAGCCTCCACTCACAAAAAGCCAAAAAAGAAACCTACCAAAACCTAATTTAGATTCGAATGAGCTTGTTATATTCAGGATAGCCATTCATAAACGAGTGGATAATTTTTTCCTGTGTTCGAGAATTGTCAAGATCAGGTTTTCCAAAAAAACACCACAGCCATTCGTTTTGAAGCTAACGCATGGTCCCAGCCAAAATACCCTGTTGCAGAATGGATGAGATCCGATTTATAGGCTACTAGGCGGTTAAAGACATACGGGACCTCTAGGATTTCTTTGAACATGGTAGGATCCATTTCCTGTGATAACCCAGGCACTTCGCTAAGACTTTCATAATCTTTTGGGCAATAGTTGCCGTCTGCTGGTTCTCCGGGGAGATGCAACCGGTAAAAGGATGTGCCGCAATGTGATGTGGGTGGGCTTGGATGGAGGTAGAGGACGGCGGCGTAATCACAAATTCTGGCAGAATCGACATGTGGGCGAGCGACCCCCTCAGCTCCTCCGCATATCTGAATGTGATTGTGTCCGGAAAGTCCTGTCGCGTTATGCGATTGGGGAGTGAGGGTGGGAATACCTAAATGTGCGGTCACGTAGCTTTCCACGGTGCGCAGTTCATCGGGAGTCAGAGCTCCAGGAGCTCGCATGCCGGGCCAGGGTTCCGGGCGCCAGGGGGATCCCAAGGTCCAGGTTGGAATGGCCATACATCGTTGGGCAATCTCTAATGCGTTGGGAAGGGCCTGATCCTGAATCCAATAATCCTGGCCATGAATTAAATCGCGATAGGGGAGTCGGTTCTTCATGGATAGAGGCCAGACAGAGTGTTTGATCAGAGGAGAAAGTTGTGAGACGACTTGGAAATTCGTGGATGAAAATGGGCACCATAAAACGTCAGTCAGGGTGAGGTCAAGCGGATGTATTGTTTGATAGCCTGGTGAGAATGTGAAGGTTGTCATGATAAGCTATGATTAATGACGACATTGAAAAAAGGATAGACGGAAAGTTTGGCGTCCGAAGGGATGAAGGAGAGTGACTAATGCTCAATCCAGCGGTGTCCGAAATTGATCAATTGTTGAATGAGACACTTCAGGTCATCAAGGTTGAGGAGGCCACGCGTCACTATTGGGAGCAGGGTGAGTTCTTGGCTTTAGAGCATTTGTTCCCTACTCAGGTTGTTCAGGAATTTATGCGGGAAGTAGAGCGCGTGCGGCCCCAAATCAATCGAAACTTTATACCAGGGCATAAAAAGGGGGGAAGTGTCAGTTTTTATCTTCTGCAGCAGTCGGCTCCCGCCATTCTTGCGTTCTATCACCACCAGGGATGGATCGACTTCTTGAGCCGAATTGCCGGGGTTCCGTTAATGCTGTGCCCCGAAGAGGATCCCCATTCCTGTGCACTGTATTTTTACACCGAGGCTGGAGATCATATCGGGTATCATTATGATACCTCGTATTATAAGGGCGATCGGTTTACGGTTTTATTAGGATTGCAGGATCAATCAAGCAGTCGATTGGTCTGTCGTTTACATACTAAAGAACAGGGTCGAGAGGTTAAAGAATTATCCCTCCTGACTGACCCAGGCACATTTATTTTTTTTAACGGCGATAAATTGCATCATGCCGTTACGCCGCTGGGGGCTGGAGAAGAGCGGATTGTGCTCACACTTCAATACGTCACCAACCCGTCAATGGGTCTGGCCCAACGTTGGTTTTCGAATATGAAAGATGCAGTGGGATATTTTGGATGGTCGGCCATGTTTCGAAAACCCCACCGTTAAAAACATTCTCCACGTCCCTCCTCAGTGCAAACCAATTAACAGGACCGTTGTATTGTCTTCTCCACCTAATCGGTTGGCTGTATCCACAAGTGTTCGGCATATTGCTTCGGCCTGTGGGGCTTTCTGGCCGATAATAGTTTGAATCTCCTCATCAGTCAGCATTTTTGTGAGTCCGTCTGAACACATCAGAATGAGATCTAACGGCTCAAGCGGGTAGGTCCGAATGGTAGGTCGTAACTCAGGATCAATTCCAAGGGCTTTGGTCAACACATGCCGAAGGGGGTGAGTGCGAACCTGTTTGGCTGTAATGAGGTTCAGGGCCAACCGTTCCTCCATAAGGGTGTGATCTTTTGTCCAGAGCGAAAGTGTGCCCTGCCTAAAGAGATAGGCGCGGCTGTCGCCGGCATGTGCCACGCTTGCCTGGTATCCTGTAGGAGAATGCGTGATGGCGACCACGATAGTGGTTGTTCCCATTCCTTTCAGGGATTCGTCCTCTGCTGCTGCCTGTCGAATACGTTGATTGGCGGATTCAAGAGCTTGATCCAGCAGCGATTCTAACTTGTCAGGTTGAACGTAGAGAGAGGTTTCAGTCGAGAGTTGGGTTCGAACAACTTCGGGAATGGCTTTGACCGCAATCTGGCTGGCGACCTCACCCCCGGCATGTCCGCCCATCCCATCTGCCAACACCCACAATTGTAGGGAATTTTCGAGTGAAAAGGCATCCTGGTTCAGTTTTCTAACCAGACCAAGGTCTGTCAGTCCGACGCCGGTCCATTTGTCAGAGCGTTGCGCGGATGTCATAGGGAAGCAATTTTTTCAGGGAGTCCATGACGTTGGACCAGACGGCTGTAAATAAGGTCGGCCAAAGGCTTCAGGTTTTTGCAATCTGCCTCATTGTATTGGATGAGTACATCTCTAGAGTACGATTGTCCGAGTTGCCACTCTCCCCACAGACGAACCGCATCCCACCCCGTCAATCCTTCCAGCAAAGTCGGGCGATAACAGCCTATTTCGGTCTCAATTGCCTTCAGCCCACCTTTTAATCCGAGACGTCTGGCCGCAAAACACAAGTCAATATGGGGATGATCCAGTCTCAAGTCTGGATATTTGGCCTTCAGAAAGGGCAAGTCGAAGCCTGAGCCGAAGAAGGTCACGAGAAGATCGTACGAGGCAAATTCCGCCTGCAAGCGTTCACCGGTTAAGTTTTCTCCCTGAATCAACGTGGTCATGCGACCTTTTCCGAAAATACCCACCACCGTAATCTCGCCATCGGGTAATGGGATTCCGTTTGTCTCTATATCCAGAAACGCTGCCTGAGATCGAAAATTAGGATAAAGACGCCAGTGGTCGCGTGCTTTCAGGATGCGGGTAAAAAAACGGGAATTCTGTGCCTTCCACTGTTTTTGTGCTTCCAGAATGTCTTCATCGTATTGGGCTTTTCGAAACGGGGAAATGCGGGGAGCGATGGGTTTCTCGAGGAAAGTGTCCCATGTGCCAATGCCATCTTCCCACCAGAGGCGTTCAGTGGATTCTCCAATGCCGGGTAAAAAAAGAAATGTGGATTGTAACATGAGTCTTAACGCGAAGAGAGCTTAATTCTAACCTTGATTTCACCAAGAGGACAAGCTACATTCGAAGCAATCTTGAGATCTTCTTCCATTCGTAGCATAAGCGAGTATATATGGAATTCCGTCCACAGAAAATTAAAATGACCATCGGTGGGATCCAGGTCATTGCACAACTTAAACCGAATCGAACCGCACAGGCTGTGGTCGATGCTCTTCCTATTGAGGTCCCCGTGAACCAGTGGGGAGAAGAGTTTTATTGCAACATGCCGGGGGTCAAAGACTATCGAGAAGTTGCCACCACTCAGGTAAAAGTTGGCGATGTGGCTTTTTGGGGCATGGGGGGGATGTTGGCGGTCTTTTTTGGACGCACTCCCATGAGCCTCGGAGATGATCCGGTTCCTGCTGATCGGGTGAACGTCATTGGAAAAGTGATAGGTGATCCGAAAGTGTTGAGGGAGGCCACAGGGGCGTCCCTTATGAGAGTGGAACAGCTTCCTGAAGGAATCTGATGCGACTCAATAAAGTTCGCGTACATCATATGGCCGTCTCAGTCATTGAACGATTACAGTCGAGTGGATTATTACAAATTCAAGGAAAACCGGATGTGGTGATTCAGAAATTGGAAGCAGCCATTCTATCCGAGTTGCAGGTGGAAGATCGTTTGAATGCGGATGTCCGGGAGATGTTGAAACAGTTTGAACGAGAGTTTGCAGAAGGTCGAGCGGATTATCAGAAAATGTTTACGATGGTGAAACAAAAGCTCATCAAAGAACGCGGGGTCATTTTATAGGGTATATGGCAGAATAGACTTTGAATGCCGTAGGACTGAATTGCAAATGAATACCCCCATTCTCAGCGACGAAAAGCAAACGCATCTTGCGCATGTCATTCTGACTAGTGTCACCGACATGCCCGAGGCCAAGATGATTGGCGATTCCGCTCATGCTCTTCGTGAAGTGAAGCGCGTGCTGGCCGAGCACATGAAAGCAGAGGAGGAGCTGGTTCAAAAAGTGCGGAGTCGATTACAATCATATGCACGGCCGATTCCAGAAGGTTCCCAAGAGTGGGATGTCCTTTATCAAAAAACCTACCAGGAAGAATTACGTAAGCGGAACTTAACCTGAAGAACTCCTCTTTGCACCCATCCAGATTTCTTGCTTTTCTGCGAGTGTGCCGTCAACCATTTTATCGTGCAGATACTAATCCCTGGAACTCTCTTGAGGGCCAATGGTATGGTTTGTGAAGGGTACTCTCGTGAATGATCGTGAAAAGACCATGCATGCTCTTGGAGCCGCCACCCTCTCCATTTTACCGGGCATCGGTCATCTGTACTTAGGTGTCAAACGCGGGAATATTTTCCTGGTCTGTGGGATTCTTTTATTGATTATCTCCAAATTTTTCTGGCCGACAGGTTGGCTAATTTATATGCAATTTGCCATTCTGGCGGGCTTCGATGCGTTTGCATTTGGTAAGCGCGGAAGAGGATTATTTTAACCATCTGCCAGCCACATGGAGACCGTAGAATGAAGCAAGGCGATCGTCCTCTGACGAGGTTAGTGAGGTTGGTGATGCTGGATTGGGGGTTGAGAATATTGGTGACCGTGATTGGGCTAAATGCTTCACTGGCTCAGGCGGCAAATTTGTCGGTGACTGATTTGCTAACATCTCCCGGGAAGCCTATTCAATTACAGGCACGTTTAACCAATCCCGAGGCAGAAGGGGAGATTGGTTTGCCGGACCAGCCCTTGGAATTTATTGTGCATGGCCGGACGGTTGGTCAGGCGAATACCGACGCGCACGGGTGGGCTCGGGTCGACTTTACTCCTAGTATGCGGGGGAATTTGTCAATCATTGTGAAGGTGGTGACACCCTCCAAAACCGAAGCCATCCAAGGGAAAGGGGTCCTCCTATCCTGGGAACGTCGTCGTCCAATATTGCTAATTGATTTGGCGGTGTTAGTGGAAGGAGAGCTGGTCATGGATCCGCCTCCGGCTGAACTTTATGAGGATCCGGGCCTCATATTAGGAGATGCCCATCCGGCAGCAGCGGCAGAATTGGGCAAGCTCGCGCAATTTTATTACAACCTTGTGTATCTGGACTTGACCGGGCGAGGGCATCTTGAACATATTCAGGATTGGTTGCGCGAGCACCAGTTCCCTCCAGGAATGATTAGAATCCTTCCGAAGACGCCAACGGCATTGACCGAAGTCATACACGATCTGAAAACAGAGGGTTGGGAAAAAGTGAGTGGTGGTATCGGGCGCACGGCAGATTTTGCGGAAGTACTCGTTCAAAATCGCTTGCAAACTGTGATTTTACCGCTACCACAGACCAATGGTCGGTTTCCACGCCGGGCCATTATCCTCAATGATTGGTCTCGTATCCGACGGCATCTTTGATGGAGACAGTTAGCAAAAAGCCGGTCGACGTACGGTCCAACGATCGGATGTGGAATTTGGGAATGCTATATGATTTTTTAATAATCAAACCGATCGTGGGGAAGACGTCTTAGTGAAGGCAGCACGACCCAAAACCCGTTTTGTGTGTCAGGAATGTGGATATCAAGGTGTCCGTTGGAGCGGCCGGTGTCCGGAGTGTGCGCAATGGAATTCCTTACGGGAGGAGGTTGATCGAGACCTTTCAACCCTTCAACAGCGAAGTGTCGCCGAGGGAACACCAGAGGCTGTCCCAATCAGCTCTATTGTGCAGACTCAGGAGTTTCGTCTTCAGGCTGGTATTGCAGAATTGAATCGAGTGCTTGGTGGGGGAGTGGTTCCGGGATCGGTTATCTTGATTGGAGGCGATCCGGGAATTGGTAAAACGACTCTCTTGCTCCAAACCCTGGCCTCCCTCGGAACGGCCAAACAGGTCGGGTTGTATGTATCGGGAGAAGAATCACCTCAGCAAATTAAGATGCGGGCGGATCGTATAGGCATTCAATCCCCTAATCTGTATGTGGCTGCTGCCACCTCCCTGGAAGAAATTTTTAAAGTGGCTGAGCAGATGAATCCCGGTGTCATTGTTGTGGATTCCATTCAAACGGTTTTTACCCAGGAACTCACATCCGCGCCAGGTAGTGTCAGCCAGGTTCAGGAGGTTGGCTGCCGCCTGATGTGGTATGCCAAGCGGACGCATATCCCCATCTTTATTATAGGGCATGTGACGAAGGAAGGCGTGATTGCCGGGCCAAGGCTTCTGGAACATATTGTCGATACGGTGTTGTATTTTGAAGGAGACAAAGGCCAGAGCTATCGAATTCTTCGAGCCGTGAAAAACCGCTTCGGGCCGACCAATGAAATCGGGGTTTTTGAAATGAAGGATGAGGGGCTGACCGAAGTTGGGAATCCCTCCGAACTGTTTTTAACGGGACGAATTGGACATGGTGCCGGAACTATTGTGGTGTCGAGCGTAGAAGGGTCTCGGCCCTTATTGGTTGAGTTGCAGGCTCTGGTCGCGGAGACCACCTATCCTATGCCGAAACGTATGGCCAAGGGAGTGGAAGTGAATCGGGTGTCCTTGCTGTTGGCGGTTCTAGAAAAACGATTGGGGTTGCACTTTACCGGGTACGATGTGTACGTGAACGTGGTAGGTGGCCTTCGGATTGATGAGCCGACAGTTGACGTGGGCATTGTATGTGCGGTGCTTTCCAGCTTTCGGGAGTTAGCGTTGGACCCCAGATTGGTCGTGATGGGCGAGGTCGGGTTGGGCGGAGAGGTCCGGCCGGTGCAACATGCGGACTTACGTATTCGTGAGGCAATGAAATTAGGGTTTCAACGCTGCGTGGTTCCTGAGCCGAATCTTCACCAATGGAAACCTGTGGCTGGCATGGAAGTCGTTGGGATTCGTGACATTGGGGATATTTGGGAAACGGTTGTGAGTCCTGCCTCATAAACGGCGTGATCAATCGGATTTTTTATAATGAATGCTGTCAGTCGCTGGTTCTTGTTGCCCCTGATGTTCCTTGTCGGATGCGGCGGAATGTTTCAAGGATCATTACAACTGCTTGAGGACGAGGCGGACCGACAGGAGGTATTCCAAGCCTTACGTCAAAAAGAATTGACGATTCGCACCCTTCGAGGTCTATTCCAGGCGTCCATCTCTGGTTCTGGAGTGCCGCTTTCCCAAAACGTTCTTGGCACAGTTTCGTATGCGCATCCCGATATCTTGGATCTGAAAACCTTTATCCGTATGGGTGTTCCCGTGATGAATTTTCATCGCAGGGGCAACGAATATGAACTGTATTTATCCGGTGAAGACAAGGTGGTCACCGGAAGAGTAGATGAACCGCAGGAGCGTTCACCCTGGGATCAGACTGTGATGCTGAGCCTTCGTGCTTTGGATGCCATGTTGGGTAAAGTCTCGGGGGTAGTCGGTGAGGAGGCTCGCGTATGGAAAAATAACGAACACTATCGCATTGATCTGGCTGCCAACTCATCCTCATCTACCTCATCTCAGGATGATTTCACCGTACGGACCTGGGTGGATGCCCAGACCTTGGATCTGACGTCGATTGAATACCGACGCTCGTTCGATGACATTGTGGTGTTTGTAGAATGTGAAGATTATCGAGAGGTGAAAGTCACCACGGGCGAAGTAAGCGCTCCGGTTCGATTGCCGTTTCTGGTTCGGGCGACAGACTATCGACCCAGCGGAGGATCCATTACCCTGCACTTCCAGGAGTTTATCGTCAATGCGGCCTCGTAGTTATCCTTTTGTGTCAAGCGACCACTAATTGGTAAGTCAGGATCCATCACTATGTTGTTTTTAGCTCTAGAATCTGCCACCTCCCATCAAAGTGTGGCCGTATTTCGGGACCAACAGCTGTTGGCCAGTCTGGCCTGTGAGTCGGGGCAGCCTTTGACCCCGCAACTCATCCCAATCATCGATCAACTGTTATCCTCGGTCTCTTTGCAGTTATCAAATCTTGAAGGCTTGGTAGTGTCCATAGGACCGGGGACCTTCACCGGATTACGGGTGGGATTGGCGACGATGACGGCCTTCCGGCTGGCTTTACAGATTCCTTTGGTTGGGGTTTCCACACTCGAAGGGCTTGCCTGGAATCATCCTGTTACCGAGCTCCCTCTGCTCAGCACTATTGGTATTCGGCAGGGGATTGTGTATTGGGCACTATTCCGATGGGAGAATCACCAGATGGTGTGCGTGAAAGAGGCACAAATTGGGGACATCATTGAGGTCTGTAGCGGTCTGACCGAGCCGACCGTTGTGCTCGGAGATGGGTGGATGCAGAACCGGACGACTCTCCTGTCAAAAGAATTCTCTCTTGTCGAAGCTTCTCCTGATGAGCAATGGCCATCAGCCAAAGGAATTGGCATGGCAGGACGGGTCCTGCTGGCACGAGGGGCTCTCCTTCCTTTAGGCTGCACCCCACATTATATTCAGCCATCGTATGCAGAAATATCGAAAACGAAAAGCTTGGATCCCATCGGGTGAGAGTTGTTGGGTACCTGTTTCTGTAAGATCAGAGGAGTAGAAGCATGGACACAAATGACCCCGTCGTGGAAAGTGAACTATCACTCAATGAGGGTATTCGATTGGCCACATTGGCTGATTTGGACGCATTGGTGAGTCTGGAAGAGTCCTGCTTTTCTGTCCCCTGGTCGAAAAAAAGTTTTGAAGCCGAATTGCAAGGGAATGCCTTTAGCCGCATTCTTGTCATTCCAGGTCCAAAGGAACATCAGGAAATTCCCTTTTTGGCCTATTGCTGCGTGTGGGTGATTTTTGAAGAAACCCGCTTTTTAAATCTGGCGGTTCACCCTCTTTTCCGTGGACAGGGATTGGCTAAGCAGTTAATTTTACAAGCTTTATGCATCGGGAGTGCTCAGGGATGTTGTCGGGGGATGTTAGAGGTTCGGAACTCCAATCAGGTGGCGAAACGTCTCTATGAGAGCTTTGGATTTAAGGAATATGGCAGAAGAAGTTCCTACTATACGAATCCAAATGAGGATGCTATCCTTATGATTCTGGAGCCTCTGTTCAAGCCCAAATCTGATAAAAATGATCTCCTGGGAATCCCGGCCGAATGTAAATAAGTACGGTCACCAGTTCAACATTCACTACTAACACAGGAGGGCACCGATGGTGACGGACGAACAAATCGCCGAAAATTTGCGGGCATCCAATGTGGAATATCAGGAGTTGGAGGAATCCCATCACCGGTTGGATCTGGAGCTTCAGCAGTTATTGAAACACCATGTGTTGACTCCTCAGGAAGAGATTCTTAAAAAACATTTACAGAAGGAAAAGCTTGGCAAAAAAGATCGAATGGCCGCTCTGATTCGTGAACATCGTGCCTCATGTGATAATGCCAAAACACCTGGATAATCCGAACGGCTGCTTCGCACTTTAAGTCCCACTTTCTAATGGCTGCTTTTTCCCCTACCATGGCCATGAATGCGGTGGTGCATCCCCTTCAGCGCCACATTCGTGATATAAAACGCCGGTTACTGATCGTGGGAGCCACGATCATGGTGTTTTTTGTTATAGCATTTTCCTACTCCTCTATTCTCATCGATTGGTTCAAACGGCCCTTTGAAGATGATCTGATTTTTTACGCTCCGGCAGAGGCATTATTTGCCTCCATAAAAATTTCTTTTATGGCGGCGGTGATTGCCAGTGTCCCTATCATTCTGTACCAATTTTGGAAATTTATTGAGCCGGCGTTGCTTCAGAAAGAGCAACGATGGGCCGTGCCGCTTTTCTTCCTCGGGTTGGGGTTTTTCCTTCTGGGGTTGGGCTTTTGCAATATGGTAATCCTACCGTTGGTCATCAATTTTTTTGTCACGTTTGGCATGGATCGAGCCATTACTCCAGAATTAGCTGTCGGCACCTATGTCGATTTTAACGTCAAATTTCTTCTGGCGTTCGGCTTTGCGTTTGAAATTCCACTGGTGCTTTCTCTTTTGGCCCGCGTGGGTGTCATTCAATCATCTGTCCTCATTAGGTTCCGAAAGCATGCGGCTCTGGTGGCGTTGATTCTTTCTGCGGTGATCACCCCTGATGCGACAATGTTCACCATGCTATTAATGGCTGTCCCGTTGATCATTTTATATGAAATCGGCATTTGGGGGGCAAAGGTCTTTGGGCGTGCTCCTCTGCCGGCGGGGGAGAAGTGTGAAGCGACTGAGGAGGGAGAGGCACCCGACCATGCAGCAAAAGGTTAAACGGATTAGCCCCGTTCACCAATCGACCCGAATGCCAAGACCTTTATGGAACTGTCTTGTGGGCACAGTGGCTTCGTTCTGGCTTATGGGGTTTTCTGGAATTGGAGAAAGTCATTCTCTAACATCTCCGCTGTTTTCCGTCTCGAATATTCCGTCTCTTCATCCGGATGATTCCCAAAACACCCAAAAAGGATTTTCCCCCAGTATTCAAACCCTCGTGGTGACCCCGGACGGAGTCGTCTATGCAGGATCATTTGGAATGGGGCTATTTCGGAGCCAGGATAAGGGGAAATCCTGGGAACCGTTGAATCGAGGCTTGACTGATCCTTTCTTGTTGTGTTTGGCCGTGATTCCTGGGAAGCATATCTATGCCGGGACAATGCGTGGTGGAATATATCGGCTTGAACTCAAGGGGACGACGTGGGAGTCTATTGGAACCGGATTACATGAGTCGGAAGTCAAATCATTTTTGGTTCACCAGGATGTCGTGTATGCGGGAACAGGAACCGGGGTGTATCGGTGGGTTGAAGCCGAGAAACAGTGGGTTACAGTCGGAGCCGGACTGGATCGGATTCTGGTTCCGGGCCTTGCCATCATGGATGATGGCAAGCTGTTAGCGGCGACTTCAGGTAAAGGCCTCTTTCATCTGGAGACTCAACAATCTTCTCCTTCTACATGGGTGGACTCCCAGTCCATATTTGTCGATCCACGGGAGCGTTTGCCGCATCGCTATCTTCGGGTCATTGCCGTCAATGAGGCGCAACACATTTTTTTAGGGACACAGGATGGGGGGATTTTCACGAGTACGGATCGCGGCCATTCCTGGTCCTCCCTCAGTCGGAATCTTCCCAACGATTCAATCAGAAGTATTGTCCCTGATCAGAAAGATGTCATTGTGGCAACCGGAAATGGAATTTTTCGTTGGAAAAATGATCAGCAAAAATGGATGGACATGAATACCGGGTTGACCAATCTGGCTATTCAAAGTCTCACGATATCGAATGCCGGGGAGTTATATGCCGGAACCAGTAGCGGAGCATTTCGGAGTCAAGACGGGGGTGCGCATTGGACGAATATTAGCCAGGGATTGGGTATCCAGTTGGTTCCCAAAGGCCCTTATGAATAAATCGGTGCAACGGAAAGGACGGGATGATGAGCGACGCAACTCATGAAGGTCAGACAATCACTATTCACACCCAGGTGAACGGCGAGCCCTGGGGGGATATCCACTTAAAGCTTTTTCCGGATGTCGCGCCTAACCATGTACAGAATATGTTGAAATTAGCCAAGGAGAAGTTTTATGACGGCACGACATTTCATCGGGTGATTCCCAACTTTATGATTCAGGGAGGAGATCCCAATAGTAAGGATCACGATCGGTCACGCCATGGAATGGGTGGTCCAGGCCATCGCGTCAATGCGGAATTTAGCTCAAAGCCTCATAAACGCGGAACGCTATCGATGGCGAGATCACAAGATCCCAATAGCGCGGGCTCCCAGTTTTTTATTTGTGTGGCGGATTCCAGTTTTTTGGATGGTCAATATACGGTGTTTGGTGAGGTGGTGAGTGGTATGGAGACAGTCGATCGAATCGTCAGTGCCAAGCGGGATGCTAACGATAATCCTCTTGAACGAATTGAAATGACCATGAGTGTCTCTGAAGCGAATGCCTAAGACGTGGCGCGGCGTCTGGTTTTGTTGCCTGCTTATTGGATGGCTATTCGCGGGATGTGTTGCTCCCCCATTTTATTCCTACCTGGTCTATGAAAATCCCACATCTTTTGTTCGGCTTGAGGTCTCCCCATGGGTGGATCCTGATGTTCCTCAGACTTTGAACGAGCATCCCGCTACCATGTCTCGCCGCCAGATGATCGAGGCCCTGAGCGGATTACGGGTGCGCGAGTATCGTTCCGGCCCCATTCGCTGGATTCGTGGCCTCGCGGATCCTGAGCCGGCTTTCAATAAAGAAGAAATTGATTTATTGGTGCCACGATTGCTGGAGGGTTTAGGATTAGCTGTTCCCCAGGAACTGGTCACGTTTTACATCAGTCATCCGGTGAACGCTACGAAACGGGAGGTGACCTCCGGAGGGATGTATGTCAGAGATGGGCATCTCCACGTCATCATCAGTAATCACCGTACTAATTATGAAATTCCCCCTGCAGGGCTGATCTATGATCGGCGGTATCCACTGTTTTCTCTTGCTCCACTTGACGTGGATTTACTTTATGAGACAGAAGAGGCGGTTCTGCCGAAAAAGAAAAACTTTTGGGACGCTATTTTTGGAGACGAACATAGCGGCGAAATTGTTCTCAATCTTTCCCGATTGTCGATGATGAAAATGTAAGGATGAGTTCCTAAGGTGACCGGTATGGGATGAAAGGGGCGGGACTGTCAATTACGAGTCCTTTAGCAATGGGGTTGGGATTAGGGAGGAGCAAGAATGCTTAAGGTGTTTTGAGCAGGTCATAATGACCAGCGGGTATCCTCCTTGATATTCCCTTAAAACAGTACGATCATGAAAAAAATGGGTATTAAAAGTTCACAAAACTCACGCCAGGCAAAGGTCTCGCCTCGCGAATCCGTGTGTAACCGCTTACGGGATAGAAGAAAAAAACAGGGAATCTCCCAGGCAGAATTAGCGGTCCTTGTTGGCCTGACGCGACAAGCAGTCTACGCCATAGAAGCCAATCAATATTTGCCAAGCACACACATTGCCCTACGGTTCGCACGTGCGTTGAAGTGCCGGGTTGAGGATCTTTTTATCCTTGCAGATCAGGACGAAATTGTTGAAGCTGAGTTCATTGGTGGGACAACGCCATTGGGTCAGCCGACACGGGTGAAGCTGTCATACGTTGGAGCGCGGATATTGGCCAGACCGATGGCCGAACTGGGCGATGTGTTGAATTTTGTGATGCCGGCTGATGGAGTCATTCAGGAACAGGGAAAGAAATCTTCCAGCGGAAAAAGACCCTCTGTGCGGGTTCAATTACTGAATTCCTTGGACGTGATCAAAAAAGGAATTCTTATTGCCGGGTGTGACCCGGCGTTATTTCTCGCCGGCGAGCATGTCCGCAAGATTAATAATCTGGCAGGAATTACGAATTGGACCATGGGTAGCGCGAATGCGCTCCGTGCTCTTCAACGGGATGAAGTGCACATGGCGGGGTTGCATCTTGTGGATGTGAAATCCGGGCAAAGTAACGTTCCTTATCTAAAACGCCATATTCCTGGCCATGATTTTGTCGGTGTGCGCTTTGCTTCTTGGGTACAAGGGGTGTTGATATACCCGGGAAATCCCAAACACATTGGTGGTGTAGATGACTTTGGCCAGTCGGGACTGCGTCTCGTCAATCGGGAATTGGGAGCCGGAGCGAGGTTTCTTTTGGATGCTCTGCTTCAGAAATCAGGATTAACTGGAGACCAGTTACTAGGGTATGAGCACGAAGTGCCGTCTCATCTCGAGGTCGCTCGCCTGATTCGAGATGGTATGGCGGACGTGGGCATCGGAGTGGAAGCCGCAGCTCGTCATTATGGTCTTGGCTTCATTCCGCTTCGCGAAGAACAGTATGACTTAATTATGCGCAGAGAATTTCTTAAATCCCACCCTGTCATGTCTCAATTTCTTGATGCAATGGTCAGTCAACCATTCAGGCGGGAAATCGAATCGCTGGGGGGATACACGGTGACGGAAATCGGAAAAATTCTTCATTGGTAAATCTGGGTCTCTCCCGATATCCCTGGTATGTCGGGAGTCACGGCCAATGGCGATACGTTCTACTGGCGGAACGCTGTCAAGAACAATTCAGCTGCGTTTTGGCGCATAGAAACAATAAAGATCAGCTGAGGTCGGTGGAAGTAGGGGGGAGAATTGTGCCGTTAAGAAAGTCTTAAGGACTGCAGGTTTTGCCATTGAATACTTTACAGGATGAACCACTTCTGGCTAATTTCCAGGATTTAACCAATGGCGGGGCGTTATCTGATCGCATTTCGACGATTACGTCGATGATATCTCCTACATCCAATGTCTTCAGTTGAATCTTTGCCGCTTCATCAACTTGAACCCATTGAATGCCGGAATCGGTCGTAATTAAAAATACCCCTTTGTCCGATTCAATTTTCATAATAGGGCTGTTGAACTTCTGGAGTGAGGTCGAAGCTTCGGCAAACACCTGTGATCCAGGTTGAAAAAATACAATCAACCCTAGCAGAAAACCTAACAGGTGATGGGGGATTGGCATAATTTTCTCCTCTTGTTGCTTTGAGAAGCCTTTATCATTATCTCAATATTCTTGGTTGGAAGTCTATGGCCTTTCCAATAAAAATTGCTGGCATGATTGGTCGGACTTAGGGCAAGGTGTTGATGGGAATTTCGGTGGCTTTGGACTCCTGGATTTTATAGGCTCGGACTACGGGCTGATCCGTATGCTCTAAGGAAATAATCAAGTGAAACGGTTCCGGGAGGTGGAGTTTGGTCCGGTAGCTTTCAAATTCCATGGCAATGGTGATATCCGTTTGAGAGGGTCTAGCCGGACTAAAGGTGTGGGAATGGTAAAAACCTAACAGATCAAGGTTTTTTGAACGAATGTCCCGCTGAGCCATGGCCATTTCTCTGGCATCCATTTGAAAGGCAATATCCGCTCGCTCCTCCGGTGATAAGCGTTGCAGGTCGGTTAATTTGGCTGGGTCAAAACGTGTAAGATCCTGTTCTGATAACGCAGCCAGAATATTGGTAATGCGATAGTCCTCGGCGATGGTATTTTCGGTTCCTGAGAGAATGCCGCAACATTCATGAGGAGCTAACTCCCGGGCATGAACAATCATATTGTTGATGATGCTGGACGGAATGGCAAGCATGGACCTAGATACTACAGGAGACTTCCTGTTCAACAAGTTTGGTGATAGTGGGATGTGGTCCACAAAGAGGACAGTCTGGAGATTTTGGGCGACCAACCTTTCTGAATGTCATATCCAGGGCATCGTAGAGAAGAAGATGTTTGGCCAAACTTTCTCCGAGACCAAGGACTTCTTTAATGGCTTCATTGGCTTGCAAAACACCAATGGTCCCGGCTAACACGCCTAACACCCCGGCTTCTTGACAATTTGGCACAAGGCCGGGGGGTGGAGGCTCTGGATATAAACAGCGATAACAGGGAAATCCTTCATGGGGCTTAATGGTGGCTAATTGCCCTTCAAATCGAAAAATGCTACCTGAAATCAGTGTCCTTTTTGCAAAGAAACAGGCATCATTAACGAGAAACCGTGTGGAAAAATTGTCTGATCCGTCCAATATGATGTCATAGGCTTCAATTAAGGACAGGATATTGGTGGCGCTTACATGTTCGGGATACAGCTTGAGTGTGGTTTCAGGATTGAGGGCTGACAATAATGTTCCGCCGGATTCAACCTTTGAAACACCTATCCGGTCGGTTGTATGCAAAATTTGCCGTTGAAGATTGGATAAGTCCACGACATCGCCGTCAGTCAGACCTAAGGTTCCTATTCCGGCCGCAGCCAGATACAGAGCTGCGGGAGAACCAAGTCCTCCTGCTCCAATCACCAGGATTTTGGCATCCTGTAACTTTTTCTGTCCTTTGCCGCCCACTTCCGACAGAATGATCTGACGGCTGTAACGCTGGATTTGAGATTCAGTAAATTCCATAAGAAGCGAAATCCTTATTCAACGACGTTCAGTTCAATCGGATCAACCATACAGCCTTTTTGACGAAGACCCTGAATAGCCCGGTCAATTTCATCAGTTTCTCCAGAAAATTCCACATCCATCCATCCGGTCGTCTCACGGACATCGGCCCGTCGAATGCTGGGTACGACCTGGTATTCCTGTCCGATTTCATACAGGATGGGAGAAGGAATTTTATCTTCGGGATACCGAATGTGAAAGCGTAGTTTGGCCATCATGAACCTCCTGCGATTGCGGGGATGATGGAGACTTCATCTCCGTCCTTCAGTGGGGTATCCTTGCCGGTCAAAAATCGAATATCTTCTTCGTTGACATAGATATTGATGAACCGCCGTACCTCTCCCTGTTCATCATAAACTCGTTCCTTAATGCCGGGATGGGCAGACCCCAAATTGTCAATAATTTCAGACACCGTGTTCCCTGCTATTTCCACCTCACTTTTTCCTCCGGTCATGGGGCGCAAGGGAGTGGGAATTCTGACCTTAATCATGCTGACTCCTCTATGGCAAAAGTCTTAATAAAGTGACTGAGACTGGGTGGGATGCGAAATGGGCGTCCAACGGAATCGACAACCGCTTCCTGAGTTTTCAGTCCGTTACCGGTAATGTAGGCCACAGTCACATCATTTTTTTGAATGCGCCCTTGTTTTACCAATTTGCGAAGGACGCCGATAGTGACTCCTCCGGCGGTTTCAGCAAAAATTCCTTCCGTTTGAGCCAGAAGTTTAATGCTCTCTACTATTTCATCATCGGTGACGGCCTCCATGGCCCCCTGGCTTTCCGCGGCGGTTTTTAATGCATAGTATCCATCCGCCGGATTGCCGATGGCCAGTGATTTGGCGATGGTGTGTGGCTTCACCGGTTTAAAAAAATCCCGATTCTCACGAAATGCCGTGGCAATGGGGGAGCAGCCCTCTGCTTGCGCCCCGTTTACCTTGGTCTTCACCGAATCCACCAGGCCCAACTTCTCAAATTCTTTGAGGCCTTTCCAAATTTTCGTGAGCAAGGATCCCGAAGCCATGGGCACTACGACCTGATCCGGAGCCCGCCACCCTAATTGCTCGACCGTTTCAAAGGCCAAGGTTTTCGAGCCTTCAGCATAATAGGGGCGGATATTGATATTGACGAATGCCCAGTGGCGTTCTCCCGCGATTTCGCTGCAGAGTCGATTGACATCATCATAGTTTCCTTCAATTTCCACGACATTGGGACGATAAATCAAATTCCCCAGCACCTTCGCAGCTTCCAGGTCGCCGGGAATGAACACATAGCATTTCATCCCTGCGGAGGCTGCATGAGCCGACACTGAATTTGCCAGATTGCCGGTTGAAGCGCAGGCGACTGTTTCAAATCCCAGTTCTCTGGCTCGAGTTAAGGCGATGGCTACCACGCGATCTTTAAACGACAGCGTCGGATGATTGACGCAATCATTTTTTATGTACAGGTTGTCCAGGCCGAGAAAGGCCCCAAGGTTTTTGGCATGAACCAGCGGGGTAAATCCGGCATGAAGACCGATGAAATTCGTGCCTTCCACGGGGAGGAGGTCCACATATCGCCAAAGGCTGTGAGGGCCGGATGCAATCTTTTCACGCGACATGACCTGTTTGATGGCGGCATAATCGTATTTGACTTCCAGTGGCCCAAAGCATAATTCGCATACATGAATATCCTGGGTAGGATATTCTTTTCCGCACTCCCGACACACCAGAGCTTGCATTTTTTTCATAGCATCATCCTCCCCTCTTAACCGGTGGGGTTTATCCGTTGGTTAGCGTTGTAGCCGATGGTTGAAGTTGGCACGCCTCTTGTTCATAGTCGATGAGTTCCGTCAACGAAGGATTTGGGCCGCAAAGTGCACAGGAAGGATTCCGTTTGACGCGAATTTCCCGAAACGCGGTGGTGCGTGCGTCAAAATCCAGGATGCGGTTCGTCAATGGCGTTCCAATGTTGAGGATGAGTTTCATGGCCTCTGTGGCCTGAATGGTTCCAATTATTCCCGCAACGACTCCGATGATTCCGGCCTCCTGGCAAGTAGGAACCACGCCGGCGGGCGGCGGATTTTTGAAAATACAACGATAGCAGGCGGATTGATTGGGAATAATCGTGAAGACCCGTCCTTCGAACCGGAGGATTCCGCCATGGACGAGGGGCTTATTCTCCATATAACAGGCGTCATTGATCAAAAATTTGGCCGGGAAGTTGTCGACGCCATCGATAACGATATCGTATTGGCTGATCAGGTCTCGAGCATTGCGAGACGTCAATCGCTCTTCATGCATGTTGACCTGAACATCAGGGTTTAACGCCAGAATTTTTTCCTTGGCCGAAAGTACCTTGGACCGTCCTACATCCGGAGTATGGTGAAGGATTTGTCGTTGGAGGTTGGAAAGATCCACCACATCGCTATCAATCAATCCAATGGTACCAATGCCGGCTGCGGCAAGGTAATAGGCGACAGGGCATCCCAGACCTCCAGCTCCAACAATAAAGACTTTGGCTTGTGATAATTTTTTTTGTCCCTTGCCGCCCATTTCGGGTAATAAAATGTGTCGGCTATAACGGGTAATCTGATCTTCTGTGAAACTCATATGATCTCTGACCTTTTACGGTGTATGGGGTCTTCCCCATATTAGAGGAGAATGAGGCGTGTTGATATTCAAAAATAATTCTTGGCCATGAGAATTTTTCTCAGAAAGCCGATATGCTCTGGCATAACTTAAATTTTCTTATCTTGCTTGAGAGAGGGATGTTGTGTGCTCCTCTCATCTCGGCTCTTCCTTCATGGAAAGGGTTCAGTGAAAATCCGCTAAATATTGAAATATTTCTCAATGCTCAGATATCGTTCACCTGTATCGCAAAGAATCGTCACCACATTCTTATGCGGCCCTAAGGATTCTGCGACCTTTTGAGCGGCAAACACATTGGCCCCAGCAGATATTCCCACCAGGAGCCCTTCCTTTCTGGCGAGTTGCTTCGTGGTTTGGTAAGCCTCTTCATCAGTCACAGTCATAATTTCATCAATGAGTGAGCGATTCAGCACCTTGGGAACGAAGCCTGCGCCGATCCCTTGGATTCTGTGTGGTCCGGGTTCTCCTCCGGATAAAACGGGAGAGCCGGCTGGCTCTAGCGCAATCACCTTGACCGAGGGATTTTTTTCTTTAAACAATTCTCCGCAGCCGGTAATTGTTCCGCCGGTGCCCACTGCAGCCACAAATGCATCCACCTTGCCATCCAATGCCTCCCAGATTTCCAACGCCGTGGTCTTACGATGCATGGCTGGATTGGCCGGATTAGAAAACTGGTTGGGCATGAAGTATTCGGGATTTTGGTCCAAAATACTCTCTGCTTCTTTAATTGATCCACGCATCCCTTCCCGAGCAGGAGTCAATACCAATTGCGCGCCATACGAGGAGAGCAGGCTGGCCCGTTCCAGGCTCATCCCTTCCGGCATGACAAGGATCAGTTTGTAACCCCGAACGGCAGACACCAAGGCTAATCCAATGCCGGTATTGCCGCTGGTCGGTTCCACTATGGTGCCGCCCGGCTTGAGCAGTCCCTTTTGCTCTGCCTCATCAATCATATTGAGGCAGATGCGGTCTTTCACGCTGCCGCCGGGATTGTAAAATTCCGCCTTCCCATAAATTGTGGCTCCGCCTGGAGGGGAAAGCCGGTTTAATCGTACTAACGGAGTATGCCCAATGCCATCCGTAATATTCCGAAGAAATCCGGCACTCACGCGCCACCGCCCATGAAAAACAAAAACTCTAGTTTATCGCCATCTTTAATGGAGGTGGTTCCTAGTTGCTCCTGATCAACCATCTGCGTATTCAGTTCTACCGCGACGAGTTGCGGGTCAATGTCTTTGGTTTTCAAGACGTCTAGCACCGTCGAAACCTCCAGGGTTTCAGGTTTACCATTGATCGTCAATTGCATACCGTGCTCCAAACGTAAGTACTGGGAATCCCTAAACAAAAAAACGTAACAAACCCCCACGAAGGGAGTCAAGAAATGGCGCGATTAGGTGACTTCGCACAACAGCGGCACCAGGTCTTTGGCACGGCCTTGAAAGGCTACGTCCACAACAGAGGAGTTTGGCGTCGGGTCCAAATTCAGCTCGACCACTAATGCGCCACCGTCTTTGGCAATGGAAGCAAAGGATGCAGCCGGATAGACCACGCCTGACGTGCCAATAATCAGAAGGATATCACAAGTTCGCAATGCCTGATAACTGCGGTTCATATCTTCCTGATCCAATGATTCTCCAAACCACACAATATGAGGACGTAATAACCCCGAACAGTCCGTGCAGAGGGGTGGATAGACCAAAGGCAGGTCGCGGTTCGGCGAAATCCGGTTGCATTGCGTACAACGCACTTTCCAGATGTTGCCATGGATTTCGGAAAGACGTTGCGAGCCGGCCAGGGCATGAAGTCCATCGACGTTCTGCGTGATGAGCCAAAAGTGTTCATTCCGTCGTTCCAATTCAACGAGGGTTTTGTGTGCCGCATTCGGGTGTTTGGTTGCGACCAATTCACGCCGCCAGTTATACCACTCCCAAACAAGTTTCGGGTCCCGGGCAAAGGCCTCGGGTGATGCCAGTTCTTCCGGCCGGTAATTTTTCCACAAGCCTTCGGGTCCGCGAAAAGTCGGCACGCCGCTATCCGCGGAAATTCCCGCACCGGTAAGGACCGTGACCGACCGGGCTTTGGTAAGACGGTCACGCACATCAAGAATCGTCAGAGCACTAGGCATAACCTAAATCCAATTTCAGAGTGAGAGAGACAGACGCCATGTCAGGTTCTCATGGCTATTTTTAATCCTCGTTATGATGTACGGCCCAACAAGCACAGTATTGAGAACATTGCATCACTGCCGGTGTCAGGAATTCCCTTATTCCTTATAGAGGCGGATGGTGACTTTTTGCCCTTTAATTCGTGTCCGCCCTAGAGCCTTGATAATGCCATGGACATGCTCTTCCGGTACTTTGACCAGAGAGAATTGATCGGAAACTTTAATTGGGCCAATCACATTCGAATGAATTCCGGCCTCATTGGCGATGGCACCGACCAGATCCCCTGTGCGGACCCCGGCCATTCGACCGGCGTTCACATGCAAGGTCGCCATGCTTGTAGATTGACTGTGCCGTTCCCGCCTGACGGAGGGCCTACCACCGCCTCCTCCTCCCCTGAAAGCCCTTCCGGAATCGGGGAAATCCGATGACCCTCGCCTTGGCCGTCTGGCCGTCTGGGATGTGTCAGGTGTCCGGTCCCGTATTGCAGGAATATCCTCTTCAACCCGATTACCTGTCTTTGACCCATAGGCCAATTGAAGGGCGGCTGCGGCGACATCCGCGGGGTCATATTTTTCGGTGAGGGTGTTGACCACGGCTCGGAATTGCTCAAAGTCGTTGGTCTTGAGAATCTCTTGAATGGAAACGCCAATCTGTTCAAGGCGCTTAGCTTGAAGGTCGGCCCCCGTCGGGAGGGTGCCCATCTCGACTTTGGATTTGGTCAAGCGTTCTATATTTTGCAGCAGCCAGCGTTCCCGGGATTCCACAAGGGTAATAGCTTCACCGGCGCGTCCTGCGCGTCCGGTTCGTCCGATACGATGGACGTAGGCTTCGGGAGAGGACGGGACATCGTAATTCACTACGTGTGATACGTGAGGAATATCCAGACCCCGGGCCGCCACGTCGGTTGCAACAAGCAGCTCGGTTTTCCCGGCACGGAACGATTGCATCACCCGATCCCGTTGAGCCTGGTTCATCCCGCCATGCAGGCCTTCTCCCCGGTATCCGCGGCCGTTGAGCATGGAGGTCAGCTCATCGACTTCCAATCGTGTTCGGCAAAACACCAAGGCGGACTTTGGACTGGACATATCCAGGATTCTGGCCAGGGCCGCCACTTTATGTGGCCTGGCCACAAGGTAGGCCGTCTGGTGCACCCGAGGGGCCACACCGGCCTTTACCGGTTCCTTGATGATCTGAATCTCGATGGGGTTGCGCAGATGATGTCGGGCGATTGATGCGATGCGTGGAGGCATGGTTGCTGAAAACAGTGCGGTCTGCCTGGTCGTCGGGGTTTGTTTCAGAATGGCATCCAGATCTTCCGCGAACCCCATATTCAGCATCTCATCAGCTTCATCCAGCACCACAATCTGCAGGTCCTTGAGATGAAGGGTTTTACGCCGTATATGGTCCAGTGCCCGTCCTGGCGTCGCCACGACGATATCCACTCCGCGTTTCAACGCGATGAGCTGGGGTCGGATGGCTTGACCTCCATAAACCGCGAGGATGGCGATGGCCTGCTGCTTCCCATAACGCTGCACAGCCTCGCAAACTTGTATGGCCAATTCGCGGGTGGGCACGAGAATAAGGGCTGAAGGATGTGGCTGCTTGGGCGAATGGGCAAGACGCTGGAGCAGGGGAAGCGTGAATGCAGCAGTTTTTCCAGTTCCGGTTGCGGCCCGCCCCAGAAGGTCGTTTCCCGCCAATAGCGGAGGAATGGCTTCGCGTTGAATGGGGGTGGGCTCTTCATATCCTAATGCTTCAAGCGTGGTCAGCAGCGCCGCCTCAAGGCCGAGAGCGGCAAAGCCGGGTGAAAAGCCCTTCATCGTTGGAGCCGTGGGTGAGTTGGAGGCATCGTGTTTCATGACGGTTTTGCAACCTTTCTGGATGAGGTCCTGATATTGTGTGCCAGCCGACGTTGAGCCGGTCTGTCGATATGTGATGTTCGTTAAAGACGAAAAGAAGGGACGGTTTAAACCGTCTTCCTTGGGCTGGTTGGCCTCACCTTTTAGAGCCTGGGCCTTCTTACCGTTGTCCTACCCCGCGACCCGATGGTCGTGTCGCGCCGGGCAGCGTATGGTCCCTGACCATGATGACGAAACCGTGAAAGGTCACAACAACTCGTGACCTCTTTTAAGGGATGTCTGCCTGTCGGTTATGTGGGGTGGTCGTCTAACGAGCCTTACCTGTCTAAACTCCTTTTACCAGGAAGGGGAAACCAATTCCTAGCTCTCTGCATGAAAAATGGTTCTTGGTGGGATCAAAATGGCAGGTGGGAGAAGAGTTCATTATGGCTTTTCCGCATGAAATGACTTGTGAATCGGGTTGAATTTTGAGAAATTGACGGGTCTCGGTGTTTACCATATGTCAAGCAGCAGGCAGTGTCATCTATTACGCGTCAGGAGGTTGATATGGTGAAGGTTCTGGGCCTTGTGGGCGGGTTGGTGCTGGGCATTCAGACGACGGTCTGTGCAGGCGTGGTTTTTCATGTCGAGACCATTTTTCCCAATCGGACAGCGGTGCCTTCCAGAACCGACGCGATGACGGTTGACGGGAAGAATTTGAAAATGACGTTGAATGACGCCGGGACCAGTCAATCCACGGTTATTTATCGAGGCGATCGGGAGGAAATTCTGCTGATCAATCATGGAGATCACACCTGGCGTGCTATGGACAAGGCCACGATGGTCAGTCTTGGCCAACAGATCAATCCGGCCTTGGAAAAGATGCAGGAAATGTTAAAGAATATGCCCCCGGAACGACGGGCCATGATGGAAAAGATGTTTGCCGGGCAGGGGATCAATCCCGCCATGTTGGGCGGGAAGGTCGAGATGCAGGTCAAAAAAACCGGCGAAAGGCAGACCATCAATGGCTATCCCTGTGTGAAATATGAAACCTGGCGGGAAAACGAAAAAGTTGCAGAACATTGCGTGAGTGATTGGAAGCAGGTTCCCGGCAGCCAGGAAGCCCGAGGCGTGTTTCAAGATATGGCAGCCTTTTCTCAAGAGGTATGGCAAGGGGCATTTAAAGGTGGTGGAGGTCCAGCGTCGTTTTTTGAATCCCTAGGAAAGATTGAAGGCTACCCGGTCTTCACGAGAATTTTCTCCAATGGAACCATAGTCACAGAAAGCCGGTTGACCGGGGTGGAGGAGAAGTCGGTCGAAGCGAAGGAATTTGACCCTCCCAACGATTATGTCAAAAAAGAATTCTTGCCGAAAAATCTTTCCTCTCCCATGGGGCAATAGGAAAGAAGAACGTGGACGTTAATAGAGACAACCTGAGAGAAACAATGAGTCTTGTGGAGTCTCAGGTTTTTCGACCTGGAATCTGATCCTTCGCATCCGGCTCAGAATGCCGGGTGGATACAGGTGGATGAGGGCAACAAGAAGCTTACGGTCTTCGTTCACGGTCTGCGTGGTCTGATCGAATTTTCTATTACAGAGAATTTCATTATCTCCCTCGTTAATCCTTCATGAGCCTCACCTTGATTTGAATGCCCCCCGTGCGGTGGTACGTGTGGTGGCTCCTGTCCCAATGCGAAAGATAGGGGAGGTGATGGCATTGCCCCCAGATGATATTGGGCATTCCGCTCAAGGGAATCAGGAAGTTGCGGGACGCGGGTTCCGTGCCATAAGAAATCGATCTGGCATTCGGTTTCGCAATCCCCCTCTTCATGGTAGTTTCGAAGCATGAAGAAAACCCCAGTCGATATTTGGCTGACCGATCCCCTTAACAGCTTTCTTGCCAGGCAGACCACCAGTGGCATTGTGCTGTTCGTTGCCGCCCTGGTGGCTTTGGTTCTGGCCAATTCTCCCTTTGCGGATGCCTACCACCATCTTTGGGATAATGAAATATCGGTCGGTTTCAATGATTTTCTTGTCAGCAAGACCCTGCATCATTGGATCAATGATGGGCTGATGGCCGTCTTCTTCTTCGTGATCGGGTTGGAGCTGAAGCGTGAGATCATGGCGGGTGAACTAAGCAATCCCCGTGATGCGCTGCTCCCTATCGCTGCGGGGGTAGGCGGCATGGTTGTGCCGGCGTTGATCTACCTCGCGTTCAATTCGTCGGGCGACGCCAGTGCCGGATGGGGCATACCCATGGCGACCGATATCGCCTTCGCGCTCGGCATTATCTCCCTATTGGGCAACAGGGTCCCATTATCGCTTAAAGTATTTCTTACCGCTCTGGCCATCGCGGATGACCTTGGCGCGGTGCTGGTCATTGCGGTTTTTTATACATCACACATTGACCTCATCAATCTGGCAGCCGGTGCAGGATTCATGATCCTGCTGGTGACGTCCAATCTCCTGGGTGTACGCAACATTCTGTGGTATGGACTGCTGGGAATCGGCGGCCTGTGGCTGGCGTTCCTCTTATCAGGAGTGCATGCCACCATTGCCGCGGTGCTGGCCGCGTTCACGATTCCTGCCAACGTGAAGATCTCAGACAAGGGATTCGTTTCACGCATTAAGGCCTTGGGGGACCGGTTTGAGATGGCCAAAAGCAATGACCTGACCCTGGTGACGGATGAGCAGCTCCATGTGCTTGAAGACATCCGCGCGGTGGCCAGGGAGGCCTTGACTCCGCTCCAACGGTTGGAACATGGCATGCACCCCTTCGTGGCGTTTGTGGTGATGCCGGTCTTTGCGTTGGCGAATGCCGGAATCAGCTTTCCGGCTGACTTCCTGAATCAGTTGGCGAGTCCGGTCACCTTAGGAGTGGGAGCGGGGCTGCTGGGGGGTAAGGTGTTGGGCATCATGGCCATGTGCTATATCCTGATCCATTTTCGGTGGGCCTCCTTTCCGGAACAGACAGGCTGGCGGCACCTCTTTGGTGCTGCGATGCTTGCCTCGGTGGGTTTCACGATGTCGTTGTTTATCACCGGACTGGCTTTCAACGATGACGTATTGATCCTCCAAGCCAAGTTGGGCATCCTGCTGGCCTCGTTGATAGGTGGAATTTCGGGATACTATCTGCTGCGGCGGGCAGGATGATTTCCTCAATAGAAGGCTGTGGAATGCGTAGTGCGGAAAGTTACAAACAGGATACAACCAGAGACTGGAATGCTTTAGTAAGATTTTTTGCGAGGGCTATAGGACCGGTAAGTACATTCGATATTTTCTCTAGCCTGCGTTACCGGGATTCAATGAGTTGGATCGCATGCTCCGCGGCAGACCGGACTTCCGGATCGGTTTCTTTTTCCAATAATGTTGTGAGTGGAGAGAGAAACGTGGTGTCCCCAATCTCGCCAAGTTGGGTCATGGCCGCCCCTCGTTCAGTGGGCTGCGCTTTTTTGGCAACCGTCCATAAGACTGCCTGAGCTTCAGGAGTTTGAAACGCCCCCTGTCCTAGTTCCTGAATGATATTCAACCTGGCGCGTTGTTGTACAATGGCCTGAGTCGCTCCACGGGCTCCGGCCGCATTGACCAACTCTTGTTGGGTAAAGGGCCTTACCAACACCTCCATTAACATCTCCTGTTCATTCTGGTCCCGATCAATATGTCCCCGAATGAGATCTCCAACAAAACAGTAATAAGGATCCTCCTCTAGATTACCAATCGCGTCCCAATACAGACTTCCGAGGGGAATCGCATTGGGTTCTGCTTCAAAGTGATGTGAAAAGATTTTGCCTAAACGGTCATGCACCAGCTTCATGTCGTAGCGGATAGCTGTCGCTTGTTCCAACACCTGAAACTGTCCACTGGGTATTTCCTCATATTGAATGTATAGCATCGCATCATGTGGTTGCTTGGGATCAAAGACCACTTGAAACCCGGCATCTTCCAGTTTGAGTTTCAGGGTCACCCCCACATTGTAAGGTGGACTCGGCACATTCAGCCAGGTTTGGACGGTGCCGGCGACGAGGATGGTGTGAATGTTTTGTAGGATCTTTTGATCCTCCTGAGACCATGAGGGTTTGGTCAGTGACTCCTCATTTGCCCACAGTCTATCCGTGAGAGAAATCGTCAGGGCCAGAGTGATTAAAAGGAATGAAGCCCTCCACGCGGGCCTTAGATATCCGATCGCTAATCGCTGCCGTGGCTGCTCGGCATTTCGTGTATGTTTGTTTCGTGGAGAGAATAAGGAAAGAAGTTTGATCAAATTCCATCGGCTGAGACGGTGAAGCATAGAACGCTCCGTTAGGTTGGACAAATCTGGTCTCTCCGGCCACCAATGAGGTATTGAGTATACCCTATCAAGAGTTGATGCGGAATTCAAAATCTTTCTGATTCTGATGTTCCGGTTTTTCCACTTCCATAAGGCAATCTCATGCAATCAATCGAAAACAGAGCCTCTCTTGCAGGCTATTGTGGGAACATTTTGAAAGACTGAGAAAAAGGGACGGCTATGATTTCGTACATATAGACTCTATATGATCGCGTGAATGAGCTTTTTTTTTGAACTCCGCCCATGAATATGACTGGGGCTATGGACGGGATACATTCATATTATAGAATCGGAAGAAAATGCCAAAATTTGCTTTTGTAGTTTTGGAATATAGTGCTGTTAAAAAAATTATTCTCATTGCCAATACAGACCCAAGAAAAGATAGCAGTCTCATTTTAGCGGGCAACGTTCAACAAAAGTCCGTACAATAAAACTGTAGCCATAATAACGCGCAGGGCGTATATTAAGTCCGTGAGCACCGCAAATTGGCAAAAATTCCGCTGGAGGCCATTTTCAACATTCCCACTGAATTGCCTCAAAACAATTGCTCGCCTCTCTCCCTCGCAAGTTTTTCATAAGAGTCTCCATATTGACCAAAGCATAAAGCCGTTCCTGGCCAATGCTGGTATCTCTCAATTTCAAGGTTTTGTCGAGTACTCTGCTGGAACGCTCGTGTCCCGCCCTGCCAAACGACATGTCCGCAAACTTTCTCTTGAGGTCGCAGGACAGAAAAAGAAGTTCTTTCTCAAGCAAAGCGGTTTTCTATCATTTCATCTGTTTTTGAAATCATGGTGCCGGCTCCAGGTGCCTCTTTCGGGCACGGCCCGAGAGCTTTTGCTTCTTGAGTTATTTCGAGACCAGGGCATTCCGGTGATGAATGCCGTCGCCTGGGGAGAACATACGGTTCTGGGCTGGCCTGTGAGGGGTTTTATTTTAGTTGAAGAGGTGGTGGGTAGGGAGTTTGTGGACGTCTACCGAGGAGCATCTCTGCGAGTTCGTCGGCGCCTGTTTCGCCTGTACGGTGAATTGATGGGGACGCTCCATCGAATAGGAATTGATTCCAAGGTTCGACCCGAAGATCTCATTTGTGTTTCCGATAACTATAAAGATTTTCGAAATTGTTTTGTGGTGATTGACCGCGAACATGGGCGACCGTATTTGATGGGACTCTCAATAGAGCAATGCGGAATTCGTTTGGGGGATATCTGGGCCAAGGGAATGTATCGAATTGGACTGGGTGAACGTAGCGAATTGCTGGCCTTTCTCTCCGGCTATCTCACAGCTGCCGGGCAACGAAGTGTCTCTGAGGGGCGTGACGCGATCTCTGCGAATCTGGTAAAACGGGCGTCTCGTCGAGCGGCTAAAGTTTTGTATCATGACAATCGTTTTGAGATGCTGCGAACTGGATTTCAGGTCCAATATGGTATTGGCCTCGATAGATTCATACCTTGACTAATTTCCTGAATTGACCAAAAATTTTTTCTCACCCGGTCCCAGCATCTGCACTAGGAAATAAATTTGAATAAGAAGAAGGCTTGCTCACACTGACATTCGTGCAATCGTAATTCGGAGGTACCTTCATGACGACATCCGCGCAGCATCCCTACCACCCGATTATCTATGTCCGGGGCTTCGCAGCGACACAGAGCGAGATTGAGGAAACGGTGTCCGACCCCTACATGGGGTTTAATATCGGATCGACCAAATCGCGCACGGCCTGGACCGGCGACGTGAAGCGTTTTTATTTTGAGTCGCCGCTCGTGCGGTTAATGAGCGATCATGAATATGAGGATGTCTTCGTGGATGGAGACGATCTCGTGTTAGCCGAGCGTACCGACTATCCCGTCCCATACCGCTCGATTATCATCTACCGATATTACGATGAAGCCTCGAAGGACTTTGGGGACGGCAAGACGCCGCCTATTGAGCATTTCGCCAAAGGCCTGGGCACTCTCATTCTGCGCCTGCGCGAAAAGGTCTGCGCGAATAAGGCCAACAAGGTCATGTTCAAAGACTTTCGCGTGTATCTCGTGGCTCACTCTATGGGAGGTCTGATCTGCCGGGCCTTTCTACAGAATACGAAACTCGGCTCAGCGGAGGCGCGAGGTGCGGTGGACAAAGTCTTTACCTATGCCACGCCGCATAATGGCATTGATATGCGGATCGTGCGTAATGTGCCGGGCTGGCTCTCGTTCGGCGATATCAATAACTTCAATCGAGAGAAGATGGCCTCATACCTGGCGGTGCCCAAGGGTGATGACGTCTCGGTCGTGAAAAACTTTCCGCCCGAGCGCATCTTCAACCTGGTCGGCACCGATGCACGCGATTACACCGTGGCCGGCGGCATTTCGTCGTGGGCGGCGGGCGATGCCAGCGACGGGCTGGTGCGCATCGAGAATGCCACCACGCATGGCGCCGGTCCCGACGGCAAAGATGTGAGTTCCCCTCGCGCTTTTGTGCACAGGAGCCATTCGGGCCATTACGGTATTGTGAACTCCGAAGAAGGCTACCAGAACCTCACGCGGTTCCTGTTCGGTAAATTGCGCGTGGATGGCATTCTGGACATCGACGACATCACTTTGCCGGTGGAGGTTCAAAGGGCACTTGACGACGGAAAGATGGTGCGGGCGTCGTATCAGTTTGAAATTGCCGCCAGTGTGCGCGGCTGTCAGTGGCAGATGACGCGGCGCGAGGTGCGCGAGAATTCCGCCATCTTCCGCAGCTATGATGACCTGTTCCCGGGGAAGGATCGCAGCAAGCGCAAACCCGACCGCACGAAGAGTCCACACCTCTTCTCCATTTTTCTGGATCCAAGTAAGAGCGTCAAAGCATCCAAATCGGTCAGCTTTGCTTTCGACATCAAGGTCCTGGTACCCGATTACGTCGTGGATGGCTTGCTGTTCATGAAACGCCACTATGAGGGTGGGTTCATCTATCGTGAGTTGATTCTGGTCGAGGCCTTTCCTGATGAGGCGGCCCTGGCTGGCTGGCGCATCAAGTATGGCTATCAGGACATCAATCCCGGCAAACCCGGCAAAGATGTGGACACCCGTCCCCTTATCAAGGGGAAACCGAATGCCGGCATTGCGTTCGATATCCCCATCGAGCAGAACGTTCGGCCTGGCCTGGTTGGAACTTTACGCATTGAAGCCCGGCCATGGAAATGAGTGGCTGAGAAACCAAATAGGCTACACTCTGCAGAATGGAAACCATTGTTCATACTGATTGTCGGGATGTTTTTAGGACTATCGATGGAGTTTTTTACGGATTGGAAATTGAATATCCCTAGCTTAAGTGGTCTTCCTAATCTTTGTTAGGCCCGCGATCAGCATGCAACAGCTAAGTGTCACTCAACTGTTACCGAGAGCGAACTCGAGAAAATTCTCGAACCGTGGCGTGTCGGGAAAATTTAAAGGCTTCTGCGAGATATTGCCCTCTGTTGTTCAGCCATATTGAAATTGGTTTAGAGTGACAATTGGATGAAATAATTTAGATCTTTCCTTATTGCTTTTTCCCGGCATAGATTGAAGGTGCCATGAAGCGTGTGATGAACATTATCCTGTGTGTGTTGTTAGGGATTTTTTTTATTGCGGCAGGGGGAGCCAAGCTCATGGGCAGTGAGTCCCAGGTTGAACATTTTGCGCAATGGGGGTATCCGATTTGGTTTTTGTATTTGACCGGAATGATTGAAGTCGGAGGCGGGATCTGTTTATTTATACCGAAGACGCAGTGGTATGGCATTGTGGTCTTGAGCATCACCATGGTGGGTGCCGCGCTGACACACCTGATGGCTGGAGAAATGGGTGCTGTGCCGGTTCCACTTGTGCTTCTTGGTCTTTTGTTTCTATTGGCTTGGATGATCCGGGAACCTCCCAGAAAGAATGGAGCCAATCACTGGTCTTCCTAACAATAAATTGCCTGAAGCTTCATACCTGTCATTAGCCACTCAAATTTCTCAATAAAATCTGTAGCTAATATTTACATTTTTTTGAGAACTCCTTTGTAGGACCTCTTCTGTGTTGCTGTGCCAGCACGAATGTGGGACCAGCCGGACTTAATGAGCTGGAACAGCAGGCCCGTGACCCCTCACCAAAGAGTCTTTTTGTTAATGACTATTTTCAGGGTGAGTTTTCTATAATCGGACCTTTTTTCTTTCAAAAATCTTGACCTTCAAGCGGTCATTTCCTACCCTCGGTAACGAGCATCATTTACTGATTATTCCGGATTTGCAGAAAAGAAAATAGGGAGGTGCAACCATGACCACCATCTTTGGACGTGCGCGATCGGTCTATGTACAGAACATTCAATTGGCCATCACTGCAATGATCATGGTGGTACTGGTCTGCACTGTAGGAGTGCCATCTGCCAATGCCCACAAGAATCCGCATTTCCAGACGCTGAGGGGCATCGTGGAAGGAAATGGGCACGCGCAGCAGGGATATGCGGTGTCGCTCTATGCCAGCGAATTGGGCAGCCATTCAAAGGGTCACGTGCTTGGAAGGGCAAAGACCGATCGCGACGGGAAGTTCAACGTTCACTATCGGACGCCCCATGGTCAGCAATTCGTCCTCTTCGTCATCGCCGAATACGGCCCGGTTATGCTGGCCGGTGTCGTGGGCTCGGCCCACCATGTTTACGACGCCGTGGTGGTCAACGAACGCACGACGGTTGCCACGGGAACCGCTTTCGCTCAGTTCGTCGACGGCTGGAAAATTCACGGTAATACCTACGGCATGATTAACGCGGTGAAGATGGCGGAGAACATGGCCAATCCGGAAAACGGAGACATTGGTGAAGTGCTCTTCAATACACCAAACGGGACCGAGACATCGACATACCCGACCTTCAATTCCCTCACCAACGTAATTGCGAGTTGCGTCGCGGATGACACCAACTGTTACTCCCTGTTCATGGCGACGACAACGAAGGGAGGACCCGCGCCGACCACGGTGTTGCAAGCCGTCGCCAACATCGCGAAATATCCGTCGTATCCAGGGTATCCGACAGATACGGACGATCCGCTCTATCAGCTGTCGCTAATAGACCCGGTCAATCAGCCGGCCCTGACATCACGTCCGACCAGCTGGTTGTTGTTCATCAAATTCAACGGTGGGCAGCACAACATCTATGATCCATTCAACCTCATGAGCGGCCCCGGGCAAATCGCCTTTGACGAAGGCGGATTCGCCTGGATCAACAACAACTATCGTCCCACATTCCCAGATGAAATTGCCTGCGCCGGGCAGCGCCTGATTAAAACGTATCCCTGGGGTGAGACCTTCCCCGGATCGCCGTACTTCGGCGGCGGCCTTAGCGGGGCGGGGTTTGGAATCGGGCTGGATCCGCACGGCAAGGTCTGGGTTGGCAATTTCGGATTTGAGGCGCCGGCCTGTGCGGATACCACAGTCGACCCCATGCCCGATCCAGCATTAAAAATACCGGCCGCGCATGACAGTGTTTCCGTGTTTCGTCCCGATGGCAGCCCGACCTCCGGCTTCGATGGCTTCACTGAAGGCCATATCTGGTGGCCCCAGGCCACCGTCTCAGACAAAAAGGGGAACATCTGGATTGCCAACTGCGGAAACGACACGGTCACATTCATTCCAAAAGGTAAACCTGGCCATGCGAGGAACATCGCGTTCCCGGGTGGACGAGGAGCAGAAGGCATCTACGCCCCCACTATCCCGGATACCGAGCCGGATTCGGACGCGCCACTTCTCAAACCGTTTGCCATCGCGATCGATCCGAAGGGCCGCGCGTGGGTAACCGCCAACCAGGTAGAATATGTCCATCCAGGTACGGATGATCCAAGCGAGGCGATTGGCGGGGTGTACCGTGTTTCTTCCGATGGCACCGTGGAAACCTTATCGAACCTTGACGCAAACAACGTCCCGGTGTTGTCCTGGCCGATGGGCATTTCCGGCGATAGCCAGGGAAACATGTGGGTCTCGAACTCGAATTCGGTGAAAGTGCCCTGTGTCGACCCACTCGATCCTCAAGACGGAGAGCAGGGTCCCTCCATCACACTGTATCCCGCCGATGACAGTCCTCCATCTGTGTATACCGGCGGCGGTCTTACGATTCCCTGGGGCAACGCGGTCGACGGGAACGACACGCTGTGGGTATTCAATTTTGGTCAGAAACCTACCCGCAATGTCGACGAGAATACGGTGTGGCCCGATACACCGCTCTCGCATTTTTGCGGTGCGGATCCAGGCAAATGCCCTTCGGGTAAAGGCATGGGTGATCCCATCTCGCCACCCACCGGGTATGTGAGTGATGCGTTGGACCGGGTCACGGGCGGCGGTATCGATCCGTCGGGCAATGTCTGGCTCTTGAACAACTGGAAAAAGACCGGCCCCTATGGGCCGGTCTATAACACCAATCCGGGTGGCAACTCGTTCGTGATCGTTCCCGGCGCGGCTGGACCCGTCAAGACACCATTGATCGGACCACCGCAATCATTTGACCAGCGAGGCCACAGGAGAGATCACCGAAAAGGTCACCGTAGCCACTTACCTCACCAGGCATATGATCGGGATTGATCACCTCGATGCGCGAAAGCGCCATGAGAATGAAGGGCACCCAGTATCGGTTTTCATGGTGGATTGGTATTCTGCTCCACTGCAAGATGGGGTCGTGTTGTCGGCTACAATAATCTCGTTGAAGTCTTTGTTGGTGAGGATTCTCTTTAAACCGAAGCCACACATCTTTACCTCCCCCAACACCCGGAGCCTGCGAGAAGTCCACGTCGAACAATATCGATGGATGTTTTAATCTTGGCCAAATAACACTGCCTTTTCAAGGAAGCCCTGACACGAACCTCTTAAGCGATACCATGTTGGATGTTGTCCTCTACGAACCGGAAATTCCGCCGAACACCGGGAATATTATTCGTCTGTGTGCCAATACCGGGTTCGGTTTGCATCTGATTCATCCGTTGGGATTTGAATTGGATGACAAGCGGGCCCGTCGGGCCGGATTGGATTATCATGAATTGGCCCGGATGAAGGATTATCCCACCCTCCAAGACTATCTGAATGCTCAAAAGCCCTCACGTATTTTTGCGATCACCACAAAAGGGAAGCGGCCCTATCACGACGTGGCTTTTCAGCTTGGCGATGCCTTGTACTTTGGTCCCGAGACGAGAGGCTTACCTGCCCATATTTTAGAAGCGCTTCCTCCAGACCACCGGTTACGCATTCCGATGCGGCCTGATTCTCGTAGTTTAAACTTGAGCAATGCGGTTGCTGTGGTGGTCTATGAGGCATGGCGGCAGCTGCAGTTTCATGGTGCCAAATAAGGCAACGATCCGTAGGCGAGCGGTGGTAATTCTGGTAGAGTGAGGGATTCTGTTTTGGCGTGAATGCATTGAATCCGGTGCCTGTTGCTTGGGGCGCAGATCCTTCGCAAAAGCTCAGGATGACAGCAATGTTCAAGTTTCATCATGATTTGGCTTGCTGATATTTAAACCATTACGCGAAATTTTAGTAGATAAAAAAGGAAAGGTAACCAAAGGTCATCGGATGAAGGAGATTTTATTTGTGGGGGCGGGGTCCGTTGGGGGATATTTTGGGGCTCACCTGGCTCGCCACAATCCGAATGTGTCGTTCCTCCTGCGACCGCGTACCAGGGAGGCCGTGGCTAAAAACGGGCTGACCATCCGGAGCGCAATTGGTGAGAGCTTTACCGTGCATCCCCCCGTCGCTTCCGATCCCGAGGAACTGCCCCGCCCGGATTTAATCGTGCTCGGGATCAAAGCTTATGACCTGGATGAGGTTATGAACCAGATTGAACCGGTACTGAAACCGGATACCATTATTCTGACCTTGCAAAATGGGGTGACGATTGAGGATACCCTGATGGTCCGCTTTGGCCGGGAGCGGATTGTGGGCGGGGTGGCATTTATCTATTCGAAGATCGCCGAGCCGGGGGTGATCAACCATTATAAGAAAGGCATGGTGACTATTGGGGAACCGTTGGGGATGGAAACTCCCAGACTCCAAGCCATCCTGGCGTTATTGAAAAGGGGAGGGATTCCCTGTTTCATTAATCCTGATATCCGGCGGGCCAAGTGGGAGAAAATGTGTTGGAATTGTGTGTTTAATCCGTTGACGGTGTTGCTGAACGATCGGGTAGCAAAAGCCTTGGATCATCCGGAGTTTCAACCGGTCATCGCAACCGTCGTGCGGGAAGTTTCGGCCGTGGCCATGGCGGTGCACCGTGTACCGCTGGATGAGGATATGCCGGAGAAGGTCGTCAAATGGGCTCAAGAACTTCGAGATATCCATACGTCGATGTATGATGATTGGTTGGCCGGACGGCCTACCGAGATTGATGAACTGAATGGTTTTATCACCGAACAAGGCAAGGCGTTTGGAGTGCCCACTCCCATGAATGATATGTTGACGGCGTTCATAAAGGCCATGACCGTATCCAGGCCTTCCACTGAGGCCATGATACAGGTGGACGGAGCCATTTTGCAGACTCTCGACTTCACGCGAACGACGCTGGCACAACTTCCTGCCACGCATCAGGTGTCTGAACTGCCCACGTTGATGCCGGGAATGAATGTGCGTGGCGTCAAACTTCAAGCAATACTTGATGTTGTAACGCTTAATGTGGGAACCGATCATGTGACCTTCGAATCGCAGGACGGAAAATTCTCAGCCAGTCTGACCATCAAGCAAGCTGCAGAATTCGGCATTCTGGTGTATGAACAGAATGGCGCGCCGTTTCCTTCCGAACGAGGCGGGCCGTTTCGCCTGGTCACTCCGGGATTGGGTGATATGTGCGCCAATGTGAAACAGGTTGGCAAAATCATCTTTTCCAAGGGTCTGATTTCGGATAGCCGTCCACCTCAAGTCTGTCCAGAGAAAGAATAAATGTAATGCAGACTTCGCACCAGGTTCCTCTCATCTACAATTTGTTCCCTCGCCTGGCCGGTCCTTGTGATCGCTGGATCTCGCACGCGGAACGGGCCGCAGGCATGGGGTTTAATTGGCTCTTTGTAAATCCCATTCATCTCCCGGGATTCTCGGGAAGTTTATACGCGATCAAAGAATATGATCTCCTGAATCCGGCATTTCTACCGGAAGGGACTCAGGACCAGCGACTTGATGTGTTACGTCCCACGCTTCAACGTATTGCCCAATGTGGCCTGGCGCCAATGGTGGATCTCGTATTAAACCACACGGCCATCGATTCCTCCTTAGTGTCCCGGCATCCCGACTGGTACATGCGGGATGGTGAGGGAAAAGTTGAACATCCGTATGCGGTTGATCCGGATGACCCCGGCAAGAGAACGGTGTGGGGCGATTTAGCCGAAATTGATAATCGGCATTCTCCGGACCGGGAGCATCTTTGGGAGTATTGGGGGCAATTGGTTGACCGGTATCTTGAATTGGGGTTTCAGGGATTCCGGTGTGACGCGGCCTATAAAGTTCCCAGTGAGTTGTGGCGCTTTCTTATTCACCGGGCGCAACGCCTGAATCCGCAGGCCGTCTTTTGGGCGGAGAATCTTGGTTGTACCTTGGAGCAGACGCGCGCGCTGGGAGAAGCGGGATTTCACCTTTTTTGTAACAGCTCCAAATGGTGGAATTTCAAGGATGCCTGGTGTTTGAACCAGCATCGGGAATTTCAGGCTATGCCGTCTATAGGGTTTCCTGAATCGCATGATACCCCGCGTCTGGCTGCTGAGTCGGGAGGGAATGAGGCGGTTCAACGCCAACGCTATGCCTTTGCCGCGCTGTTCTCCACCGGCCTCATGATCCCGATGGGGTATGAATTTGGATTTCAGCGGTCGCTGCATGTGGTGGAGACCACTCCTGATGATTGGGAATCCCCTCGATGGGATTTGCAGAGTTTTATCCGTGCGGTGAATCACTGGAAATTGGAGGTGCCGCTCTGGCAAGGGGAGGGGGATCTGCTTCAACGGTCGATGACCAACCCCAACCTGTGCGTTTTGGAGCGGCGGTCGTTGGAAAACCCACACAGTTGGGCACTTCTCTGCCTCAATAGCAATGCTCATGAGACGGTTGAGGTGGCAATCGGCGAATTGGGCCCTCTACCGTCTTCTCCCGGAATGTGGCGTGTCAGCTCGCTGGATCAGCACCCTGGTTCCCATTCCATCCCTGAGCGGGTCCTGTTTCAGCCTGCCGAAGTCATTGTGATTACAGCCTTTTAAGTGTGGCCTTGAGATTGCAACTGAATAGAAGGGGCCGTAAAATGCTCCTTCTTGTTCACAGGGTTTTATTATGGGATTTTTTGGAAAGGACGAGAAGTATGTCAGAGCGGACGTTAGCGATTATTAAGCCTGATGCGGTGGCCAAACATGCGATTGGTGATATTATCCGCCGCTATGAAGAAGCCGGGTTGTTTCCGGTTGCTATGAAAATGATGCGGTTATCCAAAGGGGTGGCGGAAGGGTTTTATGCTGTGCATCGAGAACGCCCCTTCTTTAATGACTTGACGACCTATATGAGTTCGGGGCCGGTGGTGGTTATGGTGTTGGAAGGGAAGGACGCGGTCAAAACACACCGTGACCTGATGGGCGCGACCGATCCCAAGAAAGCCGCTCCGGGTACCATTCGGGCTGCGCATGGGGCTTCTATTGAGGCCAATGCGGTGCATGGGTCCGATTCCACGGAGAATGCGCAAATTGAGATTCGCTACTTTTTCGCAGAATCCAATCTGGGCTAGTGGAAGACCCTACTGAGCCTGTATTTTAAAACCCACTGACTTCGGCATGTTGCCCGCCAAAAATGGCGGGCATGTTTTCTCCTCATAAATCTAGTGTATGGGTTTAAGTTCATTTACCTCTACGCACGTATTGCCGTATGACAACATGGTTGAAAATATGTAGTTTGCTGGTGTGTCTGGGGATCTTAGCCGGATGCGGGCGTACACGGCCTCCCCATGGACCACCGGTGAGTGATGCCATTCCTCCCCCTACCGTGGAATCCGTTCCGGATGATCCCAATAAAGGAATCGTGTCGTCCCCATCTGAAGTTCCTCCTGAAATTCAACAGGTTCACGTGCAACTCTTTCAACGGTCCAAGGAACAATTTGAGGAAAAAGACTATCCGCAGGCCATCAGGGGACTGACGCGCTTGCTGGCGCTTCTTCCTGGGGAGCCCCTTGAAGTCCAAAGCCGATGGTTGTTGGCTCAGGCCTATCGTCAGGTTGGGGAATGGGAAGCCGCCAGGGATCAGTACCGCATACTCACCGTTGCGGGGAACGCCAATCCTTATCAGGACGGTGCTCAATTGCAGTTCAATGAACTTCAACGGTTACTTGAACAATTTACGATGCCTCCTCTCGATACTCAGGCCATCCGGTTAACTCTTGAACAATTGCCGGCCAGTGGAGGGTTTGACCAGGGAATTAAAAAGATGAAGGCTGATGGAATCACCACCCTGTTGATTGATTTGGGTTGTGAGGGAGCCGGATTCCACACCGATCTACAGCAGACGTCGCGGGCGCCTCGCCATCTGCTTGATCTCCAGACGCTCCTGCGTTCCTATGTGGAACGCAGTCATCAGTTGCATCTGTTGGTGTATGTGGGAGTGAATCTCCGTTGTATTGGCAATTGGCATGATTCCCCTCTGCCTGAATGGCGTGACGGCAGGTATAATACGACCACCCGCCAGGTTCAGGACTCCAGGTTTTTTGATATTTTTCATCCGGAGTATCAACGATTTCTCGATCAATTTCTCACGCATCTTTCCGAGGAAGGCGTGGACGGTCTTGTGTTTCTCGACGATTATCCTATGGGGAGGTATGACGGGCTGTCACGGTCGGGATTGACCCGTTTTCAAACCGCCTTCGGAGTGAGTTTTGATCCTGCACGGACCTTCCACCCTGGGTTTGATCCCCTCAGGGCCTCGAAAGGGGCGAGTCGATCAACCCAGCCTTCAGGCGTTCCTAATGAAGATTCCGTGTTTTGGCGCTGGGCGGGGTGGAAGGCTCGTGAGCGATTGACTGTTGTTGAGCAGTTGATGGGCCAGCTTCGCAAACGCCACTTGACGGTTCAATGCGGTCTGGAGCTCCACCCCCATGGATTGACCGATCCGGTTCGGGCTCTGGTGGACTATGCTCAGGACGCAATGGAAGCCATCCGGCGACCGTTTTCCTTTTTCTTTGTGCGGCCGGAAATTGACCGTCACTCCTCGTCCGACCAAGTGTCGGCGATTGAGAAGCTCAGGCGCATTTCGACGAAGGCGGTATTAACCCGCTTGCTTCCCGTCCTTGACGATCCGCGACGGGTTTGGGTGAGTATGCCGGCGGAGAGAGGAAAGCGCATTGTGCCGGGAACAGCCGGGAGCAGTCCCTCACTGCTCGGTGAGTTTCCTTCGGGAATTGGTGTCGTGCACGATCTTCGCGCATTTTCTTGATTGGTCCGGTACTGTCCCCCTCACATTGAGCTGGGGTCGCTCGTTTCATGAGGTGCATGGGAGACATCATACAACTATGAATGCCATCATTGTTTTGAACAAAAGGGGGTAGGAATGGAGCCACAGGATTTACGATTTCACAAGGAACACGAATGGATTCGCGTTGAAGGGAAAAAGGCGACCTTAGGTATTAGCAATTTTGCTCAGGATGCCCTGGGCGATGTGGTCTTTGTGGACGTTCCTAAAGTCGGAACCTCGCTGCAAGCTGAAGATCAATTGGGAGAAGTGGAGTCGACCAAAGCCACTTCGACGATTTACACGCCGGTTACCGGAAAAATACTTCAAGTGAATACAGAACTTGAGGACCATCCCGAATTGCTCAATCAGGATCCCTATGGCAAGGGGTGGATCGCGGTGCTGGAATTAGCCGATCCTGGTGAGGTGGATGGGTTGATGACGCCGGAGCAATACACGGCATTTTTAGCCTCACAGGAATCATGACCACCTCGCCCCACATTGTCATTATTGGATCAGGTCCTGGTGGGTATGTGGCGGCTATTCGCGCCGCCCAATTAGGGGCCAGGGTGACGATCCTTGAGGAACAGGTGCTTGGAGGGGTGTGCCTGAATTGGGGCTGTATTCCCAGTAAAACCCTGTTGGGCTTTATTGATCTTGGCGAACGTGTTCGGCATGCCCAGCCGTTTGGCCTCAACATTGAGGGGCCTGTGAGCTATGACCTTGCCCGGATGGTTGCACGTAAGGAGGAGGTGGTTCGTGGGCTTGTAAAGGGGATCGGCACCTTGTTGAAGCAGTGGAAAATTACCCACGTGCCGGGACGAGGAGAATTGGTGAATGACCGGCAGGTGCGGGTTACCCATCTTGATGGGTCTTCATCCACCATTGATGCCGATGCCATTATTCTTGCCACAGGTTCTTCCTGGCCTCAACTGCCTCAGTTTCCCATTGATGGCCAACGCGTGTTGACTAGTAAGGAGGCTCTGGATCTGACGGTGATTCCCCGGAGCATGGTGATTGTCGGTGGTGGGGTGGAAGGATGTGAGTTTGCCTGCTTGTTGAGCGGGCTGGGATCGGAAGTGAGTCTTGTCGAAATGATGCCGTCCGTGCTGCCACTTGAGGATGAAGATACGATTTCCACCATGACGCGTGAGTTGAAAAAACGCAAGATTCACCTCTATCTCAATACGCAGATTACGGATTGGGTGGCTCTTGATGAGGGAGTGCAAGCAACGCTGGCGTCGGGGGAAGAACTGGTTACAGACCACCTGCTAGTTTCGGTCGGGCGTCGTCTGAACTCCGGCCGGTTAGGGCTGGATCAGGTTGGCGTGCAGGTGGGAACCAGGGGTGAGATTCTGATCAATGAAAAAATGGAAACCTCCGTCCCCGGTGTTTATGCGATCGGAGATGTGACGGGAAAATACATGTTGGCGCATGTCGCCTCGGCTCAAGGAAAAGTGGCAGTTTCAAACGCGATGGGCCGGCCGCAGGCCATTAACTATGATGTCATTCCTGCAGGGATTTTTACCTTACCGGAAATCGGGCGTGTCGGACTGACTGAGGCCCAGGCCCGGGAACGTGGGTTGGCGGTCGCGGTCGGGCGATTTAAATATGCCGGTCTCGGAAAAGCACAGGCCGTTGGGGAGCCGTTTGGACATTTCAAAGTAATTTCGGATGAACAGACCAAGAAAATTCTTGGCGTCCATATTATCGGTGCTCATGCGGCGGACCTTATTCATGAAGCCGCCATGGCCATGCAGGGTGGGTTGACTGTTGAAGATCTCGCCAACATGATCCATGCGCATCCGACTTTTTCGGAAGGGTTGATGGAGGCAGCCGAGGATGTGGAGGGCATGGCCATTCACCAGGCGCGAAAGCGCTGATAATCCTATGACGGAAATTCATTGATTCAACATGAAAGACATCGAACCGCAGAGGTCGCTTGCCAGCCCGCTGCAAGTATCTGATAGGCATGCAGGCCAAATTTCCTGGGCAAGTTCGCTCCTCTTGAAATTGGTCTTGTTGGGAATGGGGGTCTTGTTTGTCTATTGGGTCGGTTGGCCGCAACCGTCTCTTTCTCCAGTTGTTTCGATCGAACATTCAGGTGTTCAGCCATCACACACCCTTGCTTCCGGTTCAGCAGGTGATCCTGACGAGGTTGTGAGCGTGGTACCGTTTGCGGGGAGAAATGTGGTTCAGCCTCTTCAGGATGGGGTGGAGGGAGAAGGCGGGCAATCCAGGGAAGTCGCGGCGTTTCCCGTTGACTTGAATGACGGCACATTAGCTGAATTAGAGCATCTTCCTGGTATTGGACCAATCCTGGCAGGACGAATCGTGGCCCATCGAACGTCTCATGGAGCATTTAGACGCATTGACGATTTGGCTCTGGTGCCGGGTATTGGAAAAAAACGGTTGGAGCAACTGCGCCCCCTTGTTGGTGTTCGCGCCTCAACCATAGCGATAGGGATCGGGAGTTAATTTTTCACTTTCACACAGCGTGGCTTACAAGATGACACCTTCAGAAATCAACCGGCAGCTGGACCTTATTCTTCGGGGAACCGTGGAAGTCATTCAACTCGACGAATTAAAAAGCAAATTAGCGGAGTCTTTGAAAGAACAGCGTCCTCTCAAAATTAAAGCCGGGTTTGATCCTACGGCGCCGGACCTGCATCTGGGCCATACCGTGTTAATCCAAAAACTTAAGCACTTTCAGGAGTTGGGCCATCAAGTCATTTTTCTTATCGGGGATTTTACTGGCATGATCGGCGATCCGACCGGGGTGTCGGAAACCCGGGTGGCGCTGACGAAAGAGCAAGTGCTGGCCAATGCGAAAACCTATGAACAACAGATTTTCAAAACTCTGGACCCACAGAAAACCCGTATTGAATTCAATAGTCATTGGATGAGTGGCATGCGGGTGGAAAAGATGGTGGAGTTGTGTTCACATTATAGCGTGGCACGCATGTTGGAGCGGGACGATTTCTCAAAACGATACCGGGAGCAAAAGCATATTAGTGTGCATGAATTTCTTTATCCTTTGGTGCAGGGGTACGACTCGGTCGTGTTGGAAGCCGATGTGGAGTTGGGTGGAACCGATCAAAAATTTAACCTCCTCGTCGGGCGTGACTTGCAGCGGGATTACGGCCAAAAACCGCAGGTGGTGCTCACCATGCCGTTGTTAGAAGGCACGGATGGGGTCCGAAAAATGAGTAAAAGCTTTGGAAATTATATCGCCTTGGAAGATCGTCCGGCAGACATGTTCGGGAAGCTGATGTCTATTAGCGATGTCCTGATGCTGCGCTATTACGAACTGTTGACGGTCCGCAATTTAGATGAGGTCAAGCATCAACATCCGATGGAGGCCAAAATGGCCCTGGCCGAACAGATTGTTCGTCAATATCATGGAAGCGATGCAGTGGAAGAGGCCAAGGCCGATTTTCAGCAGCGTTTTCAAAAGCGGGATTTTCCCGATGAGCCGGATGCCCGTGTGAAACTGACTCTCACGGATTTTAACAACCCCCAAGATTATTCCATGCCTGTGGTTGACCTCCTGATGCGGACGGGCTTAGTGCCCAGTAAATCTGAAGCCAGACGACTCGTTTCCCAGGGTGGGGTCCAGGTGGACGGAGAAAAGCTTGCGGACCCAAACGGGATGATGACCTTCGAGCCTGGCCGATCCTATCCGATGAAAATCGGCAAGCGAAAATTTGCGATCATTGAATTCAGGGAATAGATTGATCCAGATAAATTCGGGAGTGACTGACTTCAACGGCAGAGCCCATCAGCCACTCTCAAATTTTTTGTACCTTGACTACGACTCAGCTCACACCTAGAATGCGAATCCTGATCTCGTGAGCGGGCGTAGCTCAGTGGTAGAGTCCTTGCTTCCCAAGCAAGTTGTCGGGGGTTCAAATCCCCTCGCCCGCTCCAATTTATTCCACCACTTCTTTCATCTTCTTCGGGCTCAGAGTTCGAACATTTCCGGTTTTGGTCACGGTAGGAAATTCAGGTAAGTCTTGGACGGGGACTTGGTCCAGGATCAACCCAGGCTGTCATGGGAAATAATCCTCTGTGCTCGAAATAGCCCAACCAGCCTTCCCCTCTCATTGTGATATCTAATGGTTCCAAGGCGATCTGTCTCGGCTTTTTGTCAGTCACTCAAAGTTTTGTTATTCATGACGCCGACCATTGCTGCACGCCCAACCACTCTTTTCCCTCACAGTTGAACTTCCTGATCAGGGCAATACTGGCGGTCATCGTAGGTGGGCTTGGCGAGGGACAGGGTCCAAAAAGGCGATGCTAGTTCAAATAGGGAATTGTAGGGGTATGGCTCAAGGGGTTCACTCAATCCTGTATGAATAGGTGGCGCAACGAGCGTGGGTGCGTCAACAACGATTATTCAGGCTTGGGAGGATTTCCTTATGCAATGTGGAATTCAGATTTTACCGGATGCCGTTGTTATTCGCATATTGGGTTTGCCGGATCATTCTCTCGGGGAGATGTTTGAAAAGGCTGCAGCGCGAGCGATAAGTCTGGACTATCGAAAAGTCCTCGTTGATTTTTCCGATGTGGAATCCATGGGCCCGATGGGCCTGACTTTTTGTGGGTATGGACTCTATCACCTTCAGCAATTACATATTCCTGTCGCACTGATTCAACCTCCGGCCTCGCTCCTTCCTGTTCTTTGCCGGCATGGGATAAAAGAGTTTCCATCAGTCCTTTCCCATGAATATGATGTCAGAACGCTGAATTAATTCGCATTCTCTCCTGCCATGGGAAGCAATCGCTCATTGCAGCCCCAAAAGTTCTGAAACAATCCGGATTGACAGAAAGACGATAAAAAAAGGGACTTGGCATGACCAAGTCCCTTTTTCGAATTACGCCAATTTTTCGAGTTAGAGTTGCCGTAATGCATTCACTCTCGCTTCAATCGGCGGGTGAGTCGCAAATATCTGCATGAAGCTGTGCGATTTCCCGGATATTTTCATCGTCGCCAGCGCGTCTTGGGAGCTATATTCAAATTGGGTGCGTTGCACCCAACGATCAATCCCCTCCAGAGCCGAGATCATGTGTTCTTTGCCTACGGTGTTGGCTGCGAACCGGTCGGCTGCAAATTCCCGTCGGCGGGACCACCAGCTAATGGGAATCATCGCTAGTACGGAGAGAACGATTTGCAGAACGATATATACTCCGAATCCTAATGCCTCATTGCGTTCGGCTACCTGCCGGTAGATAAACCGGCTAATAAAGTAGACAAATGTATTCATCAGCCCTGCCAACACGGTTGTGGTAAACATATCGCCGTTGTAGACATGGCCCATTTCATGAGCCAGGACGGCTCGCACTTCACCTTCATTCAGGTTGTTGAGCAGGCCGGTTGAGACGGCCACCATCGAGTTATTTTTTGTGGGCCCGGTGGCAAACGCGTTAGGGTCCGGGGATTCATATATCCATACTTCCGGCATGGAAATGCCTAACTTTTCAGATATTTTTTGGACGGTGTCAAATACGATTCTTTCCGCCTGGTTTCGCGGTTCTGTGATTTGCGTGCAGTCTATAAAGGCCCTGGCCATTTGTTTGGAAAAGGCCAAACTGATAAATGCGCCACCAAACCCAATGACAAATGCCCATAACAGATCCATTTGAGCGATTGATCCACGGAGATCGATTCCGAAGGCCGGGAGAATCATCTCAGACAACACGGTGAACGAGATTGAGAGGGTGATAAAGATGAGGATATTGGCAATCAGTAATAGACCAATTCCTTTAAGTTTTTTCATAGACAATCTCCCTTAATTGTTCCACATCTGCTTGTGGAAACACGCTAATTTGTTCGACTTCATAAATGATCCCTTTACCAGTATCTTAAAAAGCGGCTTAAGGTTTCAACTTGTTGGAAGATAACACCTTTTTCTTGAGAGTCAAGAGAGGGAAAGGCGTGACCCTTGTCTGGAAAACGGTTATGATATCGTGACTGATGAGGAAATCATTTATTCTAGACATTTTTTCTGTAAAACATTATACACGATTGATATTGAGTCTTGTCGTGGTGACGGGCTATTGGAGTTTTTCCGACCGTCCATACGCCCAATCGGCGGAGTCCTCCTTGCCTCCAATAGTAGAGGAACCTTTCGGACAACAGGTAATGATCAGTATGGAAAGTTATGCCTTTACGCCATCGGAAGTGGTGGTGAAAGCGGGTAAACCGCTGACCCTGACTCTGAGTAATCAGTCTTTTCTGGTTCCTCACAATTTTTTGCTGGATGACTCCAGCGGCACTCGTCTGGTGGATGTGGATATTTCCAGCGGCGATACGAAAGCTGTCACCCTCACGTTGACCGAGCCCGGCATCTATACTTTTTATTGCGATAAACAGCTTCTGTTCTTTCCCACGCATCGTGAGCAAGGGATGGAAGGCCGTCTCATCGTTCACTAGATTATGCGCCTTTCTCCACCGGATCAACACCTTCTCGGTAAGGTCCTCAAGCGGGTTTCCCGCTCCTTTTATTTAACTCTGGCTATCCTGCCTCGCGCGGTTCGTGCGCAAATTGGTTTGGCCTATTTGTTGGCCAGAGCTGCGGATACCATCGCCGATACGGGAGAAATAGAGGATGGGGTCCGCCTGGAATGTTTACGTTTGTTAAAAGGGCAGGTATGGGGAAGTACCACCGATTTGGCACAAATAAAAAAAATCCAGACGCAGGTTCTCACGAAACAAAGTAATCCTGATGAGCGTCGCTTGTTGGAAGAATTAGAGGGGTGTTTCCGAATTTACGAAAAATTTAGTCCAACCGACCGGTCTCAGATTGCGCAGGTTCTGTCGGTGCTGATTGGAGGAATGGAATTTGACCTCCATCAGTTTCCCCAAAAAACGGAAAGGCAGGCGGTTCGCGCCTTACAGGCGATTTATGATTTTGAATATTACACCTATGCGGTTGCAGGATGTGTGGGAGAGTTTTGGACGAAGATGGTATGCAGCCACCTTCCGGGATTTCGAGGGTGGGATCAGGCCTGTATGATTCCTCTTGCCATTCGCTATGGGAAGGGGTTGCAAATGGTCAATATTCTGCGGGATTTGCCACTGGATTTGAGGAATGGGCGGTGTTATATCCCGACAATGTTGCTGGATCAGGTATCTCTGACTCCCCAGCAACTGCTCGATGAAACCTCTGCACCCGCATTTCGCCCGCTCTTCAGAAAATTGATACAGGAGGCGCGAGATCATTTAGATCAGGGATGGCGCTATACCATGGCCATACCCCGCCTGGAGATTCGCCTGCGGCTGGCCTGCATGTGGCCGATTTTGATCGGGATTCGTACATTGCAACAGTTGTCGGTGTCACCGCTTGTGCTGAGTCCGCATTCACCCGTCAAAATTGCACGGAGCGATGTCTATCAAATCGTGGCGTCAACCGGACTCACCGGTGGCTGTGGTACTGTGGGCACGGCCTATTGGGGATATTGGAGGAAGCGGATTATTTAATTTACTCTTGCTTCGGTACGAGAAGTTTTTCGCCTTTGCGGAAGACTCCGTAAATGGCCTGAGACGGGCAGGCATCCAGACAGAGACGGCACGATTCCATGCACCGTGACGAATCGAATTTGTAGGGAGGAGTCGAAAGCCAGGCTCCTGTCGGACAAACTGGAATGCAGATCGCATTATGGGTGCAACGGTCCGGATGTCGAACCAAGTGGTCTCTTCTCACCATCATAGGGCTTACTCCTTCAAAAAGGGCTCCGGAAAACATTTCAAGCATATTCATTGTGAATGATGATTCTCCCTTTCCCATTGTTTGACTAAATCCTGAATGCGCGATTTGAGTTCAGGAATACGATCAAGGTTGTTATCAATGGCATTCAGAATATTTTCCAACCTGGCCATGCGTCCCAATTCCTGATCCAGGCGTGTCAGATGATCGTATTCCGTAAATGCACCGGCATGAATGGATTCAAGATGTGGACGAGCGGCCAGGAGTCCCGCTGTCACCATTTGCGGTTCGTCATGAACGGGCGGGGTGACAACAAAGCGGCCCTCAGATAGAAGCAGGACGGTATGAGGAGCATGTCCGGGGATAGGGAGGACTTGTTCAAGGGAGGCTCCTATCCCCTGTTCCCAGGAGGAGAGCCAACCGGGAAAGGACTTCAAAAAGGCCACTTTTCGTAAGTTGGCTTTCCATTTGTCTTCATTGCCCATAAGATGAAGGCCATGCGCCAGATTGTGGCGACAGGTTTAGGGGACCAGTGGTCCGTGTGTGAAGGGACAAGGCATTAGGAGTTGACTGTGGGTAAGGAACCATTTTTCCCTGGCATCAGGAGCCGTTCCACAATTTCCCCTTTACCGATATGTCGCTCCATGATTTCGGTGACATCAGCTTCCTGGCCAACCCAATACCAAACGCCTTCGGGATAAATGACGACGCTTGGTCCGTACTCACATTGGTCCAGACATCCGGCTTTGTTTGCGCGGACAATTCCTTTTAACCCTAACCGCTCGACTTCTTTTTTAAAAAACGCATGTAATCCGACAGATCCTAAGGCTGAGCAACATCCTCGTGGATCTCCCTTGGGCCGTTCATTGATGCACACAAAAATATGATGGGTGAATTTACTCATACTTGTTAAAGTCTCATGAAAATAGCCGAAAAAGCAAAGGGAAAATAAAGAGCCGATCTTACCTGAGGATTCAGGAACCTGTCCAGGTCACGGGAACAGGTCGGCTGGAAAGTCCTCGTATTTATTGGATAAATGGTAGATGGTTGGTGAATAGGATGTGGGCCGGCATCAGAGCCACAAAGAGGTGAAAGGGGTTAAGAATATGGTGATTGGGGTCCCAAAAGAAATTAAGGATCATGAATTTCGTGTGGCACTGACTCCTCATGGGGTGAAGGAATTGTGTGGTCGCGGGCATCGGGTCGTCATTCAACAGGGAGCCGGAGAGGGGAGTGGGTTCAGTGATGACCTCTATCGGCAAGCAGGTGCCGTTCTGGCCCAAACCATGAAAGCGACGTATGGAGAGGCTCAACTCATTGTGAAGGTCAAGGAGCCGCAATCTGAAGAGTGGATGTTGCTGAGGAAAGATCATGTGGTCTTTACTTACCTGCACCTGGCGGCCTCTAAAGCCTTGACAGAGGCTTTGCTCAGGATCGGGTGCGCAGCCATCGCCTACGAAACGACTGAGGATGCAAAGGGACAATTTCCTCTTTTGCGTCCCATGAGTGAAATTGCCGGACGAATGTCGGTACAAATTGGGGCACATTATTTGGAAAAGCAACGTGGAGGTTCCGGGGTCTTGTTAGGTGGGGTGCCCGGAGTTCCGCCAGGGGAGGTCGTGGTATTGGGCTCGGGGGTCGTGGGTACCTCTGCCGTCAAAATTGCGGTGGGGATGGGAGCCAACGTTACGGTGTTAAGTCTGGATCTATGGCAGTTACGCACTTTGGAGGATCACTATCCCGGACGCCTCGTCACAGTGGCTTCCACCCAGTCCATGATTCACCACTTTCTCTCTCGTGCCGATCTTGTGATTGGAGCCGTGTATCTTCCTGCGGCACGAACGCCTCGGGTGATCACAAGACCCATGATTGCTGACATGAAACCGGGATCAGTGGTGGTCGATGTTTCGGTTGATCAGGGTGGGTGTGCGGAGACGACCCGTCCGACCACGCATAGCGATCCGGTCTATGTTGTCGATGGAGTCCTGCATTATGCCGTCGCAAATATTCCTGGAATTGTGCCGTATACATCGACTTTAGCCTTGACCAACGCCACTTTACCTTTTATAGTCCAGCTGGTCGAAGAAGGGTTGGAAGGTTCCCTGCGCAACCATCCTGGCTTACGAAATGGATTGAACGTGTTCAGTAGTCGTGTAACATGTCAAGCCGTTGCCGATGCTCATGGATTTCCGTATGAGCCTTTTCCTTCTTGATCGGTAGACTCGTAATGATCGGGGCGTAGCGCAGACCGGTAGCGCACCGCGTTCGGGACGCGGGGGTCGGAGGTTCAAATCCTCTCGCCCCGACCAGTTATCAATATTCCACTGAATGTTTTTCTCCTACAGTGGTTTTCTGTTTTTTACATATTCTATCAACAGCGAGAGTGTCTCACGCCAAACATATTTGGGAGACATTCGTCCTGTAAAGCACAAATTCCTTTAGGGCGGTAAAACCGCAACATGACCGATGGGTGAATCGTGAATGGAGAAGGGCTGTCTCTGAGGAAAAGAGACGAATTGGTCAGATGGATAGCCTAGGAATAATTTTCGGCGGTCTCGGTTTGTGTCTCGCGAGTGTGGCGCTCTGGTCTGTTAGGCGACTCCATCAGGATCTTATACGCCTCAAACGTGAGCAATATAACCTTGAGCAAAAGGTGGGCGCACTTTCTGGAAAAATTGAATCAGCCGTAGAGCCTTTACGCATCCAGACGGCACTTTTAGCTCGAGGACAGCGCGTCTCCGATACGTTGATTAGAAATGGCCTGCTGTATCATGAGGTTTCCGGCGTGGATGCAGCCCAATGGCTGGCGCCATCTTCCTCTTCATCGAATGTTTTCGTGTTGGATGTCCGCACCAAAGCCGAATATGCCAAACAGCGGATTCCTGGTGCTAGATTGATTCCTGTTGAGGATTTAGAAATACGCTACCAGGCGGAACTTCCGATTGAATCTGAAAAAATCCTGGTGTATTGCGCGGGTGGTGACCGGAGTCGTCTTGCCTGCGATTTTCTGAGTCGACATAGTTATCCCAATATTTATCTTCTGAAAAATGGATTACAAGGGTGGACGGGCCCCCTCGAAGGGAATTCGAGCGGTGCTCTCATTCAAATATCGTCAAAGTCACGGGTTTCTTCACCTTCTGTAGAATAGATCCACGTTTTCATCGTTTAAGGGATGGAATTATGCAGTCAGATTTAATTGTCTTGAATGTGATGGGTCCATATCGGGAACCACGCGAGCCGGCCTTTTCCTATGATTATTCCGTTCAGCGACCTGATTGGGCAACCGCACAGGGAGTCAGAGTGAAGGTCTCGATTGAACTGGAGCTGGACTATTTGAAAAACTCGATTCTGGGAATCGTGGGCGGATCAGTTGGGCAACAGCTTCGGATTAATCAAATCCTTTCGCGGGCCATTGCAGATAAAAAACTTGAGATTGCCGACGCGGATGGATTGCTGGCTGATCGTCTGGATGTGATGATCGGACCTTTCACAGGCGATTCCATTTCTCTGTTTGCTGAACTGGATCAGTGGATGAAGGCTGAACAGGCTGTACTGCGGAAATCTATCCACGATCAGACGGGACTCTGAGGGCCACAGAAACTTTGCGGAGGGAATCTCAGCAGGAGGCCTGAGGCTCTTCTCCGCTTTGCACATCTCGAATGTATTAGAAGACGCGTTGATAACGTTTTGAATACACCCCTGTCTCATCCTCACCAAATCCCAGGGACGCATGTTCCGGCGAGTTTTTATTATACAGGTCAATAGCATAGTGGCCGCGGACGTTTTCCATAGCCACTTCGTATGGAATGGAGCTGGGATAAAATTCCCCAGGGGCATGAGCCCCCCGGCCCAAGGCCTTGGCTGATTCGGTCACGCCGTACTGGGCTTCTGAAAAAATATAGATATCGGCAATGGCGAATTCTCCGAGTTTGTCTCCCGGTGTGGTGGGTGGCAAAAGGGTGTCCAGCGTATTATCCAGACGGGCTTTTTGGAAATATTGCAACAGCGCGACCACCTGACTATCTGTGGTGGCCGGAGGAACCAGAATAGTGATGGCTTTCATATCCGCGACGGTTCCGGTCGCCTCATATGTCGGAATGAGGTCAGTCGATACGATGTTGTGGAGACCCACGGGGGTCTTGGGGGTGGTTCCCGGTCCTTGATTAGGTAAATTTTTGGATTTAGGAATGATGAGCGTGATGAACAGCCATAATCCAAAAATGACGCCAAACACTACGATAAGTGGGTGGATGCCTACCCGTCGACCCTCTGTTGGTTCTTCTTCCTGGCTCACGTTGTGGCTCCTTTGATGCTTTCGGAAGTCTGAGGTGCTTGCCGCTCCAGATGTTTGGCTGCATCCCACCATTTGTCGAGTTGCGGAAGCGTATAGTCGCGAAGATCCTTCCCTTCCAACGCAGCTTGTGATTCAACGAAATGAAACCTGGAGATAAATTTGTTGGTGGCACGGCGTAACGCCTCTTCAGGATTGACTCGAAGGAACCGGGAGACATTGACTAACGCAAAGAATACATCCCCCAATTCTTCTTCAATGGTGTTTTGAACCGTCGGGTTTTCCGGTCGAAGAGTCCCTTCCGAAGACGACGGAATACTTTCCGCAGCGGCAGCATATAATTCATTCAATTCTTCTTTAAATTTTTCCAATGCAGGCTCAATGGTCTCCCAATCAAATCCTGCACGCGAGGCGCGTTTTTGGACTTGAAAGGCACGCTGAAGAGCTGGAGCAATTTTGGGAATCCCTTGTAAAAGTGACTGGGGTCCCGGTTGAGTGGCTTGTTCTTGTTGTTTGAGTCGATCCCATTGCCGGCTCACATCTTGGGCTGTTGGGACAGGTGAAGCATCGGTGGTTTGTTGAAAAACATGGGGGTGCCGTCGAATCAGTTTTTCGGCTAACCCCCTAGCCACGTCATTGAATGAAAATTGATTGTGTTCTGAGGCAATTTGTGTGTGAAACATAATCTGAAGCAGGAGATCCCCCAATTCTTCCTTGAGGGCGGAAGGCTTTCCGGCATCTATGGCTTCCAGCACCTCATACGTTTCCTCAAGAAGATGGGGTTTGAGGGACTGGCTCGTTTGTTCACGATCCCAAGGGCAACCGTCGGGTCCACGCAATCTGGACATGATCGCCAGTAAATCCGACAAACATGTGGTCGGAGAAGCGGAGGAGGAATTTTCCGGAGATGGTTGTGTCATGAATCTGCCAACAATTTTGAGTTAAGTGCGAGGGCATTATACCCGTTTTCTCCCTCAGTGTAAGTCCTGGATTCTTGATAGAGACCATCGGTTAGTGCTAGTGTTTTCCCACTACAGGAGGTGTCCGATGAGCGACGAAGAACCAGGGTTTGTGATTCGGGATAAACGAGGGCGTTCGGAGCCAGAAGCCTTTACTCCACCACCGCCAGAGTCCTCTATGGCGCAACCCCATTCATCGGCAGAATCATCTCATGCGCCTCATCCTCCCTTGTCATTTTCATCGTTTGTTTTTTCCCTTGGAACCTCATCTCTCATGCTGATGGGAGAATCTTTGGATCCTCAACAGCCCGCACCGCCCATGAATCTTCCCCAGGCCAAGGAAATTGTGGATATCTTATCTTTGCTGGAAGAGAAGACCAAAGGGAATCTTACGTCTGAAGAAGCGTCCGTCTTAGGAGACATGCTCTATACCCTGCGGATGAAATATGTCAGCGTCACGTCAGGGAAGGGCAGTACGGTTTCTCCCTGATTTCTGGCGAACCCTCTTCCTTCCCGCAAGCGTCCAGGCGAGTGCTTCTCATTTCGCCCCTAGGCAGACAGACGAATCGATAGTGGGGATATGGTCGCGCCTTGCGCTGTTCCTGTTCTTGATCAATAATGATCATAGTTGACTGGCCCTTAGGATGATTTTCTCCCACTGACATGCCGTGAACCTTCTCTCAGAACCGCTCACTGAATCCCGGAAATTTCCTCGAACGGGGTTGCCGTCCACGTCGAGCGAGCCGGGTGTTCCCTCCCACAGTTCCGTCTCGAAGCAGAAACGGCATCATTATCGGCCCGTCTGGATTGTATTGGTTTTGTTGTTGCCCTGCCTGGCCCTTACCCTCTATTACGCCCGGTATGGCTTATCAGGACCCCTTCAACCGGATTCGATACTTCCAAGTCCCAGCTATGCCCTGGTGCTTTTTCTGGTGTACCTGGATAGCGTTGGATTGGTGGCGCTCACCCTTCTGTTGTCTCGAAATTTAATTCGGGCCTTTTTCGAAAAGCGGCATAAGCTGTTGGGGAAGGGGTTCCGGTCAAAGTTGGTCGCGGCCTTTATCGGCTTTGCCCTGATTCCCACTGTGCTGCTGGCCTTGGTGGCCAGCGGGGTCATCAGTGAAGTCATCGACGTGTGGTTTAATGATCAGATTATGCAAGTCTTACGGGACTCGGAAGAAGTCGCCCATCTCTATCAAGAGGAACGCGAATCATTAACAGCGGATACGGCGCGCGCCATTAGCAAGGAAATTTTTCGAGAAGATATATTAAAGCCGGAGCATCGGGAATTATTGAAAGCCATTATGGCCCGCATGCAACAGGAATATCATTTAGCGGGCGTAGAGGTCTTTTCCCCAAAAATGGAAACCCTGGCCCGCATGATGGATCCCAGGCTGTCTGATGCGGTATTGAGCCTTCCTGTGGGTCAATTGGTGCTCCATGTCTTGGATACGGGTCAGCCCATGTCCTCGGCCCAGGAGGCTCCGGTGGGGAAACTTATTCGGGCAGCGGCGCCGATCCGGGGAAATGGTCAAACTGACCGAGTGTTTGGCGTGGTGGTGGTGTCGTCCTACGTGCCGGAAGTCTTGGTCATGAAAATGGATGGGATTGCCAAACAATTTGAGGAATACCGGCAGATCATCTCCATGAAAAACCCGATCAAGGGTGGAGCCTATTTGTTTGTGGCCGTGGTAACGGTGCTGATTTTATTCGGCGCCACCTGGTTCGGATTTTATGTGGCCCGAGGGATTACGGTCCCCATTCAACGACTGGCTGAAGGAACCGAAGCGGTAGCCAAAGGTAATTTAGATGTGAATATCGACGTCAAGGCCACGGATGAAATCGGAACCCTGGTTCAGTCTTTCAATCGCATGACCGCCGATCTGCGCACCAGTAAATCCAGTTTGGAAGAAGTGAATATGTCGCTCGTACGATCCAATGTGGAAATCGATCAACGTCGGGCCTACACCGAAGCGGTGGTGGAAACCATTGCCGCCGGAGTGTTATCGATCGATATGGCCGGTCTGATTTCCACCTTCAATCCATCCGCTGAACGGATTATCGGAGTGAAGGGTGACGACTTGCGTGGACGACCGGTCCACGACGCGTTCAAGTCCTTCAACCTGCAATTATTTCAGAAAGCCTATGACCAGATGCTCCAGGAGCAAACGGAGAGCGTGTCCATGGATGGCCAGATGGAAACACCCAATGGGCGGCTCTTGACCGTAGGCCTGAATATTTCCAGAATGCAGAACGATGCCGGTTTGGACCTGGGTTTTGTATTTGTGTTTGAAGATCGGACGGAATTCATTAAGGCGCAAAAAACGGCGGCCTGGCAGGAAGTGGCGCAACGCATTGCTCATGAAATTAAGAATCCCCTAACCCCGATTCAATTGTCGGCCCAACGGTTGCGAAAAAAATTCGCAGAAAAATCTACAGGATTTGATGAAATATTCGATCAGGCTACCAGCGTCATTATTAGCGAAGTCACCCGCTTAAAAGGGATGGTCGATGAGTTTTCCAAATATGCCAGAATGCCGCTCCCCCAGATGCGGAAAGCATCCCTGCATGACATTATCGAGAAAGTAATCTCACTCTATACAGGGGCTCATCGTGACATTGAATTTCTTGTCAAATTTGATGAAGACCTTCCCTCATTAAATTGTGATCCGGAGCAGATGCACCGGGTGTTGGTCAATTTGTTTGATAACGCGATCCAGGCCATGAACGATCACGGGCGTCTCTGGGTGACGACGGAGTGCGATTGGCGGCGGCATCGGGCCGTGGTCAGGGTGGCGGATGAAGGGATGGGGATTCAGCCGGATGATCACAAAATGTTGTTCGTGCCGTATTTTTCAAAAAAGCGAACGGGAACAGGGTTGGGATTAGCCATTGTGCATCGTATAATCTCCGATCACAATGGGACCATTCATGCGGAAAATCATCATCCAAAAGGTGCGTTATTTACATTCGAATTGCCGTTGTAGGGGAGGGGAGCGTCAGTGGCTGGACGGTTCTTTTCTCCGGAGGAGTTGTCTCGTATGACACACGTGAGGGACCATTCATTCCATACCTGATGGAGGGAGTATTGTGGCCGAGACCATTTGCCTGATTGATGACGAACCAGCCATCCTTAATACCTTAAGTAGCATTCTTGAGGATGAAGGCTATCAAGTGTTGGTAGCCAAGAGCGGACTTGAGGCGCTCAAGCTTGTCCGGAGTGAGGTGCCGGATTTAGTCATTTTGGATATCTGGATGCCGGAAATGGACGGGCTGGAAACATTGAAACGATTGCGCACCCAATTTCCCAATATCCTGGTCGTGATGATGTCGGGTCACGGATCCATTGAAACCGCCGTCAAATCTACAAAATTGGGCGCCTATGATTATTTGGAAAAGCCCTTAGACCTGGAAAAAGTCACCATATTAGTGCGCAATGCGTTGCACCAACGCAAGCTGGAAGAGGAAAACCTGAATCTCCGAATTCAGGTGGAACGACGATTTGAACTGGTGGGCTCATCTCCTCCTATGGAGCGGCTTCGCGAACTGATCGCGATGGCGGCTCCAGCCAATAGTCGTGTGCTGATTGCCGGGGCAAATGGGACAGGGAAAGAACTGGTCGCCCGCGCGATACATTTGCAGAGTCCCCGGCATAATCGTTCCTTTGTGGAAATTAATTGTGCGGCGATTCCGGAAACATTAATCGAGAGTGAGTTATTTGGGCATGAAAAAGGGGCCTTCAGTGGGGCCAGCTCCATGAAACGTGGCAAGTTCGAGCTGGCGGACGGAGGAACCCTGTTTTTGGATGAAATCGGGGACATGAGTCTGGCCACGCAAGCCAAAGTGTTGCGTGCCCTGCAAGAGCAACAATTTACGCGGGTTGGGGGAACAAAACTCATCAATGTCCAGGTCCGGGTCATTGCCGCATCCAATAAAGATTTGGCGGAAGAGATTGGGAAAGGGACGTTCCGTGAAGATCTGTATTACCGGCTAAATGTGTTGCCGATTGTGGTTCCGACACTCAAGGAGCGTCGAGACGATATCCCTGAACTCGCGCAGCATTTTTTGCGACTGCATTCTGAAGAACAGGGCATGAAACCTAAAGAGTTTAGTCCGCAAGGCATGGAGGCGTTGCAGCGGCATGATTGGCCGGGCAATATTCGTGAACTGCGGAATTTGATTGAACGCTTATTAATCATGGTGCCGAAGACCATCATTGATGCGGCCGATGTTGAGATGTTTCTTCAGGGTCGGGCCCCAAGCGGGGTGCCTTCCCTCGCCGTGGGCACCAACTATGATTCGCTCCGGGAAGCCCGGAATGCATTTGAGCGGGAAGTCATATCTCTCAAACTCCGGGAAAATAATTGGAATGTTTCCAAAACCGCTGATGAACTGAAAATCGAGCGTAGTCATTTACACAGAAAGATTAAGTTACTTCATGTTGAACTCCGGCCCGAACATTAAGTCTCGCAGGACTCCTTCTCCCTCTTCTACTGAAACCTTATCTCCCGGATCTTCCCATCCCCTCCACATTGAAAAATTGGTGGCCGGCGGATTCAGTCTCGGACGAGTGGATGGTCAGGTGGTGTTGTGTGGCGGCGGCATTCCCGGGGAAGCTCTTCAGGTGGAGATTCTCAGTCGGCGCAAAGGCGTGAGCCAAGGGAAAATCCTCCAGGTCCACGATCCGGGTGACAGCCGGGTTGTTCCTCTCTGCCCGGTCGTCGGGCGATGTGGAGGATGCCAGCTTCAGCATATCCAATACGAAGCCCAACTGTCTCAAAAACGATTGATTCTGGAGGATACCCTCCGTCGGATTGGAAAAATTTCCAATGTGCTGATTTCTCCGGTGATCCCGTCTCCAAGGCCCTATGGCTATCGGCAAGTCCTTCGAATGGGAATCGGGGAAGGGCCCGACGGATTCTTTCTGGGTTTTTTCGAATCAGGAACGCAACAACTGCTGCCGGTTGACACGTGTTTTCTGGTGGACGACAGATTGCGGTCGGTGATTGACGCTGTCCGTTCCAGCCTTCGCTCCTTGGTCATGGAGGGGATGAATCTGGAGAGTGTGGAAATCCGATGGTCCCAACTGGAGGAAGGCGGCCTGTTGGTATTCCGTGGCCGGGCCGTAACCAAAGAACACGTCGAACGTCTGATGCATGCCTGTTCTAAGATCGCCAACATCAAAGGGTTGATTTATGAGCGCGCGGATGCACCGGAACATGATTCGCGACGTCGCGTGCGGCATGAGCCGATTGTGCGAGGAGCGGATCATGTATGGGAAGCCTTTGGAGGGTTGCGCTTGAAAATGGGGTTTCGATCATTCATGCAGGCCAACTGGGACGTTTTTCAATTGTTGGGAAAGAGGGTTGAGGAATGGCTGGGAAATTTGAAAGGGCAACGGATTTTGGAATTGTATGCCGGAACCGGCCCTCTGGGTCTCAGTCTCGCGAGTCAGGGTGCCCAGGTAACCTGTGTGGAGGGGAATCCGTTTGCCATCCACGATGCCCGCGAGTCGTTACGCATGAATGCAATTACAGGGTGCCGTGTGCGGATCAGTTCAGTCGAATCCTATCTCATGACTGTCAAATCCGGCGCCTACGATGTTATCCTTCTGGATCCTCCACGTGCGGGGCTCAATCCAAAAATCATAGACCGCTTGGGAATCTTGCAAGTCCCGAAACTGTTCTATCTTTCTTGCGACGCTCCGTCATTGGCCCGGGATATGAAGTCGTTATGTGAAAAGGGCTATACCGTTCAGCGCATGCAACCATTTGATATGTTTCCCCAGACGGCACATCTTGAAACATTAGTCGAGTTGACGTTTTCAGCAATTGAACCGAACGACGGAGATTAAGGATACGCCATGGCCACCTATCGGGAAGCGGGAGTTGATATTCAGCGAGGCGATGAGTTTGTCAAACGAATCGGTCCCATGGTTCGGTCCACCTTCCGTCCTGAAGTCTTGGGAGACATCGGAGGGTTCGGCGGGCTCTTTCGATTTCCTTCCGACCGCTATCGTGAGCCGGTTCTGGTGTCCGGGACGGATGGCGTCGGGACCAAGGTCAAGATGGCCACCTTGATGAATCGACATGATTCGATCGGAATTGATTTGGTCGCGATGTGCGTCAACGACATCATTGTGAGCGGAGCGGAGCCGCTCTTTTTCCTGGATTATCTCGCGACGGGTCATCTGGAAGTGGAAGTCGGAGAAGCGATTATTCAGGGAATTGCCGAGGGATGCCGGCAAGCCGGGTGTGCCTTGATCGGTGGAGAAACCGCAGAAATGCCGTCCTGTTACCCGCAGGGTGAATACGATCTGGCGGGTTTTGCGGTAGGGGTGGTGGAACGGTCCGAGATGTTGGGCCCGGAAAAAATTACACACGGGGATGTGTTGATTGGAGTCGGATCGAGTGGGCTTCATAGTAATGGCTACTCCCTGGCGCGGAAAGTCGCGCTTGAGCTGAAGGAGTGGTCTCCTGAAACCCGGGTACCCGGGTTGCCGGGCACAGTCGGGGAGGCGTTACTGAAACCGACGCTTATTTATGTGAAACTGGTCAAAGCTTTGCTGTCCAAGAGCCGAGTACACGGCCTGGCGCATATCACTGGTGGTGGAATTACCGGGAATGTGCCGCGAGTCATTCCGGAGTCCTGCCAAGCGGTCATCGATCGAAGGTCATGGGCGCCACTCTTGTTGTTCACCGTTCTTCAAGAAGCAGGTGGCATTGATCAAGACGAAATGTTTCGCGTGTTTAATATGGGAATTGGTCTGGTCGTGGTGGCCCCCTCTGAAGAAACCAGCCGGATATTGGACATTATTCAGGAACAAGGGATGACGGGCTGTGTCATTGGAGAAGTTCGAAATCGTCCGTCTTCCGAACCAAAGCTTTGTTATTCCCATTAGAAGGTTCAAACTGTGTCGCTTGCCCTTGGGGTCTTAATTTCAGGCCGCGGATCAAATCTGGTGGCCATTCTGGATGCCATTGATTGTGGCTTGTTGGATGCGACTCTTAAGGTCGTAGCCAGTAACAAGCCCAATGCCGCGGGCTTAGAGCGTGCAAAGGAACGAGGGCTTCCCACGATCTATCTGGATCCAAAGCCTTTTGCCCAGGACGCCAAACCACGTGAAGCCTATGATCTGGCAATGGGTGCCCTTCTTCAGCAACATGGAGTGGTAATATGTGGCCTTGGCGGGATATATGCGGATTGTGACCCCCGCCTTAATTCAAATGTACCCATCAAAGATCTTTAATATCCATCCCTCGCTTCTACCGGCGTTTCCAGGACTCGATGCCCAACGTCAAGCTTTGGAGTGGGGCGCAAAAGTCAGCGGTTGCACGGTGCATCTGGTGACGGAAGGGGTCGATGAAGGACCGATAATTGTGCAGGCGGCTGTGCCCATCCTTGAGGGGGATACGGTTGAATCCCTGTCCGCTCGCATTTTGGAAAAAGAGCACGAATGCTATCCGCAGGCTCTTCAATTAATGGCACAAAAACGGGTACATCTGGAAGGGCGCAAGGTTCACATTCTTTCATAGAACGAATTATCAGACTTGAACGATTGCTGGGCGCGGGAGGGGACTGCGGGCAGGCAAAAAAATGTTTCAGCGATGGCAACTCGACTAACAGTCAGTTATAATCCTGTGAGATTTTTCAATTCATAAGGTCTTCTTTTTTCCAACGCATTACATCGCACGAATCTCAAGTGTGGGGGGCTAGCTCAGTTGGGAGAGCACTACGTTCGCAACGTAGGGGTCGCGGGTTCAACTCCCGTGCCCTCCACCAGTTTTTTCTTTTTCCTGCCTATTCAAATCCTCAGAGCCATCTAGAAACACCGATACCGGACCGTCCGAGTTCGCCCAAAATGAGAAAAAGCCAATTGAACTTTTTGGCTATAGCGCAAGATTTGGAATACACCGCAGGAAATCAGGTATTTCTGCCGTTGTGTGAATAGAGCTGATCGCTTTGGCGGCTGTTTCGTAGTCTACGCCCTGTTCCATCAGCTGCGCCGCTAAAAGACCTCGCTGTATATCATCTAATGGGAGATTGCCCTCAGGGCAACTACCAGGGTTTTTTGGTGGTGCCACTTGTGGCTTATCGGTTCGTGGTGATGACCTTGTTAGGACAGGGTCTAGCCTCGGAGCCTGTTGTACACGTTTTGAGTTCATCCAGTCCTTTTTGGTTACTCCTTTTTTGTCGACCCAATGTAACAGTGTCGTAAGTATGGAGGTGTGATCATATTCTGCCCCCCTGGCCGGAGCTCTAAAGACTGTTCCAGGTTCAATAAAGGGTGAGACTAAAATGGTTGGTACTCGGACCCCATAGCGGTTAAAGGTAAAAGGATACTTTTCTTTTTGAGCGGGGCTCGCATCGGGTCGAATAGCTCCCCATGGTGGTGGCTCATGGTCATAACAGCCTCCGTGCTCGTCAAAGGTGATTATGAATAGCGTATTTTTCCACGTGTCTTCATTCTTTTGGAGAGCCTTATAAATACGTTCGACAAAGGCCTCGCCATGAGCGACATTATAGGGGGGATGATACGAATTTACTTTTTTAGATTTCTGGTCTCCAACCTCCATAAATTTCGGTTCAACAAAAGAATACAGCGGTAGAGTTCCCTTATGCGCATCATTTTCAAAATCTTCAATATGACGGAAGTTGGGCTGGAGGGCAGGATTCAGCAATTGCACGGCAAACTGATAACGGGTTAAAGAGGGAAGTAATGTATCAGTATAAATCTTCCATGAAACGCCAATGTGTTGAAATACCTCGAAGATCGGTTTCGCATTTTTATAATACATCGGGTTCGGAGGTGTATTGTCGTCTTGGCTTTTATCCAGGTTATTAATTCGGCCACATGAAGTGCCGGCATGGACAAATGATCTATTTGGCCAGGTCTGACATGGCGCCGACGCGAACCATCGGTCACACACGGCAAAGTTTCGCGCGAGTCCGCTCAATACGGGCGTTTGAGCCGGAGAATAACAGGACATAATATCCTCAGGCTTGTTCGATTTGTTTTTGTAATCCTGTACAAATCCAATCATCGTTGCCGGTTCGTTTTCCTTCGGCATATCTTTGGACCCGAAAATCTGTTCATTCATGAAACGAAATTGCTCTTCGGGATCGGGATTGGGGGTGCAAAAACTCTTTGTTTGCGGTGTAACATAATGTTTTTTCGTACCGTCCTTGTTGTAGTATGTATTGGCTACTAAACCGGCAAAGGTAGGAGGAGTGGATTCAGGAATATTTCGTGATGGTTGGTTGTGCTCTTTCTCGTAGAGCCAGCCCAACAAATTATCAAACGACCGATTTTCCAGCATTAAAACCACGACATGCTTAACATCCGCTGAACCGATTTTCCCCGGCTTCACCCCCTGAGTGATCGTCAGGTCACTGAACACGTTAATGGTCTTTATTTTGGAGATTTTCCCATTATTAAATTTTAATTTTGTTGGTTGAACAACAACATTGACCAGGTCATTGAAATTAATGGCTTGCTCAGGGATATTCGCAATTGGAATTGGAGGTAGAAGTTTTAGGAAGATGTGTTTTATCGCATTTATGATAGGTTTGGATATTAGGGGCAACCAATCAGTAGGTAAACCGTTTATGGTTATATTTCTAACATCTACCACCTTATACAACACTTGTTTGTTCTTTCCAACGACAGATCCCACAACTCTACACGATACATTTAATCTTATATTGTGCAAAAGCGGTATTGTCGTCTTCATTGCGAGTTTCAAGTTCGTAGCAGCTTGTACCCCTTTGGTTGGTATACTTATCCGGGCGCTTTCTACGGCAAGGGCGATGCTTTTTAATTTCCCTGATTTAGGCCGAAATGTAATATGAAACTTTTTGATACCTGCCCCGATGACGGAATTGAGAATTGGTGCACCGATATAGGCGAATTGCCTGCCCGGTTGAAGGTTCCGGAAAGAAGCCGGGAACGTCGCCACACCTTTCATGGCAGCTGCTACAAGGAGACAGTTCCCGACCACCGCATATTTCTGGTCGGCAAATTTAATTCCGGGGATTGTGATGGGCGGTACCTTAAAACCAATTAAAAATTTATTTATACCGTTTGTCAAAAGCGTCTTAGCTGAAGCAGGAATGGTGGCGTTGGGTGTCAATTTTATCATTTTGATGGTAGTCTTGGTGCCGATGCTACGTAGTCCAATGTCCACTACACACGTGCACTCAAAGTCGTCGTGGTGAAGTTTTTGGTCACGATTCGCTCCCGCTTGAACAAAATACCCTCTTATTTTTATAGATGAAAAATTCAATGCGAATTCAGCTTGCCAGGGTTGGGTTGCCTTTGATTGCAATGAAAAGGTTGGTGGTTTGTCGATATAATATTCGACGCGAACATATTTCGTGTTTTTAGGCTTTTCCGATCCTGTAAAGTATTTTGGATAGAATGCCTTGAAGGCTTGTTTGGAAATAGTATTCAATCCGTCAACGTCAGCGCCGACTACAAGGTCGAAATTTGCCATACATGTCTCCTTAGAATAATTATTTTATTCCGGATTCAATGACTTTCACATCGACGAAAAATTGACAAGTCATACTACAATGATGTGTATGTACTTCCCAATCAGAATATATCTTGCTTTTTTTGCATTCGAAGCGGTTACTCCAAAGGGTCCTTTCAGTAGGCGGGACTTCATCACGGAAGATGACACGTCAAGCAATATGAGTCAAGCATCATGATTGAAGATCTTTGGTATAAAAATAATGTGATCTATAGTCTCGACCTCGAAACGTTTATGGATTCTGACGGGGATGGGGTGGGAGATTTCGAAGGCCTGACGCGGCGATTGGACTATTTGCATGCCTTGGGAATCGGGACGATTTGGCTTTCCCCGTTTCAGCCTTCACCAAATCGGGACAACGGGTATGACATCTCGGATTATTATGGTGTGGATCCCCGACATGGGTCGAGCGGCGACTTTGTGGAGTTTATGCACCAGGCGCAAAAACGGGGAATCAAGGTCATCATGGACCTTGTGGTGAATCACACATCGAAACAACATCGGTGGTTTCAGCATGCGTGTAAAAATACGAACTCCTCTTATTTTGACTGGTATGTATGGTCCAAAAAGCGTCCGTCGGACTGGAATCAAGGCATGGTTTTCCCCGGAGTCCAAAAAGGAACCTGGACCTATGAGAAGAAGGTCCATGAATACTACTTTCATCGTTTTTATGATTTTCAACCTGATTTGAATATGGGAAATCCAGAAGTCCGTACGGAGATCAGGCGGATTATGGGTTATTGGTTGGAATTAGGCGTGGCGGGATTCCGTGTCGATGCGGTGCCGTTCATCATTGAAACACCGGCACCCGGAAAAAAGAAACCGGTGATGCGGTACGAATTCCTCAGTGAGATGCGGAATTTTCTACAGTGGCGCTGTGGTGACGCCATCCTCTTGGGTGAGGCCAATGTCCTGCCCAAGCAGAATCGGAAATATTTCGGGGAGAATGCTGAGGGCATCCATATGATGTTCAATTTCTTCGTAAACCAACACCTGTTTTATGCGTTGGCGACATCGGATATTGCCCCTCTTGTTCACGCGCTGAAAGCCACACAAGATCTTCCGCCCACCGCACAATGGGGACAGTTTCTCCGCAATCATGACGAACTTGATTTAGGCCGGCTGACTTCTGAGCAGAGAGCGAAGGTGTATGCGAGGTTCGGACCTGAAAAACGTATGCAACTGTACGATCGTGGTATCCGGCGACGTTTAGCGCCCATGCTGGGGGACCGACGGCATATCGAATTGGCCAATAGCTTGCTTTTTTCTCTACCTGGCACGCCCGTGATTCGATACGGGGATGAGATTGGTATGGGCGATGATTTGACCTTAAAAGAACGTGCGGCTGTGCGCACGCCAATGCAATGGTCGGATGAGGCCCAGGCTGGGTTTTCCACAGCTGAACGCACAATTCTTCCTGTCATTGAATCCGGTATTTATAGTTACAAACAGATTAATGTTGAAGCGCAACGACGGGATCCCGGTTCCTTACTGAATTGGACAGCACGGATGATCCGTGTCCGCAAGGAATGTCCGGAAATCGGCTGGGGCTCGTGGAAAATCCTTCATACAGGTTCTTCGAAAGTGCTGGGCATGCGATATGATTGGCGGGGCAATTCCCTGGTGGTCCTGCATAATTTTGATGAAAAACCGCAAGAAGTGCGAATTCGTCCCGGCGTGGAGGGTGGAGATCGGTTAGTCAATCTTCTGGCAGAGGAAGAAAGTCACAGTCCTTCTTCCGGCATCCATAAAATGGCACTTGAATCGTACGGATACCGTTGGTTCAGAGTAGGAGATCTGAATTATGTGATCCACCGGAAGCGGGCCTGACCTCCATACCTCGCGGAGTGTGATTTAAAGATAGAAAACCTTTACTAGCGATGGCCTTGGGTCGATGCCAGTGAGGCCATCGAAAATTCTCCCCCCGCTTTCCCATATCCCTCGTAAAATCCCGGAGTGTTGTCTAGCAACCTAACCCAATATATGTTAATTGTGCATAATATTAGTTAACTTTATGTAGTATTATGCGATTTTCTAAAAAAAGCGAATACGCCTTGCGGGCCATGATGGAGCTGACTCAGGAGTTCGGGAAGGGACTCGTGCAACGGAAATCCCTGGCGGCGCGGCAGAATATTCCATTGGGCTTTCTGGAAATGATTTTGTTGTCCTTAAAAAATGCAGGACTGATTGGGAGTCGTCGGGGCACCCATGGCGGGGTGTATTTAATTAAGTCGCCCCGTGAAGTCACCTTGGGGCAGATTATTCGCCTTCTGGATGGCCCTCTCGCCCCGATTGCCTGTGTGAGTCAGACGGCGTATCAAAAATGCCAGGATTGTCCTCATGCGGCAACGACGACATGTCCCATTCAGCGCATCATGCTGGATGTGCGGAACGCCATTGCATCGGTCCTTGATCATTACACTCTTGAAGATTTTGTATTCCCCCAACCGGGAGGGGGAGTCCCCAATATGAAAACACAACCGGTACCAGGTGGAAGGCAGAAGAAAAAAAAGTCGTCGGAACATTCATCGTAGTCAATCTTTTTGCTGTTCTCATGCGGCAAGGTCAACGATAAGAGGAACCTATGGAAACTCATTGGCGTAGTGTAGTGAAGGGTGTGAGTTGGCGGGCGGTTGGGACGTTGGATACCACCCTTTTGGTGTTCATTTTTTCTGGAGAACTCCTTCTTGCCGCTTCGGTGGGATTAACGGAATTGGTCACGAAAATTTTTTTATATTGGCTTCATGAGCGAGTCTGGCAAAAAATTCAATGGGGACGGATCTATCCCACAACCAGTTCACCATAAATGACGCCCCCTTCACCAAAAGGATTACAATTATGGCACGGCAAATTTTGACGAGTGGGGCGCTGATGGCTTTCCTTGGCGTGGCGATTGGCGCCTTTGGGGCACATGGACTCAAGCCATTTCTTTCTGAACAGATGTTGGGGGTCTTTGAAACCGGTGTGCGGTATCATCTGATCCATGCCCTGGGGATGCTCATTGCCGGATTGAGTCTGGTTTATGCTCCCCTTCGTCAGTTCAGGTTGGCCGGTTGGGCTTTTTTCCTGGGCATCGTGTTGTTTGCAGGAAGCCTGTATGTCCTGTCCCTATCAGGTACACGGGGGTTGGGGATGATCACTCCTTTTGGAGGGCTGTGCTTTCTTGTGGGATGGGGCCTGTTGGCGAGAGGTTATTGGAAAGCCTTTCCCCACCAGAAGGCTCCATTCTCTCCACCAGAGAGTAAGGAGCCGAGTCCTTAATGTCACATGATTAAGACGTTGACCTTTCCGCCTCAGGCAACATGTTTTTGACGACGAATGGGGGGCTGGCTTCTCCCATATAGAGCGTGCGATGCGGAAAGGGAATTTCAATTCCATTTTGATCAAAGGCTTTTTTCAGGCGCCGCCGGTACTCCCGCCCGACTCCCCATTGCTCGATGGGAAGTGTTTTGATCCGGGCTTTAATCACGACTTCTGATTCTCCAAAGGCATCGACACCCATAATTTCAATGGGCTCCAGGATTTTTCTGCCCAATTGCTCATCTTGCTGTAAGTCCTTTCCGACCTCTCGCATGATGGCCGTCACGCGGTCAGTGTCCTCTTTGTAGGCTACGCCGATATTCATGACATAGGCAGACCAATCTTTGGTCATGTTGGCAAGAGTCGTGACGGTGCCATTCGGAAAAATGTGGACGGTTCCTGCCTGGTCGCGAAGGGTAATGGTTCTAAAACTGATGCCTTCGACCAAGCCCCCGGTTCCATTGACCACAGCCACATCTCCAACCCGTACCTGGTTTTCTAAAATCATAAAAAATCCGTTAATGACATCCCGGACCAGATTTTGTGCGCCAAAGCCGACGGCCAGACCCACGATGCCGGCACTGGCGATAATGGGTGTGATGTCCAACCCGATTTGATCCAACCCCATCACGACGGCAATGACCCAGACCAAGGTAAGGCAGATTGTCAGAAGCAAGCCGATGAGAGTTTTAACCCGCTTTTCAGCGGCCACCCGGTTCTTATCATCGTTTTCCCTTATTCTAAGTAAAAAGATCTCGAGTTTGTGCAGCCCGAACCGAACGGCACGTATCCCGACATAGGTAACCACCAGGATAAGGAGAAGCCGCAAGCCGGCTTCCATCATCACCACCGACTTGGCTGCAAGAAAGGGAGTAAGCTTTTCAAAACCAAAAGATTCCATCTATGACCTCCTTCAAGAGAAAAAGAAGAGTCAGCTCCTTGAAAGCCCGTCTTCACCCCAGGGGAATTAAGGAGCTGAGCCAGAGTAGAATGCCTATTCTTTCAAGGGATTGGAGTATTGGCAAGCAGGGAAGGGAGAGAGTTGGCATGTTTCTCATATCCCGGCTGAGGTATGTGAGAAAGAAATCAGCTAAATGAATTTTGCGAGGTGCCGTTTTTTCATCAACCGAGGGCCTATTTTGATGTCTCTCCCTTGACACATGGTATCTCGGGTGGTAAAAAATCCAAAATAGGTCGCCGAAGACAACGAAGTCTATGGTCGACCTCCCATACAATAGAACGCGGACAATGAAGTCCTCAGCCAAGGAAATTGGTTGGGGATTTTTTTTTGCCTTTTGACCCTTTTGCCCGTTTGTTGTCCTTGGGAAACCCATAGAGTCTCGTCAATGAAGCGTGGCTGATCATTATCGGGGGAAGGTGGCGTCGGAAAATCCTGGTCGTGGTATGGCGAGTGCGACCTCAAAAACACGGAGGGCTACATGATTGGAGACCTAATACCTGAAATCACCTTTCACTCACAGAAGGCTTGTCGGCGTAGCGGGCTATTGGGCCTTAGTCTTGTGTTGCTTGTAGTGGTTGGCGGAACGAGCGTGAGTGAGGCGGCGGTGTTAACCAAGGAGGATTTCAAACTCTATGGGTATGTGGAGGCCTCCTATACGCAAAATTTCAACTTCCCTAAAAATTCCGGGGCCAATGCTAATGATTTACGGATTTTTGACGGGGATGCCAATTCATTCAGACCCAATATGGCTCAATTGGTCTTTGAAAAGGAAGCGACCAACGGCAGCAATGCCGTCGAGCGTGCGGGCTTTCGACTGAAATTAGATGTTGGTGAGGATGCGCAATTTACGGGTGGGCGAACCGGGGATGATATAGATTTTCAGGAAATGTATGTTCAGTATGTCGCCCCGCTCGGCAATGGATTGGATATTCGGATTGGACGAATGAATTCCTTGGTGGGCTATGAAGTCATTGAGAGTCCCTACAACAACAATTTTTCCCGATCCTGGTTGTTTGGTTTGGGTCAGCCCTTTACGATCACCGGCCTTCGTCTGGCCTATGCCGTCAACGAACAGCTTTCAGTGTTAATGAGTGTTCTCAATTCTTATACGGGTTTGACGGAGGATAATAATACGCCGAAATCTGTGGAAGGCTTAGTGTCGTATCGCCCTACTGAAGCGCTTGGATTGAATGTGTATGGCATTGTTGGAAAAGAGAGTTCGAATACGAGATCGGGGTCAGGCACACGGGTTCTGATCGGCGGGTATGCGACCTACCAGGCCACGGATCAATTGGGTTTTGTGGTGGAAGGGTATTATGCCAATCAAGAAAATGGAAGTGCCATCAGCTCGGGACGCAATGCCCGTTGGGATGGTGTCGCGGGGTATGCCATTTATGATTTCAATGAACAATGGGGTCTTCGGTTTCGTGGAGAAATTTGGGAGGACGCCGGAGGCGATCAGAGTTGTTTGGGAACGGCCGGATCCGGTGGAAATGCGAATGTCTGTGCCGTGTCAGCTCCGATCGCACAAACCCTTTGGGAGAACACGGTGACTCTTCAATATAAGCCGACCCCGTCGCTGATCACCCGATTGGAATTTCGATATGACAAATCAAATCAAAATGTTTTTCTAGATGGAAAAAATACGTTGACTAATAACCAACAGACACTGGCGGTTGAAGCCATTTTCCTCTTTTAAGAAGAGGTCCAAGGAGCAAAAGACGATGAAGGTCTATATTCACAAAGCCAGTAGAGCGATATTGTCGGCAGTCATGTCTGTTTTGGTCTTGAACGGGTTGGGCTCATTCGTGTGGGCTCAGGATGGAGGAGCCTCGGAACTCAATGCCGGCGACACGGCTTGGGTGTTGATGTCCTCAGCCTTGGTGTTGGCCATGATCATACCGGGATTGGCGCTGTTTTATGGGGGGATGGTCAGAAGTAAAAATGTGTTAAGCACCATGATGCATAGTTTTATTGCCGTCTGTCTCGTCAGTGTGGTGTGGGTGTTTTGGGGTTATAGTTTTGCGTTTGCGCCGGATGTGGGAGGCGTCATTGGCGGACTCGACTGGTTGGGATTGGTAGGGGTGGGACCCGAACCGCTTCAAGGTTCCACGATTCCCCATTTGGCCTTCATGGTCTTTCAACTCATGTTTGCGGCCATTACCGTGGCGCTCATTAGTGGAGCCATTGCCGAGCGAATGAAATTTAGTGCCTTTGCCTTGTTTGCCGTGTTGTGGGTCACGTTCATTTATGCGCCTCTGGCTCATTGGGTGTGGGGAGGTGGCTGGCTCGCAGAATTGGGTGACTTGGATTTTGCCGGTGGGACGGTGGTCCACATCAGTTCGGGGGTGGCTGCGTTAGCCTGCGCGCTTGTCTTAGGAAAACGCCACGGATATGGTACCGACAATATGAGCCCCCATAACCTGCCCTTTACGGTCATCGGGGCCAGTTTGTTGTGGGTCGGATGGTTTGGATTTAACGCAGGAAGTGCGTTGGCAGCCAATGGGATTGCGGCGAGTGCCTTTGTGGCGACTCACGTGGCGACGGCCGCCGGAGCGCTGGCCTGGGTCGGGGTGGAGGGACTCTATCGAGGAAGAGCGACCGTGTTGGGCGCGGCCAGCGGTGCCGTCGCGGGTCTGGTGTCCATTACACCAGCTGCCGGGTATGTGGGGCCCATCGGGGCGCTTGTGATTGGTTTTGGAGGAGGCGTGGTGTGTTATCTCGGTGTATTTTTAAAGAATAAACTGGGCTATGATGATGCCTTGGATGTGCTTGGGATCCATGGAATCGGAGGAACCTGGGGGGCCGTGGCCACCGGATTATTTGCGAGCATGGGTGGAGGCACCGGGCTCTTTTTCGGAAACCCCTCGCAGGTTGTCATCCAAGTGATTGGAGTGGGTGCAACATGGGCGTTCTCCTTTGTCGGCACCTATCTCATCCTCAAACTTGTTGACGGCACGATCGGATTACGTGTCACTCGAGAAGAGGAGGTGCTTGGATGTGATCTGACCCAACACCGGGAACGGGCCTATGGGTAATTCAGACAAATGAAATGTCATGGTTTCAAGAGCAAGGGCGGTCGGGTAGAGTCCGTTGCCTGCGACGGCGGAAGGCGATATTCAGGTGTCTTAATCCAATGGAAGGATGGTTCTTATGAAGCTGATTCAAGCCATTATTAAACCCTTTAAGTTAGATGAAGTGAAAGATGCTTTGATCGAGTTGGGTATTCAGGGCATGACTGTCACCGAGGTGAAGGGATTTGGACGTCAAAAAGGTCATAAAGAGACTTATCGTGGCACTGAATATCAGATTGAATTCGTTCCCAAAATCAAACTGGAAATCGCCTTGGCCGATGAACGAGTCGGAGAGGCTCTGGAAGCCATTATGCGTGCAGCCAAAACCGGCAGTATTGGGGATGGAAAAATTTTCGTCTCCGAGTTACATAGCGTTATCCGTATTCGGACTGGGGAATCGGGCGAAGGAGCGGTCTGACCATTGGCACCCGACCACATCACGTGTTGACTCGAGGAGGGGAAATGAATCTGATGATTCTACGCTCAACGATGGGGAAATTGACCGGACTGGTGCTCGGCCTGAGTTTGACTCAACCCGTTGCCGTTTGGGCAGGTGAAGAAGGGTTGCCGAAAATTGATACGGGCGATACGGCCTGGCTCTTAATGTCTTCGGCGCTGGTGTTGTGTATGACGCTTCCCGGTCTGGCCTTATTCTACGGCGGGCTGGTTCGCAAAAAAAATGTGCTCGGAACTATCATGCATACGATGGTGATTCTGTGTGTCATTAGCCTGGTCTGGGTGCTAGGCGGATACAGTTTAGCCTTCGGTCCTGATGTTGGAGGAATTATTGGCAGCCTGGCATGGGTGGGTCTGAATGGTGTGGGATTGGATCCGAGTCCGCTGTATGCGTCGACAGTGCCCCATCAAGTCTTTATGTTCTTCCAGCTCATGTTTGCCGCCATCACCGTCGCCCTGATTACCGGCAGTGTGGCCGAGCGGATGAAATTTAAAGCCTTACTCTTATTTGCCGTCTTATGGTCCCTTCTGATCTATACCCCGTTGGCCCATTGGGTATGGGGTGGGGGGTGGTTGGCCAAGCTTGGCGCGTTGGATTTTGCCGGAGGTGCGGTCGTCCATATCTCTTCCGGGTTCGGAGCCCTGGTCTGTGCCGTGATGCTTGGGAAGCGCAAGGGATTTGGTGCAGAGCCGATGCCTCCACATGATTTGCCAATGACCGTCCTGGGTGCGGGCCTCCTCTGGTTCGGGTGGTTCGGCTTTAACGCGGGGAGTGCGCTAGGAGCCAATGGGGTGGCCGCGGCGGCGTTTCTGGCCACTCATACGGCCGCCTCGGCCGGGGGGCTCAGTTGGATGGTGGCCGAATGGGTTCATAGGGGAAAACCCACCGTGTTAGGGGTCGCCAGTGGAGTGGTCGCGGGGTTGGCCACGGTGACGCCGGCCGCAGGATTTATCGGGCCGATGGCAGCACTTCTGATTGGTCTGGTTGCCGGCACCGTGTGTTATATCGCGGTCGTGTGGAAAATGCGGTTCGGTTATGATGATTCGCTGGATGTCGTGGGCATTCATGGCGTGGGCGGGTTTATGGGCATATTAGCGACAGGGTTGTTTGCCTCCATCGGGGCCCAGGGTTTCTTTTTTGGAAACCCCGGACAGTTTGGTATACAAGTCGTATTGGCTTTGGTAACCTTGGCGTTTTCTGTCATCGGGACCTATCTCATTCTTAAAATCGTGGATGTGACCGTGGGGCTGAGAGTCACCGCCCAGGACGAGGAAATGGGGTTGGATCTTAGTCAACACAACGAACGGGCCTATTCCTAACATGGAGGTGTGGGATGGGGCATGATGCATGCGTGCGAACAGGTGAGGAGATGAGGGGGTTGTTACTTTTATAAACAGCTGTGCCGGCGAAGGAGGTATTGAATGACCGCGAAAGAAGTGTTGGATTTTGCGAAAAAGAACAAGGTGGAAATGGTCGACGTGAAGTTTGTCGATCTCATGGGGACCTGGCAGCATTTTTCGATTCCGACCTCAGAGTTAACGTTGGATCTCTTTAAAGAAGGCTCTGGTTTTGATGGATCGTCTATTCGTGGCTGGCGCATGATCCAAAATAGCGACATGTTGATCGTGCCTGATCCGAATACCGCCTGCCTGGATCCATTCATGGAAATTCCCACGTTAAGCCTGATTGGAGACGTGCAAGATCCGATTACCCGGACCATCTATGAGCGGGATCCCCGTGGAGTGGCGCTTCGCGCGGAACAATATCTCAAGAGCACGAAAATCGGAGACATCTCCTACTGGGGCCCGGAAGCCGAATTTTTTATTTTTGACCATGTGTCGTTTGATCAAAACAGCCACTCCGGTTACTACTTTGTTGATTCAGAAGAAGGCATCTGGAATTCCGGAAAAGACGGAGTCAACCTCGGATCACGCCCGCGCCACAAGGAGGGCTATTTCCCCGTGTCCCCCGTCGACTCGCAACAGGATATCCGGTCGGAAATGTGCCGGGAAATGGAAAAAGTCGGAATCAAGGTGGAGAAGCATCATCATGAAGTGGCCACAGCGGGCCAAGCCGAAATCGATCTTCGATTCGATACTCTGGTCAAGATGGCCGATCAGATGATGATGTACAAATATATTGTGCGCAATGTCGCGCGGCGACATAACAAAACCGTGACCTTTATGCCCAAGCCGCTCTATGGGGATAACGGCACCGGCATGCATACGCATCAGAGCATTTGGAAGGACGGGAAGCCTCTGTTTGCCGGAAAGGAATACGCGGGTGTCTCACAGATGTGCTTATATTATATCGGCGGGATACTCAAGCATGGTCCGGCCCTGGCCGCGCTCACCAATCCGATTACGAATTCGTACAAACGCTTGACCCCGGGCTTTGAAGCACCCGTGCTGCTGGCCTATTCCAGCCGGAACCGATCGGCGGGCATCCGGATTCCCATGTATTCGCCGAGTCCCAAGGCCAAGCGCATTGAGGTTCGATTCCCTGATCCTTCCTGCAACATGTATTTGGCCTTCAGTGCCATGCTGATGGCCGGATTGGACGGGATTCAAAATAAAATCCATCCAGGGGAAGCCATGGATAAAAATCTTTATGATTTAGAACCTGAGGAATTAGGGAATATTCCCTCATTGCCTTCGAGTCTGGAACAGGCCTTAAAGGCGCTTGAGGATGACCATGAATTTCTCTTGAAAGGCGGAGTGTTTTCCGAAGACCTGCTTGAAGCCTGGATTGCCTATAAACGGTCCAATGAAATCGATGCCATTCGAGTCAGGCCACACCCGTATGAATACTTTATGTACTATGATGTGTAAACAACGTTAAGCGTCAACCTTTCCGCCTGTCTGCGGGAAAGGTCGGTGGGTTTTCTAACGCCCGGGTATTCCATGAAGGCGACGTCATGCCTTCTGATGCCCGGGCGTTAGCGTTTGGGAAACCGTCGAAGAAATTGTTCGTGAATCTTTCTCATCCTGGAGTGGATCGCATGCTCCAGATCGTCGGCCCCCTGAAGCCAGTTTGTGGTGAGCATTCCGAGCCGGCGGGCGAGAAAAACCATTTCATCAGAACCGGATGGGGGCAGGACAAGGTCCTGGGCATGGCCACGGACAATTCTCAGTCCATCAATGAGTTGTCGGAAATACACATAGTGGTCTTTGAGTTGGGCCCCCTCCTCTAGACTGAACAGGCCTTCCCCGCTTAGATGATCGATGGCTTCGAGCGTATTGGGAGTACGAATGGAAGGAAGGTCGTGTCCGTGCATGAGTTGAAGGTATTGCACCGTATACTCCACATCAAGGAGGCCTCCCGCTCCGTATTTTACATGTGTGGTTCCCGGCCGGACCAATTCCTTGATCTGCCGTTCACGAAGGTGGAGGGCGGTCTGCAGGTCCCATGGGTCGGGGGCATAGACAAATAGGTCACGATGTTGTTCAACGGCTTTTCCGACGGCACGATTGCCGGCAAGAAATCGAAGCTTGATAAGGGCTTGTCGTTCAAATGGAGCGGCTCCGCCCTCTGACGTATAATAGTGCTGAATCTCTTCCAGGGAATTGGCGAGGAGCCCTTTCTCTCCATGCGGCCGAAGGCGGGTATCCAGGTGAAAAATGCCTTCCTGTTTGGCTTCAATCCATTGGAGAAATTCCTGGGCCCAGCGTTCAAAATAATCCGAGGATACCCGCGCGGTCTGACCGCGCGGTGGTGTGCCCGGCATGTGATAGACGAACAGAATCTCGATATCGGAGGCATACCCTAATTCGCCTCCCCCGAGTTTCCCTAATCCAAAGATGGCCATCGACGGCGGAGCGGTGAGGGAGGCTTTTGGATTGATCGCCTGTTGAGAATGCAACAGGGCCTGATTGAGAATGACGTCAGCGAGATTGGTCAGGGCCTGAGAAAACTGCGGGAGCGGACTATTCTCCAGGAGATGACGCATATCGATTCGAAACAGTTCTTCATCTTTCCATTGATTCAAGCGCTGTTTTTTGTCGGCGGGAGTTTTGGCTTTGAGCAATAACGGCTCGATGGCTTTGCTGAGGATGGCTTTTGACCGGATCAGGGGACCCTTTTGGTACTGATTCATCATCGGCAATAAATTGTTATGCTGCCGGCGAAGTAAGTCCTCCCACAGGTAATCACTGCTGCCGAAGAGTTGCGCCAGTCGTTCCAAAGTGGAAGCCTGGCTCAGCTTGGTGAGATGCGATGAGGTATTCGCCTGCTCTAACCATTGATCCAGGAATTGATCAAAATGGTCGAGCGCTTTCCCGGGGTCCGGTGCCCACCTCAGGTAATGGGTGAATTCTTTCAGTAAGGTGGCCGCCGTTCGCAGTTCCTGTTGTTCGGCTTTCCCCTGAATTTTTTCGCCTTGCCGCCCGCGAACGTAGAGACGGTTGCGGACGCGATGCTTGGCGACTTCAATCTTGGCTTTCACAATATAGATGCCGCGCATGGCCAGGGCATTGGCAAAGGTGTAGAGAAACGCCGGCGTATCGGTTGAGCTAATATCCAGGATGGTTTCATGACTGCCACGCGGGTTGGAAAAGCTGATGTGTACCGGATGGACCATCTCCGTTGGTTTTTGCCGCATGTTCTCTAGATTTTCAATCAGTCGTCGATTGACCTGGCGACGAGCTTGCCGGATTTGATTCTTTTGAAGAAGGATGAGGAGGGCCGTCACCATTTCTTGAAGCTCACGTTGTTCAGGTTCCTCAAATTTCACGTCTTCAAGAGCCTGCACGTGAAAGACATCCACCACAATTTTTCGGGTCAACCCTCGAGTCCCTTGTGAAGATCCACCCATGGGCGCGTGTCCCGGAATGGATTTCCTGGAAAGGGAAGTGGGGGATGTGGTCTCCAGCGAGGTGAAAATCGTGGCCTCGCGAATGTCCAACCCAAAGGACGATAAGACGCCACAGAACATGGCAAATTCTGAAAAATAGTCATACCCCACGAGAGTCAGTTGGTATTGCCGGGCGGGGAGAGTCTTGATCGAGATCGCACAGGGTCGTTCAAACGTGAGCTGGTTTGCCAGAGCTAAATGTTCCAGGATCGCGGCGGGAGGAAAGCTGTCAAAATAATCCGGGTCCATCTGCCGGACAAAATCTCTGATCAAGGCCGGACGAAGATCAGGACATTGGGTTTGATACGACTGGATCCGCTCGGCTTCGTTCATGGTGTCCGAGTATACTGAAAAATTGTTGCATTGTAAGGTCTGCCGCGCTTCCGTATAATTTTCCCTTTGACGATGAGCGCTTTTACACCACACACAGCTTCCGAGGGTGATCCTTCCGCTGCTTCCCTTCCCGATCCGACGCCCTTACTTCTGGCTTCAGGACTTCCCTCCCGGGACGTGGCCCACATTCTTGAGGCCTATAGCCTGCAGGATTGGAAACGGGCCGACCAGAATCTGCAGGCCATGGCCGGGGAACCGGTCACACGGAAAGCCCTGGCAACCATTCTGCCTGCGGTCTTAAGTAGCGTGGGGCGAACGGCCGACCCGGATCAGGCCATCAATGAATGGGAACGGTATGTCGATTCCGGGATCCAGCGGCTCCAACTGTTTCAATATTTAGCGATGGTTCCGCATGTGGTTGAAGTGTTGGGCGCGGCGTTCGGGAATAGTCCCGCCATGGCGCAAACCTTTATCCGTGATCCGTTACTCGTGTATTGGATTGAAGATGATGGGGTTCTGCGACGGCGGATGACGCGGGTAGCTCTGGAGGCCCACGTGCAGGCTGCGCTCAGTACGGTGACGAGTTTTGAGGCAAAATGTGAAGCATTACGACGGCTGAAACGGCGCGAAATGCTCCGGATCGGGATTCGCGATCTCTTGGGCATTGCGACGCCGGTCGAAACCTATACGGTGTTATCGGATCTGGCCTCGGCTGTGATTCAAGCGGTCTATGAACTGGTGAACCGGGAGTTAACGCTGCGGTTTGGCGATTTTGGAGAGGGGACATCGACCGGGAAAATGGGAGACGGTTTCTCCGTGCTGGCGATGGGGAAACTCGGGGGATGGGAGCTGAATTATAGCTCGGATGTCGATCTGATTTATGTGTACCATGCCCCCGAAGGAATGACCAGAGCGGGGAGGGGACAAACCAGTATTTCGCGAGCCCTGTATTGTGAAACGCTGGCCAGGGAACTCACGGCGGTCTTAACGGCGCCCACAGCGGAAGGAGCTTTGTTTCGAGTCGATCTCCGTCTCCGTCCGGAAGGAATGGTCGGACCCTTGGCTTCGTCCCTTGAAGACGCGCTTCATTATTATGCGGGCCGGGGACGTACCTGGGAACGTCTGGCCTTTCTCAAAGCCAAGCCTATTGCCGGGAATCTCCGTGTGGGGGAGGCTTTAATCAAGGGGCTGACAAACTTTGTGTATGGGCATGAAGAAGACGAAGGGCAGGTCTTTCAGGCTATACATTCCCTCCGGTCACAAATTCTGGCCAAGATGATTCGACGAGGGGAAGTCGACCGGCATGTCAAACTGGGCATCGGAGGGATTCGGGAAATCGAATTTATTGTTCAAGCTCTTCAACTGCGTTGGGGACAGGCGTATCCTAAAATCCGTGACCGGCAAACACTCAAAGCGTTGGTGAAGTTGAGGCACATTGAAAAACTCACGGCTCAGGAGGCGCGCCTCCTAAAAAAGTCGTATGTGTTTTTGAGAAATCTTGAGCACAAACTTCAAATGGTCCATGAATTTCAAACGCATCTGCTCCCGAGTAAGACGGACGAAATTGCCAAATGTGCTGTTAGAATGGGTTACCTCAAACGGGGAACCGTGGGGCAGGCCACGGAAAAATTCCTGAACGACTATCGCCGGCATACCACCACTGTACATCAGTTATACGAACGCATCATGTGTTCGTCATCGTCCTAGCTGCTCCACGCTTTACTTTTCAAGATATCCATTTTTTCGCCATCCGTTAAACCGTCGTGTTACAGAGAAAAGGACGAATGTCGAGTGCGAATCGTGCGAAGGGGTTGAATTCCCGCCGGGGATTATTATCTTTATAGTGCGAGACAAATTCCGGACGAATACATTTTTGATTAAGGGGGAAGCCAATGGACCTTAACCGAATGACGATCAAATTACAGGAAGCCTTGCAGGCTGCCTCGGGGATCGCGATGCGACGTAGCCATCAAGGGATTGATGTGGAACATCTCCTGCTGGCGTTACTGGAGCAATCCGGTGGATTGGCTCACCCGATTTTAGAGCATACGGGAGTCTCTCCGACCGCCGTCAAAAATGCCGCAGAACAAGCCCTGCAGAAGGTGCCTCAGGTTCAGGGGAGTGGGGCGCCTCCGGGTCAGGTGCATCTCTCTCCGCGTCTGGCCAAAGTGCTCAATCAGGCGGAAGCGGAAATGAAGGAGCTTCGGGATGAATACTTGAGTGTCGAGCATGTCATCCTGGCCATGGTGGCCGAAGGCGGCGTGTTTACCTCCATGGGACTCAAGCGGGATAAAGTCCTCTCCGGCCTTCAGGAAGTGCGGGGCAATCAACGCGTGACCAGCCAGGATCCCGAGGGCACATATCAGGCATTAGAAAAATATGGTCGGGATCTGACCCGGTTGGCCAGCCAGGGAAAATTGGATCCGGTGATCGGCCGTGACGAAGAAATTCGTCGTGTGGTGCAGATCCTGTCCCGCCGCACCAAGAATAATCCGGTCCTGATCGGAGAACCGGGTGTGGGGAAAACGGCCATTGTCGAAGGTCTGGCACAACGAATCATTAAAGGGGATGTGCCGGATGGACTTAAAAATAAACGCTTGATCGTGCTTGATATGGGTGCCCTGGTGGCGGGTGCCAAATTTCGCGGGGAATTTGAAGAGCGGTTAAAAGCCGTCTTAAAAGAAATTCAATCCTCCCAGGGACAGATCCTTCTGTTTATCGATGAATTGCACACGGTCGTGGGGGCGGGAGCGGCGGAGGGGTCGATGGATGCCGCCAACTTGCTGAAGCCGATGTTGGCCAGAGGGGAACTTCATTTGATCGGTGCCACCACGCTGGATGAATACCGGAAACATATTGAAAAAGATGCGGCCTTGGAGCGGCGGTTCCAACCGGTGGTAGTTGATCAGCCGTCGGTGGAAGATACCATTTCCATTCTGCGCGGATTAAAAGAACGGTATGAAGTCCATCATGGTGTGCGCATCAAAGACTCGGCATTAGTGGCAGCCTCACGCCTGTCCAATCGCTACATCGGGGACCGGTTTCTGCCTGATAAAGCGATTGACCTCATCGACGAAGCCAGCGCGCGATTGCGTACCGAAATCGACAGCATGCCCGCTGAAATGGATGAGATTTCCCGAAAAGTCCTGCAGTTGGAAATTGAACGGGAAGCCTTGAAGAAAGAAACCGATGCGGCCAGCCGCACCCGGTTAACCCATATTGAGGAAGAATTGAAAGCCAAGCAGGCCGCGCTGAATGATTTAAAAACCCAATGGGATGCGGAGAAATCGTCTGTCGGGAAATTACAAACAATCCGGCAGGAGATCGAAGGCGTCAAACAGCAAATCGAACAGGCCGAGCGGCAGTATGACCTGAATCGCGTGGCGGAGTTGCGCTATGGCACCTTGCCCAAACTGGAAAAATCCATGAAGGATGAGGAAGAGCGACTGGCCAATCAACAAGGCACCAGCCGTCTGCTCAAAGAAGAGGTCGATGAAGATGACATTGCCGAGGTCGTCAGCCGGTGGACAGGCATTCCCGTGAGCCGGTTACTCCAAGGCGAAGTGGAAAAACTTCTGCACCTCGATGAATGGTTACACAAACGTGTGATCGGTCAGGATGAAGCGGTCAAAGCGGTGGCCGAAGCCGTATTGCGTGCCCGGTCCGGCATCAAAGATCCCAATCGCCCCATCGGGTCGTTCCTCTTTCTGGGACCGACCGGCGTGGGCAAAACCGAATTGGCGCGGGCGCTGGCACATACCCTTTTCGATAACGAAGCCAACATGGTGCGTATCGATATGTCGGAATATATGGAAAAACATACCGTGGCTCGATTGATCGGCGCCCCGCCAGGGTATGTGGGCTATGAAGAAGGCGGGCAGTTAACCGAAGCGGTGAGACGCAGACCCTTCTCGGTCATCCTCTTCGATGAAATCGAAAAGGCGCATCATGATGTCTTTAATGTCCTCCTCCAAGTCCTGGATGACGGGCGATTGACCGATTCACAAGGCCGAACCGTGGACTTCAAAAACACCGTGCTTATCATGACCTCGAATCTGGGCAGTCAGGATATTTTGGAAGCCCAGCAACGGAATATGGACTATGAAGCCATTCGGGCCTTAGTGCTTAAAGAAATTCAACAGCATTTCCGTCCGGAATTTTTAAACCGGGTGGATGAAATTGTGGTCTTCCATCCCTTAAAACGGGAGGAACTGGCGCAAATCGTCGAAATTCAATTGGAACGGCTCAGGGTCAGATTAGCGGACCGGCGGATGTCCCTGGAACTCTCGCCGGCGGCCGTGGCCGATCTGGCGGCGCGTGGCTATGACCAGGTCTATGGAGCACGTCCTTTGAAACGCCTGCTTCAACAGGAAATTGAAACGCCGCTCTCCCGGTTGATCATTCAGGGCAAAGCGGTGGATGGCCAACGCATTGTGGGCGATCTGGTCGACAGCAAATTCGTCCTCACCGCCCAGGATAATGTAGAGGCCTAATGTCACTCCACCAATTCCACGGGGAGTATGATCGTGGTGCTCCCCGTGAAATTGTTTTCCCCAACGGTTTCCCGTCCAATCACCTGCCAAGATATTCAATGAACAGCATGAGGAAATAGCCACCGGACGGAATGGCAAAGGCCTTCAGAATGGGTTGTTCGGCAAACGGGCAAAACGCCCCTTTCCTAAAGTTCTGCACCTCGCTGATGACCTTCTGTATTTGAGTTTTTCGTGTAGAGCCTGAACTCGTGCTCAACATGGACGTCAGCTCATTGAGAACGCGTCCCCGGGCGTTTTCAGCCGTTTGCCGGAAATGGAAGGCTGAAAACACGGCCAGCCCGATGTTGCTCCCTATCACGATAAGAAGACTGATCGGAAGATCCCAGTCATCAAAAAATGAGGAACGTGACACAATCATGACCAATACAATGATAAAGGGATAATAGATCAGGGTCCCGACCACTTCGGTGAGCTGACCACAAAACCACAGACCATGTTGAATGTTGTCCAGAGCATCCTTCGTAGAACTATGGAACCAAGGTTCGCGCGGCCTACTCCGAGGGGGCCATTCAACCCCTGGTTGTAACACCCACTTCACCATCCTGGCACAAAGCCGTGTGACATACACCACAAAAAACACCAGGAGCCACATGGTGACCACACTCAGAATAAGAATCGCCTTATCCAAAATGAAGCACGTCCCACCCCGGCAGGGGGTGGTGGGAAATCCGATGAGGATGAAGATAGGGAAGGCAAACAGAATCAGGTAGACAGCCGTCTGGACGACAACACGGGATCCTGCGCACCGTAAGCCCATTAATGATGTATAGATGCGCCATGTTTCACGCATCGTATGTTTGGGGGGCGCGCCGCCACTTGAAAAGTCAGGACCGAATTCCATCCACTTTTTCCATTCGAAGCATCCGGAACATTCTCCTGGAGAAAGATCGAAATCTGCCTCGAGTTGACGAAATTTGGCCTGAAGGGTTCTGTATCCCCGGCAAAGAAAGCAAAGACTCAAAAAGAATGCCGCCAATCTGAGAATTTCAGTTGGCCAGACACTGATACCTTCCAGCCAGACAAAGGGTTCTCCATCCTCGAGCTGGTTGGTGATGGACACAAACAGCCAGGAATAGCTACCGACGACGGCTAACAAGAAGGCCCAGAACATGGGAGATTTGGCCGCCGCTCCGGCAAGAAACACCGCTTTCCGGCTCATGGCCGCATAAATCAGCCAACTACCCAACAGAATACATCCCAGCAGGATCAATGTTCGTAAACCTATGGGAGGCGCGGGCTCCCCATGTTCAAAGTCCGGCCGTGAGACATGGATAGAGCGGGTGCCGTCACTCAGGTCGTACGCGCCCGTGAGTCCGACCTCAAAGACTCTTGGCGCTCGATAAAGGGAGGGTTGGTCTGGTGAGTTGTCGCATATCCCATGAGCAAACAATCCTGAGGCCGTGTGACACACGGCGTCGGGGTCAATGGCCAGCAACGTGGACAGGAACAATGAGGTTTGATAGGCATCACGAAACGGGGGAATCGACCCTTGCACCTTGTCATCAAGACGAAGGCCGAAATGGGAGGCAATGAGCAGATTTCGAGTCCATTGGTATTGGCCCGGATGTAAGAGTCGGGCATCAAGATCGGTGGTAAAGAAAAGGACCCCGGGAAATTCCTTTCGCAAGGCTTGGAGGAGGAGCAGTTTATCGTAGACATCTCCCGCCAAAATGCCTATGGCCTTAAAGCCGGGACAGGTTGGCCATGATCCTTCTCCCACACGGTCCAGGCACTTTTCCCGAATCCTCCGATCCTCAGCTTGTATTTGCAGAGCCACCCGTCTCAAATAATCGAATTGGGCCGGGCCTTCCGGTCGTTCAAGACCCTTATTAATTTTTAAAAGGTTCTGGGAAAGGGTTCCGTCACTCTCGGATTTTCCGCCAGAGGCATTCATACTCTGTGGCAACTCACCGTCAATCCCACGAAGGTAGCTAAAGCGATGGGCCCAATCAGGCCAGTCCACGTCTCCCAGATTCCTGATCTTGGTGATAAGATCAAGATTCCGATTACGATGAGTCACTTCAAGAAAGGTCAGTGGCAGTTTCCGCCCGTAGAGCGTATCCCATTCCCCGATCAGGGCAATGTGATCCGGTTCGTCGGTAAAATCCACGTTGCGTTTGTGTAATTCCTCTGCCAGTTCCCTGGCCAGTTCTTCGTCCGTCCCTATAACGCGATGCACATCAAAACCCAAGGACTTCATGTATTTCCAGCACTCCGCTTCGCTGGAACACTGTTCTTCATCAATGTTAAGGCCTTCAAACAGAACTGCTTCAGAGGCGGTGGCCGAATAGGAAAGGTACTGAATTGCCGTTGGATCCTCGGTGGGTGTCTTTGAGGAAGACGCCTTCCGATGTCTTCCCAGAACTTCACTGATCATGGCGCGTAAGGTTCCGGAATGAAACGGGCCTAACACCGTAAACGACATCGCGGCATCAATGGAATCGTGACGGCTTCGCTCCTGTGGAGAGTCGGGTGCCGAATCGTTCACAAAGGCCACGAGGTCTTCCAGGGACGCTAATGGATTTTTCTCAAGGTCCTGATCCTTGACCCAGAAGACCAGCACGTGGTCTTTATCGGTGTTGTCCGGTTTAAACCATTCGAGAGGCACATCCATGCCGGGACAACTTTCATCCCAGCAGGTGTCCTTACCTTGAAGCTTTGTGCGGTTCCACGAAAAATATCTGAAAAATTCCCCTTCCTCGGGGATATACCCCGCCTCTCCAAGAGCGGACACCACCGCATAGCGATGCCGTAACCGGTATTCGGTTCCGGAAGCAAAGGGAGTGCCTTCTGTTACGACAATCAGGGCTTTGAATGGGGGTGCGTATTCTCCTATAGCCCTCGTGATCTCACGTAACTGCATGCGTAAATTATGGTGGTCTTTGGTCTCTGAACTAATGAGAGAACTCTGGGATGATTGAGCCCCGGTCTGAGACTGATTGGCTTTGGGTTCGGCCTGTTTATGAGCCTTTACCGATGCGAAAGGGTCCTGCCACAGACGGCTTTGCACTCGCTTATCGCCTACGATCACGGTCTGGTTTTGTTGTTCATGAACTGGCCGATCACTTTTAAAGGGTTGTTGGTAAAACAAAATTCCACCCAGCACGGTGAGCAAAATTAATAAGCCCGTCACAGGAATTTTAAAATCGTCGCTTTTTTCAGAGGCCATGCGTTACTCGCAAATATTCCCTGGAACCAGATGACTCCCGAATATAGGTTTTCAGCTTCATTTCATTGCTGATGGGAAAGGCACTATATGTGGTTAAACAATTCAAGAAGGACAATGATCCAACTGCCGGACACGGTGCGGTTCATCACCTACCAGAAACTCAAGAATCATGCGAGCGCAGCGAATGACTCTCTCGCCACTGAGAAAACGATTGATAAACCCCCGGAATGAAAGAAAAAGAATGAAACAAAAGGAACGCCGATGGAAAACGGTCCAGGTGTTGAGTGGTCGATTGCGTATCCAATCAGATACGACCCTGTATCCAATCAGACACGTCATCCTGTCATTCGTTGAAGGAACGGACTCTCGTCATTTTCATAGGAAGAACGTTGGTGATCATTCCACCATTTGCCGGGAAAACCTATCCCGTCTGTACATTCAAAGAAGCATGTGTTGGGGATGTCATCGTCGACCGGATCCGTAGACATGTTAATCCCCCATCGACCACGGCAAGGCGCAGGCTTAATCGACGCATTCCCGCTGGTCATTCCATCGGCGCGACGGCTTTACAACGAAGCCGCAAGCCGGCAAAACCCCCATCGCCCCATGTGGCTTCGACGCCAATGGCAATTTGGTCGCTCGGGCAGGAAACCTTCTCGCGCCAGCGTTTACAGTTCGGGCGCCTGAATTTGTCACTCAGGCTGGCGTCGAAGAGGGTTCCATCCTGGCCCACACGCACGGCCCAGATCTCTGCCCCTTTTATCTTGTCGTCTTGCTTTTTCTTATCCGTGGTGCAGACCTGGATGGCCTGAACAACATGGTCGGCCTTGTCGAATTTAATCGTCTGCTTGTCGTGAACATTTTTACCCGTGCACGGCGGCCTGGTGGCTTTATTCGACGTGCTTTCTGCGGTATGGCGACCATTTAAACTCGTGCGTAGTGTGCCGATATAGCACGCTTCGTCGCTCCGCTCATAAAAGACGAGGCCGCCGAGCGCCCACTGATTTGCGGACGTCGTCGCAAAAGCATCGGGTGCGAGAGTTTTGACATCGAGTGTGCTTGTTCCGCCGGGAGCCGAGCCGGACAACGGACTTTTACTGACCGTCCCGATGACGATGGCCTCGGCCCGGGCGTGGATCGGTGCCAGGCCGAAAATGAGAATCGCCATGATTACTTGCGCACAATGTCTCTGTTTCATCTCACCTCCTTGCTGATGATGATCCTCGAAAATGGGATCATACAACATAGCGGGTTCTACACCTCACACCGGTCATCATTCTGAATAGATGAATTCTGATGGGGTCCATAAACGTTTGAGGATGACAAGAAAACCAGAAGGAAAACACCCTCAACAGAATTGTCATGCTGAGCGGCGCGAAGCATCTCGCTGAGCCATGGCCTGGTTGGGCTGGGCTCAGATCCTTCGTTTCTCTCAGGATGACAAAAACAGTCACGGAGCCTTCTAAATCCCGTCTTGAGAGTAACGTCGAAGGGCCCGAGCCTTCGTTTCCGTATGATCCTCGAAATTGTAGGGCAGAAATAATTCAGGTTCATCTGTTCGAAATGATCTGTATGAATCGCGGAAGAGGTCTCAGTCAGAAAGGTTATTCCTTCTGACCCGTTTTTTTAATGATGTGATATCCGAATTGGGTTTTGACAACCGGACTCAGACTGCCATGTCCCAGGCGTTTGACCGCATCTTCAAAGGCCTTCACCATTTTGCCGGGACCAAACCATCCCAGATCACCACTTTTGGACCCGCTGGGGCAGGTCGAAAACTCCTTCGCCAGGTCGGCAAATTTGGCCCCAGTTTTCAGGCGTTTTCTCAGGTCCTCGGCCAACCCTTTTTCCTTTACGAGAATATGACTCGCTCTCCACTCCATACGTTCTCCTTTCAAACCCTTCATCACCATCCGTTAAACAGAGGCACATCCTTTTTTATGAGCAAATTATATGACGCTGTGCGAAAAATTTCATCTCGAATTTCATGACGGCCAGCCCCCGGCAGCGTGAGACGCCCCTCATGGTTTGGGGAGTGTGAAGGGGACGGATGCCGGCGGAGTAAACACTTCGTTTACATCACTAAACGAGCCTCCCGGAGTCGGCCCGCCACTGATGACGTAAATGCGGTCATTCACTACCGCGGACCCGAGGCCGTGGCGTCCTGTCGGCATGGGTGCCATGGTCTGCCAGGCATCACGGGTCGGATTATACGCCTCGTTTTCCCGAAATGTTCCTTCTTCCTGTTCGCCGCCGAACACATATATCCGATTACCCACACTGGACGCGGTGATACCACTACGGGCAGTCGGAAGATCTGCAACACGCGACCAGCGGTCGGTGACAGGATCGTAGGCTTCCGTAACAGCGAGATTCTGTCGATAGTCGCCGTTCAGGCGTCCGCCGATGGCGTAAATGTTCCCCGACACGGTGGCGGCCGCAAGGTGATCGCGAGGGGTCGGCAGCGGCGCGCGCATCGTCCAGGCATTGCGCTCCGGATCGAAAACCTCCACTGCCGCGCTATTGGCCGTCCGATCGTAGCCGCCAATGGCATAGAGCTTTCCGTCGTGCTGTGCCACCGACAAGGCTCCGCGAGGGGTCGGCATCGGTGCGCGCTCGGCCCAGATGTCCGTGGCTGGATTGTAGACATACACGGTGGCAACGGGATGCCAGACGCTGAGTCCCGATTGCCTGTATCCACCAATAACAAACAGTTTGTCGTCTGCCACTCCGAGACCCACATGGTGCAGGCCCACCGGCATTGGCGCTCGGGATGTCCATTGGTCGGTGGTGGGATCATATTCCTGGAGAGATGGCGTGATCCCGAGATTAATGATATTGCCGAAGGCGGGTTGCTCAAACCCGCCCACGACGTAAATTTTGCCGTTCAAGGTTGCGGTGGCCACCTCAGTCCGCATCGTTGGTGCAGGCTTGACCGTCTGCCATACCCCCTGATCCGCCTCTTTCTGCATTGATTGTGCAGATACCGGGGGCACGATGAGGTAGAGCGAACTGAGGAATGCCAGAAGGACGAGGATAGGGCTTACCAAAGGAACATGGCGTAGGATTGCAGGAATGACCTGGGGTCGCATGGCTGGGAGTATAACAATCGAGGAATGGAAAATCTTCACTGTGCGTGATGACCACAGTGGGCCGACCAAGAGAAGCCGGACTCATCTCCCCACACGGATGTGGCGATGCTCCGCGAACCGGGACGGAAAGCCATCCCCGCTCCACACGTCAATGATATTGTTGAGAGAGTCCATCGAACGATTGTCAGAGGGGCCCGGTGGACGAAAATTTCGCGAAACTTCCCCATCTGAAAGAACATTCATTGTCGGGGTTTCCGTCCCACAGGGATCACCTTGCGTGCTTCTACGACCGGGTATTTTCCGGCCGCCAACATGGTGACATTTCGGAAAAGGTCGGGTAATCTAGGCCCACTGTGGTAGGAGAAATGGGGAATATGTCCATCACCGGCATTGGACCCGGACCAACCTTTGATGTTCACTCTTTTCACCTCATGACGGAATGATTATGAAGCACGTGACAGGTTGTCTAATTGTGCTGGGCTGTCTGGCGTTGGCAGGGTTTTGGGAGATCCCCTCCGTTTCCGGTCAAACACTCCCGGCCGCGTTCGAAGTCGCGTCCGCCGAAGTTGAAAATTCCCAACAAAACATTCGGGACAGTGAGGGCACCACGCTGACTCCCTTCGACCAGTCCAAAGGGAGCGAGGAGGATGTGGAACTGACCCGGCGTATTCGGCAGTCACTTATGGCCGATAAGACCTTGTCCATGAACGCCCACAATATTAAGATCGTGACCCTGAATGGAAAAGCCACGTTACGGGGACCGGTGGAGACGCATGATGAGCGAAGGCGGATTTTGAACATGGCCACGTTAGTTGTCGGCCTGAACAATGTCATCAACCTGCTAGAAGTTGTGAACGAATAAATACCCTCGTTATCCCCCGGAAAAGGAGCATCAGATGGCGAAAGCAGTTTTTTGTATTGCGACAACTTTTCTGCAAGCCGAGCAAATCGTCGACAATCTCAAGATTGCGGGTTTCTCAAGTAACGATATCTCTGTGCTCTTTCCGGACACCCATGGGGCCAAAGATTTAGCGCATGAAAAACACTCGAAGGCTCCGGAGGGAGCGGTCACCGGAGCCGGAGCGGGCGGGGTGTTGGGTGGAGCCCTGGGCTGGCTGGTGGGCATCGGGGCATTGGCGCTCCCCGGCATTGGTCCGTTTGTGGCTGCCGGCCCGATTATGGCCGCGCTCAGCGGTGTGGCACTCGGCGCTACAGTCGGAGGATTGACCGGCGGGCTGGTCGGCATGGGCATCCCGGAATATGAAGCCAAGCTCTATGAAGGAAAGATCAAAGAAGGCAAAATCCTGATCTCGGTGCATTCAGAAAATCCGGATACAACGGATCGTGCCCGAACCATCTTCAAAAATGAGGGGGCCGAGGATATTGCCACCTCGGATGAGGCCTCGGTCAAATCCTAAAAAAGGTGAAGAACGAAAACGGGCCAATCCCAAACGCCATAGTCGATCGAATTTTCTGATCTGACGAAACACATGTCCCGGTTGCCGTCATCGACGTTAACAATTTGCAACCGGAACGGCTTGAGTGCGTTAGGACGCTACCCTTGCCCTGAGCCCTGCGAGTTTGCCCGCCGCCGGGCCGAAAGCCTTGACATATCTTCACATTACTATTCTTCATTTATTCCTTTTCTACTTTGTCCGATGCCTTCCGGGCAGCCCCAGAGGCGAACATCCGCACAAAATGGCGGGCCCTGTTTGAGCAGCGCGAGTTGGCCCGCCTTCCCACCGTCGGTGTTCGCCTCCCGTAATATGGCTGAACGGGGCGTCAATGGTTTTGGGTCCTTTTGCCGAAACAAAAGGACCTCGTCGTCCGGGGCCGAAACCCCGGCATCTCAAAACTTTCCTATCTTTCCGAAACTATTATTTAGACTTCCAACGCATCAGCTGCCAGTTAGCCACCCGGGCCGCCGCACCATTTAGCATGTGGACTGTTGATCCGACGCCTGCCGGCTGGCCCCAGGAGGGACGCTCTGCGCATTAAGCGGCCCGTGTCTGAGCCCGGCGAGTTGGGCCGCTCTTCAAAGCGTTAGCGGCCCTCCTCTTCAAATGTGGCCAGACGGGGCGTCAATGGTTTTGGGTCCTTTTGCCGAAACAAAAGGACCTCGTCGTCCGGGGCCGAAACCCCGGAAGCCCTCAAAAAGAAAAAGACGCCACACGCAAGCGCTCCGCTCAGGAGCTGTTAACCCCAGCTTCTTTCTTCCCCCCATTATCCGTCCTGCGCTTCTCCCACTTCGCACGCCACATTTCAGTGATACCGTCATTGCGTGCCGGTTGTACCAGATAGCATTCGTATACCTCCTCCAGTATATTAAAGAAGGCAATCTGGCGTTCTCGTTTGCTATCAGTGGGATGCATGGGGAGGGTTGCCGGTGTCACGGAATTCAGGGAGGTACGGAATGTCTGCTCGACGAGCAATCATTGCGGGTGTAGGGGGTGGGGCGATGCTGACGATGTGTCTGGCGCTATCAGGGGTGATCTGGGCCAAACATGCACCACCAGAGAACAGCACCCAACAACCGTTCACTGACATGCATGCGCACAACGATATGGTGAACGACCCCATGTCTACCACCTCCGACACCGGCGCGATCGGTCCGTGCGGTATCTCAAAGATGGGGGGACAGACATTCTCCGGTGCAGACCGGTTTGTCCCTGTCCTGTATGGCGTTGCCTACTGTGACCGGGAAACGGGCGTCGTGTGGGAAACCTCCCCGGCGGTGACCTTCTTTAACTGGGCCGGGGCCATCAGCCATTGCACCACCCGCGAGGTGGGGGGACGGAAAGGCTGGGCACTGCCGATGCGTGAACAACTATCGAGTCTCATGGATATCAATTCGATCCTTTGCTTAGGCGGGGGACTCTGTTTGCCGGATGGGCATCCGTTTCAAAACGTGCAGTCGGCCAACTATTGGTCGGCGTCGACAACCGGGGGGACTCCCACGTTCGCCTGGCTCGTGAATTATTTCCTGGGCGGTGTGTTCGTCATCAAGTTGGAGGGTAAAGGGCTCGCCTGGTGCGTGCGCGATGGCCAGAGCACCGACGGACTAGGGTTGGCCGCCTTTGTGGAGCCTCACCAAGACCATGAAGTGCTTGAGGCCACGTGGTGATGAGGCTTAAGAATAATAGGGGATGGAGCCCCCCTTCCTCTCATCTCAAAATCTTTCTCATTTTCAGTCAGGTCTGCACTTCTTCCTCTTTCATAGTCATCAATAAAAAATTCCTCTCCGAATTTCTCCGACGCCTTCCGGCTGGCCCCAGGAGGGATGCTCTTTGCATCTGGCGGACCTTGTCTGAGTCCCGCGAGTTGGTCCGCTCTTCAAAAAGTTAGCGGCCCTCCGCTTCAATGAGGCCAGACGGGGCGTCAATGGTTTTGGGTCCTTTTGCCGAAACAAAAGGACCTCGTCGCCCGGGGACGAAACCCCGGAGGACAGCATTCCTTTTCTGCATTCAGTCCCTGTCATTCCTCTTCTCTAAACCTCTCTCCCAACTCCAATTCTCCTCACATCATTCAGCTTCATCCCCCCTTTACCGATAAAGATAATAAACACCACATTCCAATTTCTATGCTCACTTTAAAGGCCAACACGTATGGATCACGCCACCAGAACACGCCTTGAACGCAATATCTTTCCCCACGCGCATCAAGCCTGTGAGCCATGGGACACCTTTCCGTGGCACACAGGCCGGGGAGGAGCCATCGATACGCATGTCACGCATTCATCCCAAGCACTCGCGATTGATGTCTTCGGCACCATCAAAACCTCCCCCGATTGCGAGGCGATTCTCGATGCCCTGGCAACCAACCTGGGGGTGCTGGCCGGTGGCCCATGGGAAATCACCTTGGAATGGCGCGCGCGCCCATCATTGCTCAATGAACCTCGTCCGACCCAAGTGGATGTCTATGCGGAAAATCCCCATTCCGTGATCATGTTTGAATGTAAATTTACGGAGCAGGATGGAGGGGCGTGCTCGCAAACGGTGCGGCGCAAAGGCTCCGTCCCGTGCAACGGAAACTATGCCCAGCAAGCCAAGCGAGTCATCGACATGACCAGTCGGTGCGCCTTAAGCGAAAAAGACATTCAATATTGGGACATCATTCCGAAAGTCTTTCACCTCGATGCCCAAACAGATTACAACCCCTGTCCATTCGCGGGACCGGCCTACCAATGGATGCGCACTCTCGTCGTGGCCTATAAGCTGGCGCGGCAGAAAAATAAGCAACCGGCGGTCGTCATCGTCTATGTAGACAGCGCCGACCTGCCCATGGCCCAAAAGGTCAAAGCCCCTGAATGGAGCGACTTCACCCGGACCGTCAGGCAGGATCAGGTCCAGTTCCACGTGCGGTCATATCAGGAAATTCTGACATGTGCGCAAGAGGCAACCAGAGAGAACAGCGGGGCGGATACCGTATGGATAGCGTTACACGAATGGGTCAACAAAAAAATTTCACGTAGGCATAAACAACGGAAGAAACCACAGGGAAGATCCCGCACCACCCGACAGATGGTCTCACAAAATAGAAGATAATCGCCCCACTCCGCTTGATTTGCAATCTGAAAGCATCATTTCTACTAGGTGTAATCGAGCCTCTCTCTTCTCCCGCTCCGATATCCTTGCAGATTGTTAGCAACCCGTTCTCTCTGCGTTGTCATCCTGAGCGAACGCGAAGGATCTGTGCCCTAACCACTTCACGCCCGTTTCACACCACACGTTCTCCTCCCACACATGACTTTTTTTCGACGCCTGCCGGCTGGCCCAAGGAGGGACGCTCTTCGCATCTGGCGGCCCTTGTGTGAGCCCGGCGAGTTGGGCCGCTCTTCAAAAAGTTCGCGTCCCTTCTCTGCAATAAGGCCAGACGGGGCGTCAATGGTTTTGGGTCCTTTTGCTGAAACAAAAGGACCTCGCCGTCCGGGGGCAAAACCCCGGCATTTATCTTCCCTTTACTATCATTCTTGCCATTCTCCCACTTTTCCTAGAAACCCATAAAGGTTCCTCTCCTACTTTGTCCGACGCCTGCCGGCTGGCTCAAGGAGGGACGCTCTTCGCATTTAGCGGCCCGTGTCTGAGCCCGGCGAGTTGGGCCGCTCTTCAAAAAGTTCGCGTCCCTCCTCTGCAATAAGGCCAGACGGGGCGTCAATGGTTTTGGCCACTTTTGCCTCCACAACAAATGTCGCGCTCTTCGAGACGCACCAGGCGAAACCTCGCCGTCCGGGGGCGAAACCCCGGAAGCTCAAAAAGGAAAAGACGCCCCACGCAAGCGCTCCGCTCAGGAGCTGAACCGCAGCTTCTTTATCCTTTCTATCCTTCCTGCGATTCTCCCACTTTCTAATGAATCCCATAAAGGTTCCTCTCCTACTTTGTCCGACGCCTGCCGGCTGGCTCAAGGAGGGACGCTCTTCGCATTTAGCGGCCCGTGTCTGAGCCCGGCGAGTTGGGCCGCTCTTCAAAAGGTTCGCGTCCCTCCTCTGCAATAAGGCCAGACGGGGCGTCAATGGTTTTGGGTCCTTTTGCCTCCACAACAAATGTCGCGCTCTTCGAGACGCACCAGGCGAAACCTCGCCGTCCGGGGGCGAAACCCCGGAATGCACCGAAAAAAAAACGAGTCGCGCCAAGTGCTAATGTCACCATTCAGAATAGGATTTTCCCCCTATGACCCCCTGTCAAAGGATTCCCCTCCTTTTCCTTTGTCCGACACGGGAAGGTGAGCTAGTGTGTTAAGGCAAATCTAAAGTCTCCCCATGAACACTGACCTCATCATTCGCATCAGCGCATTTATCGGCATCCTCGCCATCATGGCCATATGGGAACGCATGGCTCCCCGACGTCCATGGTCTGCCGACCGGTCCACACGCTGGATCATCAATCTCGCCATGGGGGGCGTCAGCACCCTCTTCATCCGGGTGCTTCTGGCATCAGGGGCGGTGGGTGCGGCGGTCCTGGCAGGGCAAGCGCAAGTGGGGATCTTTCATCAACTGGATTGGCCCTGGTGGGTGGAACTCAGCCTCGCCGTCATCCTGTTGGATCTGGTGGTGTATTTTCAGCATGTGTTGATGCATGCGGTCCCCATCCTCTGGCGCTTGCACATGGTGCACCATACCGATGTGGATTTTGATGTCACCACCGGCGTGCGGTTTCATCCGCTCGAAATTCTTCTGTCCATGGTCATCAAGATTGCCGCGGTGCTCTTAATCGGCGCCTCACCCGGCGCGGTGGTGGCCTTCGAAGTCCTGCTCAATGCCACGTCCATGTTCAATCATAGCAATGTGCGCATTCCCTGGACGGTGGATCGTCTGCTCAGATGGTTCCTGGTCACGCCGGACATGCACCGAATCCATCATTCGGTGATTCCCCGGGAGACCAACCGGAACTTCGGATTTAATCTGCCCTGGTGGGATCGGGTGCTGGGCACCTATCTGCCTGATCCCAGCCGTGGACAGACAGGGATGACGATCGGGCTGGAAGCATACCGGGACCCGGGCAAACTCACCTGGTTGATGTTGATGGCCTTACCCTTTCTGGGAAAACCGGGACAATATCCCACCTGGATGGCAGACGAGACAGAGGTCACCCAACGCCAGGAATAACGGCGAGAGTCACGGCCATCCCGCCCGTCCGCCGACGAACCGGTCTTGAGCCTGCCCACGAGCCCATCCCTTACAGTCCTGTTTATTACTTGTCGAAGGAAAATAAATTTTCTCTTTTTCCCGCCTTGTAAATGTGAAGGCGCCCCTTGCGATAGAAACGGTGGATCTGCCCTAATGTTTGTATAAGGTTGATCCATCGCATGCGCGACGGTCCGGTCTGAGCGTCACGCCTCCCTATGATCGTTGCCTCTGCAGATCTCGAGTCCCGGGAAAAAGATCAGAGTGACAACATAATCCCAGCCAACACCAAACCGAGCCAACACCAAAATCTCACCACCGACCGATACGCCGTGTAAAAATAATTCGATCAAACCAACAAACTCACATAATTCACCAGGAGAAATCACATGTCTCATATTGAAACCGAAAAGAGGTGGCCCGTCAGAAACGGAGGTGCGCCACGACACACGAAGCGACGATTCAATCAAAAACATTCAGTCTGGCTTGTGGCCCTGACCCTCGGCTGTCTCATGGGGACCACCGGCGGGATGACGCCGGCTCACGCTGCCGACTCACAAACGCAAGAGGCCGAATCCTACGGAGAAAAAATGGAGTCGGACAAAGGCTCAGGCGCAACCCTTCGGCCCACCTCGGCCGGGGCCTGGACGAATGAGGACTGGTGGCCGAACCGGTTGAACCTGGACATCCTCCATCAGAATCCGCCCATGAGCAATCCACTGGGTGAGAATTTCAATTACGCCGAGGAGTTCAACAAACTGGATCTGGCTGCCGTGAAGAAGGACCTCGAAACGTTAATGACGACGTCACAGGACTGGTGGCCGGCCGACTACGGCCATTATGGGGGACTCTTCATCCGCATGGCCTGGCACAGTGCCGGGTCGTATCGCATTGCCGACGGTCGCGGGGGCGCCTCCACCGGGGCACAGCGCTTTGCACCCCTCAACAGTTGGCCCGACAATGCCAACCTGGACAAGGCCCGCCGGCTGCTCTGGCCCATCAAACAGAAGTACGGCAATAAAATTTCCTGGGCCGACCTGATGATCCTGGCCGGGAACACCGCCCTGGAGTCGATGGGGTTTAAGACGATGGGCTTTGCCGGAGGGCGCGAGGACGTCTGGGAGCCGCAAGCGGATATTTACTGGGGACCTGAACGCGAGTGGCTGGCCGACAAGCGGTACACCGGCGATCGCAACCTCCAAAATCCGCTCGCCGCCGTGCAGATGGGCTTGATCTACGTCAATCCGGAAGGGCCCAACGGCAAGCCGGATCCGCTCGCCGCCGCCAAAGACATCCGGGAAACCTTCGGCCGCATGGCCATGAACGATGAAGAAACCGTGGCGCTCATCGCGGGCGGCCATACCCTTGGCAAATCCCACGGCGCCGCCGACCCGGGCAAGTATGTGGGGGCGGAACCGGAAGCGGCCGGACTCGAAGAGCAAGGCCTCGGCTGGAACAATTCCTATCAAACAGGCAAGGGCGGCGACACGATCACCAGCGGCCTGGAAGGGGCCTGGACGTTCACTCCGGTGCAATGGTCCAACGGCTACTTCACCAACCTCTACGGCTACGACTGGGAACTGGTGAAGGGTCCTGGCGGTGCGTGGCAGTGGACGCCCAAAAATAAAGCCGGGGAGGGATCGGTGCCGGATGCGCACGATCCGTCCAAAAAGCACGCCCCGATGATGTTCACCACGGACCTGGCACTCAAGATGGACCCCATCTATGGGCCCATATCCAAACGTTTTCATGACCACCCGGCAGAGTTAGATCAAGCCTTTGCCAAGGCGTGGTACAAACTGATTCATCGCGACATGGGGCCCGTCTCGCGGTTACTAGGCCCGTGGGTCGCTGAGCCGCAGTTGTGGCAGGACCCGGTTCCCGTGGTGGATCATCCCTTAATCGGGGAGCAGGACATCGCGCATCTCAAGAGCACGATTCTCGCATCAGGTCTCACCATACCGGAATTGGTCTCGACCGCCTGGGCGTCGGCGGCCACGTACCGGAATTCGGACAAACGGGGAGGCGCCAACGGAGCCCGCATTCGCCTCGCCCCGCAGAAGGAGTGGGAAGCCAATCAACCGGCCCAACTCGCGAAGGTCTTGCAGACACTTGAGAAGATGCAACAAGGCTTCAATCAGTCGCAAACCGGCGGGAAAAAGGTCTCGCTGGCTGATATGATTGTGCTGGGCGGGTCTGCCGCCGTTGAGGAAGCGGCGAAAAAGGCCGGGCATAACATTCAGGTGCCCTTCTCACCCGGGCGCACCGACGCATCGCAGGAGATGACCGATATAAAGGCCTTTGCCCCGCTGGAACCGACCGCCGACGGATTCCGCAATTACTACGGACATGGACAGGATCGCCGGCCGGAGGAGCTGTTGGTGGATCGTGCGCACCTCTTAACGCTCACCGCTCCCGAGATGACGGTGCTCGTCGGCGGCATGCGGGCTTTGAATGCCAACGTCGACCATTCCCGCCATGGGATCTTCACGAAACAGCCTGAAACCTTGACCAATGACTTCTTCGTGAACCTGCTGGACATGAACACGATCTGGCAAAAGTCTTCCGAAGGAGAGCACGTGTATGAAGGCCGGGACCGCAAGACGAGTGAGGTCAAATGGACGGCCACGGCCGTCGATCTCGTGATCGGTTCGAATGCGCAACTGCGGGCCATCGCGGAAGTGTATGCCAGTGCCGACTCGAAGCAGAAGTTTATCCATGACTTCGTGGCGGCCTGGACCAAGGTCATGAATCTCGATCGATTCGACCTCCCTCCGGCCCAGCGAACCGGAACAAAAACGATGACATCCCGCTAACGCGAATCATCCGGCTAGGCGATTACCGGCCGCTTCGACTCCCCAAGTCGTAACGTGACGCGGTAGACAGTGGTAAGTAAATTGGCATTTTTTTGTCATCCTGAGCCTTAGGCGAAGGATCTGGCTAGGCCATGGCACGGTAAGGCTGGCATTCCCCTCGCTTTGTCATCCCAATCACCTTCAGGTCGGCCAACCGGGTCGGCGTTCAAACTCAGCAAGCTGCCCATTGAGTCGACGCCTGCCGGCTGGCCCCAGGGAGGGACGCTCTTCGCACCTGGCGGACCTTGTCTGAGCCTTGCGAGTTGGTCCGCTCTTCAAAAAGTTAGCGTCCCTCCGTTCTAATGAACCAGACGGGGCGTCAATGGTTTTGGGTCCTTTTGCCGAAACAAAAGGACCTCGCCGTCCGGGGGCGAAACCCCGGCATCACCATCGAAAAATCTACTCCTTCAACCCATCGCGCTGTGCCGCCTCAAACAACGCATTACACTCCTGCTCCAAAATCCCCCCAATCACTCTCGTATTCCGAAAAGGAGTCCTCCGTGCCACCTCCTCGGCCCGAATATCAATTTGCCTCCACCCGTGTTGTTGGAGAAACGGAATCGACGTGCCAAAGTACACCGTGGCTATGCCTGCCCACTCGATCGCACTCTGACACATGGGACAGGGTTCAGCGGTCGTATACAAATCGAGGGTGATCCAATCCAGCGGTGCATGCTTGGCCGCACAACGATTGATCACATCGATTTCGCCGTGGAGGGTAGGGTTGCGGGAAGAACGGTTGTACCCCTTCGCGAGAATCTCTCCAGTTGTCCGGCGAACGATGACGGCTCCGAAGGGATACCGGGGGATCTTCTGCGCCATGACAATCGCCAGGCGCATATAGTCCTCGGGACTTATGTGCTGTTGAGGTTTCTGCATGCTTTTAGGAAAGACAACAATATACTTTTTTATTTTCTGAAAGGCATCTTTCTCTTTTTCCACTAGTTGGTATTTTTTTTATTATTCAAATAAAAGGTTGATCCCTTTCCCTCCACTATGGTTATTCTCGCAGGTTGATGGCGGGAATTCATCCTACCCCGTCTGGGCCGACATCTTTCAACGGAAAACTATTTTTTTATCTCCATCAATCCATACATCTTCATAATCCCAACCAATTAAGCCCGGAGGAAACGAAAAGAAAAAGTCCTTCCCACTTCAACACGATGGGCCAATGGAAATGGGGGCGTAGGGGAAAGTTGCAGGACTTCGCAGGCAAGGCAGGAGATTGGCGGGATTGCAAGACTTGTCTCCGAACCCCTTAGGGTCGCTAACAGACATGTCTGCCTTCGGCCATAAGCGGACATTTAAGCGTTCATAATCGTATCCCGCAACTGCTTTAGGTCTTTATTCTGACTCGGACCCAACCAAGTCCTCTATATATTGAGAGGCACCATCAAAGTGAAATTTGACATTTCTATCACCAAAAAAGTTACCCCAGTGATTTTTGAGGCTCTCTTTCTTTTCAGTATCATCGGATTTACAATAATCAACGACTTCGATATTTGTATTCTTTCGCATCATCCGAGAAAGTAGCTGACGCATTTCAAAATCGGCACTAGGTAGAGAATAACCGATGAAAACAATTCGTGTGGCTTCTGATATTTCGATCCCGGCATTCTGCCATATAATCTTATATTGCGGATTTGAAAGGTCCTTGATAAAGGTAGGCATTATTAAATTTGAGACGAGTAAATGATTTCCTTGTTCTTCTGGGAAATTAGTATCACAATGCCTGCATGGCATAGGATTTATAAAGTTGTACATGGCTTCTTTTCCAGAAAATCTGGCATATAATCTCATGCATCGAGGGCATTGGAGCCAATTCAATGAACCATGAAGCTTCAATAACTTTACATTAAAACCTCCTTGGCCAAGCTTCTCCAATCCCGGCTTTATTGACTCATCGGACTTGTCTAGAGAACTTATGTAACAACAGTAGTCAACAACTCCATCATGGCTATCATCACGAATGCTCCGATATATTGAGGTATCCAAAAGAATATCCCAATTTGTGCTGATTACACTTACAGGATCCGCCCTTTTGTATTTATAGCCTGACCTTACCGATGACTCTTTCGTTAAATAATCTGCAAACAAATCTATATAATTCTTTGACTTGCCAGTACGTTCTAAGATCAAGTGAATGGTTTGACCTACAACGTAAAAAACAGACTCTCGTACTTTCATGATTTGGCCCAGACCAATACCGCGAAATTGAGAATTTTCACTCAAGCAACGATCAAGTGGTGTAAATATGTCTTCTAGGGCAACTTTTGAGAGATTACCTTCTGAAACATTGAGCTGGTTGAGTAGAAACTTCTTAAAGTCCTCAAATCGTTCAGGGTCAAAAAGACTTCGGTCTTCCCTATATAGACGAAAAGCCTCGGCCATCAAGCTGGCTTGAGTGGGTGCGCCGGCGTCGAGCGAAAATCCTGCTCCTAGAATAAATACTGTTTTCATTATTTTTGTTTTTGATACCGTAAATAAAGGCCCTCAAGATCAAATAAAATCAAAGGTCTAGACTCCGCCAATGAGAGGGGTATTTGACAAGCACATTCCGATTAGAAGCAATCTCCTTCCCAGACTCTAGAGGCCAATCCAACCTTGCGGCTATCGGGCCATGCGTGCAGAACAAATTCAAGGTCCTTTCACGAGTGGCTGTAAGCGGCCAAAAGCGGACGCTCACTGTTTAACAACGAGCGTATTTATAATGCTACTTTTTACATCCCCCTTGTCTCTTTTATAATTTCTCTTAACCAAATCGAAGGTCTATCATTACCACTTTTTAGATACACGCTTTCCGCCTCTTTAGCTTTACGCACCCCTTCAGCACCTGTGTTTAGTAAATTAGTAAATATCTTTCTAACCGCTTGTTCTGGATAATCTGGTGTAGAGCCTTCTAACATCTTCATCCAAATTTCATGGGCTTCGAAAGGTTGTGTTTTACTGATTTCGGAAATACTTTCTAATAGCGCATCTGAATTATGCGATTCATCAGAAAAAGGTGCTATTGCTAGAAGTAGTTGTCGTCTTTCTTCGTCGATCTGCTCTATAAATACGGCCCAGAAGCATAGCTGGGAGGCCATCCTTCTTCCTTCTTTTGTCGTTAAATCGATATTTTCTTGAATTTTTTGCCACAATTCATAGATTTTCTTTTTTAATTTGTCATCGCCTTTCTTTTTCAAAGTCCAGAGAAACCATATTAAATGGCTTATTTCTTTTTGGTCATTCCTAGTTATTAGTATATTTATGAGACTATTATCTTCTTCAAAAGATTCAAAGTCATTTATAAAGGCGATAGCAATATTCTGAATTGCCCTCTCCTCTACTCTGTCTTTGATATTCTCATCATCGAGGACTTTTAATAAGTCACCATGCTCTTTTAAATAATTATAAATTTCCTGAGATATTGTTCCTACATAGGCATAGCCCTGCATGGCACACAGCCATTTTAAATAATGATCTTGATCAAATATCCTGCTGAGGTTTTCAAGAATCCATCCTTTTGACATATATAGGAAATTAGGCAAATAATTAGTCACCAGCGTAGCAAATTCATACTCAGGAATTTTTGAATCCGCACGATCCAGCTCCGAATCATAGTAATGCTGAAAGTGTGCCCAGATCTCCGAATGATCTTTATTGTTATTTTTGTCTGCAATTCGGCACGAGCGTAAGGTTAAATTGATTAGAGCTTCTAGGCAATGCCCACGGGGACTATTAATTGATATAAATACAGCATCACTATCTTCTTTATATTCGTTCCCTTCCTCTAGATTTAAGAGGTATGCGATTAATTTTTCTGCACCAGCTAAATATCTCTCATTAAATGCATGATCATCTGATGTTGCACCTGCCTTGATTAATTGTCCGATACTACTCACAATCCAATATCGGTTCGCAACAAATTTTCCTCTCTGCTTTGCATTCTCAGGGTCCCAAAATCGTTCCTGTGTAATAATGTCAGAACAAAAATCTAATAATTTTTTCCATATTTCATCCCAGGGTAATTTGGCTTTCTCTGCCCATAAGTCTCTATATGCCTCGATAATCTCGTAAATATACGCCAAATCGAGATTAATGAATTTGTTCAAATTCAGATAAAAATTGAGCGGCTCTGTCTTTACTAACTGTTTAAAGACCTTTACCAACCCCTCCAGACCTGGCTCATCAAACCCGACTGGATCTTTGTAATTCTCTAATTCCTGAATCAGCTCATCAATCGATAGCGCTTGCAATTCTTCTTGAGTTCTAGGTGACTTTCGACCTCCCCATCGTACCGACATGTAGCTCGAAAAATTGGGATGATCTGGTTCAGTTCTGGCAATATCTGTGTTTTCTGCGTAGAGCTGCGCTTCCCTATCCCCATGAGCCTTTATAGCTGAAAGCCAAATGGCTTTATTGTAGGCGGTTGCACCCGCATGATATTCGCCATTATCATCTTGCCTAGTTATGCTGGCTATTAATTCAAGTACTTTCTCTTTTTGCGTGACTGAAAAATGTGGATAGCTTTTGTTTATAAAATTCCACATCTCATGCCGATAATTACTATCCAAATATTTCTCAGCCAGCAGGCTATCAATTCCAATTGTAAATAGATGATAATTTATAGTAATTACGTATATCGCTATCCTTTGAATAGTCTGATATTCAGACTCAAGCATGCTTTTAACATATTTTGACGCTTCCTCTGGGTTGGTACGAATGTAACCAACAATCGAATCACGATACGCCTGGATCAATACATTTCCCGCATCCTCTCGGCGCTTATTTTGCTCGTGGTCTTCGATCGCAGGTCGCCAAATTGAGGACCATAAATCGTTCTCGTGTTGTTCTAGAGTATTTCTTAAAAGTGCATCGAATATTCGAATAGCTTCTAAACCGAGTTTTTCACCGGCTAACCTAGCTATCATTTCAGTAATTTTTTGAGCGTGATAGGCCTTAAATCTCAGAGAGGATTCCTGCTTACCCTTCTCACCGTACTTACGCTCGACAAATATTACTTTATAGAGGAGTTCGATAATTCTCTTGGCTAATTGCAAGGCATGGTCATCACTTAATTGCAACAGCCTTGGTAACCATTTCTTACCTATCTTCTGTGCAACTAGACCTTGCTCATATTTGTCGTCTAGCCAGTAGTCGACAATATCTATGGTGTTAAGAGGGATTGAATTATGTGGTATTTGCGTGAGTATTTCGGCAAATTGCGACCAAGTACGGTAATTGCTAATCCCATTATTTTTGGCGTAAGTAGTAACATCCACAAGAACTTGAAGAAATTTTTCTGCATATTCTTGGTTTTTTTTATCAGCGAATTCTGGAGCCGTTTTAACGAGATAATCAACAACGGGCCAAAATGGTATATTTACGTATCCCTCCTCTTTAGCAGGCACAGGCTTCGGGTTTGCGTCAGGGCTAAAATAGCCCCGTTCCGTGAGAGGGTCGAACCATTTTAGGCCCTTAACTTTACGGAAAAATAGCGGTCGTAACTCTTCCTTCTCATCAATACGTTGCAATAGATCCAGCTCTCTAGCTGATAACCTAGTCACCATCGAGAACCTCATCCATAAAGTCATTATCAGCAGCTAATGGTGGCTTTCTTACCTCAATTTCATTTGCCCAGGATTTTATAATCGTCTCTAGACATTTGTAATTCTCGTGATCGCGGACAAAGCCTAATAGATGTACTCCAAATGATTTCTCGTAATATGTATGAAGTTTTTCATAAAGTGGTTTTTGACTTACGAAAAATCCCTGTAACGCAAAACGTCTTCTATCACTGGTTGGGTTTGCTGACCCCCTTCTTAATATATGTTCTAATATTTCCGCTTCTTCCAGACCGTAACCAAGAAATAAAATGGTCTTCTTTTCAAATAATTCATCCAGAAATTCTTGGACATTTTCATGGTCGTAGTGCTCAAGATAATCCTTAGTTGTCACGATCATTGTTTCTGGTTTACTAATAGCACCATGTAGATGAACTACTGTTCCTGGCTCATTAAGCAATTTTGCGAAAAACTTTTCTCTCTCATATACTCGATTTATTGATGCAGCCGTTGTAGATCCATCTTTCGTATCTACGAAACGTGGGGCCAATAGTTCGTCATAGTTTGTTGTTACACAAGAACAGCCTATGTCATTAACAGCTTTATAGAAACTATTGGCTTCACTTTTACCAGTGAGGTGCTTAGTAAGGTCTAATTTATATTTGTTATCTTCAGCAATCGAGTATGCAATTGACAATTGCTTCTTGGGATCTAGGTCATTTAGCTGTTCAATTTCTGAATAGTTCAAATAGCCCTTCTGTCGTAAATCATCGAGAGTTCGTGTAGCCAGTCCAGACCATGACGGCAGGCCAAGTAGCACGGATGCCCCAGCTCCTACAAAAAAGACCAGATCCCCATTCAAGCCAGCCTGAATGATTTCATCAGGTGGATTGAAATTTTCTCGTAAGTCGGGTGCTTTTCCCATATATTGGTACTAATTATTTTCGTCCAACCTGTAAATCAAGCTTGAATGTCCGCTTTGGGTCGTAAGCGGACGGTTGCTCGAAAGCTCTGCGTTGACGCCTAACGATTGCATCACTGCGCCGCCTCCAAGTGGCTGCTAATTCTCCAATCCCATCTTAAACAACGCCATGTATCCGAATTCCGTATTCGGCTACGGGTCAAGCCTGTTGTTGACTCATAACTCATCCCCGCCAATTGGCAGACAAAAAAATGTTGGGGCAGTAATCATTCAATTTGTAGGAATTTCCGACTTACTTTTTACCCTGTCCCATTCCCTAGGGCGGCCCTGCCATGCGAAGAACATTCTCCCGGTGATAGTCCAGGAAGCGACGCTGTCCTTCGCTAAAGGCACCAACGTTCAAATCGTGGTCAACATCGATACTCATTTTAATCAGCGATGGCCGATGCGCCACCGGCGAGATTATGAGCCTGCCGTTACCTTCAAATGAGATGAAGCCCTTATCGAAAAGGTGGTCGATGGTTGGCGTCAGTAGCAGCCCGTTTTCGCCGTCCAGGCGCTCGTCATTGGTGGAGTCGCGCCAGGGCTTGCAGTGACTGGCAATCAGATGTTCCTGCCGATTGACCCTGGTAATCCGACATTGCCTCTCAATCCGCTGAACGTTGGCCCGGAACATGCCCTGCCCACGTCGAGCCTGTATGAGCGATTCCTTTTCCGTCTCCTGTAGTGTCGGGGTGTTATGAATCATCCGCTCAACCCTCTGTTCCCACTCCTCCAGGGTTGCTTCGGGTTGCAGTACAACAGGCCTCAGCTCGGCGATAGCATTTGCTGTATCCTGCACAGCAGTTGCCTCAGGACCAATCTACCCAAATAACGATGCAGCAAGCGCAGGGCTGACTTTGGCCAAATAGAGGTTCTGTAATCCATTACCATCCTTCTGAAGTGGCGAATATTTCTCTGGCAAAAAGGGCCGCAGTTTCTGAATATGTTCCTTGGGCCGGATTCGATTGGACAGCTCTTGAAAGCGAACATCTACTTTCCAACCGATCGCGCTCCAGTTTAGGCCGGTGGTGCCAAACTCATCCGGTTTTGGCCACTCATAGCAGTACGACTGGGCAATGCCAAGAGCGGTGATGCGTGTGTCGCAAAAGGAAAGAAGAACGTCTCCTGGAGACACTTCACGCATAAATTCATAGAACGGATTTCGCCGGCCACCCACTGATCGCTTCGGAGACCAAAGATATTCTCCGTTAATCTCCTGGCGGTAAATTTGATTTTGATTTACCCACCAATATCGCATAGGTCAAAATCCCGTGAAGTACATTTTCATTTGAGAAGCCTCTGCTTGTTCCACTGGAGCAGTCGCTTAGGTGTCCACCGAATCCAAATTGATAGTTCCCCTGTAAAGGGCAACTATCCTAAATTCGTCGGCCCGCTCTTCTGGAATTTCAATTTCTTGATAATTCTTGTTTGCTGGCTTAAGGACGATTCTTCGATGCGTCCAACTATCTTCTAGGACTTGTTTTTCAGAGAAGTAGTATTTGATCGAATAGCTGGAATTAGTGTCTATTTCATGAAAGCCCTTGTGTTCGGCTAGCACAATCTGCCCATTCCTTGTGCCTTCCGGGCCATATTCGAAAAGGCAATAAGTCCCATCCAAAATCTTGGGAGCCATGGAATCCCCCACAACTTTTGCCACAAACATTCGAACATTTAACTTTCTGCCCGATACTTTTACCCAACCAACAGGGCTCGTATCACTTTCTTTCCCAAAGTATCCTGCTGCAGCTTCAAGCGCCAAAAGAGGAAGATATTCTCTATAGGCCTTTTCCCCAGGCTGTTCGATAATTGTTGGCATCCAGTCATCTGTAGTAACAGCTTTTTCAAGTGTGGACTGTAAGTCCATTCGACTTTTAAAAAAACGTTCAGTTTCCTTATCCATGAAGTGGACGTAACAGCCCTTTATTCCCCGGCTGAGTAAAACTCGATAAGTATTCTTGACGAGATCAACAAAGCTTTCCTTGGAGCGCTTCACCACAGAATCTGCAGACTCTTTCCTGTCCCCTTTCCAACCACCATCATCAAATCTGTAAACTAAATCTCGCCCAAAAATGACCCCGACATAATCAAACTCGAAACCTTGTGCAGTGTATACGCAGCCAACCTGATCAAGCCCCCCGGGATCATATGCCCATAGCTCGGCTGGGGGGATTCCCTTGGCGAGTTTCTTGGCTCCAGGTTTGGCATCCCAAGGGCGTTTGAAGTCCCCAATGACAACATCCTCTTCAAGGGTTCCATCTTTTCGTGCAGGGGACCATTTCCAACAGAAACCAGCCACTACCCTGGCAGAATTTCCCTTGGATGCCTTCTCCCGAATCGCGTCTTCTAAGGCTTTTGGACTGTCGAAGATTTTAAACTGAAAGCCTTCCGCTCCCTCCCAGATGATATTCGCCGTTCGCCGAATCTCTAAGGTGTTGTCAACCCAATTTAGAAATCCGTCAGAACCACCGCAACGGAATTGGGCCTCAAGCTGGTATTCCTCGTATGGTATACCCTGGGCTTCGGATGCACGCTTTATGTGATCTACTGAGCCAATTTCGTTGGGCCGAACTATCTGTGCGTCGTCTATAAAAAACACACATAATCGGGAAACGCTTAAGAGTTCATCTATCTGGGAAGTGTTTGAACGTTTCCCCTTTGGAGTAAAGCGACTATTACTTGTCGTCCTAATTCTATGGGACTCGTCCGCAATCATAATGTCGATTAGTTCTTCCTCTTCTCCCATATAACTATTGAAATATTTAAACTGGGTTGATCCTCGGCGCCCTATAACTTTTCGTAGTGTTTCCGTAAAAGCTCTAGAGCCTGTTGTGTAATGGACGTTTCGGCTCTCGCGCAGGAGCCTTGCCATTAGGTTGATCGCAATGACTGATTTTCCTGTCCCAGGACCACCCTTAATGATAAGAACACCTTTGCCCTGTTCTTCCATTCGCCTTGAGCGTGCCAATACTCTTTCAAACACTATTAATTGCTCATCTAGTAACACATACGAAGGTTCCCCTTCGATTACACCAGCAACATGTTCCATCAGCTTTTTGCTGGGCTTGTAGTTTCCCGATTCTATTTTTTTTAGTATCGTGTCGCCTTTTCCTTTTCCTGTGTGGGCGTAAAGGTATTCGCATAACCTATCAGTCTTACTCATGGTAAATACTGGGTATTGATCTAACCACGTATCAAAGGAAGAGTTGAACAAGGGATCTTCTTCAATTTCCTGATAGTTGTGTAGATAGGAGCAGGCACTGAGGTGGACAGGGTTAGCTTCTTGATGAAATGCGGTATGGGTATCGCCCAGATACATTTTATAATGTCCTACCTGAACGGATGGATGAAGGACAGGCCGCTCACCTCCACCTATAAACGTCAAAAGTGTCTCGCCTGCATTATGCTTGGTCTTTTCCCATTGTTTTAGTTCAACAATAGCCGCGTTTTCGCGGCCTGTTTGATCTTGCCCGGTAATAATAAAATCAAGCCTTTTAGAGGTCAGAGGCAACTGGTATTCGATCATGATGCCGTTGTCTTTAAGTCCTGCTGTAGTCACAACCCCGGACATGGCACGCAATGAATTTTTCCAGGATCGTACTTCATTTTCAGAAGGATTATATCTGTAGGATTCAAAAAACGACCGTCGAAGTTTTTCTGCGATCTGATTACGATTCGCATCACTTACAAAGTCAACTGAGGTAGAAGAATAGAGTCGCATTTACCCTCAGCTTTCGTTATATTTTCGGTTAGATCCCTTAGCTTTTTTCACTGGGTACTTACTTCGGTTCTTTCTGATTTTTTTTCGTAAGGCATCGCCTAAGTTGATGCCGGTTATTTCACTTAATCGAAGTAGAAAGAACTGAACATCAGCCATTTCATCCGCAATCATTTCCCGTGTCCGTTTGTGGGAAAGTAGAGCTTCAACTTCCAGTTCACTTTTAAACCTGAACAAGTCGAGAAGTTCTGCGCCTTCCGTGACAACCCCAATAGCTAAGTCTTTCGGCTTATGAAACTGCCGCCAGTTTCGTTGCTCGCAAAAGCTGCGAACGAGTTCGTTTGCATCAACAAATGTAAGCTCGTTGCTTTTTGGGTTTGCATGGCCAATAGTACTTTCTAATTTCATAAATGCCCTTTTCGGTTGCATGCTTGGTACTTGAGTTAATTCGAGATGTGCCAGTTTTGTTCAAACAGTTTTGAAGGATGAAGACCTCTTTCCCCTGAGAAAGATTCTCACCCTGGAATAGAGCATCGGCTATGGATTTGTGAGGGTGGGGATGAGGCGTTGGCATAAACCTGTTGGGGGTAGTTCAGGTAATATCCAAATGGTTTGGCGTGCTGGATCAAGGTTGATTTCTGGAAATGTACCTCAGACATCCATTTAAGTACAGAAAAAATTTTTGGATTGAAGGCATTCGATCTGTTTGACAAAAATGAGGGAGATCTTTTTTGGATTAAATTTAGTGGAAATTTTTCTCAGAAGATTCTTCGGAGAATCGCGGATGAGATGTAAAAAAATTTGGGGCGCGAAGCTTCAGGACTTCTGCCGCGAAATTTCGAGGGTGAATATTCGACGTTCTGATAACTAAAATTGGGGAAAATTCTCAGCTAAATATGTGTTTTTAGGATTGGTCCGGATTGGGGTCGCGAAGGGGGCATTGAGATTTCAAGAGCGGGGAGGCGGGGTTTCGTCCCCGTACGACGAGGTCCTTTTGTTTTGGCAAAAGGACCCAAAACCATTGACGCCCCGTTCAGCCATATTACAAGAGGCAAACACCGGGTGTAGGAAGGCGGGCCAACTCGCGATGCTCAAACAAGGCCCGCCCATTTGTGCGGATGTTTGCCTCTAAGGCTGCCCGGAAGGCGTCGGAAGGTAAAGTACGAAAACTTCAGGGGTATTGGGGACGGGGTTACGGACTCGAACGACGCCCCCGTCTGGCCTTATTGGAGGGGAGGGACGCCAAAGATACAAAGAGCGGCCCAACTCGCTCCGCTCAAACAAGGGCCGCTAGCTGCGAAGAGCGTCCCTCCCTGGGGCCAGCCGGCAGGCGTCGGGGCATAGGGGAAGAATTTGTTAGGGAATCCTAAGGGAGAGTGGAGGAAGGACGGAGGAAAATGGTTTACTCTTGTGTGGGTTGCTTATGAATTGGGTCCGGTCGGCTTTTCTGGATGGCCGAGAATCTGATTTGTTTTGCGCTCAAGTTGGGGTAGTTCGCTGGCCACGACATCCCAGACAAGATTGAGGTCGACGCCAAAATAATCGTGAATGAGTCTGTCTCGCATGCCGGCTATTTGTTTCCAAGCGATGGTGTTGTGTGTGGCTTTCAGTGACGCGGACATATGCTTGACCGCTTCGCCGATGATTTCTAAATTGCGTATGACTGCGTCCTGAGTTTTCCGGTCGTTAAAGAACGCCTCACGCCCGGGTGTCGTATACTCTCGAATATTGCCAAGAGCATCCCGGATGTGGAGGAGATACATACGATCATCTTTCATAGGGGAGCGGCTTCGGCAGTAATGCGTTCCTTGAGGTATGGACTGATCCCGCGGTCGGTTACCACATCGACCTTGCAATGAAGGAGTTCTTCCAGATCTTGTGACAGCCCTATCAAATCTAACAGGGTGCGTCCCTCATCCATCTGTACGAGAAAATCGACGTCGCTTCGGCCAGTGGCTTCGCCTCTGAGGACGGAGCCGAATAGACGAATGTTGTGAGCTCCATGCGAGGCCGCTAGAGCAAGAATGTTGTCGCGCTTCGCTTCGATTTGTTCGCGTATGGTTTGCATGATAGGTTGCCCGGTCATGTGAGGGACCTCCTGACACGATACCGTTTCCCCCTTCTTCGATCAAGACCAGTCAAGCGAAAACGGGCTGGCGTTGGGTCGGCTCGAAGTCGAGGGTAAGGAATTCGGGGTTTCGCCCCCGGACGACGAGCCACTTTGGTTTGGGTCAAAGTGGCCAAACCCATTGACGCCCCGTTCAGCCATATTACAAGAGGCAAACACCGAGTGTAGGAAGGCGGGCCAACTCGCGATGCTCAAACAAGGCCCGCCCATTTGTGCGGATGTTTGCCTCTGAGGCTGCCCGGAAGGCGTCGGACAAAGTAGGAGAGAAATCTTTGTGGGATTCCCATGAGGGTGGGAGTCAAACTCGCGGAGTTTATCCTGAGCCAACGCCGAAGGGCTCAAACACGGTCCACCTAACAAATAAGCGGCAGCCCTGGTGGTCGACCTGCAGGTGGTGATTTGGGAAGAAACAAGGTGAAAGCCCGAGGTCAGGAGGAATTCACCGGGTCAAGTTTAAGAAAATGGGTGCCCCCACTTTATTGAACAGTCACCCGGTGTGCACTCATGTGGTATTGGGAGAGTTTTTCCCTGTAAGTGCCAGACTGAATATGGTACGCTTTAAGGACCGAGGAGGCCTTGTATGAAAATTACGTCAGACATCAAACCGATTACTTATCTCAAAGCGAATGCGGCCGCGTTATTAGATCAAGTAAACCATACCCATCGCCCCGTCGTGATTACACAAAATGGTGAACCCAAGGCCGTCCTACAGGATCCCCAAAGCTATGAGGATATGAGAAATGCCCTTGGCCTGTTAAAGCTGATTTCACAAGGAGAAGAAGATATTAAACGGGGCAAGACTCGAACACAAGCTGAGGTATTCAAGAAATTAGCGTCTCGATTGCAGGGACGATGAAACAGGTTTATGAGGTCATTTGGGCGGAAATTGCGGAAAATGACTTGCAGGCGATTGTTTCTTACCTCGCAGAAGACAGCGTTCCCCGGGCCTTGCAGATTCTCCGAAAACTTACCAAATCTGCTTCAAGACTCTATCAGGCGCCAATGCGAGGCCGAATTATCCCAGAACTCCATGCCCAAGGGGTGTTGCAATATCGTGAACTGATCGTGTCTCCATGGAGAATCATCTATCGAATTTCAGGGCACAAGGTTTTTGTTCTTTCTGTCCTTGACTCACGCCAGAATATCGAAGACATCCTGCTCAAGCGGCTCCTTTCTATATGATGGCGCCAGTTCAGGCCATTTGCCCATTATTGGGCTCTTTCCCCATTCTTAAGACCAGTTCCCAAAAATAGCAAAGCTCAACTGAGGGATAAGTTGGGGATGGTTGCCGGCTCAAGGTGGAGATGGGAAAGTTTTCTAGATGCCGGGGTTTCGTCCCCGTACGACGAGGTCTCCTTCGACCGGGCTCAGGACAGGCTTTTTGTTTCGGCAAAAGGACCCAAAACCATCTTGACCGTGGCATGGCCCTTCGGGTGTCCTCCGCGGTTCACCGGCTCCGGCGGCGGGCAAACTCGCGGAGTTTATCCTGAGCCAACGCCGAAGGGCTCAAACACTGCCCGCCTTTTTCCCGGGACCGGTTGCACGGCTCGGCCATGCCACTAGGTCAGGGAGGATCAGAAAAAAAAGGAAGATGGATTTCCGATCGAATGTCAAGGATGACGAAGGGGAGGGCGGACCAACTCGCTGCGCTCAAACACGGTCCGCTAACTGAGAAGAGCGTCCCTCCTTTGCGGCAAACGGCAGGCGTCGGGGCATGGGAGACGAACTATTCATAAATTTGCAACAAAGTGAGAGGACGGAAGGAAGTGCGGAGATGAGAAAAGGCGGATACTGGTGGTGCGAGAGCTGTGGACTATTTCACCGAGCCTCGCGTTTGCCAGTAACCAGGCTGTCGGTGTAAATGCATGACCGCTATGATTTCGACGTGCTCAGATCGTACACGAAAAATAACGCCATAGGCGAAACGCGGTAGCCTTTATCGTCGAATGCCTTGTTCGATCGCTTGATACATGTGGGGACGTCGTTCTATTCGCCGAAGGGCATCTTCTTAAACAGCTAGAAATCGCTGTTCAAGTCCCGGTTGTTTCTCTTGATAAAAAGCCGCAATAGCACCTACTTCTTCTACTGTATCTGGCTGCCAGCGAATTGTCATGAAGGGTATTTTTTACGGAGTTGAGAAAGCACCTTCTTTCCCTCGATTAAGGCTGCTTGCCCACTATCTATCTCTTCGCATCGTCTTCGGATTTCGTGCTTCCATTCCTCAGATAATGAAAAGTCTTCCTCAAAATCCAAACTTTGTAAGAGAGATTCGGCAACAAAGGCCCGACTCTCGGGTTCTAATTGCATGGCGTCTTCAATGATTTTCTGTGGACTGGGTTCCATACGTCACTCCTTTGTTTTTATGACCCCTTTTAACAGATTGAGGGCAATGTGGCATTTGGGTTTCAACAAGATTCATTCAATTTTTGGGAACCTTCACAAGGCAAGTTGGCTCAAGATGCTGATTGCCCCCAATCTTTTTAGGTGTCATGTCCATATTGTACTTGAAGGTTTCCTAATGTTCTATGAGCATTAACCTGGAAATCTGAGTAGAGACCCTGCGACATACTATTAAAGGGGAAGATAGGGAATTCGGATATTTTCCACGCTGGTAATGGTCGCAGGTATGTGTGGTCCCGGCTCTCCCTTTTTCAGGCCAATCCGGGGTTTCGCCCCCGGTTGACGAGGTCCTTTTGTTTCGGCAAAAGGACCCAAAACCATTGACGCCCCGTCTGGCATGATTAGAAAGGAGGGACGCCAATCCTGAAAAGAGCGGCCCAACTCGCCAGGCTCAAACAAGGGCCGCTAGATGCGAAGAGCGTCCCTCCCTGGGGCCAGCCGGCAGGCGTCGGAACACTAGGAGACGAACCTTTCGGGGACTTCCATGAAAAGGGGATGACCGGAGGAATGACGGAGTTGAAAAGATGGATGGCGCAGATGATAGGGCTGCGCGGTAAGGTGAGAGGGTAAATGGAGGTTTCCGGAAAACCCTTTTAACTATGAGCAGGCGGCATGGCGTATTAATGTCCTATGCTCCCGGTTGTTTAAGGGCCGGTCTGAACTACAGTTTCAACGGCAAGTCTTTTTTGTGAGTTTGAAGGTGTGTAATGAAGCTTTTCAAACCCGATCACATGACCGGCTTTATCCTTTATGAGAATGACTTCTTCATTCGTTTCTTCGCAGACATGCTCTAGGGCAGGATCATCTAACCATACTGTTAAGGTATGGCCCACTGTGTCATGAATTACTTTGATTTTGTCCATATTGGTTCTCCTGTCTTTATTATGTCGGTTGGATAGGCTGTAATCAAGAATCCTGTCCCGTTTTCCTTTCTGACAACCGCGCAAAGCCATCGCGCCTGAGACACACCATAGAATAATATGACGTTTGGGTCTTTTTTACTTCGACGAATTTCAGTGGGTTCCTTGAGTATTTGCTGAATTTCATTTTCCCTTCCACGTAAAACAGGGTGCTTCTCTGAAACGATAAATGTCCAGTAGTCTTGTGTACACCGGATCGTGAAACCCAGCGGAGATTCCACCTGGAAAAGCCAGTCCTTCATTTCATTCCCTGAAAGACTTTTCTACGCATCGCCACGGAATGATCAGGGATTTTTCTGGGCCTTTTATTTGCCTGTTTATTGCCCATTCTTTCCTTCTTCCGAGGTTGTGCTGTGTAGCGAGGGTGGGGGGGTGGGTGACTCAATGTGAAGATCACTCCGGCCAGTCAAGCCTTCTTCGGGAATGGTATCGGTATCATGTCCCAGTTTCTCCAGAGCACGAGCAAGCCGAACTGGAAGGTTTTCATCGAGTTTGATCTTTACGAAATACTCGGTACGCTGGGTAACAGGAGGTCCTCTTCTGCTGATGTGGCCGCAAAGGCGATGACAGCACGCACAGCGGGTTCTGTCACCGTCGGAAAGTCCTTGAGGATTTCGTCGATGGTGGCGCCTTCGGCCAAACTTACGAGAATGGTGCGCACGGTCACTCGTGTGCCTTTGATCACTAATTCTCCCCCACAGATTTGGGGATCACGAATCAGGTGCTGGTGGTAGTTCATCACGTGTTCCTCCAGTTGTTTTGCCGTTGAGAGGGATGGGTCCTTTCTTTTGCGCCACAAAGAGTTCGTTGTATGAGGAATGTACCCAACCGTTTGCATAAAGTACAGAATTTGATAGGGACGGGGGGCGTCCCGGTGGCGGGGCGCTTGCATGGTGCGTCTCTCAGAGTTTTCGGGGTTTCGTCCCCGGACGGCGAGGTCCTTTTGTTTCGGCAAAAGGACCCAAAACCATTGACGCCCCGTCTGGCCTTATTGGAGGGGAGGGACGCTAACCTGAGAGGAGCGGCCCAACTCGCTCCGCTCAAACACGGTCCGCTAAATTCTAAGAGCGTCCCTCCCTGGGGCCAGCCGGCAGGCGTCGGATCATTCAGGAGATCCAGCATTCAGAAGTTTTCAAGAAAGAGAGAGAACTAGAGTAATGATGGGGGAGCGAATGTTGGGACCGGGTGCACGGCTCGGTCATGCTACCTGGTCAGGGGATTAGTTTGGGGAAGGGCAAGGGTTCTTGCTAGTAGTGGGAGGTTGGCTTGTCCAGTAGGGTTGGTTTGAGGGATCGCGGTTCCCCTTGTTAGGTTCGGACACACCGCTTCCAAACTTTATCGCCCATTCTATTGCACCAGTAGTCATTGTTTTCTTCACGATACGGCTTACGATTGGAATATGGAAGGCGTGCCCTTCGCCCTGCTAGGCGTTATCGGCTGCCTGGAGAATCGCTTGTGAAGGCTTTACGGTAGTAGCGGCAGGCGTAATCTTTATCCTCAACGAACGTTTTTTTATGATAAAGAAATCATTTCTTATGGTTGCGTTGGGCTTTCTCATCTGTGGGCCACCCGCCTATGGAGATACACCAGGCTCCCAACATCCTGTGGAACCGGCGGCGGGGTCACCCTTGGCACCGAACAGGTCTGCTACGGGTTTGGAAGTCCATAACATGATGGGCCATATTAATATTGCGTTTTTAGCCCTGGATATCGATCTGCCGGACGACGCCCTCCACCATATCGAACAGGCCGAAGCGCTGGTTGTTCAGCTCACACGTGACCTGCCTTCGATGAAGGTCGACTCCACACTCAAGTATGGAAAGGTGACCTTTACTTCACGAAAAGGGAACAAAAACTATTACGTGCCCGTGTTGGATGATCTCTTTCTTCTCAGCGAGTATGACACCGTGTACCGCCACCTGCAGTCATTTGACATTAAACAGACCTATGCCGGCATCGTGAAACTTGATTTTTCCGTTGACCTCCGAAAGCTGGCGGCGGCCCTCAAGACCGCGAAACAGGAACTTACCAATCAAAACTATGAGAAGACTCAACACGCCTTAGGAGAAATCTTTCGAGGGGCCATTGTGGACGAAAGCGTTAACACTGACCCGCGCCTGATTATCTATGACAACCTAGCCTTGGCCAAAAATTTTATTCAAAACGGACTGTATTCCAGCGCCCGTCTGACTGTCGGCAATATCAAACATGGACTAGCCCAGTGGGAAAAAGATCCGCGGGCCGCACCTCACGCTCAAGGGGTACACACACTCCAACGAGAAATGATCCGCCTGGATACGGCGCTGGAAAACAAGGACACCACATTGATGCAGGGAGTGGGTCGGCAATTTCTGGCCTGGAGGAAAATCGTGGAGTCGTGGTTTGAATTCTGACGCCGTTGTCTGCTGTTTTTACAGTGGAAGAAGGCACGAGTTCATAGGGTAACGATCCTGCCTTTTTTTATTGTCCACCTGAATAGGCGATTCCATACGGTCGGTTTCCCTGGATCACATGTGCTTATCCGGATTGATCCGTTGATCTCACGCTCTGATGATACACAGACCTTTTGTTTAGGGGGTTAGTCCGGGAACGGAGTGCTTGCTTGGGATGGCTTTTACTTTTTGAGGTCCTCCGGGGTTTCGTCCCCGGACGACGAGGTCCTTTTCTTTCGGGAAAAGTGACCAAACAAGGGTCGCGCTCTTCGAGACGCACTATGCAAAACGACGCCCCGTTCAGCCATATTACAAGAGGCCAACACCGAGTGTAAGAAGGCGGGCCAACTCGCGAGGCTCACACAAGGCCCGCCAATTTGTGCGGATGTTTGCCTCTGAGGCTGCCCGGAAGACGTCGAAACATAGGAGGAGAATTTTTCAGAGATGCACATGAAAGAAGGGGGGAGCGCTATGATAGAAATATGGCTTGAAGGGAGAAGTACGGGAAAGTAGATTCCTGCCAGATTTGAGGAAGCCCAACGGGCTGTTATTCGGCTATGGAATGCACGGAAGCTGGCAGTTTGTTTAAGGTTAATTCCTTGAGATGTACCTTGGAACTCGCATTATCAATATCAATGCCTACCAGATTGCCTGCAGCGTCATAATCCAGGACAATTCCCTCCGATACTTCCCGGCTTTCTACGCTGGGGTGTTCGGTCAGATCGATGTAGAGTGAATCTGTGTCTGGGTAATAGTTCAATTTCATGGTCTGAATCCTCGATCATGAAAGGCATTGTGAATTGTCTTTTTATCGGCAAGTGTGATGACACGTAACATCCGGCCATTAAGTTCAGCTATTGGTCCCCAAAATCGAAAACGATCTCCTTCTTGAGGTTCGCTCTTAGATGGATTTTCTACCACTTGAATGCACCAGTCTTTTTTGAGATATGGACGTTTACGTAATACTTCTTTTTCAAAATATTCAGTGAATGTGTAACTCTCCACGATGCTAACATACTTGGTTTTCTCATGAATGGCTAGTCTTCAGGTGTCCCATTAAAGGAAAAGGTTTTGAAGGTGGATTTTGGCTGATGAGGCGTGAAAAACGTGACTCCGGAGATCCCTATTATTTATGAGAAAGTGGAGGAGAGTGTCATGGGGGCGAAACGTCCGATACTCTGGAATGTACCCAACCTTTCGCATAAAGTACAGAAATTGGTAGGGCCGGAGGTCGACCCGAGAGCGGAGGCTTTGGTTGGTGTGTCTTTTCATTTTGAGGTCCTCCGGGGTTTCGCCCCCGGACGACGAGGTCCTTTTCTTTCGGGAAAAGGACCCAAAACCATTGACGCTCCGTTCAGCCATATTACATGAGGCGAACACCGACCGTGAGAAGGCGGGCCAACTCGCGCTGCTCAAACAAGGCCCGCCAATTTGTGCGGATGTTTGCCTCTGAGGCTGCCCGGAAGGCGTCGGAAGTAAAACACGAAAGCTTCAGGGGCATTGGGGACGGGGTTTCGTCCCCGGACGACGAGCCACTTTTGTTTCCGCAAAAGTGGCCAAAACCATTGACGCCCCGGCTGGCCGCATTGGAGGGGAGAGACGCTAAATTTTGGAAGAGCGGCCCAACTCGCTCCGCTCAGACAAGGGCCGCTAAATGCTAGGAGCGTCCCTCTCTGGGGCCAGCCGGCAGGCGTCAGACAAAGTAGAAAGGGAATAAATGAAGAATAGTGATGGGTGGATAGGTCAAGGGGTTTCGGCTTGGGGGCGGGCAAACTCGCGGAGTTTATCCTGACCAACGCCGAAGGGCTCAAACACTGCCCGCCTTTTTCCCCGGACCTGTTGGACTGCTCGGCCATGCCACCAGGTCAGGGAGGATTAGATGGGAAAAGTGAAGCGGGGCTCAGGCAAGGCCCGCTAAATGCGAAGAGCGACCCTCCTATGAGTCAGCCGACAGGCGTCGGATCAAAATAAAGCCTACCGAGGCAAATTCACGGATGGTGGACCAACTTGCAGCTGGGGCGTTGGAAGTCTGATTAATAATGTCGGAAAGAATTGGAATGTTTTTAGATGCCGGGGTTTCGTCCCCGGACGACAAGGTCCTTTTGTTTCGGCAAAAGGACCCAAAACCATTGACGCCCCGTCTGGCCGCATTGGAGGGGAGGGCCACAAACTTTTTGAAGAGCGGACCAACTCGCCGGGCTCAGACAAGGTCCGCAACGGATAAGAGCGTCCCTCCTGGGGCCAGCCGGCAGGCGTCGAATTAACGAGCCCCCTTGTTTATTAGCGCGTCGGCCCGATTGGCTGACTGGCAGGTGGTGGGAATGTGGGACCTTTTTAGCCCTTGCGTTTCGATGGGCGAGGTGACAGTGCGGGCTTGGTCGGTCACCTTTGAGCTCTGTCTGTTCTCAACACGGCTTTTATGTTTGTGACGGCGTTGGTGTGTGCGCATCCCCTTTTCCAGCTCTGAGCCGGCTATAGGTTTCCTTCCCCAAATACCGCTCCAGCTTTTCACTGAGATCGGTTGACAGACTTTCCATGGATGCTATGCGACGAAGTTGTGCTTCCATGTGGGTTTGTAGATCCTTTCGGTGCTGCCTGAATTTTTCGAATGCCCCGATCATTCGTGAGGCCACTTGGGGGTTTTTGGCATCCAGTCCCATGAGAAAGTCCGCGACGAAGGCATACCCTGATCCGTCTTTTGCATGAAAGCCTTTGGGGTTGGCCTGTGAGAAGGTTCCATATAACGCTCGCATTCGGTTCGGGGTGGGATGTGTGAAGGCTTGATGTTGTGTGAGGGATTTCACGATTTGTAACACATCATCCGCCTGGGATCTTGCGAAGGCTCCGACCCATTTATCCACGACTAACGCATCATGTTCGAATTGATAGTAGAAATGTTGGGCCACGCCATCCCGATAGGGTTGCGCCTCGTCCATATTGATGATGATATTCAGCGCGGCATAGCGGTCCGTCATATTGTTGGCCTGGCTATATTGCCTGACGGCCAGCTTGGCCACTTCCGCATCTCCTGAATGCGATAAATACCCGAGCGCGATATTTTGTAGACTGCGGCGACCGGCATCTGCACGATCGTACGGCTTGCCGGGATGATACGTGGTGTTGTACATCTCGAGAAATTCATCGTGCAGTTCACGGCCGAGCGTTTCTAAGAAGGTCTTCCGAACGGCGATGATGGCATGCGGATCAATGACCTCTCGTTGCGGCGCGATTTCCTGGTAGACGGGCAGACTTAAGGCCAGGCTCTTGAGTTCCTGGTCCATGTCCGCGCGTTGCAGAATCCGACGAAACGAATCCAGGACATCGTCGCCCACGATGATGTCCTGTCCATGTTCATAGCGATCCACCTGTGCCATGAGATTCGTGGTCAGGAACCGGTTTCCTGCCTCCCACTGATTAAATCCGTCCCGGTCATGGACCATCAAATGTCGCAATTGGTCGTCGGTATACGGAGCCTCCAGATTGACCGGGGCCGAAAAATGCCGGAACAGCGAAGGGACCGTATGGGGTGGGACCTTCTCAAAGGTAAAGGTATGCGTCGCTTGAGTGAGCTCAAGGACACCCTGAGCCACATCCTGCCCATCAGGACCCACCAACCCGAATTTCACCGGAATGTGTCTGGGTTGCCCGTTGGACTGATGGGTGATGGTGGGGACCTGCTGCTCGAGCGTGAGTGTGAAATTGTTTGTCGCCTGATCATGGGACCAATGCGCTGTGATCTTTGGCGTCCCCGCTTGCGTATACCACAGCATGAACTGGGTGAGGTCCCGACCGGACGCCTCCTCCATGCAGCGCACCCAGTCCTCCACGGTGACGGCTTGCCCGTCGAACCGTTCGAAATATGTATCCGACGCTTTGCGGAAATCTTCTTTTCCCAATAAGGCATGCAACATCCTATTGAGCTCAGCCCCCTTACTGTAGACGGTGGCGGTGTAAAAGTTATTGATTGTGACAAACTGATTCGGTCTCGGTGGGTGCGCCATTGGCCCGGCATCTTCGGGGAATTGACTCATGCGCAAAGTTCTGACGTTGGCGATGCGATTGACCGCTTGTGACCCCATGTCCCCGGAAAATTCCTGATCTCTAAAAACGGTCAACCCTTCTTTCAAACACAACTGAAACCAGTCCCGGCAGGTTACCCGGTTGCCGGTCCAGTTGTGAAAGTATTCATGCGCCACCACCCCTTCCACGCCTTCATAGTCCGCATCGGTGGCCGTATCGGGATGCGCCAACACATACTTTGTGTTGAAGATATTCAGCGATTTGTTTTCCATAGCCCCCATATTGAAATCGTCCACGGCGACAATATTGAACAAGTCGAGATCATATTCACGACCATACACGTCTTCGTCCCATTTCATGGCTTTTTTCAGCGAGGCCATGGCGTGCCCGAGTTTATCGAGGTCTTTGGGGGCCGCATAAATACACAACATGACCTGACGACCGCTTGCGGTCACGTAGGTATCATCCAGGCAGGCTAAATCCCCGGCGACCAGGGCAAACAAATAACTGGGCTTGGGGAAGGGATCTTCCCACACCGTATAATGACGACCATTTTCAAGTTGCCCCTGATCGATGAGGTTGCCGTTAGAAAGCAGGACCGGGGCGGCGATTTGATCCGCAATTATCCTGGTGCTGTAGGTCGCCATATTATCGGGGCGGTCAGGGAAAAAGGTGATCCGCCGAAACCCTTCCGCTTCGCATTGCGTACACCAGTTGCCTCCTGATTTATACAGGCCTTCCAGTGCCGTGTTCTGTTCAGGATGAATTCTGACCAGCGTGTTTACCGTAAAGGCATCCTGCGTGGGCTGGAGCGAGAGGGATGTTCGATTCATCACGTAGCCGTCTGCCCGATTGGCTCCCTTCGCGACAGGCAGATTGTTCTGCTTGACCTCCAGCAATTCGAGTTCTTCGCCATCGAGAACCAACGGGTTGGCATGATTCCCGTTTTTTTTCACCTGTAGGACGGCGCGGACCAACGTCTCTCCCTCGCGTAAATCCACAGTCAGGTCCACATGGGTCACCCAGTAATCCGGTTGCTGATAATCTTTTAGGTATGTCACGGAATTTATTTCAGACACGGCATCATCTCCATTAGGTTTTGAACAAAAAATTTAAGATAGCTTTCCGCTACTAATCGTCGGGAATGCTTGAGGGGAAGCAAGAAGAACCCTCATTGATTATTCACGCCTTTTCCCGGCCTCTTTTAGATTATACCTCCAAGGGTCTCCATCTCGCGCGGACCGGCTGAGGCATCACCGCATCCGGAAGTTTTGAGGCCATGGAAGCGTGTTGAGGGAATCGGTTTGCATAATGAAGTCGTATCGCTCGTCTCGAAGAGGATAAACTCTAGTCTGAAATACTGGGCGGCCGGTGCAACGCCAACGCGCGTATTGTTCAAACAATAGGCAGGTTACGCGGTAATTTCATGCCACGATGACTTCTTCTCGCACGTGGTGTAGGGCGAATGATTTTTGGGGCTTTATCTTCGTCAAAGTGGCATTTGACCGCATCCCGAACCTTCGTATGTAGTTCGGCCATATAGTCCGCTTCGGTGAAAATTGATTCTCCCAAGGCCCGTGCTGTGACTCCTCCTTCGGGTGCATCTTCTACCAAAAATATGATTTCCGACACAGGAACTCCTTTGGAGTTGAGGTGTAGAATTTTGTGATGTGTTTTTATGCTACCCAACCTTGTAGGGAAAGTACAGGTGGAATAAGGAGATTCCTGTTAGAACCTCGTAGGAATGATAAGGCGGAGAGATTGTTGCTCGATTACGAATGTCGTGCATGCATACATACATACATACATAGATGGATGCCAGGGGGTCGGCCTGGGAGCGGAGCGCTGGCTTGGTGCGTCTCTTTTCAGAGCTTCCGGGGTTTCGCCCCCGGACGACGAGCCACTTTGGTTTCGGTCAAAGTGGCCAAACCCATTGACGCCTCGTTCAGCCATATTACAAGAGGCAAACACCGAGTGTAGGAGGGCGGGCCAACTCGCGCTGCTCAAACAGGGCCCGCCATTTTGTGCGGATGTTCGCCTCTGGGGCTGCCCGGAAGGCGTCGGGAAAAGTAGGAAAGGAATAAATAAAGAATATTTCTGGGAAGATCGGTCAAGTGCTTTCGGCTTGGGGGCGGACCAACTCGCTCCGCTCAGACAAGGTCCGCTAAATGCGAAGAGCGTCCCTCCCTGGGGCCAGCCGGCAGGCGTCCTATCAACTGCCCTCCTGTTGAGTTGTGCGTCGGTCCGGGTGGCTGATCTGAAGGTGATAGGAATGATGCGAAGATGGATGCTTGATGAGCACCTGCGCGGTTGACGTAGGTTGACCTGGATCGATGGCTTATTGGACGGCTTGGAGTGTGAGGGAGAGGGTTTGTTCTTTGCCGCTGCGGCGAATGCCGAGTTTGATGCGATCTCCGACATTATGCCGGTCCAATAGTCGGGCGAGGTCGTCATAGGTGCGTATCGCTTCTCCATTAATATTCGTAATGACATCACCCAAGCGAATCCGGCCGGTTTTGGTTTCTTCCAAGCCTTGCAGGCCTGCTTTGTCGGCCATACTTCCCGGCAGGACTTTGGCGATTACCAGGCCTTTGATCCCCCAGCGGGCGGCGATGGAATCCGGGATGAGGGAGATGCCCAGACCGGGGCGAATGACTTTTCCATATTGAATGAGTTGGGGGACGACACGTTTGACAATGTCGACCGGCACCGCAAAGCCGATGCCCGCGTAGGCTCCACTGGGACTGACTATCTGGGTGTTGACGCCAATGAGTTCTCCTGCGCTGTTGAGGAGCGGTCCACCGGAATTTCCGGGGTTGATGGCCGCATCGGTTTGGATGGCGTTCTCAATTGTGCGGTCGTTCACCGATTTGATTGAACGACCCAGCGCACTGACGACACCGGTGGTGAGGGTGTGATCCAGCCCGAAGGGATTGCCGATGGCCAACACGCGCTGACCGACGCGAAGGTCCTGGGAGGTGCCGATCTCCAAGGGCATAAGTGACTCGGCCTTGCCGGTGATCTGGAGCACGGCAAGATCATGATCAGGGTCCACGCCAACGATGCGCGCGTCAGTTGTGGATTGATCGTCCAACACCACTTGTATGGAATCCGCGCCATAGATGACGTGGTAATTGGTGACGATATGCCCTTGGCGGTTCCAGATGAATCCGGATCCCGACCCTTGCGGCACTTCGAAGGTATTAAGCGACCAGATATCCCGACGCACCGCCGTGTTGGTGATGTAGACCACTGACTGCGCGGCTTTTTCAAAGACGGCGATGGTATTGAGCTCTTCCGCACCAAGAGGTTTCTGGGCGACGAGGTGCAGATACGAGGGTGAGGTGGAAATCGATCGCGCCTGTTTGGGGACGAATGGCTCTCCTATGGCGATATTCGGCAGAAATCCCGTGACGAACGCGACGAGAAGAAAAGGCTTCTGCCATTTTCCAAACCGTCGGTGTGGTCGAACGCGGACTTTGGCCCGGTCTGAAGGGAAAGTCTGTGGTGTATGGTGCAACAGCATACGAAATTTTTTCCTGGGCCTATTCTCCCAGGAGCTGGACAACCAGGTTTCGGGTTCGTGGTCTGGTATCAAAATCGATGAGGACGAGTTGTTGCCAGGTGCCAAGGGTTAAGGAGCCATTGACGAACGGAATTGTGAGTGAAGGTCCCTGTAACTGACCGCGAAGATGGGAGTGGCCGTTATCTTCGCCGGCGTTCCGCGTATTATGTTCTAACAGTGGATCGGCAGGTATCGTGCGGTCCCAAAAGGTTTTGGTATCGGCACGAATTCCCGGCTCATCTTCGATGATCATGACCGAGGCCGTCGTATGTTGCACAAAGAGCGTCAGCATTCCACTCTGTAGGCCCGATTCGGCGAGCAGGTCGTGAATCGGCTTTGTGAGGTTTTCGATGGTCGAATGGCCGGTCATGGAAATGTTGAGGTAGTGGGTGATGACGGCCATGGGTCTCCTCAGCACGAGACGGTTTGTAAAAATTGTTGATCGGCGGCTGATAGAATGCCCCCTCGGGCCTGCCGTAAAATTGTGGTAAAACGGCCTTCCCTGGTGAGGCGGCAGATGACATCCATAACCTGGTGACTGACGATTCGCTGAGCGGTGAGTTGACGGAGATAGGCGAAGGCGGCGGAAAAGCTTTCTTCTGCCCGCGCGTAATAATCTTTGCCTCGCCGGTGATTGCTATAGGCTTCCAGTTGCTCGCAGGCGACGAGGATTTCCGCGAGTTGGTGCGTCCAGGCGGCCGCGCGGTCGAGTTTTTCCGGATAGTAATAGTACAACATGATGCGTTCCATCCAGGGCGACCAGGGGATGTCTATGGTAACGATTGCGGTTTTTACGGGACGGAGGTAGGTGTGGAGGCGCCGGGCAAAGCCTAATCGCATATCGATGTGATCCTTGACCGTAGGGGTCAGTGGCAGGCCACGAGCTTGTAAGGCGGCTCCATATTGTGCGATGAAGGCGTGAGATTCACGGCCATAGGGGGTTTGGGGATAGCGGGCCCGCCATTCCCGTGGCCTGGTCGGGATTTTGTGTTCCTTCGCCCACGACCAGATCCGGCCGAACAAGACGGGATCAAGTCCGGCCCGACCCATATCATGCAGCAAACAGGCGGCTTCAAATTGACGAAGGCGGGAGAGTGGATGGCCCAGAGCTGCGGCAACGGCCACACAGAGGCGTGCCGTGCGCAACGCATGGGCCTTGTCATATCCGGGAATCGTGCGATTGGGCCTGTCGGGATGCGGCTGGTCGTACCATTTCAGCAGTGAGGCCACTTGCGTACGGGTAAGAACGGTGTAGGTGGACTTCAATGGGGGCCGGGACACGACGGCTAGAATGGTACAATCCTCATAAACGAAAAGCGTAAGGATTATGGAGTGTTGAACAGTGGGGCAGGATATCCCAGGCCTGGGGAGGTGTCAAGAAATCGATGGCGTTCTCCACATGGGACGTGTGACCAATGACGGACCGCCCCGCAAGGGGCTCTGTCCCCGGCGCATCGGCATCATTCTTACATTTCCCACGGATTTCGGTATGATGCAGGACAGGTTTTCATGGTTCCTATCCCTGACATCATCCACACAACGGTTTAGGTTTCTGGTGATCCGAAGAGGGTAATCGAGTGCGATGGTCCGGCAAACAGATGTTCTGGTGGGGTGCACTCGGTGCGCTGGTTCTGACCATTGCCCTGATTGTGCTTCCCTTGTTTTTGAATCCGGATTATCTGAAGACTTTGGCGCTGCAACAGATTCAACGGACATTTGGTTCGCACGTGACCGTGGGACATACGTCCTTTGCCTTATTTCCCTCTCCGCATTTTTTGGTATTGGACATTGTGGTTCAGGAACAGCCTGAGTCGCATGCGGTGTTTCGTGCGAAATCCATGAGTTTGGACCTGGGAATCGGGCAGTTGCTTATGAAAAAAATTGTGGTGCGCGAATTCCTGGTAGAGTCTCCCGAGATAGAATTGCGACGTGAAGCCGACGGGGAATGGCGCTTTTTGAGCTATGCCAGCAACGACTCTCCCATCGTGTCGGCGACGAAATTTCTGGTGCTGGGAAAGGTTGTGGTGACGGACGGTAAAATTATCGTCATTGATGAGTCACCTCGTGAAGCCGTTCGGGGATTTGTCATTGAAGATGTGGCCTTCGTCTCCGACACCACTCATGACGGGCCTTCTATGGCGTCATCTTTCGAATTGTCTGGAAAAATCCGGCAGACGCAGGAGCTGGCGCCGTTTCGCATCAAGGGAGAACTCGAAGCCCGTTGGGCGTCGCCGGTGCTTTCCATTGCCAGCGAGCCGGTTGGTTTCGAGCAGATCAAATTTTCCGGCAAGGTAAAGGCCGATCATCTGGAGATCAATCAACTGGGAGAATATCTGCCCAATGGCCAATCGCTTATGGCAGTGCCCGGCACGCTGTCGGTCAAATCGCAGGTGACCTGGGTTCAGAATGCGAAAACTTCCCGACTCTCTCTCTCGCATATCAACGTATCCAGTTCTTTTATTGATCTGGATGGTTCGGCCAATACGGAAATGTTGGAAGACGGACATCAAATGATGGGGTTTTCCATGCGTTCCTCGAATGTTGACCTCGCCATGATTCGACAACATCTGCCCAAGACGTGGATTCCGGATGACCTCCTCCCGGTGTGGGAGAAAGGCGAATGGGGAGGGGGGTTGAACATTGCCGAGGCTCGTGTGACCGGGTCCACGCGTGAGGATGTGCAGACCTCGGTCACCGGCACGTTTCATTTAGCCGACGGGTACGTTCGTATTCCCGAATGGCCCACCACCGATCATATCCAGGGGACCGTGGTGGTGGAACCGGATCGCATGCAATTGTCCGGGGTGCAGGGCATCTATGATGGTATTCCCGTTGAGGTGACGGAGGGCGTCTTCCTGTTAAAAGAGTCAGGCCCGTGGGGGGATGTGGGCCTGCAAGGTCCTGTGCCCGCGGAGAAGGTTCTCCGGGTGGTGACGCAGTTGGGAGCGCCATCCGACTTTGGGCTGTTGAATGCCTGGAAGGTCTCGGATGGCAGTGGGCTGCTGCGTCTCCGGTTTGCAGGGAATCTGTTGGAATCGTCTGGGTTGAAATTTCAGTATGGCGAGTTTAAACCTGAAGGATTGGTGATACAGATTCCCGGGCTGCCTCAGCCTTTTACGCAAGGCCACGGTACCATTACCTTTTCCCGCGAGAGTACGGTGTTAGAAGGTCTACAAGGAAACGTGGGCGCCTATCCGCTGGCGTTGAATGGGACCATCACCTACAAAGGGGCTTCTCGCTTTGAGCCGCTCACCATTCAGGGCGGGTTTGCCGGCGAGGACCTCTTCCCCGTTTCCGGGAAACGGGCGGTATCACCAGGGATGCAGATCACCGGTCCGCTTCATGCCTCGGTCACTCTCACGGGGCCGACCCGTCATCCCAAACTAAAAGGATGGATTGATGGGCGAGGGGCCTTCATGGATGTGCCCTCTCTTTTACAGAAGCAGGCCGGTCAGGATGGACGCCTTGAGTTTGATGGACAGTTTCATCCCGGAAACCGTGTTCATTTTGAACGCGTGGAACTGGTTATGCTCCCGCTTCGTCTTCGCGGACAGGGGACCATCCGGTATCGCTCGGAGGTTACATGGGAGGCGCGGGTGGATTCCGGTCCGGTGTATTTAGGCGTGCTGCCGGAGGGTATTCGTGTCTTGGGAGATCTCGTCCAGTCGGGCATTCTCGAAGTGCAATTGAAAGGCAGCGGACGCGGCACCGATTGGACCCGGTGGAATACCAAAGGTTGGGTGGCGTTGACCGAAGGCGTGGTGGCGCTTCGCGGGGTTAGCGATCCCATTTCGAATCTCTTTATTCGATTGAAAGTGGATGAGGATCAGCTTGATTTGAAACGCATGGAGTTTCGCCTGAAGAATAGTGAAGCCGTCATCACCGGTTTTATGAAAAACTGGAAGACCACACCGGTTGCCAGTGTCATGTTTGACTCGCCGCAATTCGATATTGATTTGCTGATTCCTAAAGAGGGACGTTCGGCTATCCGGGATGGAATCGAGTGGTTAGCGGCGCATGGATCACTGGAGGGTTCGGTACATATCGAACGTCCGAGCTATAAGACGCTTTCCGGAAAAAAATTATCGGCCGTGTTAAAGATTCATGACAAACTTGTCTCGGTGGATAAAGTTCAATCGATGGTGGCGGAACACGGCACTGTCGGGGGACGGTTTTTTGTCCATCTCCCGGAAGGGCGGCCGGCTGCCATGCGTGCGTCGTTTCAGGCAAAGGACTTGCCTTTCGAGCATGTCTTGAGTCTGTTTGGCGAGGAGCGCCGGTTGATTACCGGCAGCATGTCGGTACGGGGCATGCTCCAGGGCCATGGCCGGGATGACCGGGGAATCATTCCCACTCTCAACGGGAGTGTCAAAATTTCGCTCGGCGAGGGCTATATCCGCAAAGGGACGATCTTTCCGCGCATACTCGCGCTCTTGAATTTACCCCAGGTCCTTCGGGGAAAAGTTGATCTTGAAGAGACCGGCTTTCCGTTTACGACCGTGAGCAGCAAGCTCACCGTGGAAGACGGGGTATTTTCCTCGAAAGATTTGTTGATCCAAAGTCCCATCATGAAAGTCTCTGCCGCAGGCATGTATGACTGGAAACGGGACCGGCTTGAAGTGATTTCCGCCGTTAGTCCTTTTGGGTCCTATTCCGATATTTTGAAAGATATCCCTCTCTTTGGACGAATTTTTTCCGGAGATCGGAAAGGCCTCGCCACGGCGTTGTTTTCGATTAACGGACCATTGGGTGATCCGGAGGTCAAGTATCTGCCCATGGAGTCCGTGAAAACCGGGCTGACCGGTTTAGCACAATTGGCGTTTGATATCTTAAAAAATACGTTGACCCTGCCGTATGATTTATTAAATGGCACTCAGGAGGATCCGGGTTCCGCTCCACCGGATGCTGGACGATCCGGCCTACCCGGTCCCTTATAATTCTCTCATCTTTGCCCAAGGATGTGGCGGGATGATCATTCAGAGTAGGCGGTGAAGGGCCGTGGAACAATTGAGTCGGTTTTAACATCTCGTGTGAAAGGAAATCAGGATGATCCCCACAGTTGAATGGAAAAATAATCATGTCGTGATTCTGGATCAACGTGCGCTCCCGGGAGACGTGCGGTTTCTTGATTGTGCGGGATTTGAGGAGGTGGCCGAAGCCATTCGGAATTTAAGCGTTCGCGGCGCGCCGGCCATCGGGGTGACGGCGGCTTTGGGCATTGCCCTGGGGGCCACGCAATATGCGGATACTCACTCTGAGGGATTTTCCGCCCATATGGAGAACGTGTGCCGCACCCTGGCCGCGACGCGTCCGACCGCCGTGAACTTATTCTGGGCCGTTGACCGGATGACACGCGTGTTGACGGCTATCTCCACGTCGACAATTCAGGATATCCAGAAACGATTACAGGAAGAAGCCCTGGCGATTTTGGAGGAGGATCTTCGGGTCAATCGGGCGATTGGCAGGTTTGGCGCCGCGATCATTCGTGATGGAGACCATATACTTACGCATTGTAATGCCGGAGCCTTGGCGACGGCAGGATATGGGACGGCATTAGGCGTGGTCCGGGCGGCCTGGGAGCAGGGCAAACAGATTCGGGTCTTTGCCGATGAGACGCGTCCGGTCCTTCAGGGTGCACGTCTGACGGCCTGGGAGCTTCAGCAGGATGGTATTCCTGTGACGGTGATTACGGATAATGCGGCCGGGGCTCTGATGCGCCAGGGCCGAATCCACTGTTGCGTCGTCGGGGCTGACCGGATTGCCGCCAATGGCGATGTGGCCAATAAGATCGGCACGTATTCTGTGGCGGTCTTAGCGCATGCCCATGGCATCCCGTTTTATGTGGCCGCGCCTTCATCGACGATTGATATGGAGACGGCGGATGGGAACGGCATTCCCATCGAAGAGCGGAGCCCGTCAGAGGTGACCTGCCTGCATAGTGGCCGGATGATTGCCCCTCACGGTGTGGAAGTCTGGAATCCGGCATTTGACGTGACCCCGGCCGACCTGATTGCGGGGATTATTACCGAACGGGGCATTATCCCCCCGCAAGCCTTAGCTCAACATTTTTCATTGCCATCTTCCTGATGGAATGATTTGTCAAATGATCTGAGTTAAAACTTTAGAAAGATCGAGGAGATTATACGGCTTGGCAATAAAGCCTGAGAATCCGAATTGGCTGGCATGGGCCATGACCGGGTCGTTGGAGTACCCGCTGGAGACGATGACCTTCGCGTCCGGATCATGGTCTTTGATGAGGCGCAACGTCTCCTTGCCTCCCATTCCTCCGGGTATCGTGAGATCAAGGATGGTGGCCAGATACGGGTGGCCGTCCTGACTGGCTTGGGTGTAGAGCGACACGGCTTTTAGTCCGTCGGCAGCAAAGTCCACCTCGAATCCGAGATGCTCGAGCATTTTTCCTAAGACATCCTGGATGTCTTCTTCATCATCCATGACTAAAATTTTTCCCGCGCCTTGCACGAGACTTTCCGGTGTTTCATCCTTATTGGCGGACAGGGAGGTTGAGGCGGGGAGATAGAGGGTGAAGCATGTGCCGTTGCCGAGTGAAGAGGTGACGGCCACGTGCCCTCCATGGCGTTTCATGATGGAATAGGTCGTGGCCAGGCCCAGTCCGCTCCCTTTTTGTTTGGTTGTAAAGTAGGGATCGAAGATCTTTTGAAGATGATCGTCAGGGATGCCGATGCCCTGGTCCGCGACGGACACACACACATACTTGCCGGGTTTCAGGGGAAGCACGGTCTGAGGGGTGACCAGACAATTTTTTGCGACGACGCTGATGGTGCCTCCATCCGGCATGGCCTGGTCGCTATTAATCACGAGATTCTGTATCACCTGACTGATTTGGCCTTCATCGACTTCGATCGCCCAGAGGTCATCGGGGAGATGCGTGGTGCACCGGACTGCGGAACCTCGTAGGGCGAATTGCACCGTGTCGGTAATAATAGAGGCCACAGAAGTCGTGCTTTTGACCGGGGCGCCGCCTTTCGCAAAGGTGAGCAGTTGCTTGGTGAGATCCCGCGCTCGCAAACAGGCTTTTTCCGCAGCCTCGAGTCGTTCAATGACTTTTTCTCCCTGAGGCGGCGATTGTTTTGCGGTCACCATTTTGGCCAGTCCGATATTGGCAAACACCGACGTGAGAATATTATTGAAATCATGCGCAATGCCGCCGGCCAATAAGCCAACCGACTCAAGTTTGGTGGCCCGTAGTCGTTCGTCTTCCAGGCGTTTCCATTCCGTGATGTCTCGTGTCACGATCACCCCCACGACCGTCCCGATGCTGGTTCGGAAGGGGTGAATGTGACTTTCAAACCATCGCCATTCCGATTGTTTCGTTTGCAGGCGACATACCATATCAATTTCCTGAAGTGTTTTGAGATGAGAATGAAACGACTCCGATAACGGCCCCCGTTCTTCGGGATGGATAAAGTCAAAGAAATTTTTCCCCAGGATGTCGGCTGCCTCATAGCCTAAGACTTTTTGACAATTCGGGGTGACGTACTGACATTCACCCGTCGCGGTGGTTTCGATGATTAAATCATAGGCATGTTCGACGATAGCCCGGTAACGCTGCTCACTATCCCGCAACGCATCTTCGGCTTTTTTACGTTGAAGTTCACCGGCCGCCCTGGCAGCAAACAGTTGAATGATGGATTGGGCCACATGGATTTTGCGAATGGCCATTGGGCTAAAGACCAGCAGGATCCCGATAATTTGTCCTGTCTGGCCACGGAGGGCCGTTCCCAAATAACTGATGATCGACCATGAGCCGAGCGGAGAGTCTGGAGGAAAGAGCGAGGTTTCCAAATTGTCTCCATGGCATCCTTTGACTTTCAGAAGTTGCTCAAAAATCGCCGGAGGAGGGGTCCACGGCATATTTTCCCCGAAAGTCCCATTGGACCAAATGGCGACCGTGTGGGTCCGCGGCCGGGCCGGGGATTCCATTTCCGCTAATATGGCATAGGGCACATTCAGGGCCTGACAGAGGTCTCTTACCAAAAACCGCAGAAACGCCATGCTGCCGGGAGCCGGATCGCTTTGGGCAATTTTCCGCAAGGCTTCATCAATCCGTTTGCGTTCGGTAATATCTTTGACCACCGAAATGGCACCCCACTGGATACCCTGCGAGTCAAAGAGGGGATAGCAGGAGACGAGAAAATCCCCAGGCATGGTAGGGAACTGTGTTTCCACCACCGCAGACAATGCCCCTGCTAACACCGTTTCCCACGGCGGAGGATTTTTGGGAATGGTCGTTCCATAGTAGGGGGTACGGTAATGATGTCCGACTAATGGCCCGATGTGCGGTTGGACCTGGTCGCGAATGGCTCGATTGGTCCAGACAATCGTCCCTGAGCTGTCAAGGATCATGACATGATCCGTCAGGGCATCAAACGCCTGTTCCCATTTCTCGACGGACTGTACCGGGCTGATTTTTTTTGAAGTCTTTTGACGGTTCTTAGTCATGGTGTCTCAATGGTGCCGTCTCATATCGGCGCGTGTGTCTCCAGTCTGTGATATCGCTACCAGACAACTTTCGCAAACAAATCAGCCAGATTCGGATCGACGCTTTTTCCCGCTTCCTGACGAATTTTTTCCCGGGCTTCCGGTACGGGCATCGCCGTTCGGGGCCCATAGCCGGTCACAAAATGATCGAAAATATTAGCCAGGCCGACAATGCGTGCCGATAAGGGAATGTGTTCGCCGATCAATCCATCCGGATAGCCGGACCCATCATATTTTTCATGGTGATGGCGGATGATCTGTTCGACGCAGGGGTGAAATGGGAGACCCTTCACCATTTTCCCTCCGATCGTGGGATGGCATTTGAGCAGTTCCTGGTCTTGTTCCGTCGGGGAATGCATCCCGGCAATGAGGTGATCATGAAGACCGATTTTGCCGATGTCATGGAGATAGGCCCCGAGTTGTATGGCCGTCTGCTCCTCCGGGGTTAACTGGAGATGTTCAATGAGCAGAGCCGCATAAAAATTTACCCGGCTGCCATGTTGAACCAGCTCGGGATGCTTGGCGGCCAGGAGGGTTTTAATATTGGCCAGGGCGGATTCGACATCGATCCCTGATGCCCAAAGGTTTCCAAATGCCTGAAGCGCTGCTTGCAGAGAGGAATATCGGCGGCGGCGCTCGAGCGTTTTATTGATGGTGTCGAGCAACTCAGCCACATTGAACGGTTTGAGGATATAGGCGGCCACCCCGTGTCGGATGGCTTCGATGGCAGATTGGAGTGTGCCATATCCGGTGATGATGATGACATCGACATCCTTCCCGTCTTTTCGAATCTGGGAAAGGAGGTCGTTTCCCGACAGGTCAGGGAGTTTTAAATCGAGGGTGACGAGATCAATAGGGTGGGTTTTAAGAATTTGATGCGCGATTTCGGCCCGATCAACCGTAAAGAGATTGAAATAGGGAGAAAGAATGACCTTTAACGCCTCGCGCGGGCCTTCCTCGTCCTCCACAATCAAAATATTCGCTTGAGGGACAGAGGGTTCGGTACCAGTAGTTTCCATCAACGACTCCTTTTCCAAGTGAAGCGACCCATGAAGACAGTAAAAAAAATAAATAGTCCATGAGACCTTTGAACGTTCGCTTCTGAGGATGAAGTCGGAGACCGTTCCTTCTCCGTCGAGGCTTGCATGATGTTTAGTAGAGGTTCACCTCCTGAGGACAATGATGGTTCGGTCTCCACCCCATGTGGAGAGGACACAACGGGAGATAGGGCAAAAGAGCTGTCATCTTATAATAATCTATCTGATTTTAATTGAAACGCCCGATCTTTGACTGTCAGATCCAGAAATAATTGGTTGAACAAGTCTTTGGCGACATGATTAGTGAGCTCCTCCACATCCTTGGGATTGAATGTGACGACGCTGTCGGTTCCATTCGCACCGAGCACCATCCGGACGGTGCTGCCATCCACCGCATTTTTCGCTTCAAAGGCCACACGTATTTTAACCTCAATATCCGTAAAGCCGAAGCCGGTTTTTGCATTCGCCTCCATGACCAAGATATCGCCTGTCAGGGTGACATCGGCCGGAGCACTTCCTGCGGGAGTTTCAGACGTTGTCGTCCGCGAGGCCTGCCATCCCTCCTGTTGGAGGTATTCCAGGGCAAGATCCGCCATGCCTTCACCGAGGTTTCCATTCCAGACATTAAAATGCGTCGCACCTCCCCAAAAATGTGTGCGGGAACCCAGACGAGTTTTCTGCGCTCGTTTATCCTGAAACGGTTCAACTACAATGGTCAGATCTTCGTGAGGGTTGGTCGTGGCCTTCATCGTGGACGGGAAGGCATGGGGGTTAAAATTCACCGTCTGCCCCGACCCCTGACATCCGACGACTCCCAGGCTGACAATGCACACCATGATAAACCAGTTGGGTTGTGTCTTCACTCGTGGAACCTCCATGTATAGAAAGTGGATATCAGATGATCGTCTGTGCTGTGACGGGAGAGGGATGTTCCTGCCGGTACCCTACTGTATCGAGGCCACACATCCATCCTAATTTTAGACAGCGTAAGAATAATAAAACCGCAGGATTTAATCTAGTCTTGTAGTGATTTTCCGTGAGGAGCCTGCATGAATGATTCCGGTACACAGCCATCTGATGATGATGGCATGATCTATCTTGACATTGTCGTAAACCGCTTGACACTATCATACCTGGTTTGATTGTTAATCCAAAGGAAATTCTTCATGTGGAAGCATAATTTTTTGTTTCGCGCTGAAGGGGCGGTGCCCCTGGAGCAGACCGAAAACGAGTTGTTTCATGACACGGACCCGGCCCTGGATAGTTCGGGTTTACAGATGGATAAATATATTTCCGTCTGGCTCCAAGGGGATGGCGATGAGACCAAGCCACTTGTCTATACGACGGTGTATGTTCGAACGGCCACGTTAGATCCCGAGAAAAGGGTTGGATTTCTTCAGCCCCTTCAAGGACGGACCCACCAAATCAAAAGCATGTTGTCCTCAGAGCAAAAATTGTATCTTCGGCAATGGTTGTCCAGTACCTATCCGCCAGCCTGGGAAGAGTCTGACGATCACTTTCAGTCCATTTTCTCGGAAACCTGATCTTTCCATTCCCGCCGGAGGATGGTCGGTTTCTAAAATCGGAGTTTGTGAATTGCAGCTTCTCGCCCGCCCGGGTGTCCCGGTCGGTAGCGAATGTGTATTCGTAGGGTGTTAGCTATGGATCTACAGACACAGGTTCTGATCATAGGCGCCGGTGGCGGGGGAGCGGTCCTGGGGCTTCTGTTAGCCCGAAAAGGGATTGCCAATATCGTTCTGGAACAGGCTGCTGGGCCCCCACAGGGCTTGCGGGGAGAAATACTTCAACCCAATGGACAGGAAATCCTTCAGCGGCTTGGTTTATTAGAACAGTTGCCGGTTCATGCCTATAAACCGGTCAGGTTCTTTCATTTTCGTCGAAGTGGGGGAACGCGACTCTGTACCATTGACTATGCGATGTTGCCCCCGCCATTCAATCGGGCTTTAGTGATGTGGCCTCATGTCGTACATCACACCATTCTGGACGCACTGAAGCGGGAGAATCCGGAGGGACTTCGGTATGGGGCATGCTTTCGTTCTCTGCTGCGGAATGGCAAAGGTATTACAGGCGTCAAGGCGGACATTGGAGGCAGCCAGGTGACGATTGGGGCTCAGGTGGTGGTTGGCGCAGACGGACCGTTTTCGGAGGTTCGGGGAGCCCTTGGCATTCCCACCGCGCTTCATCGGTATCTCGACAGTTATCTTGTGGCCATGCTGGAATCACCAACATCCCTAGAGGAATCGCAGTATTATGTGGGGAAAAAATCAATTTTGGGAATTTTCCCCGCTGCCGGTCAAAAAGTCTATGCCTTTTATATGGTTTCGTCGGATTCCCTGAGTCAGGTCAAGGCCGATGGGGTACCAGCTCTTCGGGAAAAATGGAAAACGATCGCGCCGGAACTTGCCCCGGTCTTTGACTCCTTACAGGATTGGAACCAGACAGCCTATATGGGAACCGGAAGAGTCCGGGCGAAAACCTGGGTTCAGGATGGGGCGGTGGTCATGGGTGATGCCGCCCATGGGATGAATCCGCATGCCTCCCAGGGACGGATGCAAGCGATGGTGGACGCGGTTACCCTCGCGGAGGTTCTTGAACATTGCCATCGAACGGGAAACTGGTCGGCATCGAATCTTAAGGCATTTGAAACGCAACGGCGTCCCCAGGTCACCATGCTGCAACGTCTGGCTGATGAAGAGGTCTTTTTCTGGAATACCGGAAATCCTCTTCTGGGAATGTTGCGAGACCGCGTCTTCTCAACGATGGATAAAAATCCGCGTTTGCAATATCAAGTGTTGACCGCAACAGCCGGGCTTCGAACCACCTCACCCTTTGGTTGGATGGATCGGTTTCAAGCTGCGGGCTTGTTACCGGATCCCCGGGCCCATCAGATTCCCGATCATGCACGGTCTGCGTAATTAACGTTGGAGTCCATCTTCGTCACTCATCCTTTTTCCAATATTTGGCTCGTATCCTATGTCGTTATCAATGTTCCCGTCACTCGAACTTCCCGAAGACCTGCGGGAAACCCTCGAACAATTTTTAACACAGCTTCAGAAGGATTGGGGTGCTGATTTAGAAGGGCTTCTTCTCTATGGCAGCGCGGCCCGGGGAGATTTTATTGCCGGCCGATCCAATTTCAATTTTTTGGTGCTGGTCAGGGCGCTATCGGTAAGCGGGCTCCAGCGTGCAGGACAATTACATCGCAAATGGGGCAAGCACCAAATCGTCGCCCCGCTGTTGATGACTCAGGAGGACTTGTCTCAATCACGTGATCTGTTCCCGTTGGACTATTTTCAAATGCAAGAGCATCATGTGCGCTTGGCAGGCAAAGATCCGTTCGGCGCCGGGCACATTGATCGTCAGCAGTTGGGATGGCAATGTGAGCATGAACTCCTGGCGAATGTGTTTCGGATGCGGCAACGGTTTGTCGAAGGAGAAGGACGAGCCGAGGCGATCCGGGCTTTGCTGATGCTTTCTATTACCTCCGTTCTTTCTTGTGTGCGAGGTATGCTGTGGATCATAGGCCAACCCTCAAAGGGAAAAGACGTCCAGATTCTTGAATGCCTTCCCCGTGCCTTGCAGTTTGAACCAACGGTTCTTCTCGAAATACTGCAGATGAAGCGGGGCATGAATAGTCCGGGTTCACTTGAATGGACCAAGGTGTATGAGCGGTATCTTCAGACTGTGGAGGGTTTGTGTAAACGGGTTCAGGCCGTTCGTCAGGAAAGCCGCGTATGACTAAGTCTAACAGAGGGTTTGTCGGTCCGTTCATTCTGATGTTTGTGCTGGCTTTCTCTGCACTCTCCATGGGGATGACTCCAAAGGAACAAAATCTCCCAACCCCGCTGGGGTATGTGAGTGATTATGCCCACTTGCTCGACGAGGAATGGCACAAACAAATTCGATCAGTGTGCAAAGATCTTGAATCCTCTTCCGGTGTTGAAATGCTGGTGGTGACCCTTCCGAGTATCAGTCCTCTTTCCCATGCCCAGGAGTATGCCTCCCGCCTCTATGAAGCCTGGCGGATCGGGACGGCGCAACAGGAGCGTGGCATCCTGTTACTGGTGGCGGTCAAAGAACGCCAAGCGGTGGTGGTCGTCGGGAAGAACCTTTTGTCGGTCGTGACTCCTCAACAGTTGGATGAAATTTCCCTCAAGCATTTGCGTCCGATGTTTCGGTCCGGAGAGTATGGGATCAATATCTACCGGTCAGCCGTATCACTTTCCACACTGGCTGCGCGGGCTACTCTTGAAAAGGAGAAACCAAAGCCTCAGCGATCGGCCGCTTTTTGGATGAATATCGCGGTGGTGGTGCTGATGTTTTACGCGCTATGGCGGTTCACCCGTCCAGAACGGCGTCATCCGTTTCCACGCTGGAAAAATGGAGAATATTGGGGAACGGGACAGGGGGGATTTGGCGGTAACTTTGGGGGATTTGGCGGAGGAACGGGGGGCCAGGGCTTACGTTGAAGGAGCCGGATGGAATCTCGCGATCTCTGCGGAATTTTTACACGTTCTTTAGAAATTTTTTCTCTCTGAAAAGTAGGGGCTGGGAAGATTCATCGTCAAAACCAAAAGGGCCCCACCAACCCCAGGCCAACATTATGTTGGACTGGGGTTGTGCGTTATGCCAGCATTTTGTGATTTTCGAACGTGAGGGATCGCACGACGATTTCCCCGTTTTCATAAGAAATAATCCTTCGGGTCGCCGGGAGGTCTGAGTTGCCTATCCTGATATGTGTATCCGAAAAACTGTCGACATTTTTCAGTGACCGGTCTTTTGGAGAAAAATAATAGACCGTATATCGGGTGGTGAGATAATGTTGATCTTGGGTGACTGCACTATCTTCCACGTTGATGGTAAAAGCCGCCTGTGGCATGTTTCGATTGATTTGGGTAATGCGGTTGTCTTTCACCCTATACCAGGAACCCATGCCATCTCCATGAATGGTGATCCGCTGACCTAAAGGGTGCTGTTCTTCTCCCCCTAACGTCAGGGTATGTTTCCCGTCTGATTCCTCGAACGTTCTGGGCCCCCGATGCACGGCAATCATTCCAATCTGGTTTTGGGCCCACGTTTGTAATTCCGTATCATCGATGACCACCGTCACATCCCGCGGCCCTTTGACGGTTACGCTCCCTTTGGTTTCTTTTCCATTCACATTAATGCGCAGGTCGGCCTGAAAGCCTTTGAAGTCTGGTTGCCACCGTGCGGTTTTGGCAAAGGCGGCTTGCAGCAACTCGCGGGCTTTTGGATCGTCCTGGACCTCGGTGGTTGGTTTTTCTACTGTATTCTTTTCCATGTCGAAAACTCCTTTTCTTGTGATGTCGTGTTTGTGATCAGGCTAATTGAGCGAACACTGATCATCATTATAAGGATCTCAGGAGAGGTCGACAACCGTTCAGAGGGAGCGAGGTACAAAGGACTCTTGCAATCTTCAGTCTCCTTGGTCGTATCGAAAATTTGGCCGGGGCAACCAATAATTTTTTCAAAACCCCTCTGCCAGATTCATCCTAGCTATAGGGTTAGCCCTTTCCCCAGATGCATATAAAAGCACCAAAAGGGGGAGATAAAGGTACATTGAAAAGAGGGGGGTGTTCGGCTAGGCTGCGTCCATAATTTTTTACCTGATGGGAAATTCCGGGCATAGGTGTCCGTGTTTTTCATCCCATTTACAAAGATGTTTCGCTTGCTTCCACCCCCAAGAGGCATTGCGCATGAACGCCGCAGACCAACAGCTTAATGATGTCCGGAAACTCAAACGAAGTGAATGCCATGGTTGGCTGATACATCTTTTTCAGGTCATGGTTGTGGTGGGTATGTTGGTCCCCACCTTCGCCTTGCCGACAGTATGGGCTGAAGATGTCCCCGATGTGGTTGGATTGAGTCAGGGGGCGGCGGAGTCGGCCATTACGGGAGCGGGCCTGACCGTGGGGTCCATCACGTTTGCCAACCATGCCTCGGTGCCTTCGGGAAGTGTCATCAGTCAAACGCCGGGAGGCGGGGCGAGTGTAGCGGCGGGCAGCGCGGTGAACCTGGTGGTGTCGACGGGCCCGGCGCCGATGACCGTCCCGAATGTGGTGGGAAACACGCAGGCGGCGGCGGAGTCGGCTATTGTGGGGGCGGGCTTGGTCGTGGGGTCCATCACGTCTGCCAACCATGCCTCGGTGCCTTCGGGAAGTGTCATCAGTCAAACGCCGGGAGGCGGGGCGAATGTAGCGGCGGGCAGCGCGGTGAACCTGGTGGTGTCGACGGGCCCGGCGCCGGTGACCGTCCCGAATGTGGTGGGAAACACGCAGGCGGCGGCGGAGTCGGCTATTGTGGGGGCGGGCTTGGTCGTGGGGTCCATCACGTCTGCCAACCATGCCTCGGTGCCTTCGGGAAGTGTCATCAGTCAAACGCCGGGAGGCGGGGCGAGTGTAGCGGCGGGCAGCGCGGTGAACCTGGTGGTGTCGACGGGTCCGGCGCCGGTCACCGTCCCGAATGTGGTGGGGAGCACGCAGGCGGCGGCGGAGTCGGCTATTGTGGGGGCGGGCTTGGTCGTGGGGTCCATCACGTCTGCCAACCATGCCTCGGTGCCTTCGGGAAGTGTCATCAGTCAAACGCCGGGAGGCGGGGCGAGTGTAGCGGCGGGCAGCGCGGTAAACCTGGTGGTGTCGACGGGCCCGGCGCCGGTGACCGTCCCGAATGTGGTGGGAAACACGCAGGCGGCGGCGGAGTCGGCTATTGTGGGGGCGGGCTTGGTCGTGGGGTCCATCACGTCTGCCAACCATGCCTCGGTGCCTTCGGGAAGTGTCATCAGTCAAACGCCGGGAGGCGGGGCGAGTGTAGCGGCGGGCAGCGCGGTGAACCTGGTGGTGTCGACGGGCCCGGCACCGGTGACCGTCCCGAATGTGGTGGGAAGCACGCAGGCCGCGGCGGAGGCTGCGGTCACCAAGGCGGGCCTGAAGGTCGGGACCATCACGAACAGCAGTCATGCGTCGGTGGCCGCGGGGCGGGTCATCAGTCAAACGCCGGGAGGCGGGGCGAGTGTAGCGGCGGGCAGCGCGGTGAACCTGGTGGTGTCGACGGGCCCGGCGCCGGTCACCGTCCCGAATGTGGTGGGAAGCACGCAGGCCGCGGCGGAGGCTGCGGTCACCAAGGCGGGCCTGAAGGTCGGGACCATCACGAACAGCAGTCATGCCTCGGTGGCTGCGGGGCGGGTCATCAGTCAAACGCCGGGAGGCGGGGCGAGTGTAGCGGCGGGCAGCGCGGTGAACCTGGTGGTGTCGACGGGCCCGGCGCCGGTCACCGTCCCGAATGTGGTGGGAAGCACGCAGGCCGCGGCAGAGGCTGCGGTCACCAAGGCGGGCCTGAAGGTCGGGACCGTTACGAACAGCAGTCATGCCTCGGTGGCTGCGGGGCGGGTCATCAGTCAAACGCCGGGGGCCGGGGCGAGTGTAGCGGCGGGCAGCGCGGTGAACCTGGTGGTGTCGACGGGCCCGGCGCCGGTGACCGTCCCGAATGTGGTGGGAAGCACGCAGGCCGCGGCGGAGGCTGCGGTCACCAAGGCGGGCCTGAAGGTCGGGACCGTTACGAACAGCAGTCATGCCTCGGTGGCTGCGGGGCGGGTCATCAGTCAAACGCCGGGGGCCGGGGCGAGTGTAGCGGCGGGCAGCGCGGTGAACCTGGTGGTGTCGACGGGCCCGGCGCCGGTGACCGTCCCGAATGTGGTGGGAAGCACGCAGGCCGCGGCGGAGGCTGCGGTCACCAAGGCGGGCCTGAAGGTCGGGACCATCACGAACAGCAGTCATGCGTCGGTGGCCGCGGGGCGGGTCATCAGTCAAACGCCGGGAGGCGGGGCGAGTGTAGCGGCGGGCAGCGCGGTGAACCTGGTAGTGTCGACGGGCCCGGCGCCGGTGACCGTCCCGAATGTGGTGGGAAGCACGCAGGCCGCGGCGGAGGCTGCGGTCACCAAGGCGGGCCTGAAGGTCGGGACCATCACGAACAGCAGTCATGCCTCGGTGGCTGCGGGGCGGGTCATCAGTCAAACGCCGGGGGCCGGGGCGAGTGTAGCGGCGGGCAGCGCGGTGAACCTGGTGGTGTCGACGGGCCCGGCGCCGGTCACCGTCCCGAATGTGGTGGGGAGCACGCAGGCCGCGGCGGAGGCTGCGGTCACCAAGGCGGGCCTGAAGGTCGGGACCATCACGAACAGCAGTCATGCCTCGGTGGCTGCGGGGCGGGTCATCAGTCAAACGCCGGGGGCCGGGCGAGTGTAGCGGCGGGCAGCGCGGTGAACCTGGTGGTGTCGACGGGCCCGGCGCCGGTGACCGTCCCGAATGTGGTGGGGAGCACGCAGGCCGCGGCGGAGGCTGCGGTCACCAAGCCGGGCCTGAAGGTCGGGACCATCACGAACAGCAGTCATGCCTCGGTGGCTGCGGGGCGGGTCATCAGTCAAACGCCGGGGGCCGGGGCGAGTGTAGCGGCGGGCAGCGCGGTGAACCTGGTGGTGTCGACGGGCCCGGCGCCGGTGACCGTCCCGAATGTGGTGGGGAGCACGCAGGCCGCGGCGGAGGCTGCGGTCACCAAGGCGGGCCTGAAGGTCGGGACCGTTACGAACAGCAGTCATGCCTCGGTGGCTGCGGGGCGGGTCATCAGTCAAACGCCGGGGGCCGGGGCGAGTGTGGCGGCGGGCAGCGCGGTGAACCTGGTGGTGTCGACGGGCCCGGCGGTGCCGAATGTCGTAGGCCTAACCCAGGCCGCGGCGCAAACTGCAATTACCAGAGCAGGATTGAGGTTGGGCACAGTGACCTCAACCAACAGTCAGACAGTCTCCAGTGGCAGAGTTATTAGTCAAACTCCCCAGCCAGGAAGCAAGGTGGCGGCCGGCAGTGCGGTGAACCTGGTCGTATCCCTTGGAGCCGCAGTGCCGAATGTGGAGGGCTTGACGCAGGCCGCGGCGCAAACCGCCATTACCAGTGCGGGTTTGAAGGTGGGGACCGTAACGACAGTGAATAGTGCGATCGTGGACATTGGTGCGGTCATCAGTCAAACCCCGTCAGCCGGGGACAATGTGGCTCCGGGCAGTGCAGTGGACCTGATCGTATCTCTTGGAGCCGCAGTGCCGAATGTCGTGGGCTTGTCGCAGAACAATGCTCAAAAGACCTTGGCCGCGGCCGGTCTGACAGTGGGGATAGTGACGACAACCATTAGTGCCACGGTGCCAATTGGCGACGTTATTGGTCAAAAACCGGGCGCAGGGACCAATGTGGCTCCGGGCAGTTCAGTGGCCTTGGTTATTTCGTCAGGACCACCCGTTTTTCTGATGGGGGTACAAAATGATCCCAGGACCGGGCCTCTGGTGAATAGCCTCTACCGCCTTCGCACCGATGGGGTCGTAACTAAAATTGGAGATCTGACGCATCGCACACATGGCTTAGCCTTTGTCGGGACCACGTTGTATTCCGTCGAGGAACTTTCTCTTTCTCCGCAATCTGGAGCCCCGCCGAGTTTGTATCGGCTGAATCCGGAAAGCGGGGCCTCACTGGGCAGGATCCCCTTGTCGTTATCCACGGGAGAATTGTTAGAAGGCGGGCGAGGGTTGGCCACGGAACCCGGGACAAATTTGCTCTGGGGGTTGCTTGTGGTGACGTCCGAAGTCAACAGTGCCCGGCGGTTAGTCACGATTAATCCGACGACAGGAGTGGCTACTCAAAAGGCCAAACTGTTTGGAAACTTTATGGACCTGGCCTTTGATGCATCCGGGACGCTTTATGCGATCACGGACAACCGAACGGTGCCTGGGGGGGCGACGGTATTTCCGGCCAGGATTTATACGGTGAATAAGTCGACAGGAGCCACGACGGAATTTCTGGATGTCTCGGCTGGTGCCGTGGCGGGACAACCGAATTTTCGAGAAAGTGAAACGATTGGGATGGGGTCTTCTTCCGACCTATTGTATCATCTCTCCGGTCAGCATAAGGTAACCCCAGGATTTACCAAGAACATCCTGTTTGAAACGATTCATCGGACCACAAAAGCCAGAAGGGCGATGGCCCTCACAGGCCCCGATTTTTTTGTAACCACGGCCTTGACCATGGTGCCACCTAAGAGTCCTCCGGCATTGGGAGATCTGGATGCGTCGGGCACGACTGATCTCATCTGGCGCAACCAGAGTGATGGTAGTACCGCGATTTGGTTGATGAATGGAACGACAATCGCCGCCTCCGGCTTCCCGGGCGGGGTGCCGAGGATTTGGCAGATTGCGGGCGTAGGCGATGTGAATGGCGATGGCAAGGCGGATGTCATCTGGCGCAATACCAGCGGCACGGTGGCCGTGTGGCTGATGAACGGGGTGGCGGTCACGGCCGTGGGCTTTCCTGGAAGCACGTCGACGGCGTTTGAGATTGCCGGGGTGGGCGATGTGAACGGCGATGGTAATGCCGACCTGGTCTGGCGTAACATCACTGATGGCAGCACCGCAATTTGGTTGATGAACGGGACCACCATTGCCGCCTCCGGTTTTCCGGGCGGAGTGCCCCTTGCCTGGAAAATCGAGGGTGTGGGCGATGTCAATGGGGATGGTAGAGCAGATGTCATTTGGCGCAATGGCACTACTGGAGGAGTGGCTATGTGGCTGATGAACGGGTTGTCGGTGACCGACGTAGGTTTTGTCGGAGTTGCCCCAACCACTTTTGAGATTGCCGGGGTGGGCGATGTGAACGGCGATGGAAAGACGGACTTAATCTGGCGCAATCAGAGTAATGGCAGTACCGCGATTTGGTTAATGAATGGAACCACCATTACGACGGCCGGCTTTCCGGGGGGCGTGCCCGTCGCGTGGCAAATTTCTCAAGTCGGCGACGTGAACGGAGATGGTAATGCCGATGTCATCTGGCGCAATGATAAAAGTGCCATAGTGGCGATCTGGTTGATGAATGGATTATCAATCTCGACCGTCGGTTTCCCGGGTTCCGCCCCCTCCGATTGGGAAATTCAGTAGCAGGGATTCGAGCTGATTGGCTTATAGGCATAGTTTCTCATACTTTGACATTTTAGCTTACATTTCATTTCTCTTATGCTCATAATCAGATATCTTTCGGCCACGTAGTGTATTCCACGACCGAGTCCTCCGGGGATGTGATGAAGGTTCAGCACCTGAACGGGTTGAATCTAACCCACCAGAAGTTGCCAAGAGGTCACAGGTTGATCTATCTGTGGCTGCTGGTTCTCGTAAGCCTCGTTTTCCTCAACTTTATCTTTCCAGCAACAGCAAGAGCCATAGAAGTTCCAAATGTTATCGGGAACCCCCAGGCTACAGCAGAATCAGAAATTGTAAACGTCGGTCTTACTGTGGGAGTTGTGACGGCGGTCATTGATGGTGGTGTGCCTCTTGGCCACGTCGTCAACCAAGATCCGGCAGGTGGGATCAATGTGGTACCGGGCACTCCGGTGGACCTCGTGATTTCTGGTGTGGCGGTGCCGAATGTGGTGGGATTGGCACAGGCGGCGGCCCAAACCACCATTACCAATGCGGATCTCACGGTGGGGACCGTAACGTCCGCGAATAGTGCGACCGTGCCTATTGGAAACGTCATCAGTCAGAATCCGGCGGCGGGGACCAATGTTTTTCAGGGTAATGCGGTGGCCTTCGTGGTCTCTCTGGGTATCGCGGTGCCAAATGTCGTGGGGTTGCCCCAAGGCACGGCGCAATCGGCGATTACCAGTGCCAACCTTGCGGTAGGGACGGTGACGTCCGCGAATAGTGCGACCGTGCCTATTGGAAACGTCATCAGTCAGAATCCGGCGGCGGGGACAAATGTAGGGGCGGGCAGTACCGTAGCCTTATTGGTGTCTCTGGGCGCGTCGGTGCCGGATGTCGTGGGGTTCACGCAGGGCAATGCCCAAACCGCCATTACCAATGCGGGTCTCACGGTGGGGACCGTAACGTCCGCAAATAGTGCGACCGTGCCTATTGGGCTCGTCATCAGTCAGAACCCCGTGGCAGGGGGCAATGTGGAGCCGGGGAGTGCCGTGGCTTTCGTGGTGTCCCTGGGAACCGCGGTGCCGAATGTGGTGGGCTTGACCCAGTCGGCTGCCCAAACGGCGATTACCAATGCCGGTTTGACGGTAGGGGCCATCACGACAGCCAGTCATCCATCGGTACCGACTGGGAATGTCATCAGTCAGAATCCAGGGGCCGGGAGCAATGTCGCGCCAGGCAGTGCGGTGAACCTGGTGGTGTCGACGGGGCCGGCAGTGCCCAATGTGGTGGGCTTGACACAGTCGGCTGCGCAAACGGCGATTTCCAATGCCGGCCTGACAGTGGGCACGGTGACCTCGGCAAATAGCCAGTCGGTGCCCATCGGGAGGGTCATTAGTCAAACTCCCGCACCAGGCACGAGTATTACAGCGGGCAGTGCGGTGAACATTGTCGTTTCCCTGGGTACTGCGGTGCCGAATGTCGTGGGCTTGGCGCAAGCTGCCGCCCAGACGGCAATTACGAATGTCGGATTAACAGTGGGGGCGGTGACGACTGCCGCCAGTGCGACAGTCTCCGCAGGAAATGTCATCAGTCAGAATCCAGGGGCCGGGAGCAATGTGGCACCAGGTAGTGCCGTGGCGTTGGTGGTGTCGCTGGGGCCGGTGGTGCCGAATGTGGTCGGTTTAACTCAGGCGGCGGCGCAATCGGCGATTACTACGGCTGGTTTGACAGTGGGCACGGTAACCTCGGCAAATAGTAAGTCGGTGCCCATTGGGAGAGTGATCAGCCAAACTCCTGCGTCAGGCACGAGCGTAACGGCGGACAGTGCAGTGAATATTGTCGTCTCCCTGGGCGCCGCAGTGCCGAATGTGGTCGGTTTAACTCAGGCGGCGGCGCAATCCGCGATTACCACGGCGGGTTTGACGGTGGGGACAGTGACGACTGCCACGAGTCCAACCGTGGCGATTGGCGCGGTCATCAGTCAAAATCCGACAGCAGGAAATAATGTGGCGCCTGGGAGTGCGGTGGCCCTGGTGTTATCGCTAGGGGCTCAGGTACCCGATGTCGTGGGCTTGACGCAGAGTGTTGCTCAAACGGCTTTGATCACGGCGGGCCTTACCGTAGGGACGGTGACGGCGGTTTTTAGCGACACCGTTCCTCTCGGAACCGTGATTAGTCAAAATCCCACGGCGGGGACGAAGGTGGATCCGGGCAGTGGGGTGGCTCTGGAGATTTCCTCCGGACCGCCGGCTTTTCTCATGGGGGTGCAAAATGATCCCAAGACCGGGCCGCTGGTGAATAGCCTCTACCGGCTTCGCACCGATGGTGTGGTGACCAAAATTGGAGATCTCACGCATCGCACCCATGGCTTGGCCTTTGTCGGGTCCAATCTGTATTCCGTGGAAGAGCTGACGCTTGCGCAACAGGCTGGGACCCCCCCGAAGATGTATCGGCTCAATCCGGATACCGGGGCCACGCTGGAAACAATCTCCCTATCATTATCCACGAGTGAATCCTTAGAGGGCGGACGAGGGTTGGCTATGGAGCCTGGGACCAATCAGTTGTGGGGGTTGCTCGTGGTAACGTCCGAAGTGAACAATGCCCGCCGGTTAGTGACCATTAATCCGACAACGGGCCTGGCCACCCAAAAAGCCAAATTGTTTGGAAACTTTATGGATCTGGCCTTTGATGCCGCCGGGACGCTTTACGCGATCACGGATAACCGACCGGTTTCCGGCGGAGGGGTGGCTCCGGCCCGAATTTATACGGTGAATAAGACGACGGGGGCCACGACGGAATTTCTGAATGTCTCGGCCGGGGCCGTAGCGGGACAACCGAACTTTCGAGAAAGTGAAACGATTGGGGTGGGGACTTCATCTAATCTGCTGTATCATCTTTCCGGGCAGCATAAGGTGACGTCAGGATTTACTAAAAATATTCTGTTTGAAACGATCAATCTGAACAATAAAGCCAGAACGCCAATTTCGATCACGGGCCCGGACTTTTTTGTGACGACAGCCTTGACGTTGGTGCCACCCATGAGTCCAAAGCTTCCGGCCTTGGCGGATCTGGATGCGTCCGGTACAACCGACCTGGTTTGGCGGAATACGACTGATGGCAGCACTGCGATCTGGTTGATGAACGGATCGAGAATCGCGGCCTCCGGTTTTCCAGGCGGGGTGCCGCTGTCTTGGCAGATCGCGGGTGTAGGCGATCTGAACGGCGATGGCAAAGCGGATGTCATTTGGCGGAAGGCTACCGGCACGTTGGCCGTGTGGTTAATGAACGGGGTTTCAGTGACATCCGTGGGCTTTCCCGGAAGTACATCAACGGCGTTTGAGATTGCCGGCGTGGGCGATGTGAATGGGGATGGCAAAGCCGACCTGGTTTGGCGCAACCAGACCGATGGTAGCACCGCGATCTGGCTGATGAATGGGACCACCATTGCTTCTTCCGGGTTTCCTGGCGGATTGTCTTTGGCCTGGCAAATTGCGGGGGTGGGCGATGTGAATGGGGATGGCAAAGCCGATATCATCTGGCGCAATACCACCGGGACCGTAGCCGTCTGGCTGATGAACGGGTTAACTATCACGGGGGTCGGCTTTCCCGGTAGTGCATCGACGGCATTTGAGATTGCGGGCGTGGGCGATGTGAATGGGGATGGCAAAGCCGATCTGGTCTGGCGCAATCAGAGCGATGGCAGCACGGCCATCTGGTTAATGAATGGGACCACGATTGCTTCCCCCGGTTTTCCTGGGGGGGTACCCTTAGCGTGGAAAATTTCTCAAGTCGGTGATGTGAATGGGGATGGCAAGGCGGATGTCATTTGGCGCAATGACCCGAGTGGAACAGTGGCCGTCTGGCTGATGAACGGATTGTCAATTTCGGCCGTGGGATTCCCCGGTTCGGCTTCCTCAGTCTGGGAGATTCAGTAGATAAAAATTCCGGTCGGATGGGGATTCAGCAGGCCAACCTGCCAAGGATGGAACGCGTCAACCCTCCCATGTTATAGTGGGTTTTATTTTTTCCGTGTTCCTGATCAGAAAGCTTTCACCCATCTGATATTCAACACGACCAACCCTCCCCCATTGCAGAGACAACGAAGCCCTTTTCTTTCATTTCACCGAAAAAAGCAACGGCAATTCATGGGTCAGGCGTGCAGGTAGCGGGTGTAACCAGGGCGAGCCTGGGGCGCTGTGGACTGGGCAGCTGATTCTTGCTGAATGGAGTCAACGATATGAACCTTATGAAAGTTCTGCATCAGAACGAAACGATGTTGAATTTTACCTGTCAGAAATTGCAAAAAGATCATGCCTCGATTCTTTTACCGTTCGGCTTTCTTGTGTGCCTGCTATTTCTCATCTGTGGTTTACCGGGAACGGCAGGTGCCGTAGAGGTCCCCAATGTGGTCGGAAGCCCACAAGCAACAGCAGAGGCCGCTATTATTAGCTCGGAATTGTCTGTGGGGGTTGTGACACCCGTCAATAGTGCCACGGTGCCCATCGGCGAAGTGATTAGTCAGAATCCGGCAGCCGGAATCAATGTGGTACCGGGCAGTCGAGTGGATCTCGTGATATCTGGAGTGACGGTGCCAAATGTCGTGGGGTCGGCGCAGGCGGCGGCGGAAACCGCCATTACAGCAGCAAATCTCACGGTGGGGACAGGGACGACAGCCAATAGTGCCACGGTGCCCATCGGCAATGTTATCAGTCAAACCCCCGCTGCGGGTACCAATGTGTTACCGGGTAATCCCGTAACACTAGTGATTTCCCTGGGTACCGCGGTGCCGGACCTGGTGGGGTTGACCAAAGCCGCAGCGGAAACCGCCATTACTGCAGCTGGTCTCACGGTGGGAACAGGGACGACAACCAATAGTGCCACGGTGCCGGCGGGAAGGGTCATCAGTCAAACGCCGGTAGCGGGGAGTAATGTGCCTCCTGGCAGTGCGGTGGCCCTTGTCGTGTCCCTGGGAGCGAAGGTGCCCAATGTGGTCGGATTGACCCAGTCCGCGGCGGAATCAGCTATTTCCAGTTCGGGTTTGACCGTGGGGACGGTGACCACGGCGAACAGTACGACCGTGCCGGCCGGCACGGTCATCAGTCAATCGCCGGAGGCCGGGACCAATGTAGCTCCAGGTAGTGCTGTGACGTTGGTGGTGTCCTCGGGGGTGGTGGTGCCGAATGTGGTGGGCCTGACGCAAACGGCGGCGCAAACGGAGATTACCTCAGCCAGTCTGACTGTGGGAAGGGTGACCAAGGCCAATAGTTCCAGTGTGGCCGTGGGCAAGGTTATAAGTCAGAATCCGGCTGCAGGGGCAAAAGTGGAGGCAGGCAGTGCGGTGGCCCTGGTTGTGTCCCTTGGGGCAAAGGTGCCCGATGTCGTCGGGAGTTCAAAAAGTAGCGCTCAAACAGCTCTGAGCACGGCAGGGCTGAAAGTTGGGACGGTGACATCGGCCAACAGTCAGACGGTGGCCATCGGAAACGTCATCAGTCAAAATCCCACAGCGGGATCTAATGTAGCCCCAGGCAGTGCGGTCGCTCTAGTAGTATCGGTGGGAACGGCCGTGCCCAATGTGGTCAATAAATCGCAAGCTGCGGCACAAGCTGCCATTGCGGGTGTAGGCTTGACGGTCGGTAACGTGACGTCAGTCTTTAGCGACACGGTGCCTTCGGGTAATGTGATCAGTCAAAACCCTACTGCGGGGACGAATGTTTCACCAGGTAGTGGCGTCGGTTTGGTCATCTCCTCCGGTCCACCGGTTCTGCTCATGGGGGTGCAAAATGACCCCAAGACCGGGCCGTTGGTGAATAGCCTTTATCGCCTTCGTACCGATGGGGTGGTGTCTAAAATTGGAGATCTCACGCACCGTACTCATGGCTTGGCTTATGTCGGGTCCAACTTGTATTCCGTAGAAGAGCTGACGCTTGCCAAACAAGCGGGGACTCCACCGAATTTGTATCGGCTCAATCCCACCACCGGGGCCACGCTGGCCACGATCAGCCTGTCCTTATCGACAGGGGAATCCTTAGAAGGAGGACGGGGTCTGGCCACGGAGCCCGGAACCAACCAGCTGTGGGGGTTACTCGTGGTGACCTCCGAGGTGAATACTTTCCGCCGGTTAGTCACGATCAATCCGACGACCGGCGTCGCCACGCAAAAGGCCAAACTGTTTGGAAACTTCATGGATCTGGCGTTTGATACGGCCGGGACGCTTTATGCCATCACGGATAACCGACCATCCGGTGGGGCTGTAGCTCCGGCACGAATTTATACGGTGAATAAAACGACGGGGGCCACGACGGAATTTCTGGATGTCTCGGCCGGTGCCGTAGCGGGGCAACCCAATTTCCGGGAGAGTGAAACCATAGGGGTAGGGTCGTCGCCTGACCTCCTGTATCATCTCTCCGGTCAACATAAGGTGACCTCTGGATTTACCAAGAATATTTTGTTTGAGCAGATTCATCGTACCACGAAGGCCAGAAAAGCCATTGCGCTCTCGGGCCCGGACTTTTTTGTCACGACGGCCTTGACGTTGGTGCCACCCACCAATACGAATACGGGTACAGGTACTCCGGCTTTGGCCGATCTGGATGCGTCCGGCACGACCGATTTGATCTGGCAAAACACCCAAGATGGCAGCACGGCCATCTGGTTGATGAATGGAACGACAATCGCAGCTACGGGATTCCCGGGCGGGGTGCCCGCGGCCTGGCGGATTGCGGGTGTGGGCGATGTGAATGGAGACGGGAAGGGGGATGTCATCTGGCGCAATGGTACAAGTGGCACCGTAGCCGTGTGGCTGATGAATGGAGTGTCGGTAACGTCCGTGGGTTTTCCCGGAAGCGCGTCGCTGGCGTTTGAGATTTCCGGCGTGGGCGATGTCAACGGGGATGGTAAAGCCGACCTGGTCTGGCGCAACAGGACCGATGGCAGTACCGCCATCTGGCTGATGAATGGCACGAAAATCGCTGCTCCCGGTTTTCCGGGGGGTGTGCCGGTGGGCTGGCAAATCGCGGGTGTGGGCGATGTGAATGGGGATAGTAAGGCGGATGTCATCTGGCGCAATGGTGCGAGCGGCACCGTGGCCGTGTGGCTGATGAACGGATTAGGTATCACGGGAGTCGGTTTTCCCGGCAGTGCCTCCACGGCATTTGAGATTGCCGGTGTCGGCGATGTAAATGGGGATGGCAAAGCCGACCTGGTCTGGCGCAATACGACTGACGGCAGTACCGCCATCTGGTTGATGAATGGGACCACCATTGCCGCCCCCGGTTTTCCTGGCGGAGTACCCCTGGCATGGCAGATTGCTCAAGTCGGCGATATCAATGGCGATGGCAAATCGGATGTCATCTGGCGTAATGGGCGGAGCGGGACCGTGGCCGTCTGGCTGATGAATGGAGCATCGATTTCAAGCGTGGGGTTCCCTGGCTCTGCACCCTCCGACTGGGAGATTCAGTAGGCATTGGTTGCGGCATATCCACTCCTGCCCCAATAAAAAGGAGGAGAACCATTCGAAAGAAGGGGCACCGGAGCCAGAGTATGGATTCAAACCCCTGTTCTGTCCTATGGTTAGTCAATTGTTGCTGAATGGAGTTTACACTACATGGACGCAATGAAAGTTCAGCATCAGCAGATCTTGAACCGCACACACAAGGGACCCCATCGAGGCCTCATGTTCCTGGTTTTCCAGCTAGTCGTCCTAGGAAGCCTGCTCTTCCTTACCTGTGTTTTCCCTGAGACGGCAAGAGCCGTCCAAGTCCCCAATGTCGTGGGCAGCTCACAGACTCAGGCGGAGGCGGATATTATCAAAGCCAATTTGAGGGTGGGAAAAGTCACCTCGGCTAATACTGTCACCGTCCCGCCGGGCACCGTCATCATTCAAAATCCCGCAGCAGGAATTAATGTCGTCCGAGGGACGAAGGTTGATCTGGTGGTGTCTGGAGTGGCAGTCCCCGACATCGTCGGTCGAAAGCAAGCTGACGCCCAAAAGGATCTGACCAAAGCAGGATTAATCGTCGGGAGTGTGACAACGGCCAATAGCGCGACTGTGGCGGAAGGCAAGGTTATCAGTCAAAACCCCACGGCGGGAACCAATGTGGCATTTGGGAGTCCGGTGGACCTGGTGGTATCACTAGGTAGCACAGTCCCGAATGTGGTGGGCATGACGCAGGCGGCCGCTCAATCGGCGATTACCACGGCTGGTTTGACGGTCGGTGCAGTCACGACAGCCATTAGTACCACCGTGGCACCGGGAAAGGTAATTAGTCAAAATCCGGTAGCAGGAAAAAAGGTGGCGGCGAAAAGTGCTGTGGCCCTGGTCGTGTCCCGAGGGACACAAGTCCCGAATGTTGTTGGACGCACGCAAGCTGACGCCCAAAAAGCCCTGACCTCTGCCGGCTTAACCATTGGAACCGTGACCATGGCCAATAGCGCCACCGTCGCGGCCGGTAGAGTTATCAGTCAAAACCCGGGGGGTGGCACAACTGCGAACCCTGGAAGTGCGGTTGCGTTGGTGGTATCGCTGGGAACGACCGTACCCAATGTCGTGGGCTTGACGCAGAGCAGCGCTCAAACGGCTTTGATCGCAGCCGGCTTAACGGCGGGAACCGTGACGACCGCCAATAGCGAAACAGTGCCCAGCGGTACCGTTATACATCAAACACCCGTGGCAGGAATAAAGGTGAGTCCGGGAAGTGCGGTGGCCCTGGTCATTTCCTCCGGACCGCCGGTTTTTCTCATGGGCGTACAAAATGATCCCAGAACCGGACCGCTTGTGAATAGCCTCTACCGAATTCGCACTGATGGAGTCGTAACCAAAATTGCGGATCTGAACCACCGCACCCATGGTTTGGCGTTTGTGGGGTCCACGCTCTACTCCGTGGAAGAACTGACGCTTGCGCAACAGTCCGGAACCCGGCCAAATCTGTATCGGCTCAATCCCGAGACCGGGGACACTCTGGCCACAATCCCTCTGTCCTTATCGACGGGCGAATCATTAGAGGGGGGACGGGGGTTGGCTACAGAGCCTGGGACCGGTCTGCTCTGGGGCTTGCTTGTCGTGACGTCAGAAGTGAATAGTGCCCGCCGGTTAGTGACCATTAATCCCAGAACGGGCGTGGCTACCCAAAAGGCCAAACTTCTAGGAAACTTCATGGACCTGGCGTTTGATGCGGCCGGGATTCTTTATGCGATTACGGACAATCGACCGGTGCCTGGAGGGGCGACGGTATTTCCAGCACGGATTTATACGGTCAATAAAACGACCGGAGCTACGACGGAATTCCTGAATGTCTCGGCTGGAGCCGTGGCCGGACAACCAAATTTTCGGGAAAGTGAGACAATTGGGGTAGGATCGTCGCCTGACCTCCTGTATCATTTTTCCGGTCAGCATAAGGTGACCCCAGGATTTACCAAGAATATGCTGTTTGAAACCATCCATGTGAACAATAAAACCAGAACTGCGATTGCACTCACAGGCCCGGACTTTTTTGTGACGACAGCCTTGGCCTTGGTCCCACTCAGGACCGCCCCGGCCTTGGGAGATCTCGATGCCAATGGCAAAGCTGATCTGGTTTGGCGGAACAATTTTAATGGCAACACAGCAATCTGGTTGATGGATGGAACGACGATTGCGGCCTCAGGCTTTCCCGGTGGAGTGCCGATGGCCTGGCAAATCGCGGGGGTGGGCGATGTGAATGGGGATAACAAGGCCGATGTCATCTGGCGCAACCGCACCAGTGGGGCAGTGGCCGTGTGGCTGATGGACGGATTAACGATTGTTTCCACGGGGTTTCCAGGTAGTGCCTCGCTGGCTTTTGAGATCATGGGCGTGGGCGATGTGAATGGCGATGGGAAGGCGGACCTGATTTGGCGCAATACCACTGATGGTAGTACCGCCATCTGGTTAATGAACGGCACCACCATTGCCGCCTCAGGATTTCCGGGAGGAGTGCCGGAAGCCTGGCAGATCACTGGGGTGGGCGATGTGAATGGGGATAATAAGGCCGATGTCATCTGGCGCAACGACAACAGTGGGGGAGTGGCTGTATGGCTGATGAACGGGTTGTCGGTGACGGCCGTGGGTTTTCCTGGAAGCGCATCCACGGCCTTTAAGGTCACAGGTGTGGGGGATGTGAATGGCGATGGGAAGGCGGACCTGATTTGGCGTAATACGACGGACGGCAGTACCGCCATCTGGTTAATGAACGGCACCACCACTGCCGCCTCAGGGTTTCCGGGTGGGGTCCCGGCTGTCTGGCAAATGTCAGAGGCGCGGGATGTGAATGGCGATGGCAGGACGGATGTCATTTGGCGTAATAGCCGGAATGGGACGGTAGCGGTGTGGCTGATGAATGGATTGACGATTTCCGCCGTGGGGTTCCCAGGCTCAACCTCCACAGATTGGGAGATTCAGTAGGTCCTGTTTGCCGAGGGGGAGCGCTGTCGGTCTACCTCAGTCCCAAAGGCCCTTCAGGTATGGCCTGTGAAGTGAGATCAGGGGATGGATTGAAGAAATTATTGAGAGGACTTGGCGCATCGCATTCCAATGTAGGGACTTCTCTTTTCAGGATTTTCTCGCGCCCGATAGGTTGATCGGGCAAAAATCGAACTCACACTCCAAGATCCTCCACGATGCACTTTCATGGTTCCGGAGTCCGCCCCGTTGGGATTATGGATGAGGGTCGGTTGGTTCTCGTATGGTGTATACCAATCGAAGACCCACTCGGATACATTTCCCGCCATGTCATGAATTCCAAATGGACTCACTCCATTCGAGAATGTGCCAACTTCTAACGGGCCGGCTTTTCCCCGATCCAAAGCGGTTTGCATCCATTCACCCCATTTCGCCATCGATGAAAAGTTTTTGCCGGCCCAATAACTTGCCGTATTGGTTCGTTGAGGATCCCATGAGTTCCCCCAAGGATAGGCATAACCTTGAGGTCCCCTGGCGGCGTATTCCCATTCCGCCTCGGTAGGAAGGCGTTTGCCAGCCCAGGTGCAGTAGGCCGTTGCGTCATACCAGGTTACTCCGAGGACCGGATGATCCGGTTTGTGAAATCGTTCATTCTCCCAGAACGCAGGGGCTGCCCGACCTGTCGATTCAAGAAATGCACGATAGTGGTGATAGCTGACCTCATATTGATCAATATAATAGGCTTTAAGGGTAATCTGGCGTTGAGGAATCTCTGCTTGAAAGGCATTGAACTGGACTCCTTCAAAGTCTTTTATGAGACTGGAAATTTGATCCTCAGTGCTTCCCATCCTAAATTCACCGGCGGGAATCAAGATCATGGGGACGTCATCTTTTCCTGATAGGGCGGACTCCACCGCACCAGTTAAATCCTGTTGATGGAGCCGTGCTTCAAGAATGGGTTCCGGTTGAGATGCATTTGGTTGATCGGTTGCCGCTGGTTGTGAGCTAGAGTCATTTTGGAACATATTCTTAAAAAATCCGAAAAACCCTGAATTCTCGTTCGAGGAGGGTTCAATTGCCGGGGGGGATGGGGGAGAAGGCGTAGATGCGGAAATGGTCGCAGGGGTTGGCGAGCTTCCAGAAGAAGGCCCTGCCGGATCATTTCCACCATTCGGGACAATAATTTGTGGTTGCGCAACCTTCGCCTCTAATTCCTTACGTTCACGTTCTGCGGCGATTCGTCGTCGCTCTTCTTCCAAATTAGCCAGGCGCCGCGCTTCCTCGGCCTGCTGGCGTTGATGCTCTTCTGCGGCAAGTCGGGCCTTTTCGGCTTTCAGGGCGGCCTCTTGCTTCAGGCGGGCAACTTGTTCCCGCTCTTCTTCCAGGGCCGCGAGTCGGGCTTGTTCGGCTTTCATGGCGGCCTCTTGCTTGATGCGAGTCTGTTCCTCGGCCACCCGGCGAGCTTCAGCGAGTTGGGTTTGGCGGGTGAGTTCCTGTTTGGCCAAGGCTTCCTTGCGGCGCTGTTCCTCGGCTTCAATTCTGGCCTGTTCCTCGGCCACCCGTCGAGCTTCAGCGAGTTGGATTTGGCGGGTGAGTTCCTGTTTGGCCAAGGCTTCCTTGCGGCGCTGTTCCTCGGCTTCAATTCTGGCCTGTTCCTCGGCCATTCGGCGAGCTTCAGCGAGTTGGATTTGGCGGGTGAGTTCCTGTTTGGCCAAGGCTTCCTTGCGGCGCTGTTCCTCGGCTTCAATTCTGGCCTGTTCCTCGGCCATTCGGCGAGCTTCAGCGAGTTGAGTTTGACGCGTCAGTTCCCGTTCCGCCAAGAGTTGTTTGCGTTTTTGCTCCTCGGCCGCGAGTCGGGCCTTTTCGGCTTCCACTCGTCGCCGCTCTTCTTCGGCTACCATTCGCTGAACTATGGCCAGTTGCGTTTGAAATTCCCGTTCTTGTTGTGCCAAGAGTTGCTTGCGTCGCTCTTCCTCTGCGGCGAGCTTGGCTTGTTGGGCTTTTAAGGCGGCTTGTTGTTGCACTAAGAGGGCTTCTTGTTCCTGGCGGGCCTGTTCCGCGGCGACCCGCCGGCGTTCTTCCTCTGCAGCCAGGCGCTGGGCTTCGGCCAGTTGCGCTAAGGCCAGCTGGCGTTGTTTCTCTTCGGCGGCCACCCGGGCTTGTTGGGCTTTTAACGCGGCTAGCTGTTCCGCTAAGAGGGCTTCTTGTTCCTGGCGGGCCTGTTCCGCAGCGACCCGCCGGCGTTCTTCCTCTGCAGCCAGGCGCTGGGCTTCGGCCAGTTGCGCTAAGGCCAGCTGGCGTTGTTTCTCTTCGGCGGCCACTCGGGCTTGTTCGGCTTTTAAGGCGGCTTGTTGTTCGGCTAAGAGGGCTTCTTGTTCCTGGCGGGCCTGTTCCGCAGCGACCCGCCGGCGTTCTTCCTCCGCAGCCAGGCGCTGGGCTTCGGCCAGTTGCGCCAGACGAGTTTGCTCTTGTTCCGCCAAGACTTGTCTGCGGTGCTCCTCTTCGGCGGCCACCCGGGCTTGTTCGGCTTTTAAGGCGGCTTGTTGTTCGGCTAAGAGGGCTTCTTGTTCCTGGCGGGCCTGTTCCGCGGCGACCCGCCGGCGTTCCTCCTCCGCAGCCAGACGTTGGGCTTCAGCCAGTTGCGCTTGAAGATCCTTCTCCCGCTGCCGTTGCTCCTTTAAAGATTGAAGAGCCTGCAATTCAAATTTTTCCCGCTCTGCCTCAAGCGCGGCAGCTTCTTCTTCTACCGTTTTTTGTTTATCAGCCTGATCGCTCTTTCCAGATGGAACGTTGTTGAAAATATCCAAGGGATTTCCAAAACTCTTTAAGAGCCCGACAATGGTCTCGACGGTTCCAGCTGCCGGATTGCTCTCTTTTCCTTGACGATTGGGGGTGTTGGCGACTTGAGGGTTGGAGGAGGATTTTTCGGGAATAAAGACAAATTCTCCTTTATCCGCAGTCAACCCCCACATTTCCGGTCGTTGCACATGTTTATGGGTGAGAGCAGCCGATTGCACGTGCTCATCGAGAAAGGCGAAGAGTTCGGATGTGGGAATGATCCCATCGCCGTTCAGGTCACCCTTTCCCTTTCCGATGCCTTCCAGAAGATAATAAGTAAACACGCTATGTTTCCACTTCGGTCCGGCTAAGGCTTGTTGCCCGGTTCCTCCTGCGGTAATCAATTGGCGCGCAGGTTCACTGGCAATCATCTTCAGATAATTACTGGTCATGGGGGGGAACGAACGCTGACTGCGACCGGCAATGCCTCCATAACAAATGTCAATGAGAAATAAAACCTGTTTTGCCGGAAGTGATTCGGAAAGTTCACGAAGAAGGTCCACACTGATTGCGGTTTCCGCAAGAAGGCCCGGTTCGGTATCGACGGGCATCATATAGCCAACGGGTTGCTGCTTTTCCTTGCCGGGGGTTTCTCCAATATGGCCCGCAAAAAAGATTAGCACTCGATCATTTTTTTGTACTTGCGTAACAAGGTTGTGGCGCAACTCCTGAAGGATCGCTTGTTTGGTGGCTTGAGTGTTGTAGAGTGATGTGACTGTAAATCCTTGACGTCCCAGCATGCGTGCCACCGATTTCGCATCATCGACCGCATAGGCCAGGCCGGCGAGATTCAGATATTTATCAATTCCTATGATGACGGCCCAGGATTTTCCCTGGGACTCGGCTATATATTGGGCAGGAACTTTTCCGTTCACGGTATTACTGGAGGTATCTGCGTGGGCCTGGTTAGGAAAGAACAACGCGGTCAAACTGCATAACAAGAAAGAGAGCAGCAAGACCCCGGGAGAGTGAAAGGATCCTTTTGTCTGGATGGGGTGATGTAGAATGCAATCGGACACCGTACACGTGCTCCTGTGGCCTATATCAATTTTACTCATGAAAATTCTCGGAAGAAAATAAGCCAGGGCCATTTTCTTAATTCATCGGCATTTCGTCTTTGACCTTTTTTTTTCGTTTGGTTAGGTCCTATATGTACGGCAACGATTGAACGAACGTGTATTAAACATGGTGTTGATCCCGGACGGCGTGTTTGTGAGACCAGTTTACTGGGTCTTGCCTTGGAGATGCCATTGTTGGCCTTGCATACGACTTGAAGATAAAGAGACGGTCCTTCTTGAAGCCTGTCGGTCCATTTTCCTATTTTGGGGGCCTATGCCTGAGTGGGGTGTAGGTGCAGGCGATCCCTCTGGAAAATATGGATTGACTTCATGAGAAAGAGTTTATAGGATCGCCTGGTTTTCTTCGTCATCAGCATCACGTTTTTGAATATGATTCCATCTGATAGCCACTAAAGCTGAAGAAGGGCGTGATTAACACCATTTTTCGGACCTGTGGTGTTGAGCGTACCATCCCCCAAACCCATAGTTAAAGTCGAGAATTGCGCTTGGACCATCGCGCCAAACTCGGTGTGTGTAAATTTTTGGGAAATCTTTTTTGTTTATTCCAATTACATGAGGAAAAATAATGACTTATTGGCTCATGCAGAACCTGGTATGTAGGCGAATTCAGCGATTGGCCTGTTTCCTTGTGTTGGCACTGCTCGTCAGCAGTCAATCTGTCACCCAAGCCAAAGATTTAAAGAATGTGATTCCTGATCTTTATGGGGGAAATGGGTTTCAAACAGATCCTAGATTTGCAGGCAATCGGTCGAATGATTTTGGCAATGCGGTGTTCAATTCATTTAATGAACTAACCAATGGCATTGGGGCTCAAACGGGGCAGTTCGCAGTGAACTCTACCGTGGCGGCGTATCGGTTTGATGTTGAGCGGGGAGTTCCTGTTGAAGTCACCAAAAGTCTCGGTCCACTCTTTGCGGAACGAGCCGACACGCTTGGGAAAGGGCGATTTGATTTCCAGGTCGTTTGGTCTAACGCCAATTACAAAAAATATAATGGCCAAAAGCTGTCTTCTCTCAGTGAAGATGTCTCTCCCACCGCCGGGCCGGGAACTCCGGCGGGTTCCCCAGGGTTAGATGAGCTATTACAAATTAACCTGGATGTCAAAGTGATTACCAATTTTGTGGGATTTTTCGGCACATATGGCATCACGGATAATTGGGACATCAATCTTCTTGTTCCTCTCATTAATAACAAGATCAAGGCAAAGGCGAAGGCGACCATGCTTGATGCAAACGGGGTCCCTTGTACGCAAGGGGGTAATTGCAGTGGTATATACGTGATCGATGGGACGGCACCCGGTACGGGGGACCCTTCAAGAGACAGTTCTTCTGCGGATAAAACCGGGATCGGAGACGTTCTTCTTCGAACCAAATATAACTTTCTGAAAAATCATGAGATTTTACCTGATTTGGGAGTACGCGGAGGCGTTTCTTTTCCCACGGGAAACGAGGATAACTTCATGGGAGTTGGAGAATTCAGATTTGAGGGATTGGCTGTGGCTTCTAAATATTACTCATCCCCGATCGGCATGATTGGTCCTCATGTGAATACGGGCTTCGTGCTCGTCAACAACAAATCAGAACTAAATCTTTTTACCTATGTAGCAGGATTTGATATTGCCCCTATTCCGGTCTTTGCTTTCTCTCTCGACCTCCTGGGCCGTCACGAATTGGACGATAAGGATAACAGTGGAAAGGACATCGTCGATTTGGCTCCCGGCCTAAAATGGGCCCCACTTCCCAACACTCTGGTTCAGGCAGCCGTCCAGCTTCCGCTCAATAAAAATGAAGGGCTCCGTCCGGATGCGGTCTGGACGTTAGGCGTTGGAGCAACGTTCTAAAGAATTAAATCGCCACACTTTGCTGCTGCTGTCCTTTTGAGGCATGTTATGGGAAAAAGGAAGAGGACAGAGGGAAAAGGCAATTGGAAGGTGGCTATACTACGTGACGTCCTGCGCGAGGCGAAATCCAATTTGGATGCTCCGCGAGTCGGCGCTGTACCCATTACGAAACGAAGAACGCAAAGACATTGGAGCGTTAGTCCAGCCACCACCTCGCCTCACCCGTGTGCCGCACATTCCGTCATTCGCCTCTAGCCAAGCCGACCCATTTGTCGGGGCATGCTGATAATCGTCGTGCCAGCAATCCTGGACCCACTCCCAAACATTCCCGCTCAGGTCATGAAGGCCGAGGCCGTTGGGTTGTTGGGTTCCAACCGGTTGAGTTCTTCCATTGCTGTTTGTGTTGAACCAGGCATATGCCGAAAGCTGTTCCTGTTCTGAGGTTCCCGCCCAAATTTCGCCTTTTCCCATATTTCTGGCTGCATATTCCCACTCAGACTCTGTGGGAAGTCGATAGCGATGACCGGTTTCCTGGGATAACCACCTTGCATAGTCCACGGCATCTTTCCAGGAGACATTGATGACCGGATGCTTTTCGCGTCCCCATCCCTCATCTCCCGGAAGCGGCCGACCCGTCGATATGGCGAACCGGTCATATTCTTCGAAGGTGACCTCAAATCGCCCCAGAGCAAATTTTTTGATGTGGACCTCTCGTAACGGGAGTTCGCTTGACGTACTCTCTTCCCAGCTATCTCCCTGTTGAAATGTCCCGGCAGGTATTGAAACCATTTCGGGATCCAGATGGATGCTCACTACCGGAGCGACGACTCTTAGGATGGCCATTTTAAAAGCCTTATTCTCCCCTGCCAACCAAGTGCCAAACCCACCCAATAGAATAATAATGACCCCCATGAGCCCTGCTCGTTTTATCCATCGTTTCTGTCGCTGTGCAAGTTGATACTGTTTTTTCAGCATGGACACGGTTTCTGCATGTGAAGTTTCCGCCGAAATCAGGCTGGGTGTTCGCGTCTTAGAGGATGGCTTGCCAGGGACCGATTGTCGTCTGAGGCTTTCAGACTTTGTGTGATCAGCCAAGGGTGTGGTGGAAGATTTTTCCGCGGGCAGGGTTGTTTGCTTATCGTCGTTCATTGGGTGCGCGATCTGAGCATACACATGCAATGAGAGATGGGTAGCCTATTGTGAATATTCCTCATTATTCTGTGACTGTTCGTCCTGTTAAAGGATAGGGCCTTTCTCCCATCATGACGGAATGAGTCCTTTAACATTTGCTTGCGAGACCCACCTATCGTCATGTCAAGTTATTTTAACAGATAACTCCCTGAACAAAAGCAATTTTTCTGAATGTAAAAATTCAAGAAGAATGTCAGAAGGGCTGGTGGGGTGAATTTGGACAATCGGATGAATACGTAAATTTGTGAAGGATAAATAGGCCTTGTATCATGACGTTCAAAACCCATTATGTGAGAGATGATTCCTGTGTACGAGAATGCTTTAAAAAAATAAATTCGGGGTGAAGACGGCTGGAAGGGTTGGAGAGGACGAATTGAATTGATAAAAACCGTCCGTGAGGGCTTTCTTGAGAGTTTTAGGTTTGGGTTCTGCCGAAACTGCGCATTTCCAGGTGTTGTATGGAGCTGGCGAGAGGAATCGAACCTCCGACCTGCGGTTTACAAAACCGCTGCTCTACCGATTGAGCTACGCCAGCTTAAGCTATTGGTGCGATGGTTCTGCCAAAACGTGTCCACCAATCTGCGGTCACCTTTTCTTTTTTCAGTTTCCCGGCCCATACTTCGATAGCAGAGTTTCCCGACCACCTATGCTCTTTACCCATGCTGCATTGAAGTGAGTCATTGGTTTACAAGAGACCTGAATCAGGGTGTCTTTATACCAGCTTAATGGGGTTTCAGACAAATGCCATTGTATTAATCCACGTATCCAGAGAAAGAGCTTTCAGTCATATGGGAAAACGATGGAGTTTATCATTTCAGGAGGGGCCTGGTGAAGACCTACCGTGTAAGGATCCATTACCGGCATACATAAAAACCGGAGGGTTCTTATGCCTCGACGGTGTGGTATTTTTGGGCACAATATTCTTAAATGCACGAGGATACTAATGGTGCACTGCGGCGTATTTAATAATGTTGAGTCCGAAAAATTTTCTGAGAAAATTTTTGGTACACTAAGATCCGATTCAACCTGTTTGCGGGAGGTATCCCCACACAATCGCCTGCCACTGAATCTCAAACCATTCGAGAGGTAGGACCATCCGTGTTGATGCCCTCGATCAAATCCTTCTCTGCTATTGAGCAACCACTAAGAAAAGTCTTGTAGTTATTGTGAAGTTCCACTATCATCGTTTTCGCAATGAAAGAGAAAATATGAAACACTAAAAAAGAGTGTGGTGTGCCGGATCCCCCTCCTTCAACCTACCATTATTGTATTTCTTCAGATGCAGCCAGCTTTATAGGCTGGAGCTTTTCCCATCGGCATTTTCCCAAAAACCGCCCCCCCCCAATTTGGATCACCCTGTAGAGCCAGGTAATGTCATTCACTACTCATCAGATTCATTTTTTCATCATATATACATTTATTCAAATAGAAAATCTGATGAGACTAGAAAATAATTTTTGGAATATAGGATGGACTCGGTACTGCGCCAGGGGATTAACCACAGACAGGATGACTGTGCGATGTCCACGGTTATAGGCCTATGGTCAGGATCGACTTTGTCTAAGGAGATAATATGTCGAGCCTACAAATATTTATTATATCGTGTATGTTGGGGCTGGTTTCCAGTGTTCATGCCAAGGAACTGGTGCCCATCTTACCAATTGACAATCCTAGTGATGCTCGGACCCATGGTTTGGAAGATTTAAGAAAAGCTAAAAGGGATATTCGCGGACCAAACTTGAATGAGTTTTTGAATCCAGGTTCTGCCGCCCGAAAAGCCCTGTTGCAACTTGGCAAAATCGCCTTCTGGGATCAACAATTTGGATCCGGGGGAAGAGCCGGAGAGCCCGGTCAAGCTTGTGCCAGTTGCCATTTCCATGCTGGAGCGGATTCTCGGAGTCGCAATGCCGTTAATCCGAACCTTACGAGAGTTCGGGATATGAATGAGGGCGAAATAATTGGTTTTCACAATGCTGCAGGTGATCCCGACACCACATTTCAAACCCGGCAACCTAATCAGACCTTGAGATTTTCTGACTTTCCGTTCGTTCGAGTTCTCAATGACGTGACGAATCCGGCTAATAGCAATGATGTGGCTTCCTCCCAAGGTGTGCTCCGCTCGGAATTTCGGCGGGCAATACCTGCCAATCCCCATGATCAATGCAGGGACTTCGATGATCCGGTATTCCAGGCTGGCAATGGTGGAAAGGTGAGGCGAGTCGAACCAAGGCATACCCCAACGGTGGTGAATGCCTTCCTCACGTCTTTTTTCTCGTTTTGGGATGGTCGCGCCAATTCATTCTTTAATGGGAATAATCCGTTTGGGGTGCAGGATCCCTCAGCCAGGATCTTGGAATTTAACGGTAGGGGCATTATCAAAAAACGAATAGATATTCCGTTCTCCAGCTTGGCTAGTCAGGCGGCCGGTCCACCATTATCAGATTTTGAGATGTCGTGTGGAGTGCCCGAAATGGAGAACGCACGTAGTTGGCCTGAGGTGGGGAAAAGGTTATTCCGGAAACGGAATGGTGAGTTCCTGGTTCCTTTGGGACAGCAGGTTGTGGCTCTTGACGATAGCGTGCTCTCAGATATCTCCAACTTTCCCAACCCTGGAGTCCGCAAAACCTACCAGGATCTAATTCGAGAAGCATTTAAGGAGAAATTCTGGCGTGCTCCCGGATTCAGAGTGATCTATACCGACGCCGACGTTCAAATCATTCAGCCGGCTCGCCCCTTGGTCCGGCTCGCTCCAGCTGGGGTGCCTGCTGTCGGAAGGGAAACGGAAGATGAGGAAGGGGTCAATGAAGTGACACCTGACACGGAGAATGAAGAACCACTTACGAGGGAACCTCGAAGTCAGCGGTTCAGACTCATCGAGGCGAATGCTTCACTGTTTCTTCCTTTGGCTATCCAGGCCTATGAACAAACATTGATTTCTGACGACACGTGGTTCGATCGTTGGATGCGCACGGGAACATTCAATGAAGGGTTCGGGGAGCCGGAGCTTCGCGGCCTGAATGTATTTGTTGATAAAGGGCGATGCATAAATTGCCACGGTGGACCTGAATTCACCAATGCCTCCGTGCGCAATGCGCAGGCAAAGAATAATGGTCTGCCAAATAACCTGATCGAACCCATGATCATGGGTGACAATAAACATGCCATCTATGACAACGGGTTTTACAACATTGGCGTCACACCGACGTTCCAAGATATCAGTCGGGGTGGCAAAGGTCCGTTGGGAACTCCCTTGTCCTCTTCCCGTCAACGATTATTTCAGGAGCAGGGTATTATGAAAATTCCTTTTCGTATTCTTGGGGGCGATAGAATTCCAGCTGTCAGCGAGGACGGAGAAAGTGTATGCGAGACTCGAAACCGGAATGGAATCTGTGATTTTAGAGAACCCCTGCTCCCATCCTTCCAAAGAGTCGCGGTTGATGGGGCGTTTAAAACTCCGGGACTGCGAATGGTTGATTTGACTGGGCCTTACTTTCATAATGGTGCGGCAGCCACGCTCAAGCAAGTCGTGGAGTTCTATGATAATGGAGGAAATTTTTGCCAACCCAACTTGCGTGATCTTGATCCGGATATTCAATCCTTGGAATTAACCGATCCAGAAAAACGGCAACTCGTGAGATTTTTAGTTTCCCTTAACGATGAAACGGTTGTCTATGAACAGAAACCGTTTGATCATCCCAGTTTAACTATTGCCGATAATGGTCGGAGAAATGGCGACGTAATCGAGATTCCGGCTGTTGGATCAGGGGGACGAAGCCCATTAGGTTTATCACCTCTTGGATCGTTCTTGGGTATAAATCAACAAAATGTAGGAAACGCACCTGTCGACGCCGTGTGTTCTCCTAATGTGCGGAAGTAAGTAACAGACGGCAGACAACCGAATGCTGAAGTATTTGTTTTAAATTTCAGTAAAGAGGATTGTGTCGAATGTCTGGGCTTAAAACGAGTCGATTTTGAGCCGAGAAAAGGCGCTTTCTGCCATATGTCGTAAGGCGTAACGTGGAGGGGATGATCCCTCCACGTCACGTGAGGGTACATTTAGCCTTTCAGAAATATAAAGACTAATCCGCTACGAAAATGCCAATTCACCGCTTAAACGAACTGATTTTGGACGTTAGCCAAGGGCTTGGGGTAACGATCAAGCAAGGGGGGAGTGTTGCTCAAACGGTATTTGAAACAGTCTATATTACGTCATATGGAGTATCACTTTGCGAACCCCACTCTGTGAGGCTTTTTCCATGGCCCGAACGCCATCCAGCAGTGCATAGCGAGCATGGATAAGGGGGTCGACCCGGATGTAGTTCGATTCTAATAGGCGGATGGCCGGAGGGAAAGGGCCGCAACGAGATCCAATTAAGGATATTTCCTGAATGACCAAAGCCGCCATATTTAAAGACAGGTTTCCATGATACGTGGATTTGAGCACAAGTGTACCTCTGGGTCGAATTAGTTGCATGGCCGTGGAAAACCCTCCTGGGCTTCCGGTGGCTTCCACAATGATATCTGCGCCTGGAGAAATATCAGCCGGGTGCGAGGTCACCTTGATGCCCATGTGGGTGAGCCAGGTGTCCTGGTCCGAATGACGGCCCAATAGGGTCACGGCACATCCTGAAAGCCCAAGAATTTGTGCGCACAGTATTCCCAACTTGCCATCTCCGATGACGACCACCCGATCTGTTGGCTTGATCGAGATTAATTGGGGAATTTCACAGGCGGCGGCTAAGGGTTCAATAAAGACGGCCTGATCATCGGAAATGGAGTCAGGCACGACAAAAAGATTTTCAACTGGCAGAGTAAGATAATCCGCAAAGGCCCCATCCCGACCCTGGATGCCTAATGTGGTGCGATGAGGGCAATGCGTGGGATGGCCGTTGGCACAGGTTTCACAAGTGCGACAGGCGGCATTGATCTCTCCGACGACCCGCTTTCCAATCAATTCTTTATCGGGGGCCTCATCGACTATCCCAACAAATTCATGCCCCAAGACACCTTGAAAGGCCATATAGCCTTTGAGTAGCTGAATATCGGTCGAGCAGATTCCAGCTTGGATTACCCTGATCCTGGCTTCCCCATGTGGACGCGGGGGAAGGGGTAGGTCGGTTTGAAGGTGAAGCTTCTGATGAAGAACAAGCCCCCGCATATGCCTCCTTTTTAAAATACCTTAGGGAATGGCCTGATAGCACCATAGCAAAAAATACGGTCAATCTTCAGCAATTTCTATGAATATTCAATAAATCAAATCTTCACGGTAAATGTATCTTTAGCCCCTGGGTGTTGTGAAACCTCTCCCATCTTGTCAGGAAAGGTTTTGAGACTTTAGTCGATAACGTGAACGTGTACAGACGAATGTGAGTAGCCTCTCGAATCAAAGGAGAAGTCATGATGATTGCCGGTATGGCCTCTGCTCTTTCTGGAATTCAAGCTGGGGGAAGAATGCTCGGCGTCGGCGCGCACAATATTGCCAATGCCCAAACAGAAAGTTTTAAACGAATCCGTGCTCTTCCAGAAGAATCGTCAGCTGGTGGTGGAGTGAGGGTTACGTTGCAAATGGATGAACGCCCCGGTTCTCAATATCTCTCTAGTGGTAATTTGTTCAGTCTTCGCGAAGGATCTAATGTGGATCTCGGCGAAGAAATTATTTCCAATCTGCAAGCGGTGAATCTCACAGGAGCCAACATGGCTAGCATGAGAATTCAGGGGAAAGTATTGGGCTCCCTCTTGGATATTACCGAGTAATGCCTCCTGCCTTAATGTAATCTTTCTTCATTCGATCCCAACTTCCTTGCTCCGTCTAATATTCCTGCAGTATTTTCATGGGCTTTACGCTTGTGAGAATGACGCAGTGTTCAGTCCTTCTCAATACAAACAGCCGGTTCTGAAGAAGTTTATGTCTTCCAGGAGCGTCTTTTCTTTTTAAGATACGGACGTCTTGACAAAATGAATGATGCTCTGTTGGTCACTCGCCCTTACGGATGCAGTAAAAAACTAGGGATTTGACTTTGAACGTGGGAAAACAATTATTGTAGAATCAAACGGTTATACGAAGTGAGGCGATTTGTCTTGGGGAATTTCTTGAGAACGCCCAGGGTTGTGAGATAGAAATTTTCCTATTCACTCCGTTTCTATTACATTTTTTGAACAGGAGATCGGGATGATGCACATGTCACGGTTGTTTGCTGGCACTGCCAGGCCGTTTCGAATTGCCCCCCCATGGGGTTTCCTTGTCCTATTTGTAGGATTGGGAATGGTCGGTGGATTTTTTGGAAATGGGTGGTTGGTCCCCGCTCAAACGCAAGCGGCTATACCCGGAGCGTTCATTGAAGGTTTCTCAGAAATTGTTGAAAAAGTAGGTCCGGCGGTTGTCAATGTGGCCGTGACTGGTGGGGGTGGACCATCTAGAGGCTTACCCCCGGGACCTTTTGGTGGGCCTCCCGGCGGAGGACCCCCTGGCGGTGGACCTCCCGGTGGTGGTCCCGGTGGACCTCCAGGTATGAGTGCCGGGTCCGGAGTGATTATTGATTCTCGCGGATATATTCTGACAAATAACCACGTCGTGGAAGATGCGAGTGATATCAAGGTGTCTTTTCATGATGGACGAGAGATGTCAGCAACGGTTGTCGGGACTGATCCGAAGACCGACCTGGCAGTCATTAAAGTCAAACTTGAAAATGGCCCGCTTCCTTCAGTGGCCTGGGGAGAATATGAATCCCTTCGAGTTGGAGATGTGGTGTTAGCCCTCGGGAGTCCCTTCGGATTACGCAATACCGTGTCGTTGGGAATTATCAGTGCCCTCGGCCGTGGTAGTGTCGGTATCACCGAATATGAAGACTTCATTCAAACGGATGCCGCGATTAACCCGGGAAATTCCGGTGGAGCCCTGGTGAATATGAAAGGGGAGCTTATCGGAATCAATACGGCCATCTTTTCCAGAACGGGTGGTTCCGAAGGCGTGGGATTTGCGATCGCAGTCAGTATTGCCAAGGATATCGCCGCAAGCCTGATCGAAACAGGGAAGGTGGTTAGAGGATGGATGGGAGTGGCCATTCAGGAATTAACGCCGGCCTTAGCGCAATCATTCCAATTACCTGAAGGTCGACAGGGTGGGGTATTGATTAGTGAAGTACATGAAGATGGCCCTTCCGCAAAGGCCGGACTTCAACGGGGTGATGTAATCCTTGAATATGGAGGTGAAGCCGTCAAGGATGTCAACCATCTTCGTAATATCGTTGCCCGGACAAAGGTTGGAAAGAAAAAAGAAATTAAAGTGTTACGCGAGGGCAAAGAGACCCTGCTGACCTTGGAACTGGGGGAACGGCCATCCGATCAAGCACTGGCAAAAACTGGGCCGGTAGAAGAAGAGAAAGCTCCGGCTATGGCCAAACTGGATAACGTATTGTCGGGAATGACCGTCGCCCCAATTAGTGGGGAAAGCCGGAGTGAATTCAATATTCCTGAACAAATCAAAGGTGTGGTCGTCTCAAAAGTTGAATCAGGCAGCGCCGTTGAGGCTGCGGGTATTCAGGTTGGTGACGTCATTCAAGAAGTGAGTCGCCAAAGTGTGAAAACGATTGACGACTTCAAGCAGGTTGCGTCCAAAATTGCCAAAGATGAGTTAGCCGTTTTATTGGTCAACCGGCGCGGCAATAATCTGTTTATCGCAGTGAATCCTCAATAAGGGATAGGTACTGAGGGGGGCGACTCTGAGCCCCCCTCGGATTTTGTGGCGCAGGACTTACATGGCTAAACAAAGCAAAATTGGTTCCTGGTTTGAAGAGAAAGTCTTTAAGCCATTGGAAGACAAAAAAATGCCCGTCATGGAGCATTTGCATGAGTTCCAATGGCGACTTACCCGTGCGGTCATTGTTATGGCCTGTGTTTTTGTCGGGACATTTTTTTATGCGGATACGCTGGTGTCCTGGCTACGGATCCCTCTGCAAAATTATTTCATTTTAGATTCATGGGAATGGATGCCATCGGATTTGCCAAAAATTCCCTTTGTTTTTCTCTCCCCGGCTGAAGCCTTATGGCAAAATGTGAAAGTGGCCGGATTATGTGCAGTTGTTTTGTCGACTCCTCACTGGTTGTGGGAAATCTGGCAATTTGTTCTTCCAGGATTACATGCCCAGGAACGACGGTTCGTCGGACCTTTTACCGCCATTAGCACAGTGGCTTTTTATTTGGGATTGACCTTCTGCTTTTTTGTCGTATTGCCCTTCGCGTTGCATTTTTTGATTTCCTATGGGTTGGCTTCGGGATTTATTGCACAAATTTCTATTGCCAATTATGTGGGTTTTATTCTGTGGTTCATGTTGGTCTTTGGACTGATTTTTGAAGTTCCCCTCGCGTTGACCTTGATGGCGAAATTAGGATGGGTGGATGCTCCTGTATTACGAAAATACCGGAAATGGGCCTTTCTGGGATCCTTTCTCTTCGCGGCTATTCTTACGCCCACGCCTGATCCATTCAATCAATGTATTATGGCCATTCCGATGTATTTCTTTTATGAAGTGGGTATTATCAGCGCCCAAGTCTTTGGCAAGAAGAAAACTCCAGAGAGTGAGGACGCTGGGACATCCGCTCCGGTCTCTGGCCCGCCGGCAGTTCGGCGTCCTCCATTAGCCCCACAGCCAGTGGGAGCCGGGTCTGGTGGGGATGAGGAATATGTCGACGTTCCGGATTCAGGTCCGCGGTAATATGAAAACCAGCAGAGGCATGTGATGATACGGGTGGCTGTGGTGTTAATCAGCAGCAAAATACAGTCAGGCCAAAAACCTGATGAGAATCGGAAACCATTGGAAAGGATCTTGACGAACCACCAATTAACCCTTTTATCCTATGATGTCGTGGCGGATGATCGTCAGGCCATTTCCCGCCAATTGGACGCAATCTGTGAGACGACCGCCCCTCATATCATTTTGACTCTTGGGGGAACGGGTGTGCGGCCAACCGATTGGGCGCCAGAGGCAACCAGGGACGTGATTGAAAAAGAGATTCCCGGTATTGGAGAAGCCATGAGGGCTGAAAGTCTTAAAAAAGTCAGAACTGCCATGCTTTCACGCGGAACGGCTGGAATTAAGGGGACCACACTGATTCTGAATTTGCCCGGAAGCATAAACGGCGTGCAGGAAAATTTAAATATCGTTCTACCGCTGTTAGAGCATATGGTGGAGAAAATGGGAAGTATGGCCACGTCATGACACATGTGTGGCCGAATTTATATTATCCAAACTATCATCGTAGTGGACGTATGTGGAGGGATTCATGGCAACTGAACTGAATATGATTCAACCATCCTCGAGTTCGGGTGGGGATGTCTGTACCTATATGTGGGCGTGTGCCATTTGTGATGAAACCGAAACCTGCCAAAAGGACCGCGAAGGACATAGCCGCTGGCTGGTCGGAAAGCGCATGGAGCGCATTGATTACAAAATATTGGTCATGAGCAATAAGGGCGGGGTGGGAAAAAGCACGATGACCACCAATCTTGCCATTAGTTTGGCCCTCAAAGGCTATGAAGTGGGAATATGCGACATGGATATTCATGGCCCCAATATTCCCAAAATGGTGGGAGCCGAAGGCCAAAAACTCAAAATCAGTACAGGCGGCGGAATTATCCCGCATCAAGCCTATAATCTGAAGATCGCCTCCATGTCATTTCTTTTACAAAATTCGGATGATCCCATTATCTGGCGGGATGCGTATAAGTTTGAATTCATCAATCAATTGTTAGGTGGAGTGGAATGGCAAGATCTTAATTTTCTGCTGATTGACCTGCCGCCCGGGACCGGGAATGAATCGGTAACGACGATTGATCTGATCGGTGATGTCACGGGTTGCGTCATTGTGTCCACTCCACAGGAAGTGGCCCTGTTAGATTCCCGAAAGTCGGTCACCTTCGCGAGGGATAGTGAGCTTCCCATCATTGGGATTGTGGAAAACATGAGCGGGTTAGATTGCCCCCATTGCCACCAATCCATTGAGTTGTTTAGAAAGGGTGGGGGTGAAGCCTCGGCCGCAGACATGGGCGTTCCCTTCCTTGGGCGTGTGCCACTGGATCCGGAAATGGTTCTCCAATGTGATCGTGGCGAGCCCTATGCGTTGTTTCATTCGGATCTTCCCACGGCTGACGCCATCCACGGCATTGCGAACAAAGTCGAGGAGTTCTGTAAAAAGAAAGACTCGCTGGTGAAGGTGTCGGCCAGGCCGGCTCCATTCAAAAAGGCCTGACAGGTCGCCGAGAGCGGGTTGCGCTGTGTTCTCCGATCCATCTGACTATTTGTTTGGAAGGGAGGGGATGGCTGGATATTCAAGGATTGAATGTGTATTGGCGGCCGTAATGAAATGAACAAACATATATGTTGTGTGCTCCTGGCGGGACTCTGAGTAGGGTGTCGCTGTCTTCAGAGAACCACTTCAACCTTCCGCATGATTAGGCAAGACACATGGATCAGCTTACTTCCTTAACTTCTGCCCAACAAACTGTCCTGGATGCGGCACATCCCTTGGGCTGTGAAAAAATCGGGCTCCTTGATTCCCTCGGGAGGATTTTGGGAGAAGACATTCTCGCCCCACGATCCAATCCTCCATGGGACAATTCGGCGATGGATGGCTTTGCGGTACGGTGGGCCGACATTAAGCAGGACTATGCCATCACTCGCATTCCCGAATTACACATTGTGGAAGATGTCGCGGCAGGGGCCGTGGCCACGAAAGCCGTTGGTCCAGGGGAAGCGATTCGGATCATGACCGGAGCCCCCATGCCGGCCGGAGCAGATACCGTTGTGCGGGTGGAATACACGGAGCCTTCAGGGACGAAGGTTCGTATCATGAAGATTGAAGCCGGTCAGGGTTCCAACATCAGACCAAAAGGGGAAGATGTTACAGAAGGAGAGTGCATCATTCCGAAAGGGACGCAACTGCGTTCCGGGGAGATCGGCATGTTGGCCATTCTGGCCAAATCTTTTGTCCTTGTGTCGCAGCGTCCTCGAGTGGCCATTCTTTCTACAGGGGATGAGTTGGCGGATCTGGATGAATCATTTAATGAGCATAAAATCGTCAATTCCAACAGCTATGGTATTGCGGCTGCGGTTCAGGAGTCGGGCGGAATCCCTGTCCTCTTGGGAATTGCCAAAGACAACCCTGATTCCTTAAAAGACAAAATCCGACAGGGGCTCACCTGTGATATTTTGGTCTTATCGGGGGGAGTCTCTATGGGAGATTATGATTTTACCAAGCCGGTGTTTGCCGAACTCGGGGCAGACATGAATTTCTGGAAATTAGCGATTCGCCCCGGACAGCCGGTAGCCTTTGGGAAAATCCAAGGGAAGTTGGCGTTTGGCTTGCCGGGGAATCCCGTTTCTTCGATGGTGACCTTTGACCAACTCGTGCGACCGGCCATGTTAAAAATGGGCGGCCATCGAAAGTGGGAACGGCCCGTTGTGAAGGCCCTTTTCCAGGAAACGTTCTCCAAACATACGGACCGGCGGCATTTCCTCCGCGGCATTCTTCAACAGGAAAACGGCGTCCTCACGGTCAGGACAACTGGGGGTCAGGGGTCCGGCATCCTCACCTCAATGGTGAAAGCGAATGGATTCATTGATGTACCGGAAGAGGTCGAATCTCTAAAGCCGGGCGATTTGGTGAACGTCCAATTATTATCACGGAATTTTTAAAAGACATACGATAAATTTTTCATCGGTCACGCTGTCTATTTGGCATAATTCGACCTCATAGAAGGGAGTACAGGCTTCATCATGACACCTCCCATTTTGGGTTTTGTTGGCCGCTCCAACAGTGGCAAAACGACCTTGATTGAACGGCTCATTCCGGAGCTGACTCACGCGGGTTATCGAGTGGCCACGATCAAGCATGCCGGGCACGGGTTCGATCTGGATACTGAAGGCAAAGACAGTTGGCGCCACAAACGCGCAGGGGCCAGTACGGTCATTGTCTTATCAAAGGGGAGCCTGGCCATGTTTGCGGATGTTCCGGAAGAACTTCCTGTCGACCAAGTCCGTGACCGATTCATCAATGGAGAAATCGATTTAATTATTGCCGAAGGCTGGAAAAGCCAGGGGTTTCCGAAAGTAATCGTCGTGCGCGAGCAGCTACAGGAAGTGGATGTCTCGTTAGATGGTTTATTGGCGGTGGCTTCTATGAAACGCATTGAATGCTCGGCTCCCTGGTTTGATCGGGATGACGTCCAAGGGCTGGCGCAACTGATCATGAAAAAGTTTCCCCTTCAAAGGGATTCGTAACGTTCATGGGAAAAGGTTTGACCCTCATTGCGGCCACACTCCTGGTGCTGGCCTTAGGAGGGGCCGCGGCTATCCCGCTGACCAATCAGCCTACCTTCTGTGCGAGTTGTCATACCATCAGACCCTCCTACGATTCCTGGATACAATCCAGTCATAAAGATGTCACTTGCGTCGATTGCCACGTGCGTCCAGGCGTCTCCGGGTTTATTCAGGATAAAGTCTTGGCCGGAATTGAAGACGTTGCGATCACATTTTTCGGAACCCCGACCGAATCGCATAATCTTGAATCCCATGTGTCTTCTTCTGTGTGTATCAGTTGTCATCGAGCCATCTTGCGGGTGACGGAAGTCTCTGTGCGGGATTTGCCCGCTCCGGTCAAAGATGTCGGGCTGATCATGAATCATCGGGAACACATGGAGGCCTTTGAGAAACGCGGTAAAGGGGAGGGGTGTACGACCTGCCACGGGCGGGTCGTGCATGGAGCGCCAATTAAAACGTATCCTATTGTGATTCCGCGGGGGCATGTCAAACTCGATGATCAACCACATGAGCCGGCTCATCCAAAAGACTCGGTTCTCTGGAAAGCGAACATGGCCGATTGTCTTCGTTGTCATGATGGGGAACAACGTTACGAGGGTGAGGTGCTGAGCAAGCGCTGTGAAACCTGTCACCTGCCCGATAAAATCGGTGGGTTTTTGTTTTAATGCCTGCCTCAGATTCCATGAATTCCCCTGTCGTTGCAGTTCGAAACCTCACCAAGCGGTTTCAGGGCTTTACAGCCGTCGATAATATTTCTTTCGACATCAAAAAAGGTGAAATCCTCGGGCTCCTTGGGCCGAATGGCGCCGGCAAAACCACCACCATCCATATGTTGTTAGGGCTGATCACGCCGACGGTCGGCACCATTCACATGTTTGGACTGGATCTGGCCACACACCGGGAAACCATTCTGAAGCAGGTGAATTTTTCCTCCACATACATTTCCATGCCGTTTTCCTTAACGGTAGAGGAAAATCTCAAGGTCATCGCGAGGCTCTATGAACTCAAGCATATCCAGCAGCGCATTGATGATATTGTCAAAAAGTTGGAGATGGAGGACATTCGGCACCGACTGACGAGAAAACTCTCTTCCGGTCAAATGTCGAGGCTCACCCTCGCCAAAGCCATTATGACCGAACCCAAGGTGCTGTTTCTTGATGAACCCACCGCCAGTTTGGATCCTGATATCGTCAATAAAATTAAATCGTTTCTGAAAGAATACCAACGCTCGGAAGGCTTGAGTATTCTCTATACCTCACACAACATGCGGGAGATGGAGGAGATGTCCGATCGCATCATCTTCCTGCAACGGGGCAAAATTGTGGCGGAAGGTACCGCCACCGAAATCATTCAACGCTACGCTCAACGGGATCTGGAAGAGGTCTTTTTGAAACTGGCGAGAGAACAAAACGGGCCATGAGTCTCGGGCGTATCCTGGCATTATTATCGCGTCATATGTATCTCTACAAGCGAAGCTTTGCCCGGTTGCTGGAGATTTTTTATTGGCCGTTTCTAGATCTCGTGGTGTGGGGATTTATCACGATTTATTTGGAAAAAGTTGGGATGTCGCTGCATGGCGCCCTCTCATTTTTTCTTGGGGCGCTGATCCTCTGGGATGTGTTGTTTCGTGCGCAGCAGGGCATTGCGGTCTCATTTTTGGAAGAAATGTGGGCTCGAAATCTGATGAACCTGTTTGCCAGTCCGTTAACGGTCGGAGAATATCTCGTTGCCACCATGACCATGAGTGTGCTGAAGGTCACTGCCGTGGGCGGGTTGATGATGCTTTTCGCCTGGGTCTTTTATTCATACGACATTCTCCAGATGGGCCTTTCCTTGCTCCCGTTTGTTCTCAATCTGGTAGTATCCGGCTGGATCATTGGCGTGCTCACCACCTCAATCATTATGCGCTTTGGGCAGCAGGCCGAAGTGCTAGCCTGGGGTATGGTCTTCCTTTTCCAACCCATCTCCTGTGTGTTTTACCCGATTGAAGTCCTTCCTCCTGTCCTGCAATCCATTGCCTGGATGGTTCCTCCTGCGCATATTTTTGAAGGAATGCGTGCGGTCCTCACCACAGGAAATGTGCCGGTGACTCATTTGCTTTGGGCCACGGGCCTCAATTTTGGTTTTCTTGTGATCATCGTGGCATGGTTCTACCACACCTTTAATATCTGTAAAGATCGCGGCATGCTGGTTCGCGTTGGGGAATAGGTTCTTGGATGAGACCAATCGTTGTCATCATTTTCCCCTGTGAAACCTCTTGGAATCAAAGTTGAGAGGCCTCAATACGTGATCGTCGTTAGCGCAAATAATTAAAACTTTCCAGAAGTAAATTTTTACAGTTTGAATTAAGAATTTTCTTTCGAGTGAATAGCAAGGTTTAATGTAAATTTTGATTTTAAAAGAAGGGAAAGTCGGTTCGATAGTCAGGGAGTTGTGGGGATCAAGCGAAGGGATCTGAACCGAATGGTGAGGTTAACCGGCTCCTCAAGGGTATCAGCGCATGGATTGGGGACCATGAATTTTCGGAGTCATACTCATGCCTTCCTGTCTGGGATTTCCATTTTGATCGGTAGTCCAATAGGATCTTCCCAAACCCTTCGGATCCCGATCGAAGCTCTGCCCCTTGCCGTCTTGGTCTACCATTTCCTCCCCTAACTGGCCTTCCTCCACAAATCGCGTACGAAAGACATTCGGCAAGTGCTGAGTATTGTCCGGTTGACCAGTATTCTCCCGTTCGAATTCCTTAATTAGACTGAGACCTTGTGTGGTAAGTTTCCATGCCTCAAAGTCACGTCGACATTGCTCCAGATCTAATTCGCACCAGACGAAATGCTTATCGTCCAGTGTGCTGAGATAGAGGTCCACCTGTTCATCAACGTTGTTATTGGGCGAATGCTGCGAAGCGCAGGCACCAAGGAGTAAACAGAAACCTACAACCCCGAGGGTACAATTATTTCGCATATCCACCTCCGATAGCTCACCCTATCGGTTGGATCCGAATATCCTATATACGCAATATGCACGAACTTCATCTTAAGCAAGTTGTGTAAAAATCGGAAAGTTTAGAGGTGAACCGTTTTCGTTTTTCACCTTTTTTGACGATCTAAACGGATTTATTTGGACTTCCCCCTGTTTCCTGGACAGGGTTGTTAAGAGTTTGGAATTGCTTCGTTTCAACAGAGCAAATGATAACCTCACTCAAAAACTATGGTTTTTTGGTTTTGATTTTCTGGGCTGAAATGACGGATGCAACAATTGGCATCCCCGGCTGCCGGGTCGTTGACTCAAACTCCCTAACTATGCGATTTTCCTATCGTGCGCCCGTAGCTCAGTTGGATAGAGCACCGGCCTTCTAAGCCGGGGGTCGCAGGTTCGATTCCTGCCGGGCGCACCAATTAAATCAACAACTTGTGTCTCTTTCTCCTGTCCTTCATCCGACCCATCCCAGTTTTACTCCCAGTCCCTAGTCCCAAATTCGCTAAACTCCCCTTCTCCATTGCGTCCTGAATGTGGCTAGGAGCTAGGTGCGCATACCGCAGAGTGGTTTGGATATTGCGATGTCCCAGCACTTCCTTGACGGTCACACCCGCCATGACTAACCGGGAGGCGGTGGTGTGTCGTAGCCTGTGCCAAGAGGCATCCTGAATACCGGCCTTCTTCAGGACTGTTTCAAAGGCCCGACGAAAAAAGGCTCGGCTAGCCGATTGTAAAAGTGAATGGCCGTTCGACGGTTCAATCCGACAAAATCTGCAGCCGTGCGAGCAGACAGCCCTGCCACAAAGTGTTCAAGGAGCCGATTCGACTGATAATGCCTGAGTTTCAAGAACTTTAATCCCACAGACTGAGCATAGAAAATACACGTTTCCTACGCCAGCTCCTAACACAATTTACCTCGGTGGACTTTTGGAGCCATTTGATCCCGAAGAGATGGAAGCCCCTCCCGTTAGTACTCTGGTCAAAACAATCCCAGGTACGACTCCCCCAACTGCATTTGAGGGCTTGCAGATTGATTCACAGTCTAAAAAATCCGTTTTTGAGAATTCGAATTCTCTCGGTGAAACTGGTTAGATGTAAACAGACAGGCTCGCACACACCTGTCGCTCCATTGTTAAAGAGTAAATAGGCGGAAGAGGCTGGGCAATGTCCCGGCCTTTTTCGTTGATGCTATCCGTTTCTGCGTATTCCTTCACATCTCTTATCTTGCAGTAATAATGACCGAAGAGAGAATCGGCTGCTCATGCAAAGGGCGAGTGATGAAAGCCGAATTCCAAGTCTCGCTGACAGGGAGTTTGCCGTGTGATCCTGACCCACAATACTCAAGTGCCTCCGTTGATAATGGATGAAGTATAGCCATCAAGGTTTGGCAAGGAGACATCATGAAGGCAATCATGGTTTTGGCCATTTTGGTGGGGTTTTTCGTCGAGTGTTCTTCAGCATATTCAAATGTCGATCCAGCAACCAACGACATCTGGGTTAGCATCTCCTTTCAACGGGGCCCAGAAAATGATAATCCCGCTGGGTTGCTTGCGAAATCCGTTTTTGATGACGTGACAAGTGATCTCGTGCGGGACGGGTGGCTTGAGTTGCGCCAGGTACATTGGCAGGCAAATGGTCGTTTGGTCCCCCTGCGCGTTGCTGGCGCACCATGGGGATATGGTGACAGCTATATTTTCCGCATCGAGTCTATCAATCGGATCATTCCCCTTTCAGCTGAGGCCATTGCGCATATCGAACAGGGCGACTTGCCCGAACCATACGGAACGATGCATTCTACGGCTGCAGAGCCGATGGATTCACTAGATATAATTGCAGGTATTCTGTTAGTGGTTTTCTCCATTTGGGCAACTTGGTATTTATATTGGGATGTGAAGCGCCGTTGGTCGAAACCGGAGGAATGAGGGAATGCCCGTGTTCTTTTCTTTGGATAAATATTATTTGGAGTACCTCTTGGGATTATTGTGTTTTTAAGTTTATTGGTGAATAGGGAATGATGTCAGATTTTCGGATTTGGCTCTTGGATTGAATTGAGTAGAGGGCAATTCTGTTGTCTTCCGCAATTGTCCTCGCATCTAGCAACCCATCTCATTTAGGCGACCGACCGCAAGAGGCAGGTTACTCAGTTTACCTACCTTGCGTTCAATCTCCCCCTCATTAGTAAAGTTCCCCGCCCAAAGGGCGGGAAACTTTACTCCCCTTTTGGTCCGCCCTGCAGTCAACCAGCATACCGTTTCCGTCAGAGATTGAAGTGGTGAGTATCCCACTTCACGTTGACCATAGTGCCAGGCCTTAATCCTCAGGCCATTTCCCTCGGGTTTGGCAGCTTCCTTTCCTGTATTTCAACAGCGGATGTTAGATTTTCAAACCAAGTGATTAAGGTTGCCGCATTTGAAAGCCGAGGAGGCTTTAGGAATAGATCACAATACTTTGTCGGAGAGAAATGTTTAAGTTTTTTCAGGTTATCTTGTTTGTGTTATTGATTGGCAATCTCGCCTGTGCTGCCGGCCCTATACCGTTAACGATTGAGCAAAAGGACAACGTATTGGTGGTGTTCCGGGATCAACAGCCCATCATGGTGATTCAAGATATCATGCTGGATTTTCACTCCTGGGATGATGTCCAGCTCAATAGGAAAAGTAACAGTTTCTATCGCCTCCAACTGATGTACCGTGATGTAGATAGCGATGAAGAGATAGAATCCATTTACGATTCAACAGTCATCATTGATATTAAGGCTGATCAGGCAGGATTGCATTTTTCCAGTGATGCTGACTGGTTTTCCCATGTCAATATTTTCATGGAAGACCTCGGCGGACATATGTTTGGGGTGAAACAAACCACCGAGCCTTATAATCAAAAATCTCCGGATTTGAGGGGGTTGGTGCAGGATGTCAATGCGATCGCAGAACACAACCGGTTTCGTTCCGACTATGCCACCGCTGTTTCGCCAATGTTCTTTAGTACTAAAGGGTATGTGAGCTTTTTTAATACGTTCGCTGAAGGCCGTTATCAGTTTGCGATGAACGGTCGGACCGAGTTATACCACGCTGCCACACAGTTCAATTGGCATATTCTTGATGCACCAACGTTGGATCATGGATTGGTCAACTATTATCAGCTCATTGGTGCACCCAAACAGGTTCCGCTTTGGAGTACCGGTCCCGTGATCTGGCGTGACGTTCACAAGCGAGGTAAGCAGGATGTTCTTGATGACACGAGACGCTTCACTGAGATGAAAATCCCCTTCACGGGGTTGTTTGTCGATCGCCCCTATAGTGATGGTGCACATGGTTGGTCAGAAATGAATTTTGGTAGCGGCTTTTCCAACCCTCAGGAGTGGATAAAAGTATTACATGAGGACTACCACATTAATTTAATGACCTGGATTGCGCCGATGACGTTTGGCGAACAGAATTTTCCGGGGCGCATGGCAGGGTATAAAGGGTACTTTGATCTCAGCAACCCTCAGGCTGTCAAGGAATTTTCGCGGCGCTTAACCGACCTCCAGTACAAAGTGGGCGTGCAGGGCCATAAAATGGATCGGGCGGATGAGAACTTTCCCTATGACGAAAGCTGGTACGACGGCACGCCGATTCTGGAGCGGCGCAGTAAATTCATTTGGCTCTATGCCAAGCATACCCATGAGGCGCTGGCCGATTACTGGGGCGAAGACCAGTTTAATTTTGCCCGTGCGGCGGTACATGGCACGCAGCCGTATTTGAGTGCGATCTGGGCAGGGGATGTCAGGACAAATTGGGAGGGCTTGCGCAGCAATATGGCCAATGCCATCCGCGCCAGTTATCTGGGGTTCCCCAATTGGGGTACGGATGCCGGAGGGTTTACCGGCAATACTGGCTTAATCAGTGAAGACCTTTATCTGCGATGGATTCAATTTGGCCTATGGACTGGTTTTTTTGAGGTAAAGCTGGATGGCGCCAGTGGTCGCGGTACAGATCGGGCCCCCTGGCGGTACTCGGAGTCATTTCAAGGCTTGTATCGCCACGTTTTTGAAGAGCGCATGGGGTTGATGCCTTATATTTATTCGCTGCTTAATACCGCAGCCGAGCAGGGAACCTTGATGAAACCGCTTGCGGGCATTTATCCCGATGACGAACAAACCTATGCCATCTGGGACCAGTACCAGTTTGGGCCCTCGTTATTGGTAGCACCTATTTATAATCAAGAACCCATTCGAAAAGTATATCTGCCGGAGGGAAACTGGATTGATTACTACAACGGCTCTAATCATTCCGGAAAACAATGGCTCGAGGTAGAAGTGGCGAGAGAGCATGTGCCCATTTTTGTGAAGGCCAACAGTTTGCTAGTCAAAGGAAATATCTATAAGGCGAATGACAGGACCTGGAACCAAGCGACTCCCCATCTGGATATTTTCTATTACCCCCAGCGAAACGCCAGCGCAAATACCACTTTTACTGTTATGGACGCCGGCGATACCAACAAACTTAAGACAATAAATGCCAAAATATCTGGTAACAAAGTCACCCTATCGATACCAGGTAATAGTTATGGCGGTAAAGTTCATATTTTCCCGAGTGATGGCTCAAGGCATGTCAGGGATTATCCCGTTAACAAGGACACGATCATCACCCTCGAGTTGCTCTGATGCTAAAAGGCATAATCCTTATCTCCAAGAAGCCCTCCCTGCCCCCACTCCGCCACGATCAAGGACTCTCGTCCTTACCCCGTCATTAGATCCCTAGGAAGGGTAAAAAGGGGAGTTATATGAATATGGTCATTGTCGTTCACGCCTCGGTTCCCCACCAGAATGATTCCGGCAGTGTGTTCCCAAAATCATTCAAAATCTTCCCATGGAGCCAAACGGGTTGGTCCAACTATGCTGCCAACTTTTGATGGGGTTATCCCAAAATACGGTTAATAAGCTGAAGAGTTCTCTTTCGGTATCTTCAAATGTCCAGATCATACAGAAGAGAATGGAGGAAAAATCCTGCCCTTCAAGGGGGCAGGCATTTGAGACTACCGTAATCAAAGGGATGTTGTGGAATAGAAAACAATATCTGGAAGGGTTGAGTGCGAAACTTTGTATCACTCCATGTCAGTTGGGGATCTGATTATTTTGTTTTCTTCTGAGATCTTAAATTTTTACTGTGTGATTGCCGAAAAGGGCAATAAGAGGAACGTCTGGAATGCTGACTGTCAGGGAACATGTTCGCCAGGATACAAAAGTTCTTGAGTTATCCGGTCGTTTTGATTATGACTCTAAGCTTGGGCTCGAAGTGGCTATTTTGGGTGCTCAGGAGATAGGATGTCATCATATTATTCTTAATTTCTCAAACATTACCTGGATTGACTCGATGGGATTGGGGCAGATGTTTCTTTGGTACCATCGGATGAAGCCCGATCGCATTCGATTGAGTATTGTGAGCCCTCAATCCCATGTAAGAGAGTTGCTTGAATATGCTAACCTGCCTCAGGTGATTCCCATCTATCAGTCCGAGGAAGAGGCTGTCGGAGGCGGCGGGCGCTAACTACTGTTTCTTCTTTCTTTCTTCTTTCCGGTATTGTTAATCCAGCCTCCTGTATTTCTAAAGCAGTACTTGCCAGGGATTCTTTCGTTCATCCCTTTCATAATTCCACGGGTTAAGGACAAACGGATTGGGAAGTCCACCACTGGGTACTTCGAGCCTGTCGCAGACCGAAAATTTTGTGGTCCAAACCATGGCTGAATGATATGGTTTGACTCATTTCCAATCTGAGGGTTGTAGAATGATTTATTGATTGTTAAACACCCGAGATTTCTATCCTCACAATATGAAGTGGAGAGGATAAAAAAATCCCCTGTGAGTTTGACCCACAGGGGAGAAATTTTAATATCTTGCTATGAATCGACGGCTATTTGAATCGACGGTCAAATTCCTTTACGACTTCATTTGTGAGATCTAACCCATCTCTATTGTAGAGCACAATTTTTAAAGTATTTTCACTACCTTTATCAATGACCACATCAAAGCCATGGCGTGCGGCGACGGCACTTGTGGCTTCTTCGATTTTCTTCATATATTCCTGAACCAGATCTTTTTGCTTTTGACCGAGTTCATTTTGAAAATCCTGACCCTGTTTTTGCCAGGCTTGATATTTTTGTGCAAACCGTTCTTGTTTGCGTTTTTGCTCCTCCTCACTCAGCTTGGAGTTGGACTCTGCGGCTTTGAGTTCTTCCTGAAGACTCTCTAATTCCTTTTGATCGTTTTTCATCACGGTTTCTCTGGCCTGGGCATGTTCCTTTAAAGCCGCCAAGGCCCGACTTCCCGCTTTTGACTTTTCAATTACGGTCTGAGGATCAAGGACACCGACGCGGAAGGAATCTTTTCCAGCGGCAAGGGCGTGCTGTGCCGAAGCCACACTCAGGATACAGATGCCGGTGATGAATAGGACCCCAACAATTTTTGTCAAACCATTCACACACATCTTCTTCATGCTTTTCCCTCTAGCGATTAAAGGATGACCCTCCATTCGGCCTGAGATGCCGAAGAGGCTGAAATTACTGGTAAACCTGATGAGAGTAACGACGGTAGGCGAAGCTGTCAAGAGTCACAAATCCTTGTGGATAAACAGCATTGCTGTTGCAAAAGGCTCTAATATCTCTTGTTGCCGAGAGAGGAAATGATTTTAGCTCAAGAGGAGAAGGTCGGTTATAGACTTGTTGCGAGGAACTGATGACTTGGTCAGATGGGTACATATGTTTGGCTGGCCTGATGATTCAGGGCTAATTTTGGGGCCGGGTTATCGTGGGGACAGGAATTCGTTTATGGTTGGATGTATTGTATAGGTACCCCGGCCAGTGTATCTGAGTTAGGACTTACTGCTAGATGAAGAAGAAGCCACGGATCTAGTGGAGGCACTGGAACTTGACGATGTTCCTGATCCCGAAGCCGCACCTGATCCCGTAGACCCAGCGGACGGGGCGGATGTGGGGGTCGTTGAACTGGACCCACTATCAGAGCCGGTCGAACCGGTCTTATTGTCTGTTTTGGATTCGCTTGTGCTGGTGTCAGCCGGTTTCCCTTTGTTCTCTGATTTACTCTCGGGCGCTTTGAGTTTGTCCGAGTAGTCCGTGACATACCATCCCGATCCCTTGAACATGATGGCCGGAGCTGAGATCACTTTTGTGACAGGTTCAGCTTTGCCACAACCACAGGATAATTGATCGCAGGTTTGAATAGGAGGGTCTGACATTTTTTGTTGAATTTCAAATCGCTCACCGCTACCGGTGCATTGATATTCATAAATGGGCACGGGGTACCTCCAGAGAGTAGACGTCAATTAAAGGGTTTTGTAACCATACGATTATAAAAGATAAGGCTGATTCTGTTCAGGTCAAGGTTTGGTGGTACCCGAATGGAAAAAAATGAAACTCTGGACAGGGGGAAATAGGCTATTCAAGTTTAGCTACGGCCTCGGTAAGGTGTTGTAAGCCTTCTTCAATGACCTCCAAAGTTCCGGTATAGGAAAACCGCAGATGCGTGGGACTGCCAAACGGTTCACCAGGAACGCACGCCACTTGGGCCTCTTTAAGAAAAAAATTGGCAAAAGCCAACGGCGTGGATAAGGATTCTCCCTTAAACCGACGGCCCAGGAGTTGAGCAACGCTCGGGAAAGCATAGAATGCGCCTGCAGGCATAGGACAGTGAATACCCGGGATCCGATTTAACCCTTCGACAATGGCCGTTCGTCGCATATCCAACTCTTTCACCATATGTTCAATAAACGCATCTGCCCCCCGGATGGCTCCAATCGCTGCTTTTTGGGAGATAGAGCTGGGGTTTGAGGTGCTTTGGCTTTGGATGTCACCCATGGCTTTGATCAACGTCTCGGGGCCGGCGGCATAGCCAATCCGCCATCCCGTCATGGAATAGGTTTTTGACACCCCATTCACAATGATGGTGTTCTTGGCAATGTCTGTTCCAAGTGATGCGATACTATAGTGTTGGTGGCGGTCGTAAACCATCTTTTCGTAAATTTCATCAGAAATGATGAGCAGATCATGTTGGAGCGCTATCTGCGCAATACCTTCCAAAGTTTTCCGATCATACATGCTCCCGGTCGGATTACACGGAGAATTCAGAATGATCGCCTTCGTGCGGTCACTGACTACCGATTCCAGCGCCTTCACGTCAATGGCATAGCCGGACGACTCGGAAGTCGGGAGAATGACGGGCTTGGCGTCTGCCACAAGGATTTGTTCAGGATAGGAGACCCAATAGGGTGCGGGAATAATCACTTCATCTCCGGCCTCAAACAATGCCAATGCAAGATTAAATAAGGTGTGTTTGGCTCCACACGATACCAGGATTTGCGATTTTGAGTAGGTCAACCCCTGATCACGCTGAAATTTTTCAATGATGGCCTCTTTTAAATCATCAATACCGGTGACGGCCGTATACTTGGTGAAGCCGGAGCGAATGGCTTGAAAGGCGGCCTCTTTGGCCTCTTCAGGAGAATCCAGGGAAGGTTCTCCTGCAGTAAAGTCGAAGACCTGCTGCCCTTGCGCGATCAGGGCTTTCACCGTTGCGGAGAGTTGCAAGGTGGGGGAGGGGGTAATGCGGGTCGTTCGCGAGGCAAGGTTCATTTGGCATTTCTCCGTAATCGACCCTGGAGCCAATCGGCAACCTCGGGATGAAGGAAATGGTGGAGGGGACCGCCAACCGAGGCGACCTCTTTGACCATGCTGGAGGTGAGATACGAAAATTCCTCACTCGACATCAGAAAGACGGTTTCCAGACTAGAGTCAAGTTTTCGATTCAGCAGGGCCATTTGAAATTCATGTTCGAAATCTGACACGGCTCTTAGTCCACGAATAATAGCTAAAGCCCCGCGTTTCCTGACGTAGTTCACCAGTAAACCGTCGAATGGTTCAACCGTGACACCCTTGAGGTCGCTTGTGGCGATTTTGGCCAATTGGACTCGTTCGTCCAAGTCAAACAAAGGGGCTTTTCGAGGGTTGGGGGCCACGGCGACGATCACCTGCTCGACAAGCCTGAGGCTTCGAGCAATGACATCCGTATGGCCTCGGGTAATAGGATCAAATGTTCCTGGATATATGCCAATGGTCATTGGTCAAGATCTTTTGGGGTCTGAGGAATGGGCCGGTAAAACGTCAACGCCGTATCCCCATAGCGAACGGTTCGAATAAGCGACCATTTCCCAAGGGGAATTGGAGGAGTGGTTTTATGAAAATGTTCATAAATGATTCGGCCGGTCGGGGCCATAACGTCCGCTTCTTCTAAATAATGCAAGATCTGTTGAACATTCGGGAGCCGGTAAGGCGGGTCCATGAATATCATGTCAAACGGACGCCATCCTACCAAAATTGAATTTTGTATGGCGAGTGACACATCCTCAATGAGAACCTGGCTTGAGACGGCGACTTTCAGTTGAGTAAGCATCTGCTGAATACTGGTTCCGGCCAATGGATTTTGCTCAACAAAGAGTGCCTTCGTGGCTCCACGGCTTAAGGCTTCCAGTCCCACCGCCCCTGTCCCGGCGAAAAGGTCAGCCACGGTGGCATCCTGAATCTGGCCACCTAAAATAGAAAATAACGCTTCTCTTGCTCGTTGGGAGGTCGGACGGGTGGTTCGCCCAGGAAGTGTAGGGATTGTTCGACCTTTAAATTGCCCTGCAACGATCCGGATAGAAGATGGTTTCATATGCAAGTGGACGATATCATACTTCCGGAAACCTCAACAATCTCAATGACAGAATGGGAGGAATCGTTTTTGACGGGGTGAAAAATTGCTGCGTATAGTTCAACCCACGCTCGTATGGCATACCCTGGTCTTTTGAGTATGAATGACCCACAACTCAAGAAAGGCATCCAATCCTGGCCTGAGAAGGAACGCCCTCGCGAACTCCTTCTGAACAATGGCGCTCAGGGTTTATCAGATGCTCAACTGGTGGCCATCCTTCTACGAATTGGTCGACCGGATTCCTCGGCAGTGGATGTGGCATTGGACCTTCTCACTCGGCTTAAGGGGCTCCGGGGTCTGGCCAATCGAAGCCTGCAGGAACTGTGTGTTGTTCCAGGTATTGGTCCTGCAAAGGCCGCCCAGATTCTCGCAGCCGTTGAGTTGGGAAAGCGGGCATTGGCGGTTCCGTTAACTGCGGGATTACGGATTCATCATAGCCACGATATTTATCAACACTACTACCCTCTGTTGCGAGATCTTCGGCATGAGGTCTTTAAAGCACTGTTGTTAGATGCCAAACACGGCCTTATCCGGGATGTTACCATTTCCGAGGGAAGTTTGACCGTCAGTATTGTCCATCCACGGGAAGTGTTCAATCTGGCCGTACGAGAATCTGCGGCGGCAGTTATCTTTGTCCACAATCATCCAAGTGGTGACCCTCATCCCAGCGAGGAGGATCATGCCTTAACCCGTCGACTTATGGCAGCAGGGGAAATTTTGGGTATCCGGGTATTGGATCATATTGTTATTGGAGATGGGCGCTATGTGAGTTTTGCGGACGAAGGCTTTCTTCTTTCCTCAACGCCCATTGTTGACCATTGATTGCCTCAGCTTCTTTTTCTAGATTTTCTTGATCTCGCCTATTTCCCACCGCTGATTCAATCCTTTGTTCTGAGTAGCTTTTCATGAGAAATTCATGGTAAAAATACGTGGTGGTATGTGCTTTCCGCTTGCAGTGTCCGCATGTTTTTTAATTCCTGCTTTCATAAGGATCAGATATGGCCACCATTACTCAAAAAGAAGTCGAACATGTCGCCCAATTAGCCCGCTTAGAGTTAACGGAAGCGGAAAAACCCATGTTCGCGGACCAATTGAATCATATTTTATCGTATGTGGACCAATTGCAAGGGGTATCAACGGAGGGCGTCCCTCTCACGGCTTCTGTCGCGCATGAGGAACCGGTGTTCCGTGAGGATAGCCCACACGAATGTTTGTCTGTGGAGAAGGCGCTGGCCAATGCCCCAGAGTCACATAATGGATTTTTTGTCGTCCCGAATATTTTAGGAAAATAGAGCCCACGCGATTCACTGAGAACGCTCGGCTTAAGTAGGACAAGGAAAATAGGAATTTAATATGTATCGACAACTGTTACGATGTAAAATTCACCGAGCGACCGTCACCGGTTCCAGTCTGGAGTATGAGGGTAGTTTAACGATTGACGAAGATCTGATGGAGAGAGCGGGTATAATGTCCTATGAAGCGGTGATGGTATCCAATCTGAATAACGGAGAGCGGTTTTCGACTTACGCGCTTCCGGGTACCCGGGGGAAGGGAGAGATCATTTTAAATGGTCCCACAGCCCGGTTGGGAGTGATTGGCGATAAGGTCATTATTTTTTGTTATGAATTATTTAATGACGAAGAAGCCAAACGGCACGTCCCTCAAATTATCCAAGTCGATCACCAGAATAAAGTAAAGTAACCAATTCCCGTGTGAACGGGTTGCTCCGGTTGAAGGTCTTTTTCTTTCCATTTCCTTTTTACCCACTAATCCCAGAATCGGGCTTGTATGTCTCTATTTAAACTTACGCTAAAAGAGCTTCAGAGTAAATTCACCGCTGGCGAGATTAGTGCTGTGGATATTGCCAGATCTTATTTGCTGCGGCTCAACCAGGTAGAGCCCAAAATCAAAGCCTATATTACCTTGACACCCAAAGAGACGCTGCTCCATCAAGCCAAAGCGATTGATGATGGGCTGAAAGCCTGGAGAAAAACACAGCCCCTCATGGGCATGCCATTGGGCATTAAAGATAATATTTGTACAGAAGGGATCCGGACGACTTGTGGATCTCGAATGTTGGAAAACTTTGTTCCTCCCTATGACGCCTCAGTGATGGACCGTCTTCGAACTCACCAACCCTTGATTCTGGGCAAAACCAATCTGGATGAATTTGCCATGGGGTCGTCCACGGAACATTCAGCGTTCGGGCCGTCCAGGAATCCGTGGAATCAAAAGTATATTCCGGGAGGATCCAGTGGAGGATCGGCGGCTGCGGTGGCCGCCGATGAATGTGTGGCGGCATTAGGTTCCGATACCGGAGGGTCGATTCGGCAACCGGCCGCTTGTTGCGGGGTGGTTGGGTTAAAGCCAACCTATGGGCGAGTGTCTCGCTTTGGATTAGTTGCCTTTGCCTCATCTTTGGATCAAATCGGTCCTATTACCAAAACCGTGACTGATGCCGCTATCCTGCTGAATGCCATTGCCGGATTTGACCCCATGGATTCGACTTCCGCTAATCGTGACTGCCCGGATTTCACCAAAGCCGTGAAAAAGAAAGACATCAAAAAACTCATTATCGGAGTGCCGCGGGAATATTTTGCCGAGGGTCTTGATTCTGAAGTCTCCGAGAAGGTTCAAGATGCCATACAGGTGATGCAGGAGCTAGGCGGCACCATTCAAGAAGTAACGTTGCCTTCCACTGAACGGGCCATAGCGACCTATTACCTCATTGCCACGGCAGAGGCCAGCTCTAACTTGGCTCGCTATGATGGGGTCAGGTTTGGGTTTCGTGCCAAGGAATCCCAGGAATTGGCAGAGATGTATCGGAACACTCGGTCGCAAGGGTTTGGCCCTGAAGTGAAACGGCGTATCATGTTGGGAACCTATGCCCTGAGTGCGGGGTATTACGAGGCGTATTATGGGAAAGCTCAAGCCGTTCGCTCATTGATTCAACAGGAATTTGATGCCGTGTTCCAGGAAGTCGATCTGTTGGTGAGTCCGGTCATGCCGACGCCGGCCTTTCAATTAGGAGAGCGATTGGACGATCCCCTGCAGATGTATTTGTCCGACATTTATACGATTCCTGCGAGTTTGTCCGGACTTCCAGCGATGTCGGTTCCCTGTGGGATGAGTAAAATGGGACTTCCTATCGGATTACAACTGATGGGGCGTCCATTTGAAGAAGCCATGGTCCTGCGTGCGGCCTATGCCTATGAACAAGCCACGGACTGGCGAATGAAACGACCTGTGATTCGGTCATGAAAGGATAGCGAGGTATGGTGGATTTGGCAGCGATCATCATTGCCGTGGCCTTTGTGGTCTTGGTGGGTTATCTGGTCCCCATGATTCTTCAAGTGAAACGCACCGTTGGGCAATCAGAACGCTTGTTGATTCGCCTGAACCATGAATTGCCGGGATTATTGAAAGACGTCAAGGGGACCAACGAAAACATTTTAGCGTTAACCGATCAAGCCCGGCTTGGCATGGATCGGGCCACCATTTTCTTGAATGCAGTTGGAGAGGTGGGGGAAACCGTAAATCATGTTCATCAGACCGTTCGCGGGAAAGGGGGTGCCCTTGCTGTGGGCGTTTCCAGTTTACTTGCCGGACTCAAAGCAGCCAGTTCGACTATGAGAAAACGTGTACATAAAGAACAAAAAGGAGGGCCATCCTATGGCAACTAATCATTCAGGTGCATCAGCAGGATCGGTTGCGTTGGCATTTTTAAGTGGAGCGCTATTGGGAGCCGTGACGGCGATCATGTTAGCTCCTCAGCCGGGAAGAGATTCCCGAGAACGAATCACGGGCTATGCCCGGCGAACCGGTGAAGATTTGCGAGACATTAAGGAGCGGGCAACTGATGCGGTAGAAGATGTCGTTGGTCGTGGCCGTGAACTGGTGGAAGAAATATCCTGTGCCGTGCGAGAAGCCTTAGATGCGGGTCGGGATGCCATGCGCCGTGAACGTGAAATGAAATCCCTGGATTAAGATAAAAAAAGACGAAATCGAGAGGAGTGGCTCTGCTGCGTTATGGCCTATGAACCAGTTATAGGAGTTGAGGTGCATGCCCAACTCCAAACGAAGACAAAATTATTTTGTGGCTGTCCGACCTCATTCGGTCTTCCTCCGAATACTCAGGTGTGTCCAACTTGTCTGGGGTTACCTGGAAGTTTGCCGGTGCTCAATCGACGTGCGGTGGAAATGGCCGTACGCACCGGACTCGCGCTTCACTGCGAGATCATGCTGACCAATCAATTCTCCCGAAAAAATTACTTGTACCCTGATCTGCCGAAGGGCTATCAAATTTCGCAATTTGATTTGCCGATCTGCGGACCAGGATGGCTGGACATTTCCGTCCACGGGGAGTCAAAACGCGTGCGCATCCGCCGAGCGCATTTGGAAGAGGATGCCGGGAAAAATGTTCATGATGTCCCTGTGGAAGGCAGTGGTGTCGATTTAAATCGAGCGGGGACCCCGTTATTAGAAATTGTCACCGAACCTGACTTGCATTCGTCCGATGAGGTTGATGCCTATTTGAAAACCCTTCACGATCTTTTGGTCTATCTGGATGTCTGTGATGGGAACATGGAACAGGGGAGTTTTCGTTGTGAACCGAATGTGTCTCTTCGTCCACGGGGGCAGGAGGCTCTTGGGACCAAAGTCGAATTGAAAAATATCAATTCCTTCCGTTTTGCCAAAGAGGCCTTAGATTTTGAAATCACCAGGCAGACAGAGGCATTAACGGAAGGCGAAACGATCCGGCAGGAGACTCGGCTGTGGGATGTTCAGAAAGGGCATACGGTTGTCATGCGAAGCAAGGAAGAGGCTCATGACTATCGATATTTTCCCGATCCGGACTTACTTTCCGTCCGGGTGGATGCGGAGTGGGTTGAATCGTTGCGTCAGACTATTCCGGAACTTCCGGCTGCCCGCATGAAGCGATTCGTGACGGAATATCATCTCCCTGAGTACGATGCAAAGCTTCTGACCGATTCAAAAAACCTGGCCGACTATTATGAGGCCTGCGTGAAACACTTTCCCCATCCGAAAACGGTCAGCAACTGGGTCATGGGCGAATTACTTCGTGAGCTCAAGGCCGCTAACACCGGTCCCGAATCTTCCCCGGTAAGTCCCGAACAATTGGTTGAACTCTTACAATTGGTGGAAGAGGGGACTATTAGCTTGAAAGTTGCCAGAGATCTCTTCCCGGAATTTTATGCCAGTGGGAAAACTCCGGAACAATTGGTGAATGAGAAAGGGCTGGTTCAGGTTTCCGATGAGGGTGTCCTGGAAAAACTGATAGAGGAGGTGCTGGCCCAGCATTCTGCTCAAGTGGAGCAATATCGTGGCGGGAAGGAAACCGTATTAGGTTTTTTGGTGGGCCAGGTGATGAAGGCGTCACAGGGAAAAGCCAATCCTGGAAAGGTCAATGCGCTATTAAAACAGCATCTTGCATCTTGATCTAAGACTCATCTCAGAGTACAAGATTAAGACAGGTGCCATTATTCACGATTTAAAGGAATGACAGTTTCTATGAGTCTTATTCAGAACATTACCTCACGGATGATTCTGGATTCTCGCGGGAATCCAACGATTGAAGTGGATGTGCATCTTGCCAGTGGCATGGCTGGTCGTGCCGCTGTTCCCTCCGGAGCCTCCACGGGGACCCGTGAAGCCTTGGAACTGCGGGATGGAGATAAAAAACAATGGATGGGCAAAGGTGTCGCTAAGGCCTTAGCCGGGATTCAAAAGTATATGCTCCCGGCTCTTCGAGGCATGGAAGCCCAGGACCAGGTGAGCGTTGATTCCCGATTGATTAAACTGGATGGAACCAAGGGCAAGACCAGACTAGGGGCCAATGCCACACTTGGCGTGTCGTTAGCAGTGGCTCGGGCTGCGGCACAGGAGCTGGGAATTCCCCTCTTTCGCTATCTTGGCGGGGTTTCGGCTCGGGAATTGCCGGTGCCTATGATGAATATCATCAATGGTGGTGCGCATGCAGATAATGGGCTTGATCTCCAGGAATTCATGATCATGCCCGTTGGGGCGAAGAGTTTCAGCGAAGCCCTCAGGATGGGAACGGAGATTTTTCACCATCTGAAGGCCATCTTGAAATCCAAAAACATGAGCACGGCGGTCGGGGATGAAGGCGGATTTGCCCCTGCCGTTCGGTCGAATGAAGAAGCCCTGGATTTCATTGTCCAAGCGATTCACCAAGCGGGCTATCGATCAGGAAAAGATGTGGTGTTGGCTCTTGATGCGGCAGCCAGCGAGTTTTTTGAGAAAAAGATGTATCATGTGCGGAATGGGGTTAAACCCAAAATGTCTTCAGGAGAGCTGGTTGAGTATTATGCCAAGTTAGTGAAGCAGTATCCGATCGTCTCGATTGAAGATGGGCTTGATGAAAGTGATTGGACTGGATGGAAACAGCTTACGGATCAACTCGGGGATCGTGTTCAACTTGTCGGTGATGACTTGTTTGTGACCAATGTCGAGTTTTTGGGACGAGGGATCCGTGAAGGCATTGCGAATGCTATCTTGATCAAAGTGAACCAAATCGGCACACTCACGGAAACGATTGAAGCGATGCGCATGGCCCAACGGGCCGGCTATGGAGTGGTGGTGTCTCACCGATCCGGTGAGACGGAGGATACGACCATTGCCGATTTAGCTGTGGCGTTAAACGCTGGGCAGATTAAAACAGGTTCCCTGTCTCGTACGGATCGTTTGGCCAAATATAACCAGTTACTCAGGATTGAGGAGACCTTAGGCTCAGCTGCCTTATATCGCGGGAACGCCGTTCTTCCAGTACAAGCATAATTTTCTCATATGCGTCCTAATAATAAAAAACGGGCGTCCACTGGGCTTGGGGATGATCTGTTGGAGCGCCTTCCAATGGTTGGGGCTTTTTTGATGATGAGTGTGCTCGCGGGGACCATGTTTTTTAATGCTGATGGATTGCCTTTATATTTTCATATGCGAGAAACGCGTCAGCATTTGACGGAACAAGTCCAGCAATTACAAGACATCAATGCCTCGATCGAAGAAGATATCATCCGTATTCAACGGGACCCGCAACGACTGGAAGAACTAGCCCGAAATCGTTTAGGTATGGTTCGGCAGGGAGAAGTAGTATATCAATTTGTGGAGCCGGTTCCTTCCTCGTTTACGGCCAGACCTTAGCGGCAAGACTTCTTGCGCCATACCCCTATAACCCTTCATACTCATTCATTACTGTTTCGTCGGTTTTCCCATACTTGAAAGTTTTTCTATGAAATCAGGCCAATTAGCCATTCTCGGCCGACCCAATGTCGGCAAGTCGACGTTGCTCAACGCATTGGTACGCGAAAAGATTGCCATCGTCTCCGATAAACCACAAACAACGCGAAACCTGATTTTAGGGGTCGGGCATTACCCCGAAGGTCAGCTCATTCTCATCGATACCCCTGGCCTCCATACGCCTCACCATCGCCTGAACACACAGATGGTGGAATCGGCGTTAGGGACCCTGACTCAATCCGATGTGGTCTATATGATCGTGGACAGTCAGGTGTTGCCGGGTCCAGGGGACAGACAAGTCCTGGAGCAGATCATGTCGTCTCATCAAGAGCGACCATTTCAGGGGGTATTTTTATTATTAAATAAAGCCGATGCAGTCGCCAAATCCAGGCTGCTCCCCCTTATTGATCAATACCGTACATGGTTTCCGTGGAGAGAAATTATTCCCATTTCCGCCAAGACCGGGGTAAATATCCCGCAACTAGTGGAATTAACCTTTGCGTGTCTGCCCTCATGTTCGGAATTAATGTATGACGAAGATTTTTTGACCAATCAGCCTATGCGCCATATGGCTGCGGAGCTCATTCGTGAAAAAGTTCTAGCTCAGACATATGATGAATTACCATATGCTGTGGGTGTCTTGATCGAAGAATTTCAGGAAGAACCAGGTCTGACGACCATTCGAGCCGTTATTCTTGTCGAAAAAACAAGTCAAAAAGGGATTGTGATCGGGAAAAAAGGCATGCGCCTCAAGGAGATTGGCCAAAGTGCCCGGTTAGATATGGAACGACTGTTCGGCATGAAGATTTATCTTCGGATGTGGGTGAAGGTGCAGGAAGGCTGGCGCGATAATGTTCAAGTGTTGAATGAGCTGGGATATGGATGAAAAATTCCTGGTAATGACCTCAGTATTCATGTCTGACCTGTAGACCGTACATGTAGACTACTCATGCCGCTCTTAAAAACTCGCGCGGTCATAATTCGAAGCCAGCGATGGGGTGATGCGGACAGAATTGTCACGCTGTATTCCGCCGATTTAGGAAAAATTCGAGGCGCGGCTCGGGGCGCTCGCCGGATGAAGACACGATTCGGTGGGGTACTTGAGCCTTTTGGGATTGTTGATGTCACTCTATTCCAAAAAACCCCTGACGCTTTGGGGCAAATTAGTCAAATTGATCTGGTCAGAAACTTTAAAGCTCTACGAGAAGATTTAAGTGTGATGGCAGCCGCAGCCAAGATGGTGCATATGGTGGAGATGATTACGGCCGATCGTGATCCGAATCCGGAAATGTATTCAGCGCTGATATATGCCCTGGAACACTTGCTTCCTGACAGAGACCTGGCCCTCACCACATTATTATTTCAAATTCATGTGCTGGGCTATACTGGTTTTCGTCCACAAATTGATCGATGTACTGAATGCGGAAATATTGCCTCACCTCACATGCCTCAGTGGTTTTCTCCTCGATTAGGGGGGATGGTATGCCACGGTTGTGGTCAACGGGGTGTAGGGCGGTTACTGTCTATTTCTAAAGGCAGTTTAGCGTTTATTGAACAAGCTCGACGACTACCTATGGCCAGTCTGTCCCGATTGAAAGCGATCGGAACCGTCCGGATTGAGGTGGAAGAGGCGATTGAAGCCTATTTCCAGGCAGTCGTCGGAAAAGCTCTTCCCACATTTGAACAATGGGTTTCCTAATGCCCCATTCATAAGGACAATCAGGTATGACTTCTCAAGCATCACTGGAACCGACGGATATGGAATGGCTGGATAACGGGGTCTTGGGCATTACGTGGAGTGATGGGCATAAGGGGGTCTACCCGGTTCGGTATTTGCGACAACATTGCCCCTGTGCGGCATGTACGGACGAATGGACCGGCGAGTTGCGTCTTAAGCCGGACTCTATTCCACTTCTCATACTATTGCAGGATATAGAACCGGTTGGGCGCTATGCCTTCCGATTTAAATGGAGTGACGGGCATGATACCGGGCTATATTCCTATACGGCGCTGCGCCGCATGTGCCAATGCGATGTCTGCCAGCCCCATAAACCCAAAAGCAAGCAACTCCTCTAGTTTCTTCTGTTTTTCTTTGACTCAGGATCCCACGCAGGAAACGCCAGCGATGTACTGAATGAGGGTGGCTCAAAAGAGGATGGTTCGAAAAACGCCAGGCTGGAGATCTGAAATATTGATTAAACAAATAGGGAGGAAAGGAGTCTAGTCAACCAGGGCTTCCTGGAAAGAAAGAGACACAGGTCGAACGGTGGTCAGTTGTTCCATCGCATGATTGGCTTTACTGACGTAAAAGGCATATTGAGGCTCCGGGTAATTTTTCAGGATTTCCTGAAATGTGCGCAGTGCCGTTGGCCAATCTGCGGATAATTGGGCGACTTCTGCGAGATGAATTGAGCAGGAGGCAGCCATGGCTCGTGGATCGACAGCCAGACGGGAACCTCTCGCGGTAGACCATTTTTTCAGAAATGCGGGGACGGGAATCGGAGAGTCATCCAGTGAGATCGGTTTCGGTGCAGAGGCTAAGACGTCAAGATTGGCTTGCATGTGCTGAATATCAGAGCTATCCACGCAGTGGTTATAGGCGTCCCAAATTCCAAGAAAATCTTGATCTTCCATGGCCAGTTCTCCAGTGGATTTTGGCTGAAGACTCTGACAGCCTATAACTGTGATCGAAAGTAAACTCACCAGGATATACCTGATATGTGTTGAAACATGATATTTGTTGTTCATAACTTTAAATACTTCTTAAGAATTCATATTTCACAAAAAATGCGACTTTAATAAACTCCATAGGAAGTACGCAAAATTTATGCTAAAAAACAATTGTCAGGAATGTGAATTTTTGCCAGTAAAATGGCAATATTGACAATATATTGAAGGCCTTAACGTATATTAATTGCCACAATATGTTGTTTTTTTGTCACAGGTGTCTGTGCTAAAAAATTAATGTACTGCATTAGTTAAGGACGAATGAATACTTTTTGGCTGAATTAAATTATTAATGAAATGGTTTAATTTCGTATTCAGCGAACAGCTGCTTTGTTTCTGGATGAAAGGTAAAACCTTTACCCTGGAGAATATCTTGGTTTTTGAAAAGCGGAACGAGTTGTCCGGTAGGATGCAGATACAGCCCTCGAAGCGGAACGGATCGTTTGGCATGGCGGATAAGATGGCATGGAATAGGCCTGATGGCTTGCAGCCATTCGGCCAAATCTTGAGGATTCCCGATAGATGCTGAGAGAAGAAGAAGCCGGGCTTGGGATGGACACAAAATAATGGTTTCTTCCCACACCACCCCCCGTTCTGGATCGGCGAGATATTGGGATTCATCCAGAATGACCAACCCCAGAGTATGCAGCCGTAAATCGATCTCCCCGCTGGCGGCATCATAAAATAAATTTCTCAAAATTTCGGTCGTCATGACCAGGAGCGGGGCCTGAGCATTGTCACGCCGGTCTCCGGTTAAAATTCCGACTTGATCCGGTCCAAAAAGCTGGGTGAATTCCATGAATTTTGTATTTGACAGCGCTTTTAGGGGAGAGGTGTAAATCACCGTTTGGTTGAGTGCCATGGCCTGTCTGATCGCTTGAATGGCGACATAGGTTTTTCCGCTTCCCGTCGGAGCGCTAACAATGACATCTGAATGCGCCAGATGTTCCACCGCCTCGGTTTGCCAGGGATCCGGAACGAAGGGTTGAGGCTCAGGAACACCAATTCCTTCCAGAATTTGCTTAAGCGTAATCGATGGCTGAAAAGGGCCGAAGGTGGGCCTTCTCTTATTGGGACGATTTTTTGCCTGAAAGGGTGAAGCGGGAATTGGAGGGCGTGCGGCGGCGCGGGCTTCTTGCGCGGCCAGGCGTTCCTGGCGGGTAGTCAGTATCTGCTGCAGTTCGGTTTCGATGGCCAGAATCTGGTCCGTTGGTAAGGCCAGCATTAATTCAACAAGTCGATGTTTTCCGAGACGAAAATGGCGATGGATGCGGCCTCTTGCCATGTGATGTAAATACTTTACCGGTAAACTTTGGAGTTCGCGCTTGAGATCATCATGATGCATGGCGGTATGTTCCCATCTGTGGCTATGGAAGTTCTTGCAGGACTTCCCGGCGCATGGTCACCATCGCGGAGTGGGCGGTATCGGCCAAGCCGGGATGCGTAACCTTGAGTCCATATATTTGAGAGAGAAATTCCAAGGTTCTGGCTAAAAGGCGATACACATCCCCTTCGGCCATGGATGTGGAACGAACCAGTGAAGCCCAAGTGAGTTGGGGATTCCCGATCCAACTTTCCACCAGTGCCGCGACATCTGAGCGCAACAAGGGCGGGGGTTCATACGGGCTCAAGGAATCAGCGACCGCCCGCACCTGTGTCAACATGGAGGCCAGTCCAGACGGGAGGCGCATGTAGGATCCTGGGCGATCATCATCATGGGATATACTCGCCATCACGCCCGCTAACAATCCTGGAGCAATACCTGAGAAGGCCTCCATACGAATCAGTTCTGTGATGAGTAGGGAATGGTTAATCCGAATGAGTCTAGCCCATTCCCCGTCAGCCGTGAGTTGCGAATTGGCGGTGATATATCCGAATTTATGGAGTACGTCGGCTTTTTGTTGAAACCGGTGCCACAATCCATCACGGAGTGCTTGAATCGTTTTGGTCAACTGCTGGGATTTCTGGCGAAGTTTCGACGCCAGGGGGAAGTCTTTTTTGCAGGCCGGGTGGGAGGGACAGGTGGGACAGGGAAATTCCTCTGTTAATACTTCTGCAAGGAGCGGATCGTCTGTTTCCTGGGTTTCCGGCAAAATCGGAACGGTGGGCAGACGCGCAGGCAATTGGGAAAGCTCTTTCTTGAGTTGAGCGAGCACCTGAGGCTGACACCAGGGAATAGTGCGAGAGGGCTGAAACTCAAAGAGGCGGTCGTAGACCTGAGTGACCGAATGGGCAGGACACTCACCCAGAGTGCCTTTCGCCCGAATCACAGACAACATTGGAGCAAAGGTTCCACGGCTTCGATACTGACGAAGAATAATCGCCGGACCTTTTGGCAGTCCGATGAGGCGCCCTGGAGTCAGAAATGGCAGGCAGGCCGTCAAGAATGGCGTGTCGTTGGTTACAATAGGATGTCGGTGCGCTTTGCGGCGGCGGGCCAGATCAAAGCCTTTCCACTGAGTGATCCAATCGGCGCATTCCCGAGGTCCATAGGGTGTTAATTGGTCCTTGATCTGATCCAGATGATCTTGATGGATGCTTGATCGTTGATTCAGCTGAAATTGCGCAAAGCTTTTTGCGAGTAGTCCCTCAATCTGATCCAGGGAATGGGCCTTGAGCAGATTTAGCACCATGGGATAGGACACCACAAATTGGCTGTCGATCGGTTCCGGATAGCCTGTGAGTCCTTTGCCAAGGATGTTTAAGTCAATGTAAGGAGAGGGCGTAATGACCACCACACCCACCAAATCTTTGCCTCGCCGTCCACCGCGGCCAGCCAACTGTTGAATTTCACTGTTGGTCAGATCCGTGAAATCCTGTGATTTGCGTACGCTGGATTGGGTAATCACGACGGTTCGTGCCGGGAAGTCGACCCCCGCTGCCAAGGTCGTTGTGGCAAACACTGCATCCAACAAGCCCTGGCGCATGAGTTCTTCAATCGCAATTTTCCAGGAAGGGAGATGTCCCGCGTGATGAGCGGCGACTCCAAATTCCTGCACGACAGGAATTAAGGGGTGATGCTCAACACTCGGGAAGTTTTTGGTGAATTTCTCCAGAAACTCCCGAATAGCCTCCGAACGTTGAGTCGACATCCTGGCGGAACTGTGGGCAAAGGTATCAATTGCCTCATCGCAGGCCCGGCGGGAGGTCAAAAAGACAATCGCCGGAGTCAAGCGATGCTGGCGGAGTATTTCTATGAGATCAACAGGATGAATGGCCGGTGGCATGGATAATGAAATTGTAGCAGGAGTCGGTGGATGAAAACACTAATATGATACAGGTCGAATAAAAGAAAAGGAACCAGGCCTTTGGCGTTATTATGGGTTGGGGAAGATGCGCCGCGAGGAAGAAACGTTCGTTAAGGTCTGGCATATTGGACCGATAAGGTTTCGTAAGATTATGGCCATTGAAGTCATTATACGTGGAATTCGAGGCGCCACCGTCGTAGATTTTCATGGTCGATTAGATATGCATTCCCGATGGCATGTTAAGGCCATTATTAATCAATGTTGCCATACCGAACAAGAGCATCTGATTCTTAACCTCAAAGGCTTAACATTTGTGGATAGTGCTGGATTAGGTTTTCTGGTGTTGTGCTCCTATCAATTCAAGGAATTACGTCGCAGGATAAGTTGGATTCAACCACAAGGATGTGTCGGGGAATTGCTTCAAAATCTCCAAATCCATGAACTCATCTCAGTGTGCCAGTCCGAAAAGGACGCCCTATCTGCAGTCTCTCCCTCCTAATTCTGCTTTTTCGGAGTATTCATTAAAAGACGTTGGTTTTTGAATCCTTGGGATACGAACACCGAAGATTTCGGAAGAGGCACTCCGTTTCCGGACCCTCAAGGCATTTTCCTTCCTCTTTACTTTTTTACTTTCCAAATGTCCCCACACACACCGGAGTGCCTTGTCCCAATCAAAGTCGTTCTCTGCGTAAGCATGACGAGAATCACCCAAAATATACCGAATAACTATTCGCTGTCCTTTGGAAAGAATGAGAGTGCCTTGCCCTTGCCAGCGTGGCCTATAAAACGGCAAGATGTTTTTTGTGAGGAGTCTCAAGGTGTATGGATGAATCAACGGATGCTTCCTTTTAACATCTCCAAAGGCACTACTGCGTTGAGTGAATCGATGGGGAAGGGTATGGTGACAGAAGGAGTGTCGAAATCACTAAAGAAAATTCTTTGAAAAATATCGTGTCAGATTGCTTGTATTGATGTCATAATCAGCAGGAGCATTTCAGAGGTACTCTTCACCCCGTAGGTCTAAGCCGAAATGTTGAGGAATTGAAGATGAGGCCCACCGGGAACTGAATATTCACTGTTCTCTGAATTGTGAGTTGATTTTGCTTTCCAGTTTAGTCATTTCCCTGGTAACGGTGGTCCGAACTAACTCTTAAGGACAATTTTGATCGAGGAGATGTGTGTCATGGGGTGGGATCGCGTCAATAGTCAGAAACGAAAATATACTGCCCTATCCCTGGTCTTAGGGGCTGTGATGTTGTGGGCTCCGCTGAGCGGAGGGACGGTGAGTGCCTATCAGGAAGAGGAGGTTCCCGGTGGAGCGTCGATCAGTGGAGTTATGAAATTTACTGGAACTATTCCAACGCCCAAAACCTATAAAGTCACCATGGGAAGCCACCCCGAATTCTGTCAGACTATTGCGGACCAAAAAGGTTTCATCAATATCCCGAAAGTCCGTGTGTCTTCCAAACGGCACTTGGCGGATGTGGTCGTTTTTCTTCAAGAGGTTGACCGTGGGAAACCTTTCCCGAAAGAAGAGCCGATCCTGGCGGTGGACCGATGTCAATTCGTGCCACGAGTCATCGGTACCTTGGCCGATCAAAATCTCCGGATGGTCATGCGCGATCCCATTCTTCATCAGATCCGGGGGTGGGAGATGTTGGACAACGGCCGTCTGCCGCTTTTTCATATTTCCAATTTAGGAAAGGATGGGGAGGCCACTCTTCCACTCAACGCACGGCGTAGCAGCATTATCAAATGGACATGTGATCAACACAGGTTTATGGAAGGGTGGCTTCTGTTGACTGCGAATCCATATGTGACGGTTTCCGACGATCAGGGGGTTTTCCGATTGACGGATATTCCTGCGGGCACACATACGGTCGGGGCCTGGCACCCGGTTCTGGGTTATCAGGAAGCCAAGATAACGCTCATTTCCGGCGGGCAAGAGACCCTCGAGCTGACGTTCGTATCCCCATCGACTCCATAAGGCGTATTGGGTCAATCGGCGGCTGATCAGGCGGTCGATGAATTTCTTAAGGTCCATTGCGTGTAAGATGTGATTTTTCAACTTTGGTTTTCCTTCTCAGAATCTCGCAATGACCGTTTTCTCTCACCGGCTCTCCTATTCGTCTGGTCTCTAGCATGAAAGATTCGAAGACATTTATCAGTCTTTGTCTCGTCGGTTTTTGTAGTTTTGTCAGTTATGACATGGTGCGTCGACCGGCCTTGGCTTTGTATGTGGAAAGCCTTGGAGCCGGCCCATTTCTTGTCGGCCTCTTGGTGGCTGTCTCGACAGTAACCGGCATCGCACTCAAACTTCCGATAGGATTGCTCTCCGACCAGATCAATCGAAGACGGTTGATGTTGGGAGGAGTGTTGGCCTTTGCAATTCCGCCTTTTCTTTATCCGCTTACCTCGGATCTCTGGACGTTAGGTATTCTCAGATTGTTTCATGGATTAGCGACCGCAATGTTTACGCCGCTGGCCTTAGCGATGGTGGCAGAGCTCTTTGCGAAACGGCGAGGGGAGGCTTTTGGTTGGTACACCTCGGCCACCCAGGGTGGTGGCCTGCTTGGTCCGATGATTGGGGGGGGTATTGTCTATCAATTTGGATTTGCCCCCACGTTTCTTTTAGCCGGATTATTTGGGATGTTAGCTTTGGTCTTCTTCTGGTTGATCCCTCAGACACCCACACTCTCGCGGGTCCACCAATATTCCGTCCCGGCACTATGGAAGGAGATGCGCGAAGGCCTCCGCCGAGTCTGCCAGATTCCCCCCATTCTCATTACGAGTAGCGTGGAAGCTGCCAAGATGATGGGCAACGGCACGCTGATGGCATTTTTGCCGCTGTATGGATTGACCATCGGATTAAACGCCGCCGAAATCGGAGTTTTGTTTGGAGTGCAGGCGTTGACGTCGTTTATTGCCAAACCGGTGATGGGAAGAATTTCTGATCGTGGGGCCAGGCAGCCGCTGATTTTTGGAGGGCTTTGCCTGTGTGGCCTCATGGTCATGTGTATTCCCCAGATCCAGGGGTATGTTCTCTTATTAGTGGTCGCCGGAGCGTTTGGTTTTGGCGAAGCGGTGGTGACGTCTTCGACCACAGCCCTGGTTGCTGATTATTCAGAAGGAAAAGATCTGGGAGCGGGGATGGGATTACGGGGAACCATTATGGATATCGGACATGCAGGAGGACCGCTCCTGGCCGGCGTACTCATTCATGCCTTAGGTTTTGGAGGAGGGTTTTTCAGTATTGGGGTCCTCTTACTACTGACGGCGGCATTTTTTGGTGTCACAATGATGGGGATCAAAAAACCAGTTGTGCTATAATGGCCTTTCCTGAAGGGAAGGCAAAGGAGTCGAACGCCATGAATGAAGAAATGGGAACCGGAGATCTCATCATCGGGATTGTGGCGGCCATCGGGGTCGTGATCTTAGTGGTGGTCTTTATCGTGGTCGTGAAAAATGTTCTCTTAAAAAAAGACAGCGATATCCAATAACCAAATAGGTGGGACATGTTTAGCGGGATTGTTGAAGAAATCGGTGCGATTCAGGGAATCGATAAAGGGTTAGCGGGTGCAAAATTTTCCATTTTGGCTTCGCTGACTTTAGAAGATCTCAAACTGGGGGATAGTATTAGTGTGGCCGGTGCCTGTTTGACGGCAAGCCACGTGAGCGACACGGGTTTTACGGTGGATGTGTCCACCGAAACATTGAACTGCACAACGTTAGGAACCATTTCTGTCGGGACACCGGTCAATTTGGAGCGTGCCATGAAAATCAATGCCCGAATGGGGGGACATCTGGTCACAGGCCATATCGATGGCATTGGTCTCTTGCGTGCTCGGCAACAGGATGGAAATTCCATTCAACTCACCATTGAAGCTCCAGAGGACATTATCCGGTATTGTGTGCCGAAAGGCTCAATTACCGTGGATGGAATTAGCTTAACCATCAATGCCGTGTCGGATCGTTCTATTGCCGTAGCCATCATTCCCCATACCGCCAAAGTAACCACCATGGGCCTTAAACAAATAGGGGACACGGTCAACTTGGAATCTGACTTAATTGGAAAGTATGTTGAACGCTTGTTGCAAGCAAGCGGGGCTCTCCCGCCAAAACCCGCCACGGTGATCAATCGAGATTATCTTGAAAAACGTGGCCTGCTCTAGTTTTTTACATTCCATGTCGCAACCTTTTCCACCAAAAACCAAACATCCTCTATGGCGATTATTTGCCGTCGTCACGCTCTTTGTTATCATTATTCCCGCAACGTTATGGGGCATCGTTCAACTCTACGAAATCATTTGCGCCTGGTGTGGTTGCTGTAGTGCCATCGATCGTCCACGAACCAGGTAGATTCCCACTCAGGCATTTACTGCAATCGTCAATGAATGAGGAGAACGGATTTTTCTCCTTATGTATTCAAGCAAATTATACAACCCCAAAGATTTTTTCTTAACCCTTATCCTGGCTGGTGGGGTTTTCACGTTTGATCTCCTGCTCCCGCGAGGATTTGCGGAAGAAATGTTGTACACAGGGGTGGTGTTCTTTGCGACCCAACGTTTGCCACGAAGGATGGTATATGTTGTGGCCATTGGATGCACCGCTCTTACGATCATCGGTTTTGCCCTCACATTCACCTCGGATGGGGCACCTTCATCATTGAGTTGGCCATTCCGGTTTCCCATTATCAACAGAGCCTTTTGTATCGCCGGTATTTGGGGCATTACCCTGTTGGCGCTTCAACGACGGCGGGCGATGGAAGCGCTTCGAACGAGTGAGGATCGATTTGGTTTGGTCGCCGAAAGCATCAAGGATTATGGAATTGTGATGCTGGATCCGGAAGGGAACGTCGCCAGTTGGAATGCCGGTGCGGCACATATTTTCGGCTATTCCACGGGAGAGGTTCTGGGGCGGCCTCATGGCCTGTTATATGCCCCCTTAGCTATTGACTCCGGCGAACCAACCAATTTTCTGACTGAGGCTAGAGTTTCGGGGAGTGTCATGAAGGAGGAATGGTTGGTCCGCAAAAACGGGTCGAGGTTTTGGGGGCATGTGGGCATCACCGTTTTACGAGATGAACATGATCAACTCCAGGGGTTTGCCGCGGTGATGGGAGATCTCACCAAGCGAAAGCAGGAAGAAGATGTTATTCGAGCCCTGCTTCGTCTGAGTGAAAAATTGAATTCCACTTTCGTGCTGGAAACGCTCCTGGACGAATTGGTGACAGAAGCCATTCAACTGGTTCAGGCCCATGCCGGATTTGCCGGGTTGGCCTCGGGGGAAACGTTGACTTGTGAAAAATATATTCAAGGTCGGATAATAAAACTCTGTCATCGTTCCTGGTCTGCGGGGCAGGGATTACCAGGCTGGCTTCTCCTGCATAAGACGGCCTATCTCACGAATCAAGCGCAGGAGGACAGACAGATTGAGCAGGACTTTCGTCAAGCCTTTGATATTCATTCAGCCTTAAGCATTCCAATTCTCGATGCCAAGGATACGCTTTTGGGATGTATTGAAGTCCATAACAAAGAGAAGGCCAGTGGCTTTACACATTTTGATCAGCAAACCATGATTGGGGTTTCGCAGGTGGCCTCTATTGCCATTCAAAATGCCTTGGCTTACCAAAAGCTTCAAGAAGCTGAGGCGCTTCATAGCCATCTGTTGGACAAAATTATGACGGCTCAAGAAGACGAGCGGCGTCGAATCAGTCGGGAATTACATGATGAAATCGGCCAATCTCTGACTTCTCTTCTGGTTGGACTGCGTGCGGCTGAGGATGAGGCACGTTCAGATGGAATGGGAGCACGGGTGAATGATCTTCGAAAGATTACGAGTACGACCTTGCAGGAGGTTCAGCGACTGGCGAAAGGTCTGCGTCCAAGCGTACTGGATGATTTTGGACTAGAGGAAGCCATCGCCCGCTATGGGGCCGAATTTAGTTCGACCTATGGCATAGAGGTGGATGTGGCGCAAAACTGGCAAAGTAAGGATCGGCTTGCTCCCGCAGTGGAGACCGCGTTGTATCGAATTGTTCAGGAAGCGCTGACAAATGTCGGCAAATATGCCAAGGCCACTACCGTGTCAATACTCCTACAGCAAAATCCGGCACAGATTCGACTTATTGTGGAAGATAATGGTCAGGGATTTGACGCGCAGGCGATTGTTCGGACGGCTGCGGCAGGGGCGCATCTTGGCCTGCACGGGATGCGGGAGCGAACCCTGTTGCTCAATGGTTCGATTTCCATTGAATCATCTGCCGGAACGGGAACCACCATCTATGTCAACATCCCCTTAAAAGGAGAGGGGACATGAACATTCGGATTTTTATCGTCGATGATCACGCAGTCCTCCGATCGGGATTGCGTCTCTTGATTAATGGACAACCGGACATGGAAGTCGTTGGTGAATCCGGAGGCGCCGCTTCCGCCATTGAGGCCGTTCAAGATTTGTTGCCTCATGTCATCTTAATGGATCTGGCCATGCAGGGTCATATGCATATGGACACAATCGGCGAACTAAAAAAATGCTGTCCTTCCGGAAATATTCTTGTTCTGACTATGCACACTGAAAGCGGCTACGTTCGCGGGTCATTAGCTGCGGGCGCTTTGGGTTATGTCGTGAAAAGTGCGGCCGACACCGAATTGTTGACAGCGATCCGTACCGTTGCCCAAGGAAAGACCTTTGTGGATTGGACTGTAGGGAAAGGGGTGGGGCAGGATCTCCACGGTGCCCCCAAGAAAAGGCTTGCGGAGAGGGCCCCTGGATTGCTGGGAGAACTCAGTCCGAGAGAGCGTGAGATTTTCGGCCTGGTCGCACAAGGGTTTACCAATCAGCACATTGCTGAACAATTGGGGATTAGTGTCAAGTCGGTTGAAACGTATCGTGCAAGGGTTATGGAAAAACTCGGTCTTCGTAGTCGTGCCGACCTTGTGCAGTTTGCTCTGAGCTGTGGTGTGCTGACGTCCGGCAATCCTCTCTAGACTCCCACCTTTTCCCTTGATTGATCAATGTCCCAATCAGCCTTGTATGGTCTTGTCAGGTTTTCCCCTCTGCCATTTCATCCGTATTCCCGTTAATTTATCCAGTCAGAACACAACACTCAGTCTCATAACTCTTTTTTTCCATTTTTGCCAATATTTTCTAAGCAACAGGCTCGGTGAAGGCTAATCTATCGCAAAGACGATGGTCATTTTCTTTTCCGATGCGTCCCATACATAAAACACGGGAGCAGGCAGGTCGCCTGATTTGCCAAACGTAATCGTATCGAGGGATTTGATCCATAGAGGAGTAAGAGAGAGGATGCGCATGATTCATGGATTGCATTTCAATAATCTTCGAGGAGATATCTACGGTGGCGTGGTGGCGGCTGTGGTCGCACTACCATTAGCCCTCGCTTTTGGAGTGGCCTCAGGGGCCGGTGCAATTGCCGGACTCTATGGCGCCATCCTTGTCGGATTGTTCGCATCCGTATTCGGAGGGACCCCCGCGCAATGTTCCGGCCCCACCGGTCCCATGACGGTTGTGATGGCTGGAATTCTGGTTCAATTCTCTGACAATCCAGCCCTGGCATTTACCGTGGTGATCATGGGTGGGGGGTTACAAATTCTGTTCGGATTGCTCGGATTCGGGCATTATATTGCCCTTGTTCCCTATCCGGTGATTTCAGGGTTCATGAGCGGAATTGGATGCATTATTCTTATTTTGCAGGTTGGACCGCTTGTTGGATTCGAAGCCAAATCGGAAGGAATTTATGCCAATCTGTTAGCCATTCCGGAATTTTTATCAAATCCTTTCCCTCAAGCGACAATTCTGGGGCTCCTGACGATTGCGATCATGTATCTGACACCAGTACGAATGAGTCAAGTGATTCCACCCCAACTTCTGGCCCTATGTGCAGGCACCCTGGGAGCCTATTTCTTTTTCCCTCACGCACCAGTGATTGGAAATGTTCCGGAAGGATTTCCGTCTTTTATCATCCCTGATATGGAGACCAGTGTATTTCTTGTGATGGTAGAGGGGGCGGTGGTGTTGGCTCTCCTTGGAAGTATTGATAGTCTGCTCACCTCATTGGTGTGTGACAACATGACCCGTACCCAACATGATTCGAATCAAGAATTGATTGGTCAGGGAGTCGGCAATTTGGTGGCCGGTCTTTTTGGTGGCCTTCCGGGAGCAGGCGCGACAATGCGGTCTGTGGCCAATATTCGGAGTGGCGGCCGAACGCCCATATCGGGAATCCTCATGTCATTGGTGTTATTGGCCACATTGCTGGGGCTGGGACCGTTAGCGGAACAGATTCCTTTGGCCGTGTTAGCCGGAATTTTATTCAAAGTGGGGTTGGATATCATTGATTGGAGGTTTCTCCGACACCTGGTCAAGGCCCCACGAACCGATGTGCTGATCATGGGGGTGGTGCTGATCATTACGGTTCTTGTAGATCTAATCTCGGCTGTTGGCGTAGGAATCGTCCTGGCAAGTCTTTTATTTGTAAAGCGCATGGCCGAACTTGAATTGGCCAATTTACGAGTCATTAGTGAGCCGACACAGGAGATCCCGTTTCATCCTGAAGAAAAAGCCATTCTTGAACGCAACAACGGTCGGATTGTCCTGATTCATGTCGATGGCCCGATGAGCTTTGGTTCGGCAAAAACTATGGTGAGACGCCTGGAGTCGCTAAAAGGCTTCAACAACTTTACCCATGTCGTTCTTGATCTATCGGATGTTTCGGCCATTGACGGAACTGCCGCCCTTGCGGTTGAAGATATGCTTCGCATGGTTCAGGCACATCGCCAGAATCTATACTTTGTTGGAATTAAACCGGGAGTCCTTAAAGTCCTGGATGGATTGGGGGTTTTGGATCACATTGGACCTGAACAGCGGTACGAGCTTCGATTGGATGCGTTGCGTCATGCCGATCAAGGGCATAATATTTCACCCACAGATGAACTCTCCGGTGCGCAAAGGGCATGACCAAAATATGCAGTGTTCCCCATCGTGTTGAAACGGGCTTGGCCACGGAAGAGGGACCTTCGGGGTTATCTGATGACGTAGGGAAGGATGCAAGGTTAGCAAATAGAAATTTTTGACTCGAAAAATCCATACAGTCCTTTTTCTTTTTCCTGAAGAGATCAGAGCCCGAGCAAACAAATCATTAACAATTCTGCCCTTTGTTTCCCCTGTACATTTCCTCAGTTGTTGGCTAACATTTCAACTTGAATGTTTCCATTCTCAACCTCCTGATGTCACCTGCGGGTTTTGTTTTGGTTTTTATTAGCCTACGTCTTTGGGGCCTTCAGATGAAAGCCATACAGACCAGACCCCCGTTCAAGGTCTTGCCCAGAAAATGAAGAATTTTTCTGTTGAAAAACTCATTCAGGTGGGATATCGCTATGTGACGAAATCGCAAGGCCGGTTTTATCTCTACTTGGCGATTTTTTGTAGCGTCCTCGTTGTATTGGATGCCGGCTCGTTCGAACTGATTCGCGGAATGAAACTGAAGACATTTGATGTGATTATGAAAAATCGGGTCCTGTTTCACAAGGCCGACCCCGACATTGTGATTGTGGATATTGACGAAGCCAGTTTGGAGGCCATGGCCCAAGAATATGGGCGGTGGCCCTGGCCCCGTCAGGTTTTTGCAGAATTTCTGGAAATGCTACAGGAGCAACGGCCCTCTGCCGTGGTATTTGATATTTTATTTAGTGATCCTGATGTGTTCAATAAAGAATCAGATTCGTACTTCAATGACGTCGTCAGTAATTCGGAAAATACATTTTTCCCCATGATGCGGTTGTCCCCAACGAACGATGAACTCAGCAGGGTGACCCCTTCCATGATTCCCGGCATAGAACCCATTCCTGGGGAGTCACAGGATGAGAAAGGGATTGCCCTGGTCCTCCCCTCCTTCACAGGCATTATTCAGAGTGGAAGAGTGGGGACCAATAATGTCTATCCGGAACGGGATGGCATTGTTCGTCAATACCCCATCTATCGTGATCATTATGGATGGCGTGTTCCGTCCCTGCCTGCCAAAATCGGTGAAACGCTGGGGTGGAAACTACCGAATGATTCGGATGTGTATTTAAACTGGCGAGGAAAATTCGGGGCCTTCCGATCGGTTCGCTTTAGTGACGTCTTTGACGATTTTTTGAGGAGAGATAAGCAACGGGATTCGGATGAATTCACTGGCAAAATTGTGATCATCGGGTCTACAGCCTCGGCTCTGTTCGACACCAAGCCCACTCCCATGGAGAAGATTCATCCCGGTGTGGAAATTCTGGCCACGGCGATTGGAAATATCAAAAACGGAGATTGGATTACTCAGGCCAAGAACCCATGGCTTTTTACCGCACTGGCCCTTGGACTCATCTGGATCACAGCCTTGGCGTTTTTAACCGGGGTCAAACGCAAAGCCATTGATATGGTGTTTGCCGGTTCGCAAGTGGGTTTGATGGCCTTTACTTTCGCGAGCTTGAATCTCACCACCTACTATCTTGATCTAACGGCACCCATCACCGCCGGATTGATCTATTTTTCTCTCGCGCGGGTGTATGCCTATGCCGAAGCCACGATTATGGAGAAATATGTGTGGCTGAATGTGGAAGAGGGGGTGGATGGATGGCAATATACCGTAGTGGTTGTGGTTCAACCGGAGAGCTTGGAGGAAATCCCGGAAGGGAGATTCTTGACCCTGCTGAAGCGTGGCCTGTATGGCAAAAAGGTTGGGTTTACCATAGAAGCCTTTTCACGGAAACCTGCCGGCATTGAAAAGGCCTTTCAGAATATGTTCCTCATTTATTGGGTCGAAAATCATGTGAAAACGAAGCCATGGGAAGTGGAAAAATCGGGGGAACAAACGGTAACCCTGGTTCGAGAAGTGGTTCGCAGCATCTGTGAAAATGATAGAATAGGATGTAAGCTCGGATGGTGCCAAGGTCCCTTGACCTATGGAAATGAAAAAATGAGACTGGAGGCTTGGCAACATTTAGTGATTAAAGCCATGGTCAATCTCAAGGAGCAGCCGCTTGAGATAACATCTTGATCCCTTACCCGAAAGTCCCAAAACCCATGCCGTATTGCATCCGGAACTGCCGTGTCTGTTTAACGCTAGAAGGAGGACTGTGATGAGGAAATGGTTAGCCTTCCTGATATTAGTCATTGTTGGAGTCTTTCCCGCAGAGGGAAAAACTTCGGACCCTGGTGTAGCCGTTCGAGCGTGCCAGCTCATGAGCGAACCCTTTAAAGATGCTCGAGAACTGCTATCGTTAAAGGAAGGCGACGCCGTGGAGATTCTGAGAAGAAAAGGTGGATGGTTGGAGGTGTCCCGTAAAGATAAAACCGGATGGGTTCGAATGCTCTATATTCGACGTGGGGGTTCTGCGGAAACTGTTTCCGCGGCGAAGGAAGCTTCAGGAGTATTGGGTTTGGCCACTGGGAGAGCTGGGAGTGGAAATGTTGTGGCCGCTACGGGAGTTCGCGGATTAGATGAAGAGGAATTAAAGGAGGCCGAATTTAATGAACATGAATTACAGACACTGAAAACCTATCGGACTTCAAAGAAACAAGCACAAGATTTTGCCAATCAGGCAGGGTTACAAGTACAAAAAGTTCCGTTCTTACAGACGACAGACGGGAATTAACACATGAGCAATCAGCATATTATGAAGAAAAATATACTCTCTCGATTGTTTCGGCCTGCTCCTCCAGTGTTCTTCAATCAACAGGCTAGTGCGGACTTGAAAGGATTTCTTCTGCGTGGATTGATTCTGACATTGGTAATCTTCGGGGTGGCAACCGTCACTCATGCATTTGATTTGGGTGATGCCCTCAAACAATTAGGGCAGACGGATGAAACCGCCACCGGAAAAACACAAGAAAGTACTCCCCAAAAAAAGACGGGCAAGAAAACTCCGCTGACAGACCTGACCGATCTGGTTAAAGGGACCTCCACAGAAGAGGAAATAGCCATCGGTCAAGAGATTGCCGGACGGTTGCTTGGGGCTGCGCCGCTAGTCAAGGATGAACGCTTGCAACGGTACGTCAATCACGTTGGAAAGTGGCTCAGTCTGCAGAGTGGAAGAACCGACCTAGATTGGTATTTTGGAGTGATTGATTCCGATGATATCAATGCCTTTGCTGCGCCGGGTGGGTTCATTTTTCTGACCAAAGGTTTGTATCACCAACTTCATTCGGAAGCGGAATTGGCTGGAGTCCTGGGACATGAGATTGGTCATGTTATCAAACAGCATCATCTAACCATCATTAAACAAAGCCAGGCGATTGATATGGGAAGAGGCTTGTTTTCTCAAAAAGTCGGTAAAATGAAAAATGAACAAGCGAAGCAGGCCGTGAATAATCTTATTGGGAGTGGGGCAGAAGTGATGGCTCGCGGATTGGATAAAGATGCCGAATATCAGGCCGACAGGATTGGAGTGGTGTTGGCTACCAGGGCCGGCTATGATTCATATGGCCTGCCCATGGTGTTGCAGGAAATTGGTCATGCTGGTCTCAATGACAGTAGCGTCGCCTTGCTGTTTAAGACCCACCCTCATCCCGACAAGAGATTGGCAGAACTCGGAGCCTCCATGGGAGAGAACTTTGATAAATATTCCGACGGCAAAATCGTGAAAGACCGATTTTATACATTAGATAAATAATCAAATCGAATGGTTTCCCTTCTTACAGCGCGCACGAGCTCTAAACTAGCCATTTGAGTTGGCCATATTATAACTTTTTATGGACAACTCGATGTCCACCAATTTTGTGAGCAAAAAGTAAACGGGTGGGATTCCTGGTTCTGGCCTCACGTGGGTTTGGCCATGAGTTACGGGGAGGATGCCTTGCTGATCTTCAGATTAGCACACAGTGAAAATCTGTCACTGGTCGCGTTGGTCAGGCGGATTGAAGGGGAGACCAGCAGGCAATACGATCAGGCATTCTCCGCCTGTAGGACGGAATTGGCGATAGCCAGACCGGCACGCGTGCTGAGGGATCGTTGCTGATCATAGCCCATTACGATTTCCCACGCGCTATCTTGATAGCGGGTGATGAGGGGAAGGGCGACTTCGTTCAACATCCATTGACCGTGCCGTAGGTCCTCTTTGATGTGGATATCCCAGTAGCCGATTGCTTTTTCGCTAAGGCCAAGCCGTTCTCCTGCGATTTTATAATGCTGAAATGCTGCAGGGACTGAGATTTCAAAGTAGAGAAGGCTGCCTATATACCGCAAGAAAAATCTTTTGCGTTCAGAAACGGTAAAACTATGATTGATGTTGGCGAGGACTTCCCATGGAACGATGTCAAAGTAGGTTTCAGGCGTGGGGTCCATACCCAATTCGATCAGCATCGCCGAAAAAAATGAGGTATGCTTTCTTTCTAATTTGGCTCCCCCATACTCCTCAAAGAGGATCTTCGTGAGCATGGATTGGATTTCATTCCCGACGCCGCCAATCACTCGTGACAATTGGCTCGCCTCAACCAGGCCATCTAAAGAGGCGATGGCTAATAATTGACGGTATCCTTCCTTCGACATATCGTTGCGATAGAAGATCCCGGACTGGGAGAGTTCCGGGTTAAGATCTTCTGCCGCGCGTTCCCGAAGCGCCGCCTCGATGTCCAAGTTCTTTAGGAGAGAGACCTCGATATGTTGAGACTCCCATGCCTGCCAAGCCGTTTCAATTTTTCTCCGGATGGAGAGGAGAAATGTAGAATCCTCATTGGTGTAATTCTCAAGGTCGTCATACCAGAACAGTTTCAATCGGTTGATTCGATAGAGAATCTGCTGGAGAAACAGGTGTGCCGTAGAAGATGAAGGCTGGTCCTCGTAGGCCTCCACCATCGCCTGACCTAACACCTGCTCGAACAGATTCAGGCACTTGGGTCTGAGGGAGATGTACTGATCCAGATCCTCTTGCTGAATGAAGTGCGTCAACACTTCATGGGCCTGGCAGTATTCGAGCTCCGAAATATTTTGAACGGAAAAAACGCTCATCAGGGAAGATAAAAAAATGTGAAAAATGTATAAAGGATGGGCAGTTTCATTCTAGCAAGCCTGAGCAGGGGGAGCAAACACCAATCATTCTCACCATGGACAAAGGAAGCCAATGTCATTTCAATTTCACAATCTCCGATCGGGAGCCGCAGCACCGTCGTCTGATGACCTGTTCGCTCAAACTGTGCTGACCGGACTGTCGAGAAGACCGAAATGTCTGCCATCGTGGCTGATCTTCGATGATCGAGGCAGCCAAATCTTTAACGAAATCACCAAACTAGAAGGCTATCATCCCGCACAATGTGAATATGAGATTTTCAAAAATCAGAAACAGGCGATCACTGATCTCCTCGGGAACCAGACGTTTAGGGTTATTGAATTGGGAGCCGGCGATGGAGGGAAAACTCAAATTCTTCTTCAGCATTGCTTACAGAGCCGGCTGACATTCGAGTATGTGCCGATTGATATTTCCGAGGGCGCGATCAAGACACTCCTGGCTTCTCTCGAGTCGCGATTTGGAGGGGGGGCTATGTCGGTCACAGGACTGGCCGCCGATTATTTTGATGGACTCCGCGCGATTGGTGAACAAACGAGGGTCCGAAACTTTGTGCTCTTCTTGGGTTCGACCATTGGAAATTTCGAGTTACCGGCGGCCGAGCGGTTTATTGGAAAGCTGCGGGAAAGTTTGAATGAAGGGGACTATATCATGATGGGGTTCGATCTCATGAAACATCCGAAGACCCTGTATGCAGCCTACAATGATTCAACAGGAGTCTTCGAACGATTCAACTTGCATCTCCTTGATGTTCTCAATCAGAAACTAGGGGCTAATTTTGTGAAAGAACGGTATGTCCAGCAGGGACAATATAATCCACAGTCCCATGCGGTCGAAAGTTTTGTTTACAGTACCCTTGAGCAAGTTGTCTCCATCGAGGCGTTGGATAAGGAGTTTCACTTTGAGGCATGGGAACCGATGCAAACCGAGCATTCCTATAAATATACTCAATCAGAAATTGAAATGTTGGCCGAAAAGAATGGGTGCCGGATTGTGACGCATCTGTTTGATGCCAACAAACATTTTGTGAATTCAATTTGGGAAGTGAAGAAATAGGACGGAACGGTTTGATCGCATAGGCGGCGAGAGGGCGGTCGATGGAAGGTCAGGGTGTAAGCTCCCTTCTATGAAGAGCGACGCCAAGTATTTCTCTGGGCTCTTTTTCGGTTTAGGAGCAAAGATTCAGAGAAGGAGATTCCCGTTGAAGTTCGCTCAGTGAAAAATAGACGGGTTCGGGGATCGGCTATTGAGGAAAAGTGAACCGAAATTCCACTGTGTCGGGCAATGCGTAAAAATGGCTTATCATATTCTTCATGAACCATGCTCTCAAATACCTTCTATCCAAGAGGAGCGACAAGACGTCAATCTGTGGGTCCAGGGGAACGGATCAGGTTTTCTGTTGGAAATCCAAGTCGCTGACTAAAGGAGACCATGTCCTGATAGCTTGCTTCATCGATTGAGGGGGTTCGTCCCAGGATCCAGAGGTAGTCCCGATCGGGGGTGCCGACGATCGCAAACCTATAGTCGGGATCGACCCGAAGTATCCAATAATTGCCCTGCTCCGATGAGGTAAGCAACGCCACAAGTTGAGCTGCCCACTGGTCGAAGACCACATCCAACTTTGCCCGATGTTCAGGGTCCACCACCGTGGCCACTCCCTCAATGCTGATCTCCTCACCGGTCGAGGTGGTACATGCGTTTCGCACGGCAACCTTCCCCGATTTCAGTAACCGGTACTCGGCTGTAGATCTTACGCAGTTTCGTTGCCCCCACATCGGCAGTCGTGCTATTTCATGCCACATTCCGCTATACATGGAGAGATCAACTGACACCGCTGTGGGTAATTTTCCTCCATGTTCAACGCTTGAACACGCACCAAGCATCAAGCAGAAGACTCCCATTGTCAGGGTTCTCAACATGGCAGCAACCGTGAAAGCAGGGGGGACCTTTATAAGACCTTTGAAAGATTTTCTATCCTATCAGGCCTTCCCGCCTGGTGCATCTTTAGGCCGATGATTCCCAATTCATGATGTGACCTGGTTAAGACGTGGGACACACAACCACCCGTTACACGTAAAGATCTCCGGCTGGCTTCAGATAACTGGGGAGGAAGGGTATCAACTTGGATGCCCAAGGGCCCTGGGAGGGACTCATCATGCTATGGTGAAGGGATAGCCGCGGTTCGGTTCCGGCTTCTACTTCCTTGAGAGTATCTAACAGGAATACTATCTTTTGATGACGTTCAGGAAGAAAATTTCATGGAGCATTCATGGTAAATTCATTTGCGTATCATATGCAGATGCATGAACCTCATGATGCGAGGACACATGTCCGTCGTTTCGGCATGCAATTAAAAGGAATAACCATTTCAATGAATAATTCAACGGGCACAGATAGGCCTAGCCGTTAAGTGCCTGTGCGTGGGAGGTTTATTGTTTGAAGTCTTTTTCATCTGTGCGAATTAATTCTTGGGATTTTTCGGGAATATCCTACAAACTCGCTTTAGCCTGAAACAGTCATGGTTATCTTGACATTCCTGGTTAGCGGCGAAGCATTTTTCTTATTTTTGAGAAACCGGGTTCCGGAGTTGAACATTTTGAAATGAAGAATTTTTATCGTCCACATCTTGAGCCTTGGTTTGTTTGGGGACAGGAGGCGAGGATGCAAGCTGGGGATTTGAAGATGTATTTGAAATATTGGAAGAAAAGATTAAAGGACTCAATACAAAAAGAAGAAACGCGATAGGCCAAAAGACAGGCCTTCTCAAAGGACAGTACAGGCAATCCTCAGAATCTGCGGATTGACGATTGTCCTTCTTTTTTCCTGTCTTACTATTGGGCAATTGGCTGTTCATGTGCCTTTCACAGCTGTCTTTGGACGACTCCGGAATCACTCTTCCATTTATCGGAATGAATAGGAGAAATATTTATACTTATCACTGGTCGCTTCGTAAAACAGTAGCCAGGAAGGTTTAAACATGGTTTTGGGATACGAATTATGCTGAATTTATAGAAAACGAAGACATCTGTACCCGTAATTTAGCACTGGGCCTCCAATGAAAGACCCCCAATTCTCGGGGACCATCATGAACGACTTTCCATGTAAAGCCTTGCGCTAATTCCAGAACAACCTTCTGTCCAATCCAAAGAGTGAGTCCCTTTCCCAGACACGATTTCTGTTGAATGCCAAAAGGAGAATACTGCTTGGGGCCGATGGACGTTGTTAAAAAGCGATCAGGGTTGAAGGCATTTGGGTTCGGGAAGATGTCAGCATCCCGATGGCTTTCACGAATGCCAATCCGTACCAGCCAGCCTTTTGGGATCAAAAATCCTTCAAATTCAATGTCGCGCAGGGCCTTGCGCATAAGATATTCGCTTTGCTCCAGCCGCAGAGTTTCAAGAACAACACGATTGCCCAATTGGTGCGCAGATTGTCTGAGTGATTCGTCTTGTGAGTGGAGGTTCGTGCGAAGCGCCTTTATCCATTGAGCGTTGTCACTGAGCAATTTGAACATCCAGAATAAAAGGTCGGATACATCTATCCAGGACGTTTGAAGCAGATAGATGAAATTCCGCAGTAAGGTGGTGTCATGGGAATATGTTGAGCAATCATGAAGCTGGTCTCCAAGGAAACTTCTAAAATAGGATGGTCGTTCATGTACGTGGCTCAGAAATATCTTTTCAATTTCATCCAAAGATTGATCAATCTTTGATTTGGTCGTAAACAGCGCGTGCCGGTAATCAATTTTTTCATATAATTTTTGCAACCGTCTAAAGTCCTGATCATGAGGAGAAATTCCCAGAAACAGCGCCACGAAAATGGAAAATGCCATGTTCTGGAAATGGGGAACTGGATTCGTACATTTTGTATGGCTTGACATTTTTGAGAGATTGTCCCTGATAATCTCACCAATCAACTCTTCCTTTCCCTGAAGGAATATATGGTCAGAAAAAATGTTTTTCATTTTATTCCGATATTCCATGTGAATGGCGGGTGCCATATAACGCATGAAGCCGCCGGGGATGCGACTGTTAAAAGGCATGGGCGGTGTCGTTGTATCATCTTCGTGGAGTTTTAAAAATTCTGTACCCAGTTCTATTCCAGCCAGACAAATCATCGGCTGGACGAAATTATTCATTTTAAAAATGGGGCCGTGTTTATCAGCCTGTTTCTGATAATACAAATAATCAACCCAAGGGCCTGGAGGTGCGAGTCTCAGAGAACCGGGAGGAAGTCTCTTCTTAGAGCCGAATGTCGACCTTGCGCGCCAAAAGTACAGGTAAAACACCAATGGAAAAGCCAAAACCAACACTGCAGGGACATACCGGGGAAAATACAGGACGAGCAAGACAGTCAGGGAAATATATAAGACAATAGCCGAACTGAGTAGGACAAACACACGAGGAAACAATCGCAGGCGACGAATGAAACCTGGCAGACGGTACACGTTCAAAATGGGAGCGAGAGGAAGTAATACGGCTATCACCGTAATTAGTGATGTCATGAGGATGGTGAGTTTCGAAAAGTCATTGAGGATAGGAATCGGGGGCATTGACTACAGGCCGAATATTTTCCTCTCAGCAAATGTCCTCTTTTCTGGGTCGTATTCCTGTATTGCCCCGTATTGGGTTTTTTGTAACAACAGTTCTTCTACGATATCCAAGTATCGTTGCAAATAGACCTCTTCCGAATATTCCTGATGGTACGCCTGGTTGGCTTCGCCTTTGAGTTCATTCCTTTTCTTTGCATCAGCAATCATTGTGGTGATGGCTTGTTGAAGTTCTGTTGAATTCGTGTACAAAATCCCACCCCCCTTTTCAGAAATGATTTCTTCGACAGCACTTTGCTTCCTGGCAATGACGGGAGTTCCGGCAGAATAGGATTCCGCGGTGATGTGACAGAAGGTTTGATAGCAAAGTGAGGGGACAATGGTGGCCAATGCGTTCTCATATAGTACTTGAATTTGGCTTTGGGAATATTGATCAACGAACAACACATTGGGCATGCCGTTGGCCAAATCGTGTAATTGCGGACTATAGCTGCCTCGCCCACAAATGATCAGTGTATGGTCCTGAATGTGACGGAATAGGGGTATAACATCTTGAAAGCCTTTATATTCTTCTAACCGGCCGACACAAAGAAAGTACGCTGCATTTGCCGGTAGGATCTCATGAGTCCCCTTGGCTGGTTCCGGAATGGTGTAAAAAGGGGGCAAATGAATCATGACATTCCTGAACCCACGCTCACGATGTTTGTGAATGGTAAAAAGGCTTGGGCCCAGGAACACATCGACATGTCTGGTCATGTTTTCCATGAGACCGGTATTGCGCCAAAATTGGGGTGGTTTGCCATTCCGTACCGTGCAGGTGAGGCATTGGGGCTTTTCGCAGACCTCGTTGGTATATTTCCAAAGGAGGTGCATAGGGCAAATCAACCAGTGATCATTCAATCCACACATTTTGATAGTGCTCTGTCCGTAGCTGAAGATTTCAGGACCCCCCAATAATGAAATGTTGTAGTAGTGAATGACATCAAAATGCTCTTTGAAGCATTTTTGTAGGCTGGCTTTCTGGCCAAACGGTCTTCCGGTTTGATGAACGGCCAAGAGACTCAGACGTTTCAATGGAGAGGTGATTTTTTGGATGGTGATAGTGGGATGATCTTCGTAGGATTCAACAACCTTTTTCCCTGTCAGGACTTCATACGCATCAGGGTTATGTAACACCGTGACATCATGGCCCAGTTTCGCCAGCCCGTTGGCCAGTCGGTGGACGTACAACCCATCCGCATCCGAATTGTAAGGCGGATAAAAGGTCGTGCAAAGGCAAAATCTGAGTTTTTTCGTCATAAGGCTTTAAAGACTGTTCGGATATTGGTAGGCACTTTCTTCAGAGATGAAGGTCTTCATGGTGGGTGCTTCCTCTGTAATGGTCCCTGTTGTATTCAGTTGTTGGAGAATCTGTGCTGCGACGGAGACTGCGATAGCGCCGGGGTATTTGCCGGAAATTTCCGGGATGCCGATGGGGCAAATGAGGCGTTTTATCTCCTCCTGCCTCAATCCCTTTTGGAGAAGTCGTTTTTCAAAACGGGTGCGCTTGGTTTTTGATCCGATAAGTCCCAGATACCGGAAATCCCCGCGTTTCAGAATATGTTCGCAGAGTTCCAGGTCAAGCGGGTGGCTATGTGTCATGATCAGGAAGAATGTCCCTGGGTGCGTTTCCTGAATAATTTCAACATACTGTTCTGTTACCACCTTTTCCACATTCGGTGGAACGGAGACGGGAAACATTTCGGGCCGTGCATCGATCCAGGTGACATGGCAGGGCAACCCCCCTATCACCCCAATGATGGCTTTCCCAACATGGCCGGCCCCGAACAAAACCAGTCTAAAAGGATTGAGACCATATAACTCTAACAAGTAGGCTGGCCATTGGTCCCCTGGTTTGCGAAACACCACATGCGGATTCATGTCGGAATTGACGGAGGATTTCAGCAAGGTGCGGGCATGATCCAACACGGACTCCTGACCGGCTCCCAGACTCCCTTCAACATGGTGTGTAGTCACGATCATTTTCCCCTGTCTGTCAGATCCATTCTGACTGTCTAGAGAAGTAATGAGAACACACGGTTCGTTATTCCGGCACTTTATCAAATGGTTCAGCCAGAAATGGTCAACCGGATGGAGTATTTCCAGATACAGGGTACATGCCCCTCCACAACATTGGCCGACATCCGCCCCAAGGTGCCAGGTTCGAAGACATCGTTTTGGCTGTTGATTCCCCTCAGCCCGCAGCATCTGGCGCGCCTTTTCGATGACCTCATATTCCAGAGCACCGCCGCCAATGGATCCAAAATAATCAGATGCAGTGACGACCATCTTGGCCCCCACTTCACGCGGGGTTGATCCTGTTGTCTGTACCAGGACCACCAGGGCACAGGCCATTCGCCGATCTCTCATGGATTCCAGCACTGCTAACCAGGTATTCATAGTTGGCCGGAGGACCAGCTTGTCATGTTGAACGAATGTCCTGAATGGCCTTCAGGATGCGTTCCGGGGTTGCCGGTGCATCTAATTGCGGACGTCGACAAAGGTTCCCGGCCGCGGCAATGGCATCTTTAATGGCCTGGAACACCGAGATGGCCAGCATGAATGGCGGTTCACCAACCGCCTTGGAGGAAAACACACTGTCTGTTCGATTGGGCGCGGTCTCGAGTAACTCAACATTAAAATGCACAGGGCAATCACGGCAGGCCGGAATTTTGTAGGAGGACGAGGTGTTAGTTTGCAGAACTCCGGCATCATTCCAGATCAGTTCCTCCATTGTTAACCAGCCTGCCCCCTGAAGGAAGGCCCCTTCAATCTGCCCGCGATCAATGGCAGGATTCAGTGATCTTCCACAATCGTGCAAAATATCGACCCTCAGCAGTGTACTTTCTCCTGTCAGGGTATCGATCGCCACCTCGGAAACCGCTGCGCCATAGGAAAAGTACAGAAAGGGCCGGCCGGTGAAGTTGCTTCGGTCGAACTCGATTTCCGGGGTTCGGTAAAACCCGGTCGCTGACAATGAGATCCGTTCTTGATAGGCGAGCGCCACCAAATCCTGAAACGAAATATGTTGGGACCCGAGCAATACCCGGTTATTTGAAAAGACAACCTCTTCCGGCCGGATGTGAAAATGCTTTGCAGCGAATTCGATCAGACGAATTTTGATTGTTCGGGCAGCCGCTTGAGCGGCCTTGCCATTGAGGTCCGCCCCAACCGAGGCCGCCGTCGCTGATGCATTCGGAACTTTGCTGGTATCGGCCGCAGAAATGGTAATGCGCCCGATATCAATCTGCAATTCTTCGGCGACAACCTGAGCGACTTTGGTATAGAGCCCCTGGCCCATCTCTGTTCCGCCATGATTCAGGTAGACGCTGCCGTCGATATATACATGGACCAATGCACCGGCCTGGTTTAAATGGGTTTGAGTAAAAGCAATACCATATTTCACCGGAGTCAACGCCAAGCCGCGTTTAAGTATCGGACTATGACGGTTGAAATCCTCGATTTCAGCACGACGCTCCCGGTACCTGGCATCTGTTTCCAGGCGTGAGACGATCTCATGTAATAGGCGGTCTTCGACACGCATGCCATAAGGCGTGGTATCACGTTGCCCTGGTTCGTAAAAGTTTCGTTTGCGGATGTCGAGCGGATCTTGACCGAGGTAACGGGCAATTTCGTCGATAATCTGTTCCATCACCCAGATTCCCTGGGGGGCGCCAAATCCGCGAAAAGCGGTATTGGATACCGTGTTGGTTTTGCAGCGGTGAGAGTTAATGGTCACATGAGGTAAAAAATAACAATTGTCGCTGTGAAGCATGGCACGATCGTTAATAAATCCTGAGAGATCGGCAGACATCCCGCACCGTGAGGACAGCTCCACCCTGTATCCCTCGATTCGCCCCTCATCGTCAAAGCCGACCTGATAGAGGGCCATAAAATCATGCCGCTTGCCGGTCATCACCATGTCTTCCTGCCGGGTTAGCCTGCATTTCACAGCCTGACCCGTATTTGCGGCGAGTAAAGCCGCCACACAGGCAAAGAGAGTCGACTGAGTTTCCTTACCCCCAAAGGCACCCCCCATACGACGACACATCACTGTCACGTCACTGATTCGTTTCAACCCCAGCACCCGGGCAACCGCCTGTTGGATATGTGAAGGATACTGGGTGGCGCTGTGAATACAGATTCCTCCGTCATTATTGGGAATCGCCAGGGCCACCTGGGATTCGAAATAAAAGTGCTCCTGGCCGCCGACCTTAAGTTGTCCTTCCAGGTGGTGAGTAGCGGATTCCAGCGCCTGCGTGGCGTTTCCCCTGGATAGGCGTTTCGATGGCAGGACAAACGAATCATCAGCCAGCGCTTGTTCGACCGTGAGAACCGGCACCAGAGGGTCATATTCCACCCTCGCGCAATTGACCGCCGCTCGCGCCTGCTGAAATGATTGCGCAGCCACGGCATAGAGCGGCTGTCCGACACACTCAACGTGCGTCGAAGCAAAGACGGGCTCATCCGCCTGAATGAAGCTGATGAGGTTTTCCCCAGGAATATCGTGTGCAGTGACAACCGACACAACCCCGGGAGACTGTCTGACGCGTTCCAGGTCAAGTGTGGTGACGCGTGCATGAGCATATTGGCTGACTCCAAAAGCCGCATAAAGTGTCAATGCGGGAGCCAACAGGTCGTCGACGTAGTCTGCCTCGCCGGTCACATGTAAACGAGCGCTATCGTGCATTTTGGACGATCCGGCACCACCTGGAATCTCATGGTTACTCATAGGTCTTTTGGTACGCCCTGACCTGCAGGTTTTCCGGTGGAAGGGTTGATTCAAGATACCATCGTTGAAGGAGGTTTTTGGCGACCAACATTCGATAGGCCGGGGAGGCACGCCCATCGGTGGTTGGTTCAAAATCTTTCGCTAACTGGTGACCCGCTGTTTCTATCGTATCTGCAGCCCAGGGCATGCCGGTCAACGCATGTTCACAGTGAGCAGCCCGCTTCACGTAAGGGGACATGCCGCCATAGCACACACGCACCTGGTGTATCCGGTTGTCTTTCAGTTCCATAGAGAAGGCCGCGCTGATCGCCGCAATATCACAATCGTGCCGTTTGGTAATTTTATACGCAAAGAACATACTCCCTTCTTTTGGAAGGGGAAGGAAAATGGATTCGATAAGCTCGCCGGGAGCGAGAACATCATGCTTGGCACCTGTCAGAAAGGCTTCCACCGACACGGTTCGTTGCGTGTTGGCAACACGTAACGCCATCATGCCGTCGAGGGCAATCAAGGCCGTGGCGGTATCACTGACGGGTGACCGGCCGGCAATGTTCCCACCGATGGTTGCCAGATTACGAACTGCCGGGCACCCGAAACGCAGCAATAAATCTCCAAAGGCGGGATAGTAACGGGCGATGACCGGATAGACTTCCGTCAGGGTCGTCGCCGAACCGATTGTGATACCTGAATCGGAGAGAAAGATACCCCGGAGCTCCTTGACCTTTCCGATGAAGATTATCGTTTCATTTTTCTGTGATTTCTGCGAAACGGTGGGGCCAATATCGGTGCCACCGGCAAGGAGAATAGGGTTTTCATACTGTCCAAGCATGTCGGAAAGTTCGGCTAGATCCAAAGGGAGCAGATAACGATTCGTTTTCCCCGTGCTCGTCCTTCCTTGTATGGATAGTCGATGGGATCTTTTGATGGAATCTAATAATTTACGAAGTGTACTTTCATCTGTAGCCACTCGCCCGGAAAACCCGGGACTTTTGTTCATTCGTTGGTTGCCCTCCACGACGGTTGGACGATCGCTTTCAAACAGGCCCAAGGCGGCATCAATGATTGGTCGATAGCCGGTACAGCGACATAGATTTCCGGTCAACGCATTGACGATCGCTTCTCTCTCGGGGAGTTCCCCGGATTGGTAAAGCGCAAACAGACTCATGACAATGCCCGGGGTACAATATCCGCATTGCGAGGCATGAGCCTCAACCAATGCTTGTTGCACAGGATGCAGGTGTCCATCGACCGTCTTCAGATCTTCCACCGTGAGAAGCACCTGGCCATCCACCTGAGGTAATGGGTGAAGACAGGAATTGATGGTGCGATAGCGAAGCCGTCCATCATTGTTTAAATCCGCCAAAACCACTGTGCAGGCCCCGCAACCTCCTTCCCCACAAGCCTCTTTCGTTCCGGTTCGGTTCCCTATTTCCCGCAGATAGCGCAAAATAGTCATAGAGGGATCAATGTTGGCTAAGGTTTTGATTTCCCCACCCAGAACAAAACGGATGGCAGAATTCTCAGAGCCATCAAATGAAGTCAGATTTGGCATGTCGTTCAAGACATTGTGTGCACGATAAGAGTTGAGTCACAAGCTTTTATTCTATAAGGTTATTTTTCCAGCTTTTTCTGATAGGTCAATGCGTGCGAAGAAACGATGAATGGGGGCACCAGCCGTCTATTGTCTCCTTAGGGCGCTTGGAACGCAACAGGGCCTATTAACTGGTCGATTGGGAATTTTTACAGGTGCGGTGAGACAAAAGAAAAACGTGAGGACATTGGGGAGCAAGATATTTTGAAATTTCTGTTTTGGTACCTGTTGGAAGGAAGCAAGGTAAGTGTCAAGCAGAAATGGGTATGGCATTGAAGGAATTTTCGTGTTTGGCTAGGTTAGAAAGGGTTGTTCCTTTAATTGATCGTAGGCACCATCCTGGGCAGGAAACATAGAGCCTGCGGTGATTCCCATATATACCAATTCATGTGCTGATAAATAACCTTTCCCATTCTTCCAGTATTAAAGTATCTCCGGGTTCCTGGCCCCCTTCACCCGATCCATAATTTTGCCGGATCGGATTTTGGGAAGCGACGGGACATTTTAAATTTTCCGGCGCCGGCGATCCTGCCGAATTCCCCTAAGACAGGATCCTGCAAACTTTAAATGAGATCGGCGTTTCCTGCTGTCTTTGTTTAAGGCAAGGGTCGTGATCTGTCCTCCCGCGCTCGGCTGCGGGTTGTCGATAGCGACGACTTCCACCACCGCCTCATGGCTAAAGAGAGCCCTTTCGATTTCTGCGGTTCTGATCCTGTTTCCGGCGCTGATTTGCATATGTTTAAGAGGCATAACTTCGCAATGACATACATCTTGAAATGAACTCTATTGAGAGGTACCGTAGGGCATAGATGTCTACCTTTTTGTTTCTGGAGGTAAAGGATGTGGTTTCGTCGTAAGCGAACAGTCTTGCCAAAGCTTCAAATCCTGCTACTCGTGACTTGCGCGTGGTTGGGCTCGGCCGGGTTCGAATCGGCTTCCGCCCATACTGACTCACAAGTCCGCAATGTGTGGGTGCAGGTTGTGCCGCCTTATCGCGGACTCGTACGCGCCATAACCGAAGGTGAGCATTGCCCCTTGGCCTTTTTCGATGGCCGCCCTGCGCGGATGAAAGTGCGTGCGCAACCGAATTCGGATTTTGATGTTCTGGTCTGCGAACTCCTTGTACCGTATGAGACCGACCGGATCGAAGTTGCCGGTCGTGACCTGCGCCCGGTTTCTCGGAATCCACGGCGAATCGCGGTGGTCGGAGACACCGGCTGTCGCATGAAGGCGGGGAGTGCGTTCGACGACGGTTTCCAAAACTGTGGTGACCCGGACGATTGGGAGTTCGCCAAGGTTGCGCAGCGTGTAGCGGAATGGCAGCCGGATCTAATTATTCAGTTAGGAGATTACATCTATCGCGAGCAAAAGTGCCCCGATGGTTGCGAGAATTGCCAGGGCAGTCCATACAACAGTCCGGGTATGCGGATGGCGACCTGGAATGTGGAGTTCTTCGATCCGGGAATACCGATGCTCGAGGCGGCCCCCATCGTCTTCGTAAGGGGTGACCACGAGACATGTGAGCGCGCCGGACTGGGGTACGTCCGTTTTCTCGACCCTTTTGAATTCGCAGCCTGCAGTGACTTCAGTGATCCCTATGCCTTGGAGTTCGAAAATCTGCAGTTGGTCGTCATGGATACCGTACAGGCCGATGATACTTCGCTCTCGCCGCACGTGGTGGTCAATCGCTATGCGCAAGATTTCGAACGGGCAGCGAAGCTCGCAAGGGGTCCCACATGGCTCCTCAGTCACCGCCCCATCTGGGCATGGCGGCCGGCTCACAGTATCGTCCCCGAGGCAAAAACCGATGCGTGCGGCAATCAGATGATTCCACCCGTAGCTGTGGAAGATATCAACGTGACTACGCAGGATGCATTGACTGCCTCAAGCCTGTCGGGCCGCTTGCCCCCGGCGGTAGACCTCGTCCTCACCGCCCATATTCACGTGGGTGAGGTGTTGAGCTTCACCGGCCGTCGCCCCCCTCAGATGGTCGTAGGCATCAGTGGCACAAAATTGCTTCCAGCTGTTACCAGGGGACTTGAGGGGAGGGTCATTGACGGCGAGACTGTGACGCACGCCATGATGGTCTCGGTCCACGGATTTTTTGGTTTCGTGCCCCGTCAACGAGGTGCCTGGAGTGTAAACGTATTCGACGCTGGCGGAGGGAGTGTCACGAAATGCAGGATCGATGACAAGAATGCCCGGTGTCGGTCGCGGTAAGCGTTGCTGTACAGGGACACCGTATTGTGTAAGGGATAGAGAGAACTCACACTCCAGTACGGAAATGTCTCCGGGGTCCTGGCCAAGTTCATTGACCTGCAATCCCCGACGAATGTTTTTGCTGGCCTGTGGGACATTGACGGAGCCATGCTTTCATGATGGAAACAGTAACAGTAAGAAGTTCCAACGAACAGGCATTCAATATCCAAGTGTCTGGATTGGTCCAGGGAGTCGGTTTTCGTCCGAGGGTCTGGCAACTGGCTCAACGCTTTGATCTTCGAGGTCGTGTTTCCAACAATGGAAACGGTGTTCAAATTCTGGTCGCAGGCGAGGAAAATAACCTCAGGCATTTCATTCATGAACTGACTCACAATCCTCCGCCACTCGCTAAAATTGCCGAAATCTTCTCAAGCGGCATTTCCCTGTCTGACGTCCCGGAAGACACGTTTGTCATTGCCGGTACCGACAGAAGTCCTGTGCAAACCGGCATTGTTCCGGATACCGTCCCATGTCCGGACTGCGTGAAGGAAATATTTGATCCTTTTGCCCGGCGCTACCGCTATCCCTTTACCAACTGCACGCATTGCGGACCCCGCCTGACGATTCAGGAAGGGATTCCCTATGACCGGCCTTCCACCACACTGAAGGATTTTCCTCTATGCGATGCCTGTCTCAAGGACTATCAGGACCCCCAAAACCCCCGATTTCATGCCCAACCGATCGCGTGCCATGCATGCGGACCGAAGGTATGGATTGAACGTATGGACGGAAAACCCGTGGCGGTGCATTCCTACACGATGTTGGATGAGGCAGATGCGGCCGGCATTCTCCTCCGGAAAGGGCACATTCTGGCCATGAAAGGATTAGGCGGATTCCAACTTGCCTGCGATGCCACCCGGGAGGACGCGGTCAGCCGGCTTCGTGCCTTGAAACACAGGGAAGGAAAGCCTCTGGCATTAATGGCGCGCGACCTGGAAGTGATTCGCCGGTATTGTGTGGTAGGGGAGAGGGAAGCCGAACTCTTACAAAGCCCGGCGGCCCCCATTGTTATCCTCAAGCGCCATGCGGAGAGGGCTCTTGCACCAAGTGTCGCTCCCGGCATGTCCACCTATGGATGTATGTTACCCAACTCACCGCTGCACCATTTGATCCTCCATCGCATGGCTCACCCCATTGTATTAACCAGCGGTAACCATGCCGGCGAACCCCAGTGGATCGACAATGACCAGGCCAAAGTACATTTGAAAAACATTGCCGAGTTTGTGGTCCTGCATAATCGGGGAATTGCCCAACGTGTTGACGATTCGGTGGTCAAAGTCATGGAGCAGGTTCCACGAGTGCTGCGACGGAGTCGAGGGCTTGCGCCCATACCCATATGGCTTCCCTCGGGCTTCGAACACAGTCCTGCTATTCTTGCTATGGGCGGTGAACTCAAAAATACCTTCTGCTTACTCAAAGATGGACAAGCCCTGCTCTCCCATCACATTGGCGATTTGGAGGATTCTTTGACCTATGCCGATTATCAACGGGCCATCTCGCATTACCAACACCTGTTTGAGCACAAGCCTGACAGCATCGCCGTTGATCTGCACCCGGAATACCTGTCGAGTAAGTTCGGGCGGGTCCATGCCAACTTCCACCGTCTGCCGACTTTCGATATCCAACATCACCATGCTCATCTCGCGGCCTGTCTGGTCGAAAACGGGGTTCGTTTAAATACTGAACCGGTCCTTGGGGTTATCTTGGATGGGTTGGGCTATGGGGAAGACAACACAATTTGGGGCGGAGAATTTTTGCTGGCGGATTATGGGGGCTTTACTCGTCTTGGGTCCTTTAAACCCGTACCGATGCTCGGCGGAACTCAGGCAATTAAAGAACCGTGGCGAAACACCTATGCGCATGTGATGGCAGAAATGGGGTGGGCGGAGTTTGCGATGAACTACTCCGATCTGCCATTGTTTGATCTTCTCGAGAAAAAACCTCGCATGATGCTGAATCGCATGTTGAGCCACCGGATTAATAGTCCGTTGGCGAGTTCCTGCGGTCGGTTGTTCGATGCCGCCGCTGCTGCGATGGGTATTTGCACCGAGCACGTGTTATATGAGGGGCAAGCTGCAATGGAGATGGAGGCTCTGGTGGATGATGACACACTTCATCATGAGGACGAATCGTTGGCGTATCCATTTTCTATTCC